>JAENYU010000050.1:0-2940 GCA_016841625.1 Methanobacteriota archaeon
GAAGAAGAAGAAGAAGAAGAAGAAGAAGAAGAAGAAGAAGAAGAAGAAGAAGAAGTTATGCAGCCTGCAGTCCTGTCAGAGCCAGAAAAGACTACATCAAAAAATAAAGAGAAACAGAAAAAAATAGATATAGTTAGTAAGAGATTTCGGTTCAGCCCTGCACCTTGAAGCGGAGCAGAGCTGCGATACCCCCCAGCTTATGAAGCTTCTCCCCGGGTTCAAAAGCCGTACTGAACACGACCACCTTCCCCTGTGCCTGTTCGACTTCCAGAAGCAAACGGTCGATGTTTCCTTTTTCCCGTCCTTCTCTGAGGGTTTCGTCAGCTATCAAAAGGGTCTCTACTGCCCCAAAATCAAGCGCATTCCTGACATCTGCAAGCCCGTAGGCAGCTTTCCCGTCCATGGAAATCTCCTTGATCAGCTCTTCCATTAGAGTCGATTCCCGGGCGATCCGCGACTCCTGCATGATCCTGTCCACGGCTCCCCTGCGCAGCACTTCCTGGAACCCGGACATCCCGATCATGGAAGTGTCCTCAGTCAGGGCCTTTGAAGCCAGGTCCTTTTGGGCGTCCCGGAAGTATTTCATGAAATCGTCCTTGGTAAACCCTGGCCCTGCGACCACGATGGAAGCGTCCTCAGGGACCGCATGCCTGAGCTGTTCCACAATTTCTTTGAAAAACTCATCCCTCAGGCTTGTTTCCCGCTTCCCGGACGACTGTCGGATATGGGAGTAGACTTCGATTCCGTAGTGGCGCACAAAACCTATGTCCGCATCTCCCTCTTCCACTGCCACGATCACAACCTTCGGGCGTTTTCCTGCCTCTTCGGCATCCTTTATACGCTGGAGCTGGTCGTTTTTCCAGTGCTCCTTGAAAATGGAAAGGTTTGTCCCGAGTTCAATATTCAGGGTGTGGTAAGAGCCCGCATCCATCCCGTGCTCTATCGGCCCGTGGACCCGCAGCCTGTTCGCAAACTTGTGAAACTCCAGTTCCTCCACCCTTATCCCGAGACGGACTTTTACCTTCTCAATCTTTTCCGGGCGGATTTTGTCACTTGCAGTATCAGCTTTCCTTTTTGTCAGGGCAAAGACCATGTCCCCTTTTTCAATGATGTACTTCAGGTGCCAGAGGTCATCCAGGGTCTCGGCAGTGACAGCAATTTCCCCTTCCCTGCCTTTAAGAAAGCGCTTCGTAACTCTCACACATCAGCCTCCCTGGAATTATTTCCCGCTTCAGTTTCAACCTCAGTCTCGCCTTCAGTCTCGCCTTCAAGCTCATCTTCATTCTCACCTTCGTCCCCACATTCGTTCTCACATTCAGTTTCGCCTTCAGTTTCGCCTTCAGTTTCGCCTTCAGCTTCAACTCCAATTTCAGCCTCAAATTCAGCTTCGGTTTCTCCTTTAACTTCAGCCTCAAATTCAGCCTCAAATTCGGCTTCAGATTCAACCTCGGACTCAAAACCAGCTTCGACCTCAGTTTCACTCCGGACTTTTTCAGCCTTCTTCTCGGGCTTCTGCTTCTTCAGGTCCGATTCTCCCGGCGGCACCATCATGGCGACCTGGTCAGGGGACGCTATCTGTTTGACAAACCTGGGGTCATTCAGTTCATCTGCATAGATCCGGTAGATCTTTTTCGAGATGTCGTTCTGGTTGAACTTGCCAGGGACCGCTTCCAGAATATAGTCCCCGTGCTTTTTGACCGCCGAGGCAGGCCCGCCGATAACCCGCGTCTCGCCCTTCAACTCGAGCCCGACTGCAATTCCCAGGGGCACGTCCTTGAAGTAGTTCCTCTCCCCACGGATGACAAAGGCCCCTTTTTTCAGGTATTCCCCGGACTCCGGGGTCTTGGTGACCTGCTCAGACTTGATCCAGTAGCAATCCCCGCTGAAATGCCCGGCTTTCCAGAGGCTGGAATAGGAAACCGCAAACTGCGCAGTCTCCTGAAGGGTAGTTTCCGGAACTTCCTTGCCCCCGGTCTTGATTACGGTCAGGGGAGCTCCCGGAGTCTGGGTGTGGAAGACGATGTCCCGCTTTTCCATATACTTCTTGAAAATATCCTCGTTCGTATCGGCATCCCTGCCGCCTACCACCAGGAAACCGTCCGAGGACACAAACCACCTGAAACGGTCGAACCAGTGTTTTTTCCGGCGGGCAAGAACTCTCCTGCCGCCTTTCGCAGCCTTTGCCGGCTTTTTCTCCATTGCCTTTTTCGTATTCTCAATAGCCCGGATAGCCCCTTCTTTCTTCTTGCTGAGCTTCTTGACCTTCTCGTAATACTCCTGGGCATTTTGAGGCACGGTCTTTCGGATATCCAGATTCGCTTTCAGCCCGTCAAGATCCACCTGGATAGTGGCGGTCTTCGCGTCGATGTTCACAATCTTCTGGGCGGAAGGCAAGGTCTTTTTAGCCTGCTTCAGGATGGAGCGGATCTCGTCCCAGGAATACCCTTTCGCCCTTGCCCCGTTCAGGACCGAAAAAAGCTCTTCGATGGTCTGGTAATTGGCATAGATGGCTTCGGCAAGGGCATTGCTTTTCTCGATGTCCTTTTCGAATTTGACAATCGCCTCTTCCTGCTGCAGGAGCCGGCGCTCATAAACCCCGAGGGTCTTTTCTTTCTTTACGGCCTGCTTTTCATCCTCAACCTGTTCCAGAGCCTTTTTCCCGAAAAACTCATCAAGTGCCGTATTAAAGGAATCGAAGTATTCCTTTTCGTAATCAGAATAGCGGACCAGGTCAAAAGGTACGACATCGAAAGCTTCCACTTTGCCGTTGATTTCCTTTTTGACGTGGTGGGGTTTCAGTTTCGGAGCTCCGGCTTCAGCACTGGCTTCAGCACCGGCTACAGATTCAGCTTCGGCTTTTATTTCAGCTATAGATTCGACTTCGGCTTCAACCACAGCTTCGACTTCGGCTTCAACCACAGCTTCGACTTCGGCTTCAAC
>JAENYU010000050.1:2950-12809 GCA_016841625.1 Methanobacteriota archaeon
CTTCAACCACAGCTTCGACTTCGGCTTCAACCACAGCTTCGACTTCGGCTTCAACTACAGCTTCGACTTCAGCTTCGGCTACAGCTTCAACTCCAGTTTCAGCCCCCTCCTCAGCTCTGCCAATGAGCAGCGGAGCAAAAACGTCCTGCATGGCATTTCGAACCAGATCAGCATCCTCTTCTGTGGCTTCCTTTGCAGGCTTCGCCTTATCGACCCCGGCCCGGACACAGACCTCTTCCGCCAGCACGCCGCCAAGGTTGAAACGGGTAGCGATGGTCCGCACGATATCCGCCGTGGAAGTTGAAAACGCTCCCATCAGGTCGGAGACCTCAGCGTCCACCGGGCTCATCTGTGCCTCGGGAAGCTCATAGACCCCCCCGCTCCTGAGCCTCCTTGCCTTTAGGGTTACGGGGTTCATAGGCAGAGTGATCCGGTTTTCAGAATCGACGAGTACGATGTTTCCCCGGGCAAACAGCTCCACAATCAGGGTAGTCTCGACCCCTCCCCTGATAAACCCAATCTTCACGATCCTGTCAAAGTCGTGCTGTTTAACAGAAGTAATCCTCCCCCCCAGGAGGTGCTTCCTGAGCAGCATCGGGAAGCCCTGGGGAAGCTGAGGGCTTGACCGAAGGTGCTTGCTCAGGTGGATTCGCTTCCCGGCCTCGATAACAAGGTTATCCTTCCCCTTATTGTAAACATAAAGATTGATCCTGATCTCCTCACCGCTGGGCTGATAGATCTTCCCGATCTTCGCATCGATGATGGACTTAGGACCGGCTGCAAGCTCGGCGACCACCGCAGCCACGTCAGCACTTGACATATCCTGTTTCATGAGGGAAGTATAATATACGACACCTGTATAAGGTTTCCTGTGCAGAGTTGCGGCTCTGCAGTGCGCCGTCCTTTTCGGTCGCTTCGCTCCCTCAAGAGGACTTAAAGTTCGATGGGAGGAGAGATTAGAACCGGGGCAGCCTTGAAATCGTCTTCTGTCTGTCTTGTCCCGCACCTACGGTGCGGCTTTTCCCCAACGTAGAGTATAATAGAAGTAGCACGAAAAAAAACAGCACAAGAAATAGACTCAATTTTGTGCAAACCCTCTGGCCTTCTTCAAGACGCTTGAATTTAGCCCTACCAAAAACAGTGACTAGAACCTTTTTTCCACCAGATGCGGGTCAGGAACGGCTGTATGGTTACTACCCAAACACGATTGCTATTTGAGAAAATCTTTAATAGCACACACAACCTCTTTTCACATATGGAAGAGACCTATAAGTTTTCAGCCGTCATTCACAAGGAAGGAAAATGGTATGTCTCCTGGTGCCCGGAACTTGACGTGGCAAGCCAGGGGGAAACCGTCGAGGAAGCCATCGATAACCTTAAAGAGGCTGTGGAACTCTACCTCGAAGACGAGGATGTTCAGGTCCCGGTTGCAGGCTCTATCCTGACCACAACAATTGAGGTTTCCCATGCCAAAGCTTCCCGTCCTGTCAGCACGTGAAGTCGTAAAAGGCCTCAGTAACCAGGGATTTCAGGTAGTTTCACAAAAGGGCAGCCACATAAAAATGAAAAAGAAAACCTCGAAAGAAACACGTATAGTCATTATCCCTGACTATGATGAAATCCCGGTTGGGACTTTGAAATCAATAATCAGGCAGTCAGGGCTAACACCTGAAGAGTTTATTAGATTGTTTTAGCCAACATGTGGAGCATGGGGTTACGATGTCGATAGTGAGGAATTTGTTGACAGCCTGAGAAAGTCTTCACGCCTTGGAGATGAACACAACAATTAAAAATTCACTCTTTTTAGAAAAAGATAAAATCCACATGTTGTGAACCGCTACCACCTTCGAAACCTCAGCATTCATCAGCATTTTAGTTCTACCAGAGGCAGCGGTTCCAGATTATCTTTGTCCGGTAAACACCGGCACAGGACTGCGGTCTGGTCACCATCGGTGCACGGGCGCAGCATCCGTAAACACTGCGGCTTCTGGCATGATGGCGAACTCAGCAAGCGAAAATGATGATTGTTGTGGAATACAAGGTTTACATAGGGAATTTCGTATTGTTTAAGGCATGGCGACGGGAAAAGCCGCACCGCAGGTGCGGGAAAAGACGGACAGAATACGCCATTTCCGGCACCTATGACATCAAAAGCCTTCGACAATTACCCGGCGACGCAGGCTCTTAGAAAACAGTAATATAATACTCCCCCTTTTAAAAAATACAATCTCGAATCCAAAAACCCCCAAACTATTTTCAGAAACTTTCAAATAAGCAAAAATAAAATATGGGTTATACCATCATAAAGAAACTCGCAGAAACCAAACAAACCCCAAAAAACTCTCCTAACTCAGAAACCATGGACAAACGAACCATCCGTTTTTTAAAATCCCGCTTCCAGCAGTACTATAAAACCGCCGAGATTTCGCTCCCGGACCATCTCCCCAACCGGGAATGGGCTTTCATCCTCTTTGACGACCTGGAGGACAAGATAATGCGCAGGCACAAGTCTTTCGGCTCGCCGGGAGAGGCGCTGGACTACCTGTACGGGATGGCTCCGGCTCACGTATATAATTCTACGGCATACTATGAGTACCCGAATGCTAAGAAGATGAACGAGAAGAACTGGCACGGAGCGGAACTGATTTTTGACCTGGACGCAGACCACCTGCCAGATGCTCCCCGGAATTATGCTGAGATGCTGGAGAACGTGAAGAAAGAGACGTTCAAGCTGATGGACTTTATTCTTGATGATTTTGGATTTACTGAAAATGATATAGAACTCGTGTTTTCAGGAGGCAGAGGATACCACATCCATATACCACATCCGAAAGTGCTGACCCTTGGGGGTTCCGAGCGGCGGGAGATCGTAAACTACGTCAGCGGCAGAGACCTTGATTTCAAGTACTTTTTCAGGGATGTTGCCATGGACGGGGAGTATGGGACAGGGTCGAAGGCTTTCAAGGGGATGAAGAACGTCCCAACGAAATGCATGTTGCTGGGGCACGATTCAGGGTGGGGAAAGCGGATTGCACGTTACCTTGCGGATTACCTGAAGTCGGAGAGCGGGAAGAAGTATAAGAAATACATGTTCCCGGAGCTTCGCAGGCACGAGAAGGTGGGCTCCACAACGGTAAACAAGCTACTCAGGATCGCAAACAGCGAAAACGGGTTAAACGACATCCTGGAACATGGAAGGCTGGACTTCGATGTAAGGAACTTTAAGGAAATAGCCTCATACTTTATGCAGGAATCGTCGGAGAATTTCCTGCAGCGCTTCGGGGCAAGCGTGGACGAGCCTGTTACCGCGGATACCAAGCGCCTGATCCGGGTGCCGGGGTCTTTGCACGGCGGGTCGGGGATGCAGGTGAAGAAGCTTGCTTTATCAGAACTTGAAAGCTTTGAACCCCTGAGGGACACCGTCGTGTTCGGGGAAAAGCCGGTAAAGGTAAATGTATCAAAACCTTTTACCGTGCAGTTGAAGGGCAAGGATTTAAGAGTAGAAGAAGGCATACAGGAAGTTCCAGAGTATGCAGCCGTATATCTGATGTGCAGAGGTGTAGCGGAGTATGGATATAGAAGAGATCAGCCAAACCCTTTATAAGGAAAAAAACCAGGCCATAAAGGCAATTCCGGCTGATTTTTACAGGGAAGCGGATAAATGTGTCCGGGAACTGGAAAAGGAAATAAGGGAAATCAATAACCCAAGATCCCCCGAATCGAAGATGCTCAACGACGAGCTTGAAAAGGCGTATTCGGATCTTCGGACAATTTTCATGAATAGAGTCGGGAAGGCCATCACCCGGGCAAGGAACCAGTCCGAGGCAGACAAACCGATCTCAAAGGATATCGAAAAGCTGCTTCCGGCGGAAAAACGGCTGTATGAACTCGTACTCCAGGGGATCGAGGCTACGAAAGCAGAACTTCTGGGACCTCTTGAACCTATCCTGTACCCGAATTCGAGAAAGGATGTTTCCTGGCCGCAGCCAAGGGGAGAAATCGGGAAAATGCCGAGCCCACTCCCCGGGGATGTGAAGCAGGCAGGGGCAGCAGGAACCGGAAGCCCGAAGCCAGTGGGGAAGAAAAAAGAAGCAACCGAAGCAACCGGAGCAGCCAGGCCCAAAAACAATATAAAAGAAGGATACGTTGTCGTCCAGATATTGAAGGACCTGCCCACCTTCACAGGCGCAGACGGCAGGAATTACAATGTCAGCGCCGAAGATGTCGTCATGCTGCCGCAACTAAACGCGACCGGGCTGATAAAGCGAAAAGCGGCAAAAATGATTTCAGGACAGACCGCAGGACAGGCTCCCAAACAAAAGGGTTGAATTGGGCGGGCAGCCGGCCTATTTTAGGCAGAAGAACCCATAAAGGGGCAGGTATTCGAGAGAATTCGAAAAACTCGAAGACCTTCCGAAACACTCTAAAAGCCCCGGAATTCAGGCCTGAAAGAAGGTAAACATTTAGTCTACATTTTTAGTTGATGGTATCAGCCGATAGTATCAGTTATATATGTGTAGCTATATTTGTGTAGCTTAACCTTGTTAGCATGGCCGGGCCTCGCCGGATATCCGGACCGCCAATCCGAAAGATTCCGGGAAAAAGAGGTACCATCACCATTTCAAATTTATCGATTAAAGCTTCCTAAAAAGATCTTCCCAGGATCGAAAAGCTACATATGTAATTTAAAGAACACGTAATTGAGATCAAATTTAAATCAAATTTAAATCAAATTTAAATCAAATACGTGATTAAAACCGAACTTCCGGCTGAAGGACACAGCCGCAATCAATTCGCCCGACTGTGAAAGACCGGTGCGGGCATATCAAAAATTCCAATAATCAAAAAAGGTGTAGAGAATGAAGATTCCAAAGAAGTTCAGGACTCACTGCCCGTTCTGTAAGACCCACACCGAACACGTTGTGGAAAGGGTCAAGAAGGGCAAGGCTTCGTCCATGACTCGCATTGAGAGACAGAAGAAGAGACAAACAGGTATTGGAAACAGCGGAAAGTTCTCCAAGGTGCCCGGTGGCGACAAGCCCACAAAGCGCATCTGGCTCAGATACCGCTGCACTACATGCAAGAAAGCCCACCAGAGGCCCTGCTTCAGGGCAAAGAAGTTCGAGTTCAAGGAGTAATAAGAATGAAAGACTATACCCAGAGACCAAAGAGCAGGTTCCTGCGCGTAAAGTGCAATGACTGCGAAAACGAACAGATCATCTTCGGCAGTGCAAGCCGCAAGATTACCTGCCTGGTCTGCGGAAGGACCCTTGCCGAACCTACCGGTGGAAAATCAACAATTACAACCCACATCCTGGAAGTGCTGGAATAATCGCGAAAGCGATATCCGAAAAAGCATTTCACAGGACCGGTATATGGAAAGAATCAGAACTCAGGAGAAGTGGTGCAAATGGGGAACGATAACTATCCCGAAATAGGAGAGTTCGTTGTCAGTACGGTAAAGCATGTAACTGATTTCGGGGCTTACGTCGAGCTGGAAGAATTCGAAGGTAAGGAAGGTTTCATCCACATCTCCGAAGTCAAAGCAGGCTGGGTCAAGTACGTCAGGGACTACGTAAGGGAAGGACAGAAAATCGTCTGCAAGGTCCTGAACGTGGACACAACCCGTGGGCATATTGACCTTTCCTTGAAAGACGTGAACGAGCACCAGCGGCGGGCCAAAATCCAGGACTGGAAGAATGAGCAGAAAGCCGCCAAGTGGCTCCAGTTCGTGGCTGAAGAGACAACAATCGAAGAAAATGACCTGCGGGAACTGCACGAGAAGCTTGTTAACGAGTTTGGAAGTGCATACATCGCCTTCGAGGAAGCCGCAATTGAAGGCGAAAAAGCTTTCAAGGACCTTAAGATCAACAAGAAGGACTTGAAAAGCATTGTAAAAATCGCAGGGCTTAACATCAAACTGCCCTTCGTTGACATCGCAGGATACGTTGACCTGACAAGCAACGAGCTGAATGGCATAGAGTCTATAAAAGAAGCCCTCCGTGCTGCAGATTCCATCAGTGAAGTGGATGGAAAGGACATAAGGCTCGAAGTAACCTACACCGGAGCCCCGAGATACAGGATCAAAGTGATTGCTCCCGATTACAAGAAGGCGGAATCGATACTCAGGATGTCCGCCCAGGCAGCAATCGACACCATCTCCCGCCTCGGAGGAACGGGGACCTTCAAGCGGCACATCGAATCCACAAAGGCGTGATGCCCTTTGGGACAAAAAATCCGCAAATGCAAAAGCTGCGGCAAATACACTTTAAAAGAAAAATGTCCGGCATGTGGGGGAAAAGGTATACCCGCATGGCCGGCCCGCTTTTCTCCGCGGGACCCATATGGCAGGTACCGCAGACTGGCAAAGAGAGGATAAGGGATCATCATGCAGAAAAGTACACTTATCCGCCTGAAAGAAGGACTTGAGCTTGAAAATCCGCTAATGATTGTCGGGCTTCCGGGGGTAGGGCTTGTAGGCAAGCTGGTAGCCGAACACCTGATAGACGAGCTGAAAGCTGAAAAGATCATGGAAGTCTATTCCCCTCATTTTCCACCTCAGGTGCTGGTAAACAAAGACTCGACCGTCCGCCCCGTCAGCAACTCGATCTACCTCGGGCGAGCAAACGAAACCGATGTCCTGTTCCTTGTGGGAGACCACCAGAGCACGACTTCCCAGGGCCATTATGAGCTCTGTACCCTTTACCTGGACCTTGCGGAAGAACTCGGAATAGGTAGGGTCTACACACTGGGAGGCTACCCGACAGGCACGCTGGCCTATGATGAAACGATCATCGGGGTCACCAACAACCTTGAGATGATCGAAGAGTTCAAGGGCTACGGCGTCGAGTTCAGAGAATCGGAACCAAGCGGAGGTATCGTAGGAGCATCCGGCCTGCTGGTTGCCTTCAGCCGACTTAGGAATATTGACTCGGCCTGCTTCATGGGTATGACTTCAGGGTACCTGATGGACCCGAAAAGTGCCCAGGCTCTTTTGAAGTTACTCTGCAAAATCCTCAATATCGAGGTAAACATGGAAAACCTTGAGAAAAAGGCAGAGGAAATGGAGAGTATCGTCGAGAAACTCAAGGAAAAAGAAGAGCAGCAGAAATTCCCGGAAGTGCCGTCCCAGGAAGAAGACCTGCGCTACATAGGCTGAGCTAAAATCAGGTTAATAAAGCCTTATCAGGCTAAAAAAGTCGCAGGAAAGGTCCGGAAATGAAAGTCAATGCAGACCTCCACCTTCATTCCAGATACTCCATGGCCTGTTCCGAAAAGATGGAACTTCCTACCATCGCCAGGGAAGCCGCAAAAAAAGGAATGGAATTGATAGGTACCGGAGACTGCATTCACCCGAAATGGCTGGACGAGATAAAGAAAGCAGCTATTTCCGACGAAGAAATCCGGATCGAAAACACTTTTTTTATTCCCACTACCGAAATAGAGGACAACAGGCGAGTCCATCACCTCCTTATTTTACCATCTATTTCAAAGGCAGAAGAGCTTGCGGAAGCTATGGCGCCCTTCGGGGACCTGGCAGCCGACGGCCGACCCACCGTTAAACTGGGAGGCCTGGAAATTGCCGAAATCGCAAAGGAAGTGGGAGCCATGATAGGCCCCTGCCATGCTTTTACCCCCTGGACAGCCCTCTACGCCTACCACGACACCCTTGAAAGCTGCTATGGGGACATGACCGATTACATTTCTTTCCTCGAACTGGGCCTGAGCGCGGACAGCGACTACGCAGACCGCATTGCAGAACTGCACAGGCTGACCTTCCTCTCAAACTCGGATGCCCACTCCCCCTGGACCAACAAGCTGGCCCGGGAATTCACCCAGTTTGAAGTCCCGGAGATCACCTTCGACGGCCTGAAAAAAGCCATCCTCAGGGAGGAGGGCTACGGAGCCACCCTGAACGTAGGGTTTTTCCCCCAGGAAGGCAAGTACAACCAGTCTGCCTGCATCAAATGCTTCACCCAGTACACCCTTCCCGAAGCAGAGGCTCATTCCTGGCACTGTCCCGAATGCAGAGGGACGATAAAGAAGGGAGTGTTCGACCGGGTAAACGAACTCGCCGATTTTGAAGAAGTCCGGCACCCGAGCCACCGTCCACCTTATCTCCACCTGATCCCCCTTGCAGAAATAATCCAGATGTCCCTGGGGCATGCAAGCATCCAGACCAAAGGCGTACAGACAGCCTGGAACGCCCTGATAGAACGCTTCGGGAACGAAGTAGAAGCCCTGATCTACGCGGAACCTGATGCCCTTGCTATTGTGGACAGGAGGATAGTAAACGTAATCCTTGCCCTCAGGAAAGGCGACGTAGTCATTCATCCCGGAGGAGGCGGACAGTACGGCTGGCTGGAGCTTCCCGAAAACCTGAAAACAGAAAAGCCGGAGCCGAAGAAAAGAAGCGAAAAGAGCGGTCAGGAATCCGGAAAAACAGGTAAAAAAGAAAAACCGGAAAAAGATAAAGACCCGAAGCAGGCATCCCTCTTTGACCTTGACACCGGAGAACCGGAAAAAGAGGATGAGGGAAAAAAGGGAGAAAAAACAGAAAAGTCTGTGGGTCAGAGTTCACTATTTGATTTTTAAGCGGCTGAAGCCGGTTTAGAATAAGGTATATAAGAGAGTAAGTATATTCACTAAACTCGTTTCAAATTGCCCAGGTAGTCTAGCGGTAGGGCGACGGTCTCGAAAACCGTTTCTTCTTTGGGAGAGCGCAGGTTCAAATCCTGCCCTGGGCGTTTCTCTCTTTTAACGACTGGTTGGCCGTAAAAGTAACCGGAATTGCTGTAAAGTCCTGAATTCTAAGCAAGCCTGCAAGCATTTTCAATCGAATCAATCCCCGAAAAAGCAAAGCTTTGTCGAACCGGTTATTGAAATATAAACATCTTTAAGTGCAAAAGCCCCAAATATTAGAAAAATTGAATCGGAGGTCCCGGTAAATTGAAATTAAATGAAAATATCGCAAAGTACTTCGACCGCAAAGGTACGGGCGAGATAACCACATATGATATTATTATCCGATCGCTCGGCTACATCTCTTTTGCAATTGTGATTCTGGCAACCCTGGCATGGATTTATTACAACTATCTGATGTGAGGATTCAGGCCTGGAACTCTTCCGCACAAAGAGCTTCATCCCGGCCCTGAAGCTTCACCAGACACCCGGGGACACCAAAAATCGAATTATTCTACCTTTTCGGGTTGGGAATCACAGGTTTTACAAACATTTCCCAAAACACAGCTCCAGAAACCCGGAAAAGTTCTCTTCCCCCCGGCGAGATAAATTTTATGGAACAGTAAGCCCCTCAAAATCCTTAATCCAGCCCCCTCATGCCAACAACTATATAAAATAGAAAGTAGATGTTCATACGCTTACCCTTAAAAGGGGCTGTGGCCTAGCCCGGCATGGCGACGGGCTCCAGCGGATAAATGATGAACAACGGGTCTACCGAGTTCTTCCTGACGGGGAAGGACGATGAGGAACCGTTGGAGCACTGATGGATGCTCATAGAACTAAAACTGTTTAGGCAGTTGTTCGGAGAGACCCGTCGAGCGTGAGTTCGAATCTCACCAGCCCCACATTCTTTTTTACTTATTTGAGAAGGACGTTTGTCGATTTAAAGGAAAGGAACTTTTTTCAGGCAAAATATTCTCCGATTTTCCATCAATTAACCGGAAAACAAACCCTTAAATTCATCTGGTAGACTATCCTGATTTTAGATCATCCTGTTTTTAGACTATCCTGATTTTAGACCACCCGATTTTAGACCACCTGGTTTTAGGTCATCCTATTTTTAGGTCATCCTATTTTTAGGTCATCCTATTTTTAGGTCATCCTATTTTTAGGTCAT
>JAENYU010000050.1:12819-15068 GCA_016841625.1 Methanobacteriota archaeon
AGGTCATCCTATTTTTAGGTCATCCTATTTTTAGGTCATCCTATTTTTAGGTCATATTTTTATTTCTACAAAATGGTGTTCCGAAATTTCTCAACCAGAATACAGCATTTAAACCGGGGACCAAAAGCAGAAAAAGGGATCATTGGTCAGGAGTATTCATCCCGACGGATATTTATAAAAACCAATGGATATTTTGAAGAAAATATAATTTTTAGAGTAAAATTTCCAGATAGCTAGAATATCCGATTTAGGAATCCGTAATAAAACCACGCTTTGAAAAATCCAAGATGCAGTGGGTTTGCCGACCGGGTAGTGTGGTGAATGCATCAAATGCCCAGTTAAAGGGGGGAACATATGGAAAAAAGAAAAATATTAGCGTTATCAGGAATTTTAATTGTCCTGACAGCGCTAGCTGCAAGTATGGTATATGGAGAGGAAATTACAAATGTGCCCAGGCAAGGAGATAGCAAAATAAGTTATCAGGAAGATTCGGAGGGGATCGTGACAACGAACCTGAATTCGGGTCTGACACAAGAGGACCTCGTGAATACTTTGCTTGGGGAAGGAGTCGCTGTTTCTAATATTACATTGACAGGGGCAAATATAGCAGCCGGGGCCTTCACCGGAGGGGAAGGGATCCTCGGCTTTGAAAACGGAATCATTCTCAGCAGTGGAAATATATCATTTGTAGCAGGTCCGAACGAATTTGATGACGTAACAGCTATAAATGACCTGGCGGGAGACCCGGACCTTGATGCCCTGGTCCCGGGCTTTAAGACCTTTGACGCCACCGTGCTGGAATTTGATTTTGTGCCGGAGACAGAGATTATACAATTCGAATACGTATTTACCTCTGATGAGTACAATGAATTTGTTAACACGGAGTTTAACGATGTTTTCGGATTCTTTGTCAATGGAGAGAACATAGCTTTGATTCCGGGCACCACCACGCCGGTTGCTATTAACAATATCAATAACGGAAATCCATTCGGCACGAATGCAAGCAATCCGGAATACTACATCAACAACGACCTGAGTGACGGGGGAGGGGAAATAAATACCGAGATGGACGGTCTAACGACAGTCCTGACCGCCACAGCCGATGTTAACCCTGATGAGACAAACCACATCAGAATGGCTATCGCTGATGCAGGGGACTGGGCTCTGGACTCTAACGTGATCATCAGGGCCGAGAGTTTCGTATCTCCCAGATTGACGCTGGAACCCGAATCAGCCACCAACAATGTCGGAGAGACCCATACCCTGACCGCCACATTCGTCGACGAAAACGATACTCCGATAGCAGGGGAAAACATAACCTTCAACGTGACAGCCGGCCCCAATAACGGGACAACAGGCACGGATACGACTGAAGAAAACGGCATAGCAACCTGGAACTACAGCGGGACAGCCGCCGGGTCTGATACCATAGTTGCTTCAGGCGGAGGAGAGACCTCTAACAAGGCAACCAAGATCTGGGAAGAAGAGGGAGCAGCAGAGCCCAGCCTGGCCCTGGAACCCGAATCTGCCACCAACATACTCGGCACTGAACATATAGTGAAAGCCGTCCTCACCAATGACAACGGGACCCCCGTAGCAAACGAGACGATAACTTTCAATGTAAGCGACGGGCCGTTTGCCGGGCTTTCAGCAACCGCAATAACGGATGCTAACGGGACTGCTACCTGGTCCTACGGGATAACTCCAGGAACAGACACCATAGTTGCCACGGGCGGAGGGGAAACCTCAAACAAAGCCACCAAGACCTGGAAAGCAGCCGAAGCTGTTTCTACCCTGCTGACCCTGGAACCCCGCTCAGGCACCAATAGCATTGGCAGCTCCCATATAGTGAGAGCAAAACTGGTCGATGAAAGCGGAGCCCCGGTGCCAGGAGAAATGATTACCTTCGTCGTAAGCGACGGCCCCCACCTGGGAACCTCCGGCACAAGCCTGACCAACGCCAACGGGACAGCCACCTGGTGCTACTACGGCATATTCACCGGCAACGATACAATATCCGCCAGAGGAGGAGGCCAGGCCTCGGAAGAAGTCTTCAAGACCTGGGAAACCGGCAACAATACATCGGGATCAAAAAGTTACATGAAAGTCGATGGTTCGGAAGAAAGTAAAGAAGGAGGCATCTGGAGTTTCTTTGAGAGCATCTTTGGAAAATTGGGGTGAAGATTGAAAAAAACGTAATTATTCAGCTACCTTTGCTCCTAACTTATTTTTCTGCTACACTCAATGCT
>JAENYU010000010.1:0-10587 GCA_016841625.1 Methanobacteriota archaeon
CCACCTGTCGGCCTGCTGCCTCCGAGGAAGGAGTCTTCCCGCCTTCGGAGATAAATCTTGAAAAAAATAGTCTCTCGCTGGATAGAAGATTACCATTAGTTACGCAAAGTGATTGTTGTAAACCATCCATAACCCAGCCCCAATGATCACAATACCTGCTACTTTTTTAAGGACTTTTCCATACTGTGAAACATCTTTGAGCCTCGCAGAAGAAACATTTGCCGAATAGGCAAGCAGAAGCATGGGGAAAGCAAAGCCCATGGAGTAGATAAACAATATCAATGCGCCATATACAAGGTCTCCTTCGACGGCAACCATAGTGAGAATCGAACCCAGAAATGGGCCCACGCAGGGAATCCAGACAATTCCTAAAGACATTCCAAGCAAAAGTCCTCCAAAGACTCCGCTTTTTTCCCGGTTTTGGGCAAGAAATGAAAAATTTCCGAAAAAGTTGAACAAATTAAGGTCAAAAAGCATCGTAGATCCCATAGTAATAATAAGAACCTCAGCAATGATGCGCAGAAAATACTCATAAGACCTGAAAGTTGCCCCAAAAGCCGATGTTATTATCCCCATAAAAGTAAATGAAATTGAAAGCCCTAAAATTATAGCTAGAGGCCTCATTCGTCCTTTCTCAGTAGAATAGGCAAAAACTACGGGAAGGAGGGGAAGGACGCAGGGAGAAAGAATACTGACAATTCCTGCACCAAATGCAGCAACTGGCAAAAAATCAGGAAGCATCCTTAACGTTCCTCTCTGAACTCGATGGCATGGTCAAGAGTTTCTGTGAGGGTTGCTTTATCTGCGAGCCCTATGAACCTGGCAGTGTTCCGATCAAGACTCGCACTGCCATCCTGCCGGATATACACGTAACTTCCATTTTCAAGTCCTGCAATCACACAGGTGTCAGGGATGTAGCTGACTCCAAAAGCCCCGGCAAGTTCGGGATTCTCTTTGACATCGACCAGCAATACGGAGGCACTGTCCGGGTACAGAGGAACGATTTCAGAAAGCACTTCTTCCTGCTTTTCACAAGGTATGCAGCCCTTAGAACCAAGCTTCAACACAACAGGTCCCTTCATAAGGGCATCGTCAATCTGGCCAGAATCGACGACTTCTACCAGCTCGACTTCACCATAAGAACTGTTAACATCCGTGCAGCCAGAAGCAGATATTAAGACAAAAAGGATAGCAAAAAAAAGAATCACAGTTTTCGCCCGGTAGGATGAAAATAAAAGTTTACCCTTTCCCCACATATTCTTAAACATTATAAATAAACCTCCAGACAGTTTCAGAATATAAGTTTCTGCTATCAACTATAAAAAACCACACTTTGAATATAAAGATATTATGATATAGGAGATAGAAAAAGAGACGAGAATACAACTACTCGATTTTTTGGCATCAAGCATTCTTTAAGCGGAAAAGGTATTATGAATATATCAGTGTTAAAGAAGTAATTGTAGAATGGGAATGGGGTTCTATTGGGTTACGGTGAAATGTGAAAAGAAAAAAACATTTCTGTACTGAAATTCTAAACCCATGAGAATTCAGTGAACTGTCAGCTTGAGAAAGAAACCGATATAAAGGGGTAAATAAGAAATTACATTATTGATAATAAGGGGAACTCCATGGGAGGGCTGTAAATTGATAAACACAGTACTCGTTCCTACAGATTTTACCATCGAAACCGAAGATTTGCTTGGCTGCATAGGGGAACTGCAGCACGTCGGGCTGAAGAAAGTGATATTGCTGCACGTTGTGGACATCCTGAAGGCCCACGGACTCACGCCCATGTTCGAGCGAAACGCCCGGGAAAAGATCGAGGAATATGCGGACTTTGTCCGGGAGATGGAGCTTGAAGCTGAAACCCTGGTCGTGGTTGGTGACGTCAAAAGGACGATTGCGGAGCTTGCGGAAAAAAAGGACACAGACCTGATCGTGATGGGGACTACAACCCCCGGGATAATCAGGGGAAAACTGCTCGGGAGGACCACGGAATATATCGTCCGAAAATCAAAAAAGATGGTCCTCGTGGAAAAGTACGATGCCCTGAAAGAAGGAAAAGAAGCCTACGCCAAAGCGTGCACTGCAACCTTTTCCAGGGTACTTGTGCCAATGGACTGTTCCGCTAAAGCAGTGCGGGCTGTAAGGATTCTTTCCTCTTTTGAAGGAATTACACGAGAAGTCCTGCTCGTGCACGTCATAGAGAACATAAAAGACCTGGATGCCCTGGAAGAGCAAAGAGAAGAAGTACTTGAGATGCTTCGAAAGATCGGAGACGATTTAAAGGGTTTTGATGTGAGCCACAGGGTGCTTGAAGGCATCCCGTCCGACGAGATTAGCAGGCTCGCCCTGGCAGAAGAAGTCACCCTGATCATGATGACTGCCCGAGGGGGAGGGATTATTGAAGAACTCCTGCTTGGTAGTACGGCAGAAAACGTGCTAAGGAAGACCACAAAACCCGTCTTGCTGATTCCGGGCGGAAAAGGAGCAAGAAAAGAGGAAAAAGAAAGCAAAGACGAGATGGAAGAAGAAAAGCCGGAGGCCAGCTAATGTCGGAAGAACAGGAAGAAAGGGAGCTCGATTTTTTCAGCAAATACCTCTCGGTCTGGGTTGCAATCTGCATCGTCCTTGGCACTGCTGTCGGTTATGCTTTTCCCGGCTTTGCGGATGCCCTGGGAAGGATTGAGATTGCAAACGTTTCAATTCCCGTAGCCATCGTGCTCCTGATCATGATGTACCCGGTCATGCTGAAGATCAATTTTGAGGAACTCCTGAACGTGAAAGCAAACCTCAAACCCCTCGCCCTTACTCTGGTAGTAAACTGGGTGATCAAACCCTTCACCATGGCTTTTGTTGCCTGGTTTTTCATGCGCGTGCTCTTTGCAAGCCTGATCCCTGCCGACCTCCAGGCCCAGTACATAGCAGGTATGATCCTGCTAGGGATTGCCCCCTGCACGGCAATGGTGCTGGTCTGGACCTATCTTGCCCGGGCAAACATCAACTATGCCCTGATCCAGGTCTCCGTAAACGACCTCATCATCCTTGTCCTCTTTGCCCCTCTCGGGAAGTTCCTGCTCGGAGTCACCACGGACTTTCCCGTGCCCCTGATGACCATCTTTGTCTCGGTCCTCTTTTACGTGGCAATCCCCCTGGGCCTGGCAATGCTGACAAGGCAGGTTGTGATAAGGAAAAAAGGCATTACCTGGTTTGAAAACCACCTGATAAAAAAAATCGAATGGGTGACCCCGGTAGGGCTTTTGATCACCCTTATCCTGATCTTCGTCTTCCAGGGGGACAACATCATAAACTATCCCCTGCACATCCTCCTGATTGCAATTCCCCTTGTGCTGCAGACCTACCTTATCTTCGGAATCGGATACATGGGAGCAAAAGCCCTTAAAATCCCTTATATGGAAGCTGCCCCTTCCACCTTTATCGGCGCCAGCAACTTCTTCGAACTTGCAGTAGCAGTAGCTCTGATCCTTTTCGGGATGGAGTCCGGAGCTGCGCTTGCCACGGTTGTGGGGGTGCTGGTGGAAGTTCCCGTGATGTTGTCGCTGGTGAAGATAATGGAAAGGAACAGGGAGAAGTTCAGGTTTTAATTTAGAAAAAGAACGTTTATCCGGCAAGAAAAATGAAGAAAAATAATAAAAATGAAATAGAATAAGCAAGAAACTAAAAACACTGAAGAAAGGATTTCAAAACCCTTGCAAAAAAAGCTTGCAAAATAAAAAACATCATCAGGTGACTATTTGATAGAAATTACCGTAAATTCCACACTCTGCGGTTTTGTCCACAAAATCAGCGGAAGCCTGAAAGGCAGCAAAATTATTGTGGACATCGAAACCCCCTGCGAAAAAATAAAGAAATTTTCCCACATGGAAATTCCCATGATGGAAACAATGGACATAAAAGACAATTACGTGATCGATAGAGCAAAAGAGGCCCAGTGTTCCTCAAACTGCCTGGTGCCCTGTGCGGTGCTCAACTTCTGCAAGCTGGAAAGTGGGTTTCTGGCAAAATCCCTTGCAAAAAAGGCAGGCAGCATCAGTATTGAATTCGACTGAAACATGCAGAAGGAAATATTCCCGATTTCCGACCTCTACAGGAAACAGTCCCCTGGAAAATACATGGGAATCCTTAATAAGAAAGCATAACCTCTTCTCTTTTATGAGCTACTGTTGCCCTGCAGACCCCGAGAAAAAGAAGGAATGGGAAGAGCAATTACTCAGGGAAATCGATTACCAGGAAGAGGATGTAGATAAAGCAAGCAGGGTGTTCAGTGCCCTCGGGCATCCCCTGAGATTGAAAATCGTTTATTTCCTTTCCCGGAGGGACCACTGCGTCTGCGAACTTATTTTTAAATTGAACGAGAGGCAGAACCTGGTATCACACCACCTCACGATCATGAAAAACTGCGGGATCATTGAACCCTACAACAGCTCAAAATGGCGTTTTTACAGGCTTAACCCCGAATTCGGAAGTATTTTGCAGATTGTAAAACAAATGCAGGACAAAAAACCGGAATAAAAACCCTGGTAGACAATAGAACCAGCTAATAACCCACCAATAGAGTAAAAAAAGAAAATTGGTGAAAAGAAAGGTTTTCAGTCCTCACAGCAACAGCAGCAGTCCTCGTCTTCCTTATCTTTTTCAAAAATTTTGTCGTATACGTTTTCCCCGTATATGTTCGTCCACCCGATCTGCGACCCGGCAGCCACAAACATCGCAACTGATATGGCTTCTGCGATTTCTTCCTTTGTAGCACCTGAAGCTATGGCTCGCTGGGAGTGCACGTCAACGCAGAACTGGCAGCGCATGAGCACCGAGGATGCAACGGCTATCAGCTCTTTTGTCTTAATATCGAGGAAACTGTCCTTAAAAATAGAGTTTCTCATCTGTCCAAAAGCTTCCGCTGTTTCGGGCAACATTTCATTCAAGAATGACATAATCTTATCCTCCTGTTTAGAATAAACATATTAATAAATATTACATATTGAGACGTTTTCAATTTGAAGCTAATTTTTGAATGTTGACTTTTTTAGTTCTGAGCTGTAATTAGGACTTTATTATCCTGAACTGATCAGGCTTCTGTATATCCTTGAGGCTTCAGTATATCCCTGAATTTCAGCGCCCGGGCTTTCTGCATAAAGTGTTGTTCCAGCGCATATCGCTGCCCTGGGATTCCGGCTTATGCGTGTAGAGAAGGTCTTCTTCATCGGTTTTGGCACCTGTCTCAGGACTTTCTTCTTCCGGCACTGCTTCCTTTTCATCTTCCATATCTCATCCTCCTTCAACCATTAAATTTCTCGAAAAACCCGTAATGAATATTGGGTAAATCGTATCTTAAAACCATGAGTCTGGTATCAAAGATAATAGATATGAAAAAGAATTGACACGAGGATGATTCTTTAATAATGAGGACGCAATAAAGAAAAAACAGTATTTCTGATGGTGCATTATGGTCATTCTTCCTGAGGTAACTGATATGAAAACGCTTTCAACCCCAAACTGTTCCTGCTGCAGCGGGATAGACCAGAACAAAAAATACCTGACAGGCATAAGGAAAGACGGCAGTGAGTGGATTCCCGCCTTCATCGAATATGTTGACCGTGAAAAGTGCACAGGCTGCGGGAAATGTGTCCGCGTATGCTCCGAGGGAGTGTATGAAATGCAGGAAATTGAAGGAAAGAATGTTGCCGTGCCCGTGAATGAGGGAAGATGTGTGGGCGACGGGGCCTGCCACAAAGTCTGCAAACCCGGAGCAATGGTTTGCAAACCAAAAGTCATTGAATGAGTTAAACGGAAAACGGAAACTCCAAAAACGGGAAATAAGGTCTATTTCCCATATCCCTCAATTCTGCTGCCTGCTGCCTGCAACTGGTTTGTATCTGGCCGGCCCTGATCCGGCCCGGGGAAATGTCGGTTTCCAGCTTCCCTGCTTTTCCGTCAATCCTTTTTATCATCTTTCTTTCGATTTTGAAACCAGTTTTTCTAAAACCCAATGGCCTTTTCGTTGCTCACCCTGGCAATCAGCTCGGTCCTGAAGATCTCAGGTTGTTTTTCTTTGATTTCTTCCATCAGAGTGCCAGAGAGAAACTTCCCGACTCCTCTGCTCTGACAAAACACGAAATGGTTGCAGGTTCCGAAGGAAAGGAACAAAGAAGGGTCTGGAAAAGAGGAATTAGAAGAAGGAGCTGGGAGAGTGGAACGAATGGAAATAAAAACTGATATATATATTAGAGTAAATATATAAAAAGCTTATTTGGGAGAATTGGGGGGACAAAACTGAGAATGGGATATCGGACAGATCCGAACATCCCTGGATCCTTCTATTCGTATCCTCAGCTGCCTGCAGGGAGAATACATTCCATGCCAGTAATGACCATCATCGGGTGCCGGATTTTTGAAGATGAGCTAGTGCACCTCATAGAGAAAGGGCCCGTACTCGAAGAAGTTATCGTTGTCAAAAATGAAAACAACGCCGGAGTAATCCGGAAACTGGAAGAGATAGGGAGTCCTCACAGAGTCCTGCCTCTGGAAATAATCCCCAGGCTGTCTGAAAGAAAAGACAGCAACGGATTCACACTCATCGTGATGCTGCTGGAATTTGCCCTGGACGGGGTGCCTGAGAAGCTCCGGGAAAAGGTCTACGAGACCATTGTAGAGATGCAGGGGTATTCCGACGGGGTTCTGCTCTTTTACGGGCTCTGCGGAAACGTGCTTGGAAACGTCGAAAGGGACTTTGCAGCCTCGGAATGCCCGGTCTTCATCCTGAAAGACAGGGAGGGTTCGATGGTAGACGACTGCATAGGTGCCGTGCTCGGAGGCAGGGAAGGTTTTCTTTCAAAACTGGTTTCCAATGGGGCAGGCACGTATTTCCTGACCCCTATGGGGGCGGTTTACTGGAAAGAAATGTTGATCGCGACTAGGATAACTCCCGACCCCGAGAACGTGGAAATGACAAAAATGATCTTTGACATCTCAGGCTACAAAAAAGTCGCACAAATAGACACTGGGCTTCACTATGAGCAGGAGTTTGAGGCAAAAGTCCGGGAATTTGCGGATCTTTACGGGTTCGAGGTAATTAATATGAAGGGCAGCCTGGAACTGATTGAAGAATGTTATAAGAAAGCCAGGGAAGAGGTCCTCAGGAGAAAAAAAGAGTGAAATAATTCACAAAGGAATCATATAAAAGAAGCATGGAAAGCGAACCGGACAACATAGTTAAATATTTATCCCTTGTTCTCCAGACTTCTAAATGTGAGAGGATGAATAGAAAAATAAGCAGGAGATACCCGGGCTGATAAATGTGGAACTTATTAACTACGGATCCAACGAAAATAGTGACAAGCAATGGGCTTTTGAAGCGGCCTATTTCCTCCGGCATATAGGGGTGGTCCTCCAGGACCTCGGCAACACCCTGAATGCCAGGGATTATGTAGAATCCCGGCAGCAGGCCTCTGAAATGAAACAGAGGGCAGAGTATGAAAAAACAGTCCAGCCCGACTTCAGGACCTCGGATTACTTCATGAAAGCAAGACGGCTTTTTAACAGCTTCCTGGACGAGTGCGTAAACTTTGCCGAGCTTTTAAGGGTCACCACCATTCAGGAAGAGACCGGAAGTGAAGAACTCCTCTATAAAAAACAGCAGATAAGGCAGTCCATCGACCGGCTGAACCTTTTACGAGACATGCTGACTGACGAACTCCACCTCAATGGTTGGTGTTGAGGATTTCCGGGTATTTGGGAGTTCGGAGAATCCGCTTTTAACTTTAGTTGCAGCAAGAAATTTCCGCAGGGGCAGGCGGGACTTCGAAACTCTGAACCAAATTTTAATTCCTGCCTGAGTGTTTACCGAATCCGAAACACCGGTACAAGAGAATGATTTCTGCCCCCGCAGTGTAAAAAAGTGGACACACTGGTTAAAAATCCTCCGAGATTGCAGAAAATAATTTATACTGATGGGACTACTTTAGATATATGGATAATTATACGATAATTACCTTGACTTATATTTTTACCCTCTTCTCAATGATTTCGAATCATTTCATACCGGTGTTGGAGGGAGCATTTATTGCGGCCATTTTATTCCTGACCATATATTCGATAGATGATTTAAAAACAGACTAACAATTCCCTGCCTCTGGTGGCCCTTGTTTCCGGTCCTCCGGACATTCGGACAAAAAGTCGTGACCGGAATCCGGGCAGGTATGGAGAACAATTATATACAGGTAACCCCTGTAGGAGATAGCTTATATTCGGATACAGGTTACCCCCGTACCTGTCTGCATCCAGGGGAAAAGTCATAAGTAATAGCCGGAACTTAGCCAAGAAACTCATATTTTTGCTGTTTAAGTTTTGTTAATACTGATACTGAACTTTCCTGGTTTTAATCACTATTCACCGGGCCGTTGATATCATATATTTATACGGCTGCTTCATCAGGCATTCCTGCCTGGAACCTTCAGCTGGAGTCCATGCTTGATTTCGATTGAGGCGAGTGGAAATCGCAAAAGAGCCTGTGAGAACCTGTAAAATGGAACAGGTGGTTCTAACTGTTACGGGAAATACCTGTTGTAAGTTAGACTGCAGGGTATGCTTCAAAGGATGTCATAACCAGCAAATTCGGAACCAGCATATTTGAAAGCGGAACCGCTATCAAATTTGGAATCAAAAATACTGTCAATTTAGAGTGAGTACATGGAAAAATTAGCAAAATTCAAGGAACTTGGACTTTCGGAAAGTACATTGAAAGCCCTACAAATGAAAGGTTTTGAAGAACCAACCCCTATTCAGGAAAAAATCATTCCTCTCCTTCTGGGAGGGGAATGTGATATTATCGGGCAGGCCCAGACAGGGACCGGTAAAACCGCAGCATTCGGTGCTCCAATTATTGAAAAAATTCCTGAGAACTCAGGAAAGGTCCAGGCAATAGTCCTGACCCCAACCCGGGAACTGGCAATTCAGGTCTCGGAAGAACTCAACTCCCTTAAAGGAAATAAGAACCTGCGCATTACTCCTATCTACGGAGGGCAGTCCATGAGCCGGCAGCTCCAGATGCTGAGGAGCGGAGTGGACATCGTGGTGGGAACCCCCGGAAGGGTCATAGACCACCTCCAGCGAAAGAGCCTGAAACTTAACCACATTTCGTACTTTGTGCTGGACGAAGCCGATGAGATGCTGAACATGGGTTTCATCGATGAAGTAAAGGAAATCCTGAAGGTCTCTGGGCCTGATAAAAGGATGCTCTTCTTTTCCGCAACAATGCCAAAACAGATTGTCGGCATTGCACGGAAGTACATGAAAAACTACGAGCACGTCTCCGTAAGTAATGTGGAAACTGTCACAGGGCTGACCGAGCAGATCTATTTCGAGGTCAGGGATAACGATAAGTTCGAAGCCCTCTGCAGGATCATCGATATCGAGGACGAGTTCTACGGACTGGTCTTTTGTCGGACAAAAAACGACACCAACCTGATTGCCCGGAAGCTAGGAGACAGGGGCTATTCCGCCGATGCCCTTAACGGGGACATGAGCCAGCAGGAAAGGGAAAAGATCCTGAACATGTTCAGGAAACAGAAACTCAACATCCTGGTGGCAACCGACGTTGCGGCAAGAGGAATCGACATCATGGACCTGACCCATGTAATCAACTATTCTCTTCCCCAGGACCCGGAGTCCTACGTGCACAGGATCGGAAGGACTGGCAGGGCAGGAAAACAGGGAACTGCTGTTACCTTTGTAACATCTACGGAATACCGCAGGCTGACCTACATAAAAAAGACTGCGAAATCCGAGATAAAAAAAGGTATGCTCCCCGAAATAGAAGACGTGATCAAAGCCAGGAAATCAAGGGTGAAATCCGAGCTCGAAGCCATCATAAAGGCAGAAGGGCACGAAGACTTCCTTGAAATGAGCAAAACCCTCCTGGATGAATACCCTAAAGAAGTGGTCCTGGCTTCCCTTTTGAAATACACTTTTAAGGACGCCTTCGACGAGAGGAATTATTCCGAAATCAACGGCAATTCCTATGTCGATAAACAAGGAAAAACCAGGCTTTTCATAGCCATGGGCAAAGCCGACGACATGACCCCGGACAAGCTCTGCGACTTCATAAAGGCAGAAGCAGGGGACGAAGATATGAAAATAGGAGATGTCGAGATCTTCCCTCACTTTTCCTTCGTATCCGTCCCGTTCGCCCAGGCCGAACTCCTGCTGGGCATGTTTAAAAACAAGACAAAGGGAAGAAAACCCTTTGTGGACATTGCCCAGGGAAAGAACAAGAGAAATGATAGGTCGAAAGGAAACTGGAAACAGAGGGAAACCCGGAAACAGGGAGGAAACTGGAAACAGGGAGAAAACGGAAAGCATGTTGCAAAACGAAAATTCAAAAAAGCAAGCAAGATTCCGGCCTGATCTCTCATTGGTCTGACCTATCACTGGTCTGACCTATCACTGGTCTGATCTCTAACAATCCGGTTTTTTGGGGTCAATTTGACCCCCAATTTTCCCCTTCTTTTAACTCCTTCTTTTAACTCCTTCTTTTAACTCCTTCTTTTAACTCCTTCTTTTAACTCC
>JAENYU010000010.1:10597-29417 GCA_016841625.1 Methanobacteriota archaeon
TCCTTCTTTTAACTCCTTCTTTTAACTCCTTCTTTTAACTCCTTCTTTTAACTCCTTCTTTTAACTCCGACTCCTGCAGATAAATTCTTGAACCGAGAAATTTCGAAAAATTCTGATATTAAGATTCTTGAAATGGAATCGGACAGAGACAATGTCCATTTACTTTTTAAAAGTGCACCTGAAAGTTACATCGAAAACATTAGTAAAGAAACAGCAGAAAGTTACATACGTTAGTAGGGTTAAGTGACGTTTACATCCCTGAACTAAATATCTGGTTTTTACACTCAGATTATAAAAAGTATTATACAATATTGCAGATGATAAATCTGAACCATTTATGCAAATTACAATGGATGAATGCTTTTTAGAGTTTTGTTTCAGAAACAACGGACTGAAGATCTGGGACACTTTCCGGATAACAGACTAAGAAGCGCTTAAAACGTTTATCGAGGAATATTAATGCAAAACCCGCTAAAAACAATAAGGGAAACAAAACCGCTGATACACCATATAACTAACTGGGTAACCATTTACGACTGCGCAAATATGACAAGAGCGATCGGTGCCCTCCCTGTGATGGCTCATGCACCTGAAGAATGTGCTGACATGACAAAGATCTCGTCTGCTCTTGTGCTTAATATCGGGACCCTGACAGTTGAAATTATCGATTCCATGCTCCTCTCCGCTGTTGCTGCAAACGAGAAGGGAATCCCGGTAGTACTGGATGCTGTGGGGGTCGGGGCTACGAAGTTCAGAGATGATATGGCTGCAAAAATTCTTGAGTCCGTTAATATTGATGTCATCAAAGGCAACTATTCCGAAATCGCAAAACTGGCAGGCGAAAATGCTGAAACGAAAGGAGTTGAAGCAACTTCAATAGATGCTGATCCCGGACAGGTTGCAAAAGGACTTGCAAAATCAAAATCATGCACCGTTGTTATGACAGGAAAAGCAGACATAATAAGTAATGGGAAAAAGACGTTTATTGTAAAGAATGGGCATGAACTAATGGGGTCAATTGTCGGAACCGGATGCATGGCGGCATCAATAATCGGTTCATTTGCGTCAGTAAATCCTGATTATTGTGACGCATCCAGAGATGCTCTGTGCTACTTTGGAGTTGCAGGAGAACTTGCAGCTGAAAAATCAAACGGTCCGGGAAGTTTCAAGGTGAATTTGTATGATGAAGTATTCAACCTCTCAGATGAGACCATAAAAAATAAGATGAATTTTGAAGAATGTTAATTCTGGATATAAATATCCAGACTATTTTAATCTTTGACGAAGATGCCAGTTATGAACCAGAAAAAATTCCTGTTGGACGAGATTGACTTTTATCTTGTGACGGATTCCGAACTCTCAAATAAAGGTACGTTATCCGATGTAAAGGATGCAGTTGAATCAGGCTGCAAGATTATCCAGTACCGGGAGAAAAACAAGAATACGAAAGAAATGATCAACGAAGCATCTGAAATCAGGAGCATATGCAGGGATAATGCTATATTTCTGGTCAATGACAGAATTGATGTTGCTTTAGCGGTTGGTTCCGATGGGGTGCATATAGGCCAGGACGATATGCCAATTGATACTGCAAGAAAACTTCTTGGGGCTGAGAAGATAATTGGCCTTACCGTCCATAACAGGGATGAGGCAATTGAAGCAGAACAAAATGGCGCTGATTATGTCGGACTCGGACCCATATTCGATACTGCCACTAAAAAAGATGCAGGGGAAGGAATTGGGCCTGATAGTATAAGGGAAGTTAAAAATGCAATAAAAATTCCTGTAGTTGCTATCGGTGGAATAAACAAAGAAAACTGCAGGAGTGTAATCGAAAGAGGAGCTGACAGCCTGGTTGCAATTTCTGCAATAGTATGCAGTGATGATGTAAAAAGAGAAACAAAAGATTTTATTGATATCATCCTGAAGCATAAAACGTCATAAATCCAGGAATCAGTCAACTCCCATGGAGCTAAAGACCCGGGGGTTTCCTGCTGTGGTTTTATGAACGAATATCTTATGCCGAAAGTTTCGGGATGAATCCTAACTTTTTTTCTGAATTCTTCTTTTCCGCACTAAGCTCAAATCATCTCTTACCTCATTCATCTGGCTTATTAACATGGCATATTCATCCGACTTATTAGCTGGTTTATTCATCCAGCTTATTCACACGGAATTTCGCTCTGATCAGCTCTTCCCGGCTCACGAGGCCTATTTTGGAGTTCACAGTGAGAACCAAAATACGTTACTTTTATTTATTTTTCGACATACCTAATCTATCAAAAAACTTTATTATCACAAAACTTTATTATCAAAAAACTTTACACACAATATACAACAAGCATTCAATTAAAACACAGTAAAAAAGGAGCTTAATATGCAATACAGCCTGGGCATTGATGCAGGAGGCACCTATACCGATGCGGTGCTCATAAGGGATTCGGACGGCGTGATCGTTGATTCCAATAAAGCACTTACCACCTATCCCGATCTCCTGGTAGGTGTAAAAACTGTGATCGACAGCTTGAACCCGGAGTACCTGGAAAACGTAGAACTGGTTTCGGTTTCAACAACCCTTTCAACTAACACCATTCTTGAAGGGACCGGTTTTCCGGTAGCCCTGATTCTTATCGGGGATCACCCCCTTGAAAAGGAGCTCCCTGCGAAGCATGTGCTCTTCGCCGCCGGCGGGCACAACCATAACGGGGAAGAAATGTACCCCCTGGACCTTAGCGCAATCGAGAAATTCGCCCTGCAGGTAAAAGATAAGGTCTCGGCTTTTGCCATTTCCTCTTACTTCAGCACCCGCAACCCCGAACATGAACTGAAAGTCCGGGATCGGGTCCTTGAGCTAACCGGCCTTCCTGTGGTCTGCGGGCACGAGCTTTCCCAGGAACTAGGAGCCTACGAAAGGGCTGTGACCGCTTTCCTGAACGCCCAGCTAATACCCATAACCCGGCAGTTTGTGCAGTCCATTATCACGGACATCAAAGCCCGGGGTATTAACGCAAGACTCCTGATGCTCAAGTGCGACGGTTCGGTGGTGGGGATAAGGGACGCCCTGCAAAAACCCATCGAGACCATCTTTTCCGGGCCTGCGGCAAGCCTTGTTGGGGCCTCCTACCTCTCAGGGCTCGAAAACTGCGCCGTGGTGGACGTGGGCGGGACAAGCACGGACATCTCCTCTATTTGCTCGGGCGTCCCGGACCTGAGCGACGAAGGGGCTGTTGTGGGCGGCTGGAAGACCCGGGTCAGAGCAATCCGCATGGAAACCGCAGCCACGGGTGGGGATAGTCACGTCTGGATATGCAACAGGGAACTTTCCATCGGCCCGAGAAGGGTCGTGCCCCTCTGTGTGGCAGCAGTGCAATACCCGGATTTCCTGAATACCCTCAAAAGAACGCCCATCCCCCCCAGGGAAGACCTTTGTGAGAACATCCAGCCCACGAAGTTTTTCGTGCGCTCGGGCTACCCTGCAGGTGAACTCAGTAGAGCCGAAGCCGAAATCCTGGACGCAATAGAAAGCGAACCAATCTCCATTCCCGGAATCGCCCTTCTGATAAAAAAAGACCCCCTGCCCCAGGTCTTCGACTCCCTCATCCAGAAGCGGCTGGTCCAGGCAATTGGCTTTACCCCCACCGATGCCCTGCACGTGCTTGGAGACTACACTGACTGGAACGAAGAAGCTGCCCGGATAGGAGCCGAACGCCTTTCCCGCCTCATGCACATGCCTCCTCATGAATTCTGCAGCGTCGTTAAGCGACGGGTCGCACGGAACATGACACTTCACCTGCTCTCCTATATCCTTGAAGGAGTCCCGAAAAGTTCCGTGGAAAAGATCATCGATGGAAACTTTCCTGCCCAGTTCAAACTTGGCATCCCCGTAGTCCTGCTTGGAGGCCCGGTCCGGGCGTTTCGGGAAGAAATGAAAGGGATCGTAGATGCCGACATCCTTGTCCCCGAACACGCCGAGGTAGGAAACGCCGTAGGAGCTCTGGTAGGAAAAGGTATCAAACGCGTGGAAATCCTGGTCCGGCCCAAAAGCCTCATGGACCCCGACAGGGACTTCCTGGTCTTCTCCCCCACAGGCCGCCTGAAGTTCGAAAGGTATGTAGAAGCTCTGGATACCGCAACCAAACTCGGGAAACAGCTGGTCACCGACTACATGAAAGACTGCGGCTTGAGCGGAAAACAGGTTGAAATCTCCGTTGAGAAAAAGACGATGTCCCCCGACGGCTGGCCCCATCCCCCGATGGAGACGAAACTGCTGGTTGTGGGAGTGGGAGTGCGGGATGGAAAAAAATGACTGCCATTTTCCCCGCAAGCTCACTTGAACCCGGGAAACGTATTTCAATTAGATTTTAATAGAGGCCCCCGCCAGCTTGCCTGGCGGCCCTCATCAAAAAGAAATGATAAAGAGAGATTGGAAAATTGGAATGAATATTTACGGATTGATTTGTTTTTAAATTTGATTTCATCCATACCTTTTTTAGACCTCTTGTGTATTTTCCCGTTCTTCTCTTTTCCATTTTTATTTTGGAAAAGCCGGCCGCCTTCGGAGCTCCCCTCATTGATATTTTTGTTACATAATGCCCCATACATTTTGAAGTATTTTGCCCTCATTCTCTGGAGTACTGGAAAAATATACAAGATAACGCTGTTAACTACATAGAAAGTAAAATATATCGTTAGAGGAAAACTAATACCTATGAAACTCCTGCTGATCGCTGACATCCACGCGAATTACGAAGCCCTGCAGACCGTTCTCAAAGTCCCGCACGACCGCGTCATCTGCCTGGGAGATATCGTGGACTACGGGCCCGACCCGGACAAATGCATTGACCTTCTGCGAAAAGAAGAAATCCCAACCATCCGGGGGAACCACGACAATGCCGTTGCCTTCAAAGTGGACTGCCAGTGCGGGTATAAGTACAAGCACCTTTCAATCGCGACCCGGGAATACACCTGGGAAGTTCTTGATGATTCTCAGATGGAGTACCTGCAAAAGCTCCCTCTCGTCTTCAGGGAAGAGATCGACGAAAAGAAGCTCTTTTTAACCCATGCCAGCCCCAGGTCCATCTACGAATACATAAAGCCCGAGACCCCGGACGAGGAAATCCTGGCCATGCTTGCAGAGCCCATGGAACCTATGGACGCAGAATATCTCGTAGTAGGACACTCTCACATTCCCCTGAACCGAAAACTTGGAAATCTCACAATAATCAACCCCGGTTCCGCGGGGCAGCCGAGAGACGGGGACACCCGGGCAGGATGTGCTGTCTTCGATACCGAAACCGGGGGGTTAGAACTCCTCCGCCTCGAATATGACATCGAAGCCGTTTGCGCAAAGATTGAAGAAAGGATGCCAAACGCAGACGAACTGACCGCGATCCTCAGAAGAGGAAGCTGAGAAAGCTCCAGGGCCCCAGGTTTGAAATTCCGGGCCTGTGTTTTCGTTTCAAACATCCGGGGAAAGGGAGTTACAAACTTTTCATTCCTGACTCTTTTTTAAGTTCATACGGAGGAACGGACACTCATGCGTCCCGGATTGCCCTGATAATTTTTTCAATATATTCGTTTTTAATGTCCGATGGATTGGTTTTTTCAATCCCCAGTTCCGTGACCATCAGAGAACAATCAGCCTGTAAGCCCGCTTCTTCGAGCTTTTTCGTTGCACAACGGTCATCGCATCCGTCCAGGGCAAGGAGCCTGAAACCCTCGGAGAGTGCATCCTCGGCAGCATCGGCTCCTTTATGTGCAGCTGCAGCCCTGTACACGTTAGGCCTCCTGAAAACGAGGGTGCTGGCAGCCTGCATGGTAAGTTTTCCCGTATTTGAGAGGCCCGAACAGGCAAAAATCAGGGTCTCCTCCTTTCCCCGGGAAGGAGCTTCAGGTTTATTCTCACTGCAAGACTGAGATTCCAGATTCTTTTTTTCTGTAGCTTCCATGTTTGTCAAACCCTTGAAAACAGGCTATTTCAAAATATATTGAAATAGACTTTCTTCAAGAACTTAATATAACTTGCTATTTTTTGCATACGCCGGGAATTTCCAATTGTAACCTGCAAACCGGGCTTATGCAGGGGAACAAATGGCAAGCCTGAATCCGGACGAGGTAGCTGAAAAAAGTTATTGAAAATTTTATTAAAAAGAGGGCGGGACGAAAGACTGAAAAGATCAGTCCAGGTCCAGTTCCGTGATCTCGACATTCAGGTTAGAGACCTCAATGGTTGCAATGGTGGCTTTTCCGGAAAGAACCCCGCAGCATTCCCCCGGGTTAATCACGGGAGTCCCGTTAATAATTTTTACGCCGGGGTCATGAGTGTGGCCCCGTACAACCACGTCAAAGTCCTCACACTCGGCAAGGGCTTTGACCATGGGCTCGTTTGTCCCGTGCAGGAGGGCGATATGCAGCCCGTCAATAGTCAGGTCTCCGAAATCCCCGCAGGAAACTGCCCCAATTTCTTCAAACCATTTCGTAAGGGTTACCCGGTCCCCGTCGTTGTTCCCGAAGACAAAATAGAGTTTTGGTTCAAGTTCTTTAAAAGCTCTCACCGTGAAAGGAGAAACGATGTCCCCTGCATGTAGTACTGCTTTTACCCGCTTATTATTGAAATATTCCACAGCTTTCTGGATTGCTTTCAGGTTGTCATGTGAATCAGACATTATTCCGATCAAGCATTCCCACCTCCTGGATAATATTAGATTTACTGGGATTTAAGAGATGCCCTAAAAGTTCATGCCGTTAACAACTGTTCCGGAATCCCAACCCTCTCTCCTCCTCTACAGACCATATTTTTACCCATACTCTGCCCATCCCCTACCCGCCCCCCAGGAAGCTTTTAGAACCCCGCAAAGCTCACAAAATAAGCCTAAAATCAGTCAGCATAAAATTACAAAAAACAGGCCACAAAAAAGCTCCTTCAGGGATAGCCAGATTTAAATAATAGTTCCTGATAGTAATCCAGCATAAAATATGTAATATTGGAAGAATACCCTGGGAATACCTGCCGAGTACTCAGAGAATGCATTATAGAACTTCACAATACTTTATACTATAATCATTTCACAATCATTTTAGTGAGAACGGATGAAAGCGATAACCCTCCTCAGCAGTGGCCTGGACTCGGTTGCTGCACTTTCGATTGCTGCGGAAAGTCTGGAAATTGACATGGCTTTAACCTTTGATTACGGGCAGCGTTCCGCAGAGCGAGAAATCGAGTATGCCCGGAAAGTCTGCAAACATTTCGGGATCAAGCAGCAGGTAATAAAACTGGACTGGCTTGCCGGAATCACCTCCACCTCCCTGGTGAACAGGGAATTGGAAGTCCCGGAACTGTCCTTTGAAGACATAGAAAAAAGCGCCCCTGTGGAAATCACCGAAGCCTCGGCAAAAGCCGTCTGGGTCCCCAACAGGAACGGGGTCATGCTGAACATTGCGGCAAGTTTTGCCGAAAGCCGGGACTGTGAATTCCTTATTGTGGGCTTTAACGGGGAGGAAGCCGGGACCTTCCCGGATAACTCCCTTGAATACGTCCGGGCAATGGATAAGTGCCTCACCTACTCCACCCAGAACGGGGTAAAGGTACTTGCCCCCCTGATAGAGCTTGACAAGCCCGAAATCGTAAGAAAAGCCCTGGAAGCAAAAGCCCCTCTGGAATACAGCTGGAGCTGCTATCACGGCGGGGAAACCCCCTGCGGCACCTGTGAAAGCTGCACCCGTCGGGCACGGGCCTTCAGGACGGTCGGAGTGAAAGACCCTCTCCTGGAAAGTCTGGGGCTTTAAAAGCGGAAACCGGAAATCCGTGTTGTGAAGAACTCACGGAGAACTCACGGAGAACTCACGGAGAATTCATAGAATATTCATGGAGGAATCATGAAATCCATTATCCTATCCGAAAAGTTCGATTACGACGGGAGCCAGATCTCCTCCCTCTGGGCATACAACAGCTTTGGGGTGAAGGAAGACTCCATCGTAGTCTTCAGGGGCTCTTGCGATGTGAAAATCGAGCATATGATCGACCTGGAAGACCGGCGGGCAAACGAGTCCATCTGGTCCGAAGACATGCTACACTTTATAATCGAACACTTCGACTCAACAGACCTGAAACTTATCTATGCGCGTCAGCGCCTCTTTACCGCAATCGTCAGGGAATACCTGGCAGAGCTCGGGATTGCCACCACAAGGGAAGGAGACGACCTTTTCCTGGAAGGGAAAAAACTGACCGTATCCATTGCAAGCACCTCCCCTGTATCCCAGAAAATCCATTTCGGGATCAATGTCACCCACGACGTTTACGGCAACCTGGAAGAAGCCGGAATTGGAAAACATAAGCCAGGAGACGTTTCAAGGCTCATGCAGGAAATAGGGGAAAGCTACGTCCGGGAGTTCGAGGATATCGAAAAGGACCTCCGGAAATCCCGACCCCTGGGGGTGGTTTAAATGTACAGTTCAGAAGTATCGGCTTCAGAAGTATCAGCTTCAGAAGTATCCGTTTCAGAAGTATCCGTTTCAGAAGTATCCGTTTCAGAAGTATCCGTTTCAGAAGTATCCGTTTCAGAATTACCCGTTTCAGAATTACCCATTTCAGAATTTTCAGCATCATTTCCAACGCCAGCCACGGAAAGGATAATTATCCCTGGGCGGGAATTTGCTCCGGTCCGGGAAGTCTTCTGCTCGGTGCAGGGAGAAGGCCCATACGTTGGAGCAAGACAGGCTTTTGTCCGCTTTTCCGGCTGCAACCTGAAATGCAAATACTGCGACACTGACTTTGCTAATCCGGGGACCTGCGATTATGAGCCGGCGGAAGGCAGCGCCAGTTTTGAAAAAGTCCCGAACCCGCTAAGTGCCCGGCAGCTCGAAGCCTTGCTACAGCCGTTCAAAAACCTGCACTCGGTTTCCCTGACAGGCGGAGAACCCCTCCTGCACGCAGACTTCATCGGGAAGCTGGATTTATCCGCACCCCTCTACCTGGAATCCAACATGACCCTTCCGGAGCAGGCGCGGAAGATAAAGGACAGGGTAGTATATGTGGCAGGTGATTTCAAACTCCCGGAAGCTCTTGGCCTGAAAAAAAGGGACGCCAGGGAGGATCATATTGAAAACACGGTCGGGTGCTTCAAAATTTTGAGAACAAACGAGACACGGGACTGCTTTTGCAAGATAGTGATGAGCAGGGATAGCGACTCTGCAAGTGTACTTTCAGCGGTAGACGCAATCGCAGATTATGTCTCCTGTGTGATCCTCCAGCCGGAAACCGTTATGGAGGGCCAGGCGGGAGGGATAAATACGCAGTCCCCCGTAAAGACCCTTATAGAACTGCAAAATATGCTGCTTGAAAAGATTGATACACGCATCATACCCCAGACCCACAGGATGTGGGGGTGCCTATAATGACAAAAATGAGATTAGGAGTTATTGATTACATTGACAGTGCCCATTACCTTCCGGGGCACGGCAAATGCGGAAGGGTGCACGGACACACCTACAAAATAGAGGTAGTTATTGAAGGAGAGGTCCGGGAAAGTGGGATGGTTGTCGATTTCTACGACCTGAAAAAGGGTATAAAGGAAACCCTGCAGGAATACGACCACACCCTGCTAAACGAAATCATCGATTTCCCTAGTTCCGAATACCTCTGCCAGCACATCCATGCCCGCCTTTACGAGAAGTTCGGCTTCTCCCTGAAGGTAAGGGTCTGGGAAGGGGAAGGCAAGTGGTGTGAAATGGATAACTTTTCAGATTGATATCCATCTTTCTTTTTTATTTTTCAGGATTTCGATCGAAAGGGCAGGTTTTTGTTCTACAGGACCCAGAAATTGAAGTGAATTAAGATCTTGAAATGAATTAAAATCCAGTAATGGATTTATATATAATTAAAGTGATTTTAGCTCAAGGTATTTTTATCTCAAAATTCCCCTCACATAAATAAAAAATGATTCCACAATGTATATCAAGGGGCTGCATTATAGTTTGCTCCAGACATTTTGAAATTTCCCTATACTGAGGTTTTGCTTCAGCTTCAAACTCCGAACGGAGGGAAGATATTGCCAGAAAATACAAATCCTGATACTGATACTAACAATGAAATAATTGATGAAGAACTCCGTCGAAAGATCTCGGAACACCCATGCTATGACAAGAATGCCCAGCACAAGTACGGGCGGATCCACCTGGCTGTAGCCCCTAAATGCAACATCCAGTGCAACTTTTGCGTCAGGGAATTCGACTGTGTGAATGAGAGCAGGCCCGGAGTCACCAGCAAGGTCCTGGGTCCGGAAGAGGCCCTTGAAAAGACCAAACTGGTGCTAAAAGAGTACCCCTTCATCAAGGTCGTGGCAATCGCAGGGCCAGGGGACCCCCTTGCCAATGACGAGACCTTTGAGACCCTTGAACTTATAAGGAATGAATTCCCGGACATTACCCTCTGCATGAGCACGAATGGGCTGTTGCTCCCTGAAAAAATTTCGGAGATGCTGAGAGTTGGGGTATCCACTCTGACAGTTACGGTAAATGCCATTGACCCTGAAATCCAGGCGCAGATCGTGGACCACATCGTTTACCATGGAAAAGTCTACAGGGGCGTTGAAGCCGCAGAGATCCAGATCAAGAACCAGCTTGATGGCATAAAGGCGGCTGTTGAGGCAGGAATCGTGTTAAAGGTTAACACTGTCCTGGTCCCCGGGATCAACGACAAGCATGTTGTCGAGATCGCCAAAAAACTCAACGAACTCGGGGTCTATATCATGAACATCATGCCCCTGATCTGCCAGGGCGCTTTTGCTGACTTCGAACCCCCCACCGCCGAAGAAAGAAAAGCAGCCCAGGCAAGCTGCGAACCCTATGTCATGCAAATGCGCCACTGCAGGCAGTGCAGGGCTGACGCCTACGGCCTCCTCGCCCAGGACATGTCCCAGATGAGCGAGAAGCGCAGGGAACTCATAAAAATCCAGAGCAAAGAAGATATGGAAAAAGCAAAAGAAACTCTGGACAATAATGGAAAAGAGGACGAGGGCTGCAAGTAAAACGATCAAGGGTAAAAGGATTAAAAATCGTTTGTAAAAGTTGGGGGAATAAAAAGGCGGAGTCTAAAACTCCGCCGAAGGTTTTTTTTTTAAAAAGTTTACTCGACTTTGATAGCGCCGTTGGGGCAGGCGTCTTCGCATGCACCGCAGTCAAGGCACTCATCTTCGTCCACAACTGCAATATCGTCTTTGAGTTCGATTGCAGCTGCAGGGCATTCGTCTACACATGATCCGCACCCGGTGCAGGAGTCCGCGTCGATTTTTGCTACCATATTTTTCATTCCTCTCTTTCTAGGGTGGATTTATATATATTTGTAGTAATATTAAAGCGAAATAATAGGATATAGCAATTTCATAAAAAGCTATCGCTTCTTTTTCATCACAAGAAAGAAAAACAAATAAAGGATGACCTGAGTATCGTACAGGTCTAAATATTGCGCAGATTTTCGTAACGCAAAGCCCTTGTCGGATTTGCGACAAAACTAACCGGATAATTTTACAAAAAATTAATACAACAGGAAGCTTTTGATTGGACCTGGAAGAGCTCGCGGAAGGGATCAGGAATTTTGAAGGGGTTACCCGCAAGAGACAGATTGAGGGCATAGTCTCGATCTTCGAAACCGTCCGCCCGGAGTATAAGGACGCTATCGTGGACTTTGGGGACGATGCGGCAGTAATCGACATAGGGGGAGACGACGTCATCCTCTTTGCAGCGGACGGCATATGGGGCAGGCTGCTTGATGCAAGCCCCTGGTGGGCAGGCTACGGGGCTGTGGTCGTGAACATAAACGACATCGCAGCCATGGGGGGAAGGCCCCTTGCCATGGTAGACATAGCCTCCTCAAACAGTGATGCCGCCTGCAAGGAACTGATGGAAGGCCTTGCAGAAGGTATCAGGAAGTTTGGGGTGCCCGTCGTCGGAGGGCATGTGCACCCGGACACTAACTACACCTCCCTTTCCGTTGCGATCATCGGGATTGCGAAAAAGGACTGTGTGATCCGAAGTGACACCGCAAAGCCCGGAAACCTGGTTATTGCCGCTTACGACCTGGACGGGAAGATCGGCCTGAACTCCCCGTACAGCTGGGACACTACCTCCTTCAAAGAGCCAAAGGCGGTCAGGGAAAGCTACATGGTGACCCAGAAGATAGGGGAACTCAAACTTGCAAGTGCAGGAAAAGATATCAGCAACCCGGGCCTCATAGGTACCCTGGGGATGCTTTGCGAGACGAGCGGGGTCGGAGCTACCGTGGACCTGGAGAAAGTCCCGAGGCCCGAAGGCGTGGACTTTGCCCAGTGGCTGAAAGTGCATCCGGGAACGGGATACGTCTTCACCGCAGAGCCGGAAAAAGCAGATGAATGCGTGAAAGTCTTTGAAGAAGCTGGACTTTCGGCCGCAGTGGTCGGAAAAATCGAAAAAGGGTCAAAACTCGATATATACGACAGCACAGGCAGAGTTACGGTTTTTGATTTTTCAAAGGACAGCATTACAGGCATCAGTACCGAATAAGCCGGTGCATCAGCCTGCTTTCAACTGCTTCCTTTTCCCCATCTGCCCGCATCAACGGACGATTTTAGCTCCCCTCCGGGAACTATTATATCCGCTTACTCTTCCTCGAGCCAGACTTTCATCTCATCACAGAGGAACTTTTCCGCAGCCTGGACCTTTTCCAGGGTACCGCGCAGGACAAGGACTTCCCTATCCTCACTGTTTGCAATTTTCACCGGCATCTTTCTGGTAATTGGCTCAAGGTCGAATTCTTCCACAAGGTCGTAGATAATGGATACCAGGGTGCCAGGAGGGATCACAAGGTCGTAGAGCCCCTCCAGTTCGGCATCTTTTCCTTCTTTTGCATCTCTTTCAGCCTGTTTCTTTGCGATTAAATCATCCAGATTCAGCATTTTGCTCATTTTAAGGTCACCTTCTCATTTGTTTTTCCTGTTACCCAGGTAAAAATAAACAGCAGTTTTCTTTCCATAAATTACAGTAATTGAATGAGTTAATGCAGTAATTATTAATTTTCTTTTTAGTATGAATTTTATTGATGCTTTTGATCATATTTATGATTGATTCATGTATTCCAGTCAATTTCTCTAAATGACCAATTTCTGCCCTGGATTTTTTAAAATACGCAAGCCTTAATTCCGGAAATAAACGGGCGATGTAAAAAAGAAAAACGTGGGTCTGAATGGAAAAACAAATTTAAAGAGCTTAACCGGTAAGAGATACGTAGAAAAAAAGCAGAAATAAACTGTTCCGGGATTTGAAAACCCGGAACCTGAAAAAAGGTCTCTATTAAGAGGGGAGGCCTGAAAAAAGCCTCAGAATACCAGTCCTTTTTCGAAAACATCTTTTTTATGTGATCTTTTCTCCGGCATTGGGGGGGCTTAAACTGTAAATTTCTTCTACGTGGAGGAGGGCTGCCCCTTTGGGCTTCAGGTTTGCCATTTTGGAGGAAACCCATTCGTTGACTTCATTCATGAGAATACCTTCGGTAACCAGTTCCATGCTCCCTTTTATCTGATAAGCTTTTGGAGGCAGGTAAGCTGTGATTGTTGCCTTCGGGTTTTCCTTAAGGTTTGCCAGGGTCTTTTTCCAGAACACGTCGGCCATAATCAGTGTTTCGTCGTCCTGGGCTTTGACAAAACCCATCAGGCATACGTTTGGTACCCCTTTTTTGTCAGCAGTCCCCAGGGAGGCAACCTGCTGGTTTGCGAGCGCTTCTTTTACATCTGCTGGAAGTTTTACCATTATCCTATTCCCCTTTTTGATTTGATGTTCGTTTGATTCTCAGGTCAATGGATGCTCTTTACCTGTGCATTCATTACCTGCGCATCAATTTATACGTCCTGATCTATTATGCAACTTATGCAATTTAATCTATTGTGCAACTTGTTCAATTAATCTATTTGCACCCTTTTATATAGTCCAATAAATCCAATTACATAAGAACCTTATACCTTTTGGCGAAATTTGTATTCATAATTATCTGACCGGTAATTTTTAAAAATAAGATACTTTTTATATCTATAATTTATGTTTAATTTTGAACCTTTTTGTGATTTCAAAGAAATAAATGCCTTAATAAGCTGGAATAAGCCTAAAGAGTAGAGAAGTGTGGAGAAGAGTGGGAAGGAGTTAAAAAGCCGGAATGAGCCAAAAAGATCCAGATAAATGCAAAATGAACCTGGTAGGAAAGACGGGAAGCCCCGGGGTGATCCGGGACAAAACTGGAAAAAGCAATATCTTCCGGCAGATTTTCAGGCCCGGCTGTACTGGCAGCCAGGGGTCTCGCTCTAAGCAAACTTTATCTGAGATGAAAATCTCTTATAAGAGGATAGCCATGCAGCAGTACAAGTTAAAACGCGGCTTTAAGCCTGACATCGAAAGGATTTACTCGGTAATGCAGGAATGCTTCCCGGGAGAAATTGCAAGGGAAGGAGATGTCCTTGAGACAGCTTACGGGGCAATGGCAAAGATCACGGTCTCGATCGAAAATAAGAAACTTTTCGTTGATACGGCTTCCAACCCCTCAATGCTTGACGATGAGACTATCCTGCAGACAAACAGAATTTTCCGGGACTTCCTCTTCAAGGCCACCGGTTACACGGGAAAAGAACGCCTCAAGCAGGCAAAAAAAGAAGTCAGTGGCAAATAAGCCGCAGGACGCAAATCTGCTATTTTATCATTTCCGGCACCTGAAAGCCCCTAGCCTGAGGTATCTTCTTTGAACACCGATTTTCTGGATAAACTAAAGAGCCTGGAGATTCCCACCTGCCTTCGGGTCTGCTGCGGGACAGACGGTTCTGTTACCTTTCTCCTTGAGATAATGACCCGCCAGCCCGTGCAAGTCGAGACCGAGTCCCAGCAAATAATCAGGGCTGACAGAGAAATGGCTGCCCTCCTTGGAGTGGACGAAGGCAGCGAGGTAAACGACAGGAAGGTAAGGCTCTATGCAGGCGAAACGGTCTTTGTCCATGCACGGTCCCTCTCCCCTCTTGAGCGAATGCCCGGGACAATGAGGGAGCAGCTCATGCGCGCCGACATCCCCATAGGCAGGATCCTGCGCAGCCATGCCCTTGAGACCCGCCGCGACATGACAGAACTCGAGGTCCTGGAAGGCGAACCCACCTTTGATGGCATCCCCGTGCTTTCCCGCTCCTACAAAATCGTCCACCACAACAACGTCCTCATGTGGATCAACGAACGCTTCCCCATCGATGAGCGCTGGAAACTCTGAAAAACCGGGCAACTTAAAAATAAATCTCAAAAAGACCGGCATATTTCCCCTCCAGTCTTCCCAGTTTTTTTACGAATAACAAAGGATTTCCTTACAGTAAAGGGATTTTTGCCCCATCCAAATGCCCCCAACCGAAACCCTTATATCTCTGCTGTGATATTTTGGTGATGCTCTTAGAACAACCGTGCCTTGGTGGCTTAGGGGTATAGCGCGTCCTTGGTAAGGACGAGGTCGCGGGTTCAAATCCCGCCCGAGGCTTTAACTTTTTATTTGTTTTTGTTTTTGTTTTTGTTTTTTTATATACTCAGGTTCAAAGCCTATTTTATTGGAATATTTGTACGCTTTATCCTTAATAATAGAAGCAATTAAGGCCTGGCTTCAATTGTACATGTGATTAATCCTGCACATCTCTTATGAACGAAAATTACTGGCTTTTTGCGAATATTCCAAAAAAATAAAAAGATTTTAAGAAAGTTTTGTGTAGAGAAAATAAAAGATAAGAGCTAGAAAATAAGAGCAAAATTATCAACAGAACTGAAAAATCAGTTCTGTTTCTTCACATATCAGTTATTATCTCAGACACCTGTCCTGATTTCTGCCATGGGATTGATTGAAGGCAGAGCATGAACAAGGTTTAGAGGCACGGCTTTCCATTTAGTCTCTTTCTATTTCCTCTTCAAGGTTCATGAACTCATCATAACATCTGATACAGATGTATTTATCTTCAGGGCATGCTTCTTCAGAGTCCGCCTTCGGGCCCCCGGGTTTTGTGGTTCCTAACTTCAATATATAGAAGCGCTCTCCGAATTCGACTGGCTGCCCACATCTCGAACATAAGAAGGGCGGATTCTCAATCGAATCAGCTGCACATTCCATGCATATCAGATCGGACTTATCCCCGTGAACGTCCTTGAATTTTATTGGTTTCATTTCCTGGCTGGTATCGACGATCAGTACGTCCTCCATCAGTTCCCGTCCACATATATTGCAAAACTCTTTCATTTTGTCGCTCCCCTTCATTATGTTACCTCTATTCCAGAGAATTTTCATAAAATCCAGTATCAAGCCCGAAAGAGGTTTTAGTGTTTCCCCGTTTTTACTCCGTTTTATTCCCCCTCTTCGGATCCGGTCTAATTTATATCAAATAGGATATTTAAAAATATTGATATATTAATATGTTGTCACTTGATTCAGTATTTTCCAAACCCGAGTTTTCCTTTTCATCCCCGGAGATTTTGCACAAAAATTTTACAGGAAGGTTTGAGTATTGAAGAAAGAAGGCTTAAACACTAAGGACTGTGATTTTGCCAGCAAACCCACTTCTTTGCGGCTCCGGCTCATAGCATGTCCCTGGTAAGGATGAGGTAGCGGGTCCAAATCCCACCCAGGGCTTTTTACTTTTTTTATTATTCTTTTATATACTCAGGTTCAAAGCCTATTTTTTACATTCATTTTCAACAAAAGCAAATTTCCAAGCAAAAGTTTTCTTTCCCTTGCTCCTTTTCGTTTCCCCTATTCTCTCTCCCTCTCTGAACCTTCCTCTAAGCCCCTGAACCCTTCGACCTAACGAGCCGTTTTGTAAACCTATCCACCGGAGCAAGCAAAGAGATCACAAAACACCACGCAACCCTCGGGCTGCTCTCCGACCTCTGCAAAAAAATCTGCGAAGGCAGCCCGGAATAACACGGGGAAAGAGCCGCGATCCCGAAGAACACCGCGCCGTTGACCAGGGGAGACACTTTTCTTGATTCTGATGCAAGCACACTTTAAACGCCAAATTCCAGAGCAAGAAGTCAATTTCTAATCCCAAGCCTCTGGCTAAAAACAAGGTTTCTGACACTACAGTTCATGCAGTATCCGAAAAATTCAAAAAAGGTTGGAAAGGACTAAAAATAAAGACTGAAAATATTTTCGGCTGCTCAGGCAGAGGCTTCTTTTTTAATGATATATGCAACCATTTCAGGGTTAATCTTTCTCGCCCTTGAAACTTTTTCTTCAATGGCCTCGGCAGGTTCGCCTTCCATTTTCATTTCTTTTATCTCCTCAATGACTGAAGGAGGTATGCTGTAGTACTCGTTTATGTCTTTCCTGTGTCCCCAGACATCTCCTTCAATGAGCTGGATACGCTGCATTTCAAGGAACATTTCGATGGACGTTGAAACAGTCCGACGGTATGATTTAGGAAGCTGTATTACCTCAATTTTCGGACAGGTTTCGACCAGCGAAAGGATGTCTTTATTTGATGGCCTGAAAGCCATGTGCACTATTCTCTCATTCGGATTCAATGAAAAGATTTCATCTCTTGAACTCACAACCCTTATTTTCAAATTACTTCCTCCCTTTCTATCCCGGTTTTTTTATTTAATGTCTATATATTCATTATTAAATATTTTTCCTCTGCGCGAGGATTTATTTTGAAAGTGCAGGTTTTTTTCCTGTCCTCCACATTCACAAAGTGAACTCCAAATTTCTAAAAATCAGCATGTTGCGCCACGTTTTCATCAATTTACAGTTTAATATCCGATGACGGGGCCGAAACGCATAAAAAGAGAAATTCACAGGAATCCGAATATTATAGAAATATTTTTTAATTTTGCCGCGGGTTAGGGCATTTATGGGACATTGTATGTGCCTTTCCAGGGACCGTGCACAACCCTTTCCAGCCATGTGACGAATATGCTTCGGGTTTTCATCTTTTTTGCGGAAATGTAAGGAGTAGATATCCAGTCCCTCCCTGCCAATTTCCAGCTAAAATTTTAGTAGAACAGTTTTTTATTAATCACAGAATATTTTTTGGAAATGAGCTTTCATTCCAGATACCGACATCTAACTGGAATTAATACCCTCGAACTGTAGGAACGCCCCCCTGACTAAAAACGACGTCATGGGCCGATAAAATTAAAATGAATAATAAAAACAATAGTAATAAGCAAAGATTCGGAATATATGGCATTTATGCAGATCTTATGACGATCTCAAACCAATTTATCCGGATTAATTGGTCCTGGATAAACCGGACTAATTAATCGCGGAAAATCCAGTCTAATTAATCGTGGAAAATCCAGACTAATTGATTACAGATTTATTGACCTGAACCAAAAATTCTCTAAAAATCAGGAAAAGTAATGTGTTTCCATTTCGGATGAGCAAAAAGCGCCTCTGCCGACGGAAACACAAGAAAACCGGCCCTCTCCTCTTGGGTAGGAGCAGGCCAAACAGGATACAGGTTAAACGGGACATAACTTTTCAGTTCAGTCTGGGCACCACAAGCACGCAGACTCCGTACAGGAGCAACAAAAGCAAGAGCTGAATAAATACCACATCCAGGTAGTAAGACTTGGACTGGCTTCCGTTCACCTGAGAATTTCCTTCACCCTGAGTTTTTACTCTTTTCTGATCTTTGTTGGCTACAACCTGACTTTTCATTCCTTCTCCCATGCGATTACCCCCTTCATAGGACGTCATATTCTTTTACTTCATATTCTCCATATTTTTTAGTGATCTATTTTTTAGTGATCTATTTTTTAGTGATCTATTTTTTAGTGATCTATTTTT
>JAENYU010000010.1:29427-119047 GCA_016841625.1 Methanobacteriota archaeon
ATCTATTTTTTAGTGATCTATTTTTTAGTGATCTATTTTTTAGTGATCTATTTTTTAGTGATCTATTTTTCACTTATTCTTCGACCTGATTATCCTTTTTAGCATGAATTTCTATTTCTTATTAGATCATCTCGGAACTATTGTTGGCACAATATACATGTAGACAATATACAGGATCACCACGAACATCACATGCATAAAAATCAGATCCACGACCCAGCTTTTTACCCTGAAATTCGCCAAAATATCCCCTCCCTTGAATTTCCCTCGAATTTATCCGGCCCGTTTTCCGGTGACAGGCTTCCAGATCCCAAAAACAGTTTTTAGCTTATCTTAAGGACGATGAACACACAAAGAGCGTACAGGACCATCAGAAGCACAATTTGCGTAAATTACTGCGTAAGAATTTCATCCAGATAGTAAGATTTGGATCCCCTCTTTTCCAAATAGTTCCCCCTGAACTGATTAGTTTGAATTAATAACAATATGTCTTCATTGTTTGATTTAAAGTTCGTTACATTTATTTATGAAGTTTTTAAATTATATGTTATATTCTTCCTAAATAATTTCCTTCACATTAATCGTCAAGATTTTTTTGAGATTGAAAACATCCAGGCCAATACGGGATCATTAGAATGTAACTTTCCCGAAAACCACAACCCAACACCATGATGCAGTTCCGGCTCATTTGAAATAAATATCCCCGTGGTGGTACCGGATCTTCTCAAATAAATATTCTCATTTACTTAGTTAAGGAACATCTTATATTAATTTAACTATATAAAGAATTTATTTAATATGTTATCTATAAATTTATTTCATTAGTGGCAATTGCGAAGACAAAACCAGCCTCAGAAGCATCGGACCATCCCATGTCAAAAAGCTAAAATTAGATTTCATTCAAAATTTCGGCATCAAGCTAGATATTTCAGGTATGAATAAAAGACTTGAAAGAGGGAATAATGTGGGAACAACAAAAACCCCCACTGAGTAAAAAAAATTATACTCATCCTAAAGTTTTATATACATTTATCTCAATTTTATGATATGTAGGGACGTTTCCAAAAAGGAAACGTATTCTGCTGAAAAACAGGCCACAGTTAAATGGGGGGAAGATGATGAGCAATACAATTGAAAATCTGTACGGGGCACCAGTCCTCTGCCTGCTGGTTATCGGGATACTGCTGAGCACTGTTATGTTCAATTTCATGTTCAAATATGCCGAGGAAGGGAATTTGTTAATGGTGATTTTAATCCCCCTGGCAGTCTCGCTTATTGCACTGGGGATTGCCGGGGGCCTGAGCTGCACGACCAATGAATGATATTATATGCAAGGGAAAAACCCGAAAATCACTCTTCTGAACAATATTAGAGAACTCGTATTAAGGGCATCCAAAGTTGCCTTGTTTGCAGGCAACTTTAGACCTTTATTTCTATAAACATACCAAATTTAAAAAAACAGATTACAGCTGTGAATTGCAGATATGTGAGTCCTGACCTGGGGACAGCTAAAAGTAATTAACTGTTATTCATCTAAACATACAAAATATTTTTATTCTAACCTCGTCTCAAGTTCTTTTTTTCGAGGTAAAAGCTGCCATATACCAGTTTCAGGATGCCGACCGAACTCATATTTCACATAAAGCAATTATTACTACTGTTGAGTACAAAAGCCATAAAAACTCGATTGAACACCGGCGGGTCCGGCTGAAAAACGACTCTGACTGAGTTATTAGAGCCGAAATTTAAAATTTGTTCTAATGATCCACTGTTAATTATAACTGATCCACTTAAACTCGAACGTAAGTATTCACACTCAAATCATTCAAGTTTTATACTACGGAAAAGTGTACATTTTTTTCATGATTCCTCTTGCTTTTCGGGATTAATCGTATTATCATTAACGGTCCCCAGGGAAGTGTTCCGCCTCGCAGCAAGTAGCGGCGTATTCGGCTGAATCCGGCTGAAATCAATTTTACGGAAGAAAATCCTTAATGCTTTTCTGCTATGCTGCGAACCTTATAAAAAATTCAGTTCCGGAATCTCTTTTCAATTCAAGTTCCCCCTCTAACTGGTCTACCAGGATGGACACCAGCTGTATACCAAGAGTGTCAGAATTTTCCAAATTAAAGTTTTCAGGCATACCCACCCCATTATCCGAAACTTTTAGAACAAAATTAGTGTCTTTGCCCCCTTCTTTTTTGCTTCCCTGTATATTGTTTGTACATTCTGCGATTTCTTCCCTGCAAAGCTTGATCTGGATTACCCCTTCATCCCTGCTTTGAAATGCGTACTTGAGGGAGTTTGAAACAATTTCATTGACGATTATGCCCAATGGAACTGCGGTATCCATGTCAAAGAAAATGTCTTCCTCCAGCTCAATATTCAATCTTGTATCAGCATTTCCAAATGCATAAATCTGGAAAAGGTTCCTGGCAAGCCTCTTCAGGTATGATGACAAATTCAGTTTACCGTTTCCTTTGCATCCGTGCAGTTCTTCGTGGATCAGGGCAATGGACATTACTCTGTCCTGGCTTACCCTGAAGGCATTCAGGACTTCCGAGTCCTCAACACGCCCCCGGTTGTTGAAATATTCAGCCTGGAGGTCAAGAAGGGACGAAACTATCTGCAAATTATTCTTGATCCTGTGATGAATTTCCTTTTTGCGGGCAGTCTCAATATTTGCCATAGCTTTTTCAGCTTTTTTACGTTTGGTAATATCCTGGACTATTCCCTTCATTCGAATTGGGGTATTTTTATTATTCAAAATAAATTCCGATTCCACGTGGACTATGCGTTCTTCCCCGGTAGCTAAGACAATCCTGAAATCAATACCAAAGGGACTTCCAGATACAGCTTTCCTGATGGCATTACAATAGTAATCCCGGTCATCGGGATGTGTGTAACTTAAATATTCATTGTAAGACGGTGCTAATTTTTTGGGATCACGTCCGAAAATACGATACATTTCCTCTGACCAGTATGCTTTATCAGTTGCAATATCCCACTCCCAATTTCCAATATGAGCCATTTTTTGAGCTTCAGCAAGACCTTTTTCGCTTTCTTTTAACGAGTTATAAGCCTTATCAAGCTGGATTGTTCGTTCTTCAACTAATTTTTCTAAATTATCATATGCTACTTTCAACCTGGCTTCTGCTTCTTTTAGATCTGTAATATCATGGGAAATAGCAAGAATGGAAGTCACTTCACCGTCAATAAACTCCGGCACTATTCGTGTACTAAAATAGTATTCTTTTCCCTGGGACGATGTATATTGGAATTCCATTGTATCGGGTTTGCCTGTGGTAAAAACATTTTCATGGTGTCCTTCCCAGAACTTTACCTGCTCAGGGTCCATTCCCAGTTCAGTGTGAGTTTTCCCAATTATTTCTTGTGGAGAGCAGCTATAAGGTCCCGCAGAAGCGGGATTAGCATATATGTGGCGATTTTGTCTGTCAAATCGGGAAATTACGCAAGGAGAATTTTCAGCCAGTGTACGGAATTTGTTCTCGCTTCTGATCAGGGTTTCTTCAGCCTGCTTGTGCTCGGTAATGTCGCGGACGATACCTCCGGTAAAGAAGAGCCTGCCGTTCTGGTCCTTGATCGCCGTGAAGTGATCGGCAAACCAGCGATATTTGTCGTCCTTGCACCTGAACCGGTACTCGAGGGTTCCACGACCTTCATCGAATGTCCGGACCAGTTCTGCGGCAGCCAGGGGACAGTCGTCGGGGTGAATGCGATCAAAAACTTCATTTGTGCTCATCACACTCATCTCCCGGATAGAGAAGCCAGTGATCCGCTCTATTGCCGGGCTCAGGTAATCATATAAGTCGGTCTGAAGGTTTCGGCGGTACGCCGCGTCAAGTGAATTCTCAAGGACCGACCGGAACCGCTCCTCACTCCCCCGAAGCGCGTCCACCAGGGTATCGCGTTCTGCCAGTGACCGGGCCAGCTTGATATTGCTGTAGCTCAGCTGTGAGATCATGTGAGCAAGCTTCGTTAAGAAGGCCATACCTGTGTCCACGGCCTCCCTGCTCAACAGCGGAACTTTTTCAAGCGCTGCTATATATTCCTCCTCGTTAAAACCGTATTGTCTGGCCTGGGCCCGGAAAAGTTCATAGTCCAGAGGCTCGCCCTCAAAAAAGAACTGCCCTGAGAAGAGATTGCCGACGTGCTTGCCGCCCATCACCAGGGGGGTCGTTATGTCCCACAAATTGTTCTTGCACCTGTACAGCTTAAACTCTCCAGGGGCAACCCCCGCGGATAGCTTTGTGTCGCTTTCTACGCAGTGCTTGCAGGTTTCGGGGTGAACCCTGTGGAATCTGGTGCAAATGTCCTGAAATCCAATGCTTACCAGAACATTGCCTTTGAGATCGATCAGGGCCATTGGAATATGTGCAAACTTATAGTAATCATCCATTAGGGACTGGATCACCCCCACATCAATGATATCCGAAAGCTCCAGGTTAACCGTCTCCCCGGCAGGCGAGAGAATACTCTCCAGTTTCAGCCTGACGCGCTGTTCACTCTGGTGAAGCGCCTCTTCTGTCCGCTTTTGCCTGGAACTTTCTATTCGCTCCCATTCTCCGCCCCTTTTGATCAAAGCAAATTGATGGTTTGTGACCACGTCAATAATCTCGGTTGCGTTGCACCTTTCAAGGTGATAGGTGCAGAGAGCCATTACGTGGTAGTTACTGATGACTCTCTCTATTTCTTCCTCATATTCAACGAAATTATTCCAATCCTTTTTCTCCAGCCAAAAAGCGTTCCCTGTCAATCTCAAACCATTATAGCCATTGCTTAGGGCCTGATTATGTTTTTCAACCCATATGTTCAATACCCTCTCTGAATCGAAAATGCCCTCTATTAAATACCAGTGAGCGTAGGGAATAATTTCGATTTGCCCTTTTTCCAGATAAAAATCAAAATAAGGAACAGCCCTTCTAAGGGCTTCTTTTGCTTCTTCTACTTCAAGGGGTTGTGATATGACCCACATACAGAATTCGTTATTTTCCAGCCCTGCTTTAAAGTACGGGACAAGTATGTCTATTAAATCTTCTTTTGTCTGGTAAAATTGGCAGAAGTGTGCTCCCCAGGGCACATCTCCGACAATGTTAATACCAGATTTTCTCAGGTCTTTTCCCATTCCATATCTCTCCCGTCAAAATGTTACCTGAAAAGTTATGTTTAATCCCCATTGAATAAGTTCTCACTTCTGAATCTTGTTACAGTATTCAACAGTCCACATTATATAAATAAAAATTTAAATAATATTCCAAAGATGGGAATTTTTTTGACACCCGGGCATCAGCAAGATATGATAGGTGATCCGGGCATGGCCGTGGCTAAAGCTGTGAATTTCAATGCTTATCACGCCCCGGACATAGGCGGGCAGTACCCCCTATGGCCAGGGTGTCAAAAAAACCTCATTTTAAAAAGAAGCAACTTTTATAGAGTTAAAAGAAGATGAAAAAAGCCAGCTTTGCTTTACTTTATCCCTCAACTGAAGTCGGGGTATTCGTGACCCTCCGCGCTCCCGAAGTAATAATTGAAAATGAAGGGCAGTAAATACTATTACTTGTCCAAAAAATGGAAAGCAATCCTATATTCACTGCAAAAGGGTCAGAAATACAGGGGTACTGAAAATGATCTCTTTTGCTTCTTTTGCAAATTACGTCCCGCACTCCCAGCCACACATGTACTTTTCCTGTTCCCGGGTGAGCTCGTCTATGCTGATGCCCATGGATTCAAGCTTCAATTTTGCAACGTAGTTGTCGAGTTCAAAGGGGACCCGGTGGACACCGTTCAAAAGCGTGTTTTCGGCAATGTGGCGGACGCAGAGGGCCTGGTCGGCAAAGCTCATGTCCATGACTTCGGCAGGGTGCCCGTCTCCTGCTGCCAGGTTCACGAGCCTGCCGTCGGCGATGACGTTGATCCGGCGGTTTCCGATGTCGTATTCCTTGATGTTCTGCCGGACGGTCCTGACGGATTTTGCAAGGGAAGCCAGGGCTTCCATATCAATTTCCACATTAAAGTGTCCGGAATTTGCAAGGACTGCCCCGTCCCGCATGACCTTGAAGTGGTCGGCGGTAAGGATGTCCCTGTTTCCGGTGGTGGTCACGAAAATGTCCCCGAGCTTTGCGGCTTCGCTCATTTTCATGGGCCTGTACCCGTCCATTCTGGCTTCAAGAGCCCTGACGGGGTCGATTTCCGTAACGATTACGTTTGCCCCGAGACCTGCTGCCCGCATGGCAACTCCCTTTCCGCACCAGCCGTAGCCCCCTATGACCACGTTTTTGCCGGCTACCAGGAGATTTGTGGTCCGGTTAATCCCGTCCCAGGCTGACTGGCCTGTCCCGTAGCGGTTGTCAAAGAGGTACTTCGTCATGGCGTCGTTTACGGCAATAACGGGCATTTTCAGGGCACCTTCTTTTTCCATGGCGTGCAGCCTGTGGACCCCTGTAGTGGTCTCCTCGCAGCCTCCCTGGATGTTGGGGAGCAGGTCGGTTCTTTCCGTATGGAGCTTGAATATCAGGTCTGCCCCGTCATCTATGGTGATGTCAGGTTCGAAGTCCAGCACCTTATCAATGGCGTCGTAATACTCCTGGGAACTGCACCCGTATCTTGAAAAACAGGAAACGTTTTCCCTGGTGTCCAGCGCCATGGCGACGTCGTCCTGAGTGCTTAAGGGATTGCAGCCCGTGATCGCTACTTTTGCGCCCCCTAATGCAAGGGTTTCCACCAGGACGGCGGTCTTTGCTTCCACGTGGAGGGCCATCCCGATGGTATGTCCTTTCAGGGGCTTTTCTTCTTCGAACTGTTCCCTGATAATTGCGAGCACAGGCATGTGGTTCCTGGCCCATTCCATCTTCATGTTCCCGGATTCTATGAGTTCTTTCTCGTTCATGGTAATCCCGTTGATATCGGATGCGTTTAGAAGGATTAAGAGCAATTAGCTCCTTTTGATTATTGATGTAATATTAATATTAGCTAGCTCCGTTTGATTATTGATGTAATATTAATAGGAGTTAGCTCTGCTTGATTGCAGATTTAATATTAAGAGCAATTTGCTCTGCTTGATTGCAGATTTAATATTAAGAGCAACTAACTCTGTTTGATGGTAGATTAAATCCGGCTGGCAGATTGAACCTGAATGGTGCTTAATTTCAGTTTTTATGTATTTATCTTTCCGGTGCCCCGGGATAATTTCAGGCGTTCACCCTGTCCACAAGGGCTTCAGCGGCTTTCCGGGCTTCTTCAATTACCTTTTCTTCATCAAGTGCAAGCACTTTGTAATCGTCCATCAGGACTTTCCCGTTGGCGATTGTGGTCCGGACGTCGCAGCCGCTGGCGGAGTACACGAGGTGTGAAGGCAGATCGAAGCATGGTGTAAGGTGCGGTTTTTTCATGTCCACAAGGATCATGTCCGCTTTTTTCCCGACTTTCAGCATGCCGGTCTCGGGGTCGATTACCTTTGCCCCGTTTACTGTTGCCATCTCAAGCACCTTCCGGGCAGGGAGGACTGTCGGGTCGAAGGTGTTTACCTTGTGGAGCAGGGCTGCGGTTTTCATCTCCCCGAAAAGGTCCAGGTTGTTGTTTGAAGCACAGCCGTCGGTCCCCAGGGTAACGTTTACCCCTCTTTCGAGCATCTTATGGATAGGGGCGATCCCGGAAGCCAGTTTCATGTTGCTTACGGCGTTGTGGGAGACGTTTACCCCTCTATTCCGCAGGATTTCGATGTCCCCGTCCGAGAGCCAGACGCAGTGGGCTGCAAGCACGTCGGGCCCGAAAAAGCCGATGTCTTCGAGCATGTTCACGGAACACTTCCCGTACCGGTCTTTCATCTCGTTAAGTTCGGCTTCGGTTTCGAGTACGTGGATGTGGATGCCAACCTCGTCTTTGTCCGCTTCTTCCCTGACTTTCGTCAGGAACTCTTTCGAGCAGGTGTTCGGGGCATGGGGGCCATACATGGGAGTTATCCTGCCGCTGGCTGCCCCTTTCCATTCCCGGACAAAGCGTTTGCCTTCCTTGAGGTCGGCTACTCCCTTCTCTTCATTCCAGAGCTCTATCATGCCGTGGGAAAGGGCAGCCCGAAGCCCGGCTTCTTCCACCGCTTTTGCGGTTTCGTCCATGAAGAAATACATGTCTGCAAAAGAGGTGGTCCCTGACCTGATCATCTCCAGGCAGGCGAGCAGCGTGCCTGCGTAAACATCCGAAGCCTGGAGCTGGGCCTCGGCAGGCCAGATGTGCTCCTGGAGCCATTCAGCAAGCTGGAGGTCGTCGGCGTAACCGCGGAAAAGGGTCATTCCCGCGTGGGTATGGGTGTTTACGAGCCCCGGCATCAGCACCGAGCCTTTTGCATCGATCACGGTGTCGGCACTTTCGCCCGTACTTTCTCCTATTTCCGTTATCTTTCCGTCTTCAACTACAACGCATCCCTGCTTGAGGTCTCCTGCCTCGGGGTCCATTGTTAAAACGTAAGCGTTCTTTATGATTATGTCAGCCATGCGATCACACTTAATTGGTCAGTGAAACTTTTTTGGATCTTGAATTCTATTTATTACCAGAATTCGAGTGGGCACCCAACTTCAATCAAATATTGAACAGGTATTTAAGACCTTATCATAAAAAAGTTGTTGCTGGTTTTGTGGCTATGATAGTTGCAGATAAGGTTGCCATATTACCTTTTAAGGTCTCCGCAATAACTTTAAAAGTTACTGCGATGCCGTTTAAGGTCTCCACAATAACTTTAAAAGTTACTGCGATGCCGTTTAAGGTCTCCTCAATAACTTTAAAAGTTACTGCGATGCCTGTCCGGATAAAAAATGGAGAATTATCTTATCACGGGATGTCCCCTTCCGGCCCTGCTTCCTGGTTCAGGGCTTCAAGGTACAGGCGCATGATCTTCAGCCTTTCTTCACCGATCCTTTTTGCGGATTCAGTATTCAGTTTTTCGGGGATTGTGAAGGGCTTGTAGTGCATGTACTCGTTAAAGCCGGCAACAGGGTCTTTTCTGTACACGGTTTTTTTGGACGCACCCTTATCAATTCCCGTGGTGTACTTGAGCATCCTGAGGGCTCCCATGGAAAGGACTGACCTGAAAATCCCAATAGCTCCCAGAGCATCGAGCCTGTCGGCGTCCTGCAAAATCCGGGCTTCGATGGTTTCGGGGCTGTGTCCTCCGCTGAAGCGGTGAGCCCGGATGCAGTATGCCACCTGGTCAATCACTTTTTCCGGGACGCCTGCTTTTCCCAGGAATTCGGTGGCAATTTCCGCGCTGTACTCAGCGTGGTCTCTGCCCTCTTCGTGTTCCTTTATAACTCCCACGTCGTGGAGCAGGGCTGCAAGGCGGAGGACCAGGAGATCCCCGCCTTCTTCTTCCCGGATTTCCATGCAGAGGGCTTCCACCCTGTTGATGTGGGACATGTCGTGGGAACTCGGCTCATCCTCAAGGAAAGTGGTCACGAATTCCCTGGTTATTTTGATCAGTTCCATTTTCATTACCCTGTTTTTTCATATCCCGTTTCTGCATTCAGCATTTCGTTTAAGCTTTCAGCATCCCGCTTCTGCATTCGGTATTTCGTTAAAGAAAGGTGGTTTTTAAGTATTCAATTCAATTCAATTCAATTCAATTCAATTCAATTCAATTCAATTTTCAGTATTCCACTTCTGCAGCCAGGTTTTTGAGGTGTTCCTGGATTTCGGAGATGGCTTCGGAAAGGACTTTTTTGTTGTCGTAAGACGTGACCAGATTTACAAGTTCGTCATTCCTTTCTTTTCTCATCTCCCCTGCAAACTTTGCCATGTTGTCCAGGGCCCGGGTAAGGTTGTCCACAATGGAGATTGTGGCCATCCTGGAGGTCCGGGAAAGGGGGTTTAAGTCGATTGTTATGACGGTTTTTCCCATTTCTACCAGTTTTTCGCAGCGGTCGCCGTCTTCAAGGGGCACGAGCACGACGTCTGAACTGTAGATCCCTCTGCTCTCCACCAGCCTCCTGTCATGGGAAAGTTCAAGACTGGCGTCCGGGGTTTTCCCGAGCACTTCGGAAGCCCCGCAGGCTTTTAGTTGCTCGATGATCAGGTGTACCCTGGTCTCGGTCCTGTGAAAGAGGTTTACCTCGATCTTTGCCCCGGTAAGGTCTGCCAGAGCAACCACTTTTTCCGGGGCAAGAACCGCAACGTTTCCGTTTACGGAGATCACCGGGTTATCGGCCAGGAGGAGGGCAGCCACAGCCGCTCGCTCGGCATAGAGGGCAGATTCGTGGCTCCGCTCCCCAAGCAGATAATCAAAGCTTTCACCTCTTCCCTGGGCGATCAGCCCCTGGATACTGGTGATTCCCATCTTTACCCCGGCTGCAACCTTTTCACGGGCGAGCAGGGATTCGTACCTCGGGTGGTCTGGGGGTATGTCTGTCATATCGGTCGCTTACCTTTTTTACTTGTTTTACCGTTTTTCACCACTTTGCCTATTTTATATATTTCTTTTATTTTACTGGTTAAGTGGTTGTTTTACGGATTGAATTTTTAACACTTTACTTGTTAGTTGCGTCCAGGATGAGCCCCTGGTCGGTCGGGACGATCATGGTCTGGAGATCCTGGCCTTCAAGCATCTGGATGTACTTGTAGTTGATGAGGTCAGGGTTTTTCTTGATTTCCTCATTGATAATCCTGAGGGATTCGGCTTCCCCGCGAGCCCTGATGATCGTGGCATTGGCTACCCCGTTGGCTTCGATAATTTTCCTCTCGGCTTCGAGTACTTCCTTCTGCTTCACAAAGATCATCGTCTGGGCTTCCTGGTCAGCCTGCAGTTTCGCTTCGATTGCCATTGCAACATTAGCAGGGAGCTGCACGTTCCTGAGCAGGACTTCCTCGACAATGAACCCGTCATCTTCCAGGCGAGCTTCAAGCTCGGTTTGCATCTCTTCAGCCACAAGCTGCCTCTGCAACCCGTATATTTCCATTGCCGTGTGCATTGAAACCACTTCTCTGATCACGGACTTGATGGTAGGCCGCAGGATCTTTTCGGCATAAGAGGGGCCAAGTTTCTGGTGCACACTGCTTGCATCCGTGGGGATCAGTCTGTAGCGGATCGAAATATCCATGCCAAGGGTCAAACCCTCGGATGTCAGAGCGTTGATCCGGTCATCTCCTACCCTTTCCCCCTCTGAAACCTGAGAACTCATGGTATATACCTGGCTCTGCACGGAATACTTGGTAACCGAGACCCAGGGCGGTACAATGTGCAGCCCTTCTCCAAGTTCATCGGACTCTACCCCTCCAAACTGGTTGAATTTCACTCCTACCTCTCCTGCGCCGATAGATACGAAAATCGATCCAAAGGCTACGGAAAAGATGACAAGGATAGCAAAGATGGTTGCGAGTATGCGAAGAATCGGGCCTGCAGCTGCAGGTATTTTGTTAAGCGGGTTGATCGGCCTTGAGTTGCCTTTTTCTTCCCAGTCGTCATTATGATCCATAATCTTACCTTCCGCTCGGTGAATGAAGTTAAATGAAATTAAATGCTTTTCGAAATATGTTGTTTTCTTTCCCGGAATCGTCCTATTAATTCGTCATGAAGACCCAAAAAAGCAATGAGTGTCCGATATTATACACTCTCTTTTATTTATATAACTTTAATACCTTTTGTAATCTGATACTATTTAAGCTGTGGGGCTCCCGAAGAAAGTTTCTTGCCAGCCAGAGTCCAGGATTTCAGTGGTTAAGGAAGAAGCTTCCGTTTCAGGATGGGATCACCGGGGGCAAAAAGGGGTAGGCTTGATAAATGATTTGGAGTTGTAAATGTGGAAACTGAGCTGGAATAAAATATGGAAACTTAACCGGGATAAAATGTGGAAACCGGGCTGGAATAAAAAATGGAAAGGGATTTGGGCTTGATAAATGTGAAAAATGATTTGGGATTGTAAATATGGAATGATAGGAAGGAGTAAAAAGTTAAACCGGATTCCCATCCCTCCGGATATCATTCAAAAAGGAGAAGTCATTCAACAATCAGTTTTGGTACGCAGGCGCTGATCCCGTATTCGATGACTTCCCCGAATTCCTCGAGGGTTTCGTAAAGCTCGAATTCCTGGCCTTCGGGGTAAACCGCAAAAATCGTATCCCCAAGCATTGCCTGGGAGGCATGCCCGCAGTTTGCGGCATCTACAGCTTCGATCACGTCCCTTGCCTGGTCGCTTAAAAGACCGGTTTTGCTGGCAAAGTCCTTTGCCTGAAGCATGAAATTTTCCAGGGTGGGCTTTTCAAGCAGTTCGGACATTGCAGCTCTTCCGGCTGCGTTGATCTTGCTAGCTGTAGCTTCGTCGCTCAGCACGGCACCTGTAGAAATTTCCCCGAGTACGATGCAAAAGACCCGGGCTTCGGGGGCGGGAATCCTGTCCACGTTGCCAAAGAAAGGGCCTCCGGGCCTGAGCCTTAGCACCACCCCTCCGGTGGACTGGGCTGCAATATCCCCAAGTCCGCTCCTGTTGACCACTTCGGCCACGTGGGCGTATTCTGTCAGGTTTTTTACCGTGTGGTTCAGGGAAAGTGCCCTGTTGAGGGCGTAGGCAGCTCCGAGAGCTCCGGCTCCGGAGGCTCCAAACCCACAGCCGACCGGGACTTCAGCCCAGCTTTCAACCCTAACGGGCACGTCAGTAATAAGATCGAGCACTGTCCTGGTGGTTTTGCCTTCTACTCTTTTCCCGTTCAGGAGGATCTCGGTTTCCTTCACCGATTCTCCCACCTTTACTTCGGTGGTCACCCCCCCGTTCAGGACTATCCCGCAGCCTGTAGAACCTTTATGGTGCGGATCTTCATGCTCGTGGATCTGGAAAAAACCTGTGATGTGCCCGGAAGCATAGGCTTTTGCTGAAACGCTTGCCTCTTCATTTTCGTATCTATACATATAAAACGCCTTTTTTTAGTTCATTTTTGCGGAATCAGGGTCCCGGTTAGCTCATTCAAGATCGAGGCCGCGATTTTTCGCTTGTTTCCGTTTACATGGAGAGGGTCGCTTATTCCCTTCCTTATAAGGTAAATTTCGTTTTCTTCCGTGCCCATTCCGCCTTTCGAAACGTCGTTTGCAGCTATCATGTCCAGCTTTGAACTTTCCAGGGTTGCGGTTGCTCTCCGGAGCAGTTCTTCTCCTGAAACTCCGGTTTCGGCTTTAAAGCCCACGATCAAAAGGGCGGGGTGTTTTTCCCGGCATTCCTTTATAAGTTTGCGGGTGGGTTTCAGTTTCAGTTCAAGCTCCCCTCCGGATTTGATCTTTTCGAGAGCCTTTTCGACGGTGTAGTCGGCAATCGCAGCCGAGCTGATCAGGACGTCGTACCCCTTTTCCAGCTCATTTAGCACGGTTTCTGTCATTTCCCCGGCGCTTTCGGCAAAGATTTCAGCAATCCCGGAAAACCCGAGCCTGTCCCGGTGCACGAGGGTGACTTCAGCTCCCTTCCGGTAAGCTTCAAGGGCAAGCTCCCTCCCCGTTTTCCCGGAGGCGCGGTTTGTAAGAATGCGGATCGGGTCAAGGCTTTCAGCGGTGGAGCCGCTGGTTATGAGGATTCGTTTTCCTTTTAATTCTTCCCCGCAAAGTACCCTTTCCGTTTCAAGCACTATTTCTTCGTTCCGGGCAATTTTCGCAATCCCTTCCTCAGTTTTTGGGCCTACGAAAGAGATCCCCCACCCTTTCAGTTTGCGGATATTTTCCACAACTGCAGGGTGCATATACATGGACTCGTGCATTGCTGGAACTATCATCACCGGGACTCTTGAGCCAAGCGCCGTCGTAGCAAAGGAGGTGACAGTTGTGTCGTCGATCCCATTCGCAATTTTCCCGATGGTATTTGCGGTCGCAGGTGCAATCAGGAGGAGGTCTGCCCTCCCTTTAAGCCCGCAAAATTCCACATGTTCCACCCTGCCCCCCAGTTCCGTGATCACGGGGTTCCCGGTGGCGTAGTACAGGGCGTCGGGATGAAGGATGTGTCGGGCTGCGTCGGTCATGACCGCATGGACGTCCGCCCCGTTCCGGATCAGTTCCCGGGCAAGTTCCACTACCCTGACGGCTGCAATGCTGCCAGTCACCCCGAGGACAACAGTTTTCCCTGCCAGGGAGGAACTTTTCTGCCCCTGAATCCAGAGTGTTGGGTGAGTATTTTGAGTATTTTGAGTATTTTGAGAGTTTTGCATGTTTTGAGTATTTTGAGAGTTTGCCGGCCCGCCTTGAACCGTTTTTTTGCTTTCCGGACTCATCAGGTCTGGACTTTTCCTTTCAGGGATTTTTTTGTCATCGGGATTTTCCGGTCCCGAATCCCCCAGGTCTGGGGTTGCCTGACCTGAATGATTGCAACCTGAACGATTGTTACCTGAATGGTTGTGACCTGAATACTTATAGGAGTCTTCTGCTGGGCTTTTCATTTTGGCACCGAAATGATCAGTAGGAATTAAATAAGTATAAAATCGGCTGGCTTTTTTGAAAAAAAAATCTTGAAAACAGAAAGACATTAAATACGATATTCTTAAAACTTTCGAAATATGAAGAGCTAATATAAAGGATAAAAAGTTATGCATTTTAATAAGTAAGCTGGTCGGATCCCCGGAATTAACTTAAAATGCCTTTCATTGAACGGCCTTCACTAAATGATCTTAAAATAATTCCACTGAAAGATTGCATCCCAAATTTGACAGATTATGGTAATTAATATAGTACATGATTAAAAAAACACTTTGCTGCAAGGTATATATTAAAAAATAGACGATGTAGCAAGAAATTTAAAAACACCATATATAATTTAAAACTGTTTGACAAAAACAAAATCAACAGACCTATTTATACAGTATAAAATGTATGCTCCGGTCAAATTCGGGTTGCATAAACGATTAATTAAAAACCGGCATAGTTATCTACTCAAAAAAGTATCCGCTCTATTATTACTGGAAAAATTATTCACTAAAATTATTCACTAAAATTATTCACTAAAATTATTCACTAAAATTAGCCACTGAATATTCTACTAAATTTTCACAAGAATCTATCACTTAATTGTCCAGAGAATCCAGGTCTTCATTGAGGAGATGGGCATTATTTCATGTGATTGAGGGGCAGGCAGGTAGGCGGATGATTGACAAAAAAGGTTTGAAGAAAAGTATAATTCCGGGTGGAAAGAACAGTAAGGACCAGCCAAAAGACGGTAAAAAAGAAGTCACAGAAGAGGTGAAAAAGAGTCTTGGCAGCTTTTTTGGAAAAGTCTCCGGGAAAGACCAGCTCGAACTGGAGATCGACAGGCTCAATTCCCATCTAGTGGAGATGGAAATCGACTTGAGGACCATGGAAATCCAGCTCTCAAAAAAAGAAATCCTGGCAAAAGATGCGGTCGCTGCCAGGCAGGAAGCCGAATCCCGGCTGAACCAGGAGCTTGTCAAAATGCAGACCCTCACCCACGAACTCGAAACCATCCGGGCGGAAGCTCCCGAAAAGTTCGAGTTCCGCGGGATAGAGACCCTCAGCCCTTCTGCCATGGAGGCTTATTTCTCCAAGCTCTCTTCCTTCCACACCCCTGGAGAAGACCTGCTTACCGTTTATCTGCCTCCCAGAACTACCCTGTCCGATGTCCTGAATGAAAGAACCCTCTCCTATCTCGACGAAGGGACCCGTGTCCTTCTGGACAGGCTTAACCCTGAAACCGGCCTCGTCCTATTCTACGATATCCACCGCATGATCTCAGAAGCAATAGTCCCTTCCATCCCGATAATGACTTCTGCCTGGTACTTTAAGAACCACTTTGAGACAGGCGCCCTGGAAGGAAACCTGGAAGCCGAATGCCGCATTCTCATCCTCCTTCTTCACGCAGGGGAGTCTTTCGTAGGTTTTGCCCCCGACCGCCTGGCCTTTGACGCCGAAGAACTCGTCCGCAGCAGTGTTAAGGAAAAACACACCAAAGGCGGCTTTTCCCAGCGCCGCTTCGAACGCCTCAGGGAAGAAGACATCGCCCACCACCTGGCAAAGGTCATGGAAACCGTAAACAAAATTCTCGAAGAAAACGCCCCTGTTGACTGCGTCATAATGAGCGGGGAGTCCCAGCTCCTGAGAGAAGTCGAAAAGCGCCTGCCCTTTGATATAGAGGTTATCGAAAAGTCAATGGACCTCAAACTGGAGAAAATAAGTGGTGACGAGGTAATGAGAAACGTATTGAGTTGCCGCAGGTATTTGCTTTAACAGCCGAGTTGCGGCTCGGCAGTGCGCAGTCCTTTTCGGTCGCTGCGCTCCCTCAAGAGGACTAAAAGCCAGACAACCGAAATAATGTTTTCAGGTCGTTATTGTCCCCGCTTGCTTGCAAGCGGCTTGATCCTGCCTGTATCTTGAAAGAAGCAATCACAAACACAGCAGCATAATTCACATCTTCTTCCCTGCCGTGAAGCACCTCACAACATCCTTTTCTCGACTGAACAAAAGGTAACTTCAACCCTTAATCGCAAAAATCAAAAAAAGAAGGGCAATTCGAGGTGCAGGGAGTTTTAGTTGATTCTGTTTTTCGGTTGTATCAAGGGCAGGCCGCACGTCAGGACGTGCGTGACAGATACACGGAATGCGACTAATACGGTTGTTTTGGTTTTTTTAGCTGGGGAAAACTAGAAAAAACTAGAAAAAATGACCTCTGCTTCCAATGCTGACTAAGGAATTCATAACCGAGATTATATATTTAATAACTGAATTATATGCACGTAGAATTAATATTTCCATAATAGCAGATTTTGCGCAATCTATATCACCTTTCAGTGCAGGGAAATAGCATCATGGCAAGAGACAGACGAGACTATTATTATCATCAGGCTAAAGAGGAAGGTTATCGTTCCCGTGCCTCCTTTAAGCTTAAGCAGATCAACGAAAAGTACAGGCTCATTAAGCGTGGGGACTCGGTTGTGGATTTAGGTGCTGCGCCTGGCGGCTGGTTGCAGGTCGCAAAGGAGCTTTCCGGAGGAAAGGTGCTCGGGGTTGACCTCCAGAGGATCGAACCGATCGATGGAGTGGAGACTATCCGGGGAGACATAAACGCGGATTCAACGATAAAGAAGATCATCGAGATAGTCGGGAAAAAGGGTGCAGATGTCGTTATTTGTGATGCGGCGCCCAACCTGTCAGGGAACTGGTCTTATGACCATGCCCGGTCCATCGAACTTACAACCTCTGCACTGGATTGTGCAAAGAAGATCCTGAAGCCGAATGGGAATTTCGTGGTCAAGGTCTTCCAGGGGGATATGTTCAAAGACTACATGGATAAGGTGAGGGACAATTTCGTGAGGACTACGGCTTATTCCCCGCAGGCGTCCCGCTCCCAGAGTGCGGAGACTTACGTTATCGGGAAGAAGTTCCTGACCGCGCCGATGAGACGGGGAGACGAGTTCGTCGTCGATATTGAGAAACTCGGATCCAGCGGGGATGGGGCTGTGCTCGTTGATGGATTTGTGGTTTTTGTAAAGGAAGTCAAGGTCGGAGAGAAAGTCAAGATCAAAATTCAGGACGTAAAGCCCAACTTCGCTTTTGCAGATGTGGCGGAAAGGCTTGGGAACGTTTGAATAAATTTTAAATAGGGGAGTCCGTTTAATAATATTAGATATATATAATACAGTGGAATAAAATGAAACAGAATAAAACAGAATAAAATGAAATGCAAAAAGCAAAATAAATAGTAAAGAATTAACTTCCTGAAAAACTGGTGATTATCTTGATTGACCTGCATACACATTCGATTTTCAGTGATGGGGAACTGATCCCCAGCGAACTGGTTCGCAGGGCTGTGATGCACGGCTATAAGGCCATTGCCATTACCGACCACGCGGATTATACAAATCTCGAACAGCTTATAGAAGCCGCCCGGAAGGCAAAGTACCTGGAAGACGAATGGGATATCAAGGTCATGGCAGGCGTTGAACTGACCCATGTGCCGCCCCGGAAGATCGCCCCCATTGCAAAGAAAGCAAAAGACCTTGGGGCGGAAATTGTGGTCGTGCACGGGGAGACCATCGCAGAGCCGGTCGCCCCCGGGACCAACGCTGCTGCCGTTGCCTGCGAATATGTGGACATCCTGGCACACCCTGGCCTTATTTCCCTTGAGGACGCCGAAACCGCAGCCGGAAACAATGTATGCCTTGAGATAACAGCCCGGAACGGGCACAACAGGACCAACGGCCACGTTGCGAGGCTGGCTCTCGAAGTCGATGCCATCCTTGTGGTGGACACGGATGCCCATGCCCCGGAAGACCTCATAACCGACGAAATGGCCCTGCAGATCGCGATGGGAGCCGGACTTACCGAAGCCCAGGCAAAAAAAGTCTTGAAAGCCTCAACTACGCTTGCAAGCCCTATCTGAGTCCTTTTTCAGGGCTCTGGATAGTTTTAATTCCTTCTTCTAATTCCTTCTTCCTGATCCTTTTTTTCTTATTTTCCCCAAAATTTTTCCTAATTTTTTCTCGGTACTTTTCTCGAATTTTCACACAAGCCCCCTGAAAATTACCCTCGAAGCTACTGTCGAGACCGCAAACACCAGGACTGATAGGGGGAGCATACAAGCGAGGTCGTACTTTAACTGCGTCCGGTCTCCCCCGTATTCCACGGCTCCTGCGAAGCGGGTGAGGACGGCGGTTATCAGGGCGACGTAGATCCCGATTGCGAGCAGGAACTGGTCAGGGGGGATGGACTGGACAAAGGTATCGGGGCTGACTTTTACAGGCATGGAGGAAAGGTCTGCAGGGACCCTGCTAACCCTGACGGCTACCTGGTTCAGGATTTTCGTTATCACTTCGGAAAGGGCAAGGGTGATTCCCGCTATCAGGGGGGCAAAGATGGCTGCCGTGGAGCGCATTGTGGAGGTCACATCGTAGAGGGAGCGGCGGATGCGTTCTTCCACTCCGGCGAGTTCTTTTAAGTGGTCTGCAAGCTTGATCACGGCTGCCCCTGCAGCTTCATGGTCCTTGTGGACACTTTCCGTAAAGAGGAGCATGGTGTTCCTGATCCGTTCCGAGTAGACGTGCCGGAAAGCCCCGAACTCTTCGTCAAAGATCGCGGCTTTGAGGGTTGTGCGCATGCTGAGGAGGTTGATTGCGATCTGTTCGAAAGCCTCCCCGATTGTCGAGCCTTCCATAGCCCTGGCGGTGTGGGCAAAGGCTTCTTCGGGAGCTTTTCCTTCCGAGATCCTCCTCCCGAGGACGAAGAGGGAGTCTGAAAATTCTCTTTCCATTTCCTTTATCCTGTCCCTTATTTTCTTGTAAGGCACGGAAGAAAGGTAGAGGTAGATCGAAATTCCGGCTACCCCCCCAATAACAAGGGGGAGAGTGGGAGGCAGGAGTCCTTCGAGGGGAGTTGTGGAAACAAGTCCTCCCGGGTTTCCGGCCCTTAGCAGGAAGTAGCCGGAAGGGACGATCAGGATAGAGGCTAAGATTGCAAGTAAGAGGGCTATTTGCTTTTTCTGCCTGATATCCGAAAGCTCGGGGTGGGAGTCGGGGATCTGGAGAGGTATGAAGGCCAGGGGCCTTTGCATGAGGATGAATTCGGAGTAAACGGCTGCGAGAGCCGGGAAAATAATATCGTAAAGGAGGACAAGGTCGATGAGCTCCAGCCTGACCCCTACGACCGTTACCGCGGGCAGGAGCGCGACCAGGGACAGGGGGACCAGGATGAAAATGGAGTAGAGGACGTAGCTTGGGGTTTTCAGTTTTGCAGCAAAAGCTTCCATAAGGCTTTCCGTGCCTTCCAGGCTGATATCCAGGGCACGGTTTAAGGTAATGATCCGCTGGGCTTCGTCGGGCTCGGCGGTGGAACTTTTGATCAGGTGCAAAGAGCGTTTGAAGTACTCGCTGTTCCTGCCCCAGAGGTCGGCAAAGGAAAGGAGGGCTTCATCCATGCCGCTGTAAGTCCTCAGGTTCAGGTCCCAGATCAGCTTTTTCAGGTCCTTTGCAAGGGGCCTTTCCGAGTTTCGGGCTGCAAAGAGCACCGCATGCTCCACATTCGGGACCAGCTTCATGGACATGACGATGTAGCTCAGGACTTCGGGGATATCTCCGAGGGAGGCTATCTTCATAAGCTTTGCATGGATCTTCACGTATTCGCTCAGGTAGTAAAGTACGCAGAAGGGTACGAAAACGGTAAACAATCCCATGAGGGAAAGGGTCCGGGAATCAAAACTTCCCGTCAGGAGCAGGAAAAGGTCAAGCCCGAAGAGGATCAGGAATACCGCCAGGGTCCCGAAATAAGAAAAAAACACAGTCTCGAAAGCTTCCAGGTCAAAACCCGTGAAGCGAAGGGCGTCCCTGTACTCCCGGCTCACGCTCTTTTCGCATTTCCGGCTGAAAGCGTCCAGGTCGGGCACCGCAGTACCCCACTTTCCGGCTGTGCCCTTACAGGCTCTTACGTACCAGTTGCTTTCTTCCATTTCCCTGGTCCCCCTTGTCCCTCTACTTTTATTCCCCCGTCACTCTGAGAATTCAGGCCCCTGGATAAGTTTTGACAAAGTTTTCGAACCATTTTTCCCAGCGGCTGTAAAGTTCTTCAAAATCGGCTTCAAAGTCAGGTTCCGATTCGGATCCGAAACCGTATTCATGTCCGGAATCGTATCCAGGTCCGGAATCATATTTTTTACCGGAACCACATTCAGATCCAGAATCATATTCAGGCCCAGAATCGTATTCATGATCAGAACCGGATCCGAATTCAGGCTCTTTTCCTCTTCCGCCCTTCATCCCTTCTTTCATGGAGTCCATGAGCAGCCAGAAAATATTGTTTGCTTTGCTCACGGCTTCGGCTTCCAGCAGTACCGGACGCCTGCGGCCTTCCTCCACGATCTTTTCTTTTATCCGGGTCCTGATTTCGATGTTTTTCAGGGCCTGGTCTATGGAAATTCCCCATTTCCGGGAAATCTTTTCAATTAATTCGGACTGCCCCTGTTCAAGTACTTCCCCGGGGAGCAGGTTGTCCCGGGCTGCATCGTAAGTCATGATGTCCGTGAAAAGTTCTCCGGGGTCCGGATTTTCGATCGCTGTGCCCGTGACTTCGGTAATCCGGCTTACCCGTTTGATCCTTTGCATGCTGCCGCCCGGCCTGATGGACGAGCAGATAACAACGGCGTCCGTTGCTTTAAAGGAAGCCGGCGGGACCCCGAGGGTGTGCACGATTCTCTCGTACACGTTTTCCGTGGAAGAGCCGTGGATGGTCCCTATCACGGAGTTTCCGGCTTTTCCGACCTGCATGGCTTCGTAGAGCACCTTCACTTCCGGTCCCCTAACTTCCCCGATAACCAGGGACGAACTCCCCAGCCTCAGGGCTGCCCGGAGCGCGGTTTCGGGACTTATTTCAGCGCCTGATTTCAGTACGGATGAGTGCGAGCTCATCCCCTGCACCTTCCAGCCCAGACCCTGGAGCTTTTCGATGGGGAGTTCGTGGGTGTCCTCGATTGTGAGGACCCGGTACTTCTGGGGGATTTCAAGGAGCATGGCCGAGAGGAGCGAGGTCTTTCCGGCTCCCACCTCCCCTGCAATCAGCACGGAAGCCTGCCCGTCCATTAGGAAACTTAAAAGCCCGGCTGCGAAGGGGGAGATCGAGCCCGTGTTGACCAGTTTTGGCAGGGTCCAGGGGGAACGCGCATGTTTCCGGAAGGCGTAGGCAAGCCCGTTTGCGCTCAGGGGGTCTCCTATGACCGAGACCCTCACCCCGAAGTCCTCCAGGTTCAGTTCGAGCACAGGGACAGCTTCCCCAAAAGGCCTCCCGCTGATTGTCCTGAACCTTGAGACCAGGGCGTCAAGGTCGTCCTGGGAAAGAAAGACGTTGCTTACGCACTCTTCCCCTTCCAGGACAACGTGCACGGCGTTCAGGTCCGCAGGCGCGTTGATGTATACATCCGTGACCAGCGGGTCCGAGAGGAGGTCTTCTACGATCCCGAGCCCGTTTGTGTAGCGGGCAAGCAGGTCGGAATAACTTTCCAGCTCCGCAGGGGAGACAGACTTGTCCCCGGAGAGCAACTCTTCGAGCAGGAATTCCCTTGCCATTCGCCTGAAATATTTCCTTGCCCCGGCAGGGTCTGTAAAAGCAAGGTCTCCGGGCCTGTGCCTGATCATTCGTTTCCTTACCTTTTCGAGCAGCCGGAGTTCTTCGGGACGCAGGTTGTACTCGGGAGGCCTGATCATGTAAAGTTTCTCGGGCTTGTCCGTGTAGCGGTAGATGGAAATCTCAAGCACCCTTTCGTCCCTTTCGTCCCTGCCGCTTATGTCGTAGCACTCAAGAAATTCGGTGTTCCGGGGAGCTTCGGTGTAGATCCGGGAGCTGGAAAAAGGAGGCCTTACATGGGGCTTGATCCGGCTTTCGTAGTCAAAAAAAATGTCGATTGTGCCTCCTTCCGTGGCAAGCGCCCTCTCTCCCGGCACCAGTTCTCCTGATGTATCCGCAATCAGGTTTCCTGATGTATCCGCAATCAGGTTTTCGGCGCTCTGTCCGGGTTTTTCGCCAGGAACCGGAAAATCGTGATTCTGGAGGGCAGGAATTCCCACAGGCATATCCGGGAAAACCGGGGCTTTCTCCAGTATTTCATACAGCAGGGGGTAGAAGTGTTCCGAACAGGCTGCGCATTCGGGGGAATCTCCGGGAACTTTCCTTAGCCCCTTTGCCTGAATGAACATGCTCAGGACAAGGCGAGCTTTCATGGGGTCATATTCCGCATTTTCGATCAGGATCTCCATGAAGTCTTTCCTTTCCCCCAGGCATTCGCTTTTCTCAGCCCGGGAACACGGTTCGGGAACCATCTTCGTACCCCCGTATCCGATAACGCTCTCCCGGAAACCCGCAAGGGTGTAGAGAGACTCCAGGGCTTTTCCCTCGTAATCCCGTTCATAGAGCCTGGAAAGCACCAGGCAGTCGGCATGCACTTCCTTTCTCAGGATTCCGAAGATTTTCCTGCGGCAGTCCGGATCATTAAGGGAGGATTCGGATTCACATTCTTTACAACTGACAACAATCGTTTTTCGGTTTTTCGTATGCCTGTTTTTGTAGGGGCAGAGTTCCTCTCCCTCTTTGCCCTGCCCGCGCAACTGCCCCGGATTGAGACAACTAACCGTATCCAGAATTTTCGCTATCAGATCCAGAATTCATCCCCCATTTCCCCAAAATTTTTACGATCAAAATTCTTACAGAGATTCTCTTCAAATGTATTAAATTCTTTCTACAAATAGACCAATTAGGCTATTAATTAGCACGAGGTTATTATTTATTTTGTAAGGGGTCGCTTACGAATACCAGAACTACTAAGGGTTCCTGAATGCCACTAAAGGCGATTTAAGTTCAGGACTTGCCTAACATGATTAGTATTCGCCAATTAGTATTCAAAAATAGCTTCAGTCGAAGGCTCTGCCAGCCTTAAAACTTCTTCTTTAAGGGCAGGTATGTCCTCGAAAACAGCCGAGATTTCCCCTTTAAAGAGTTCCTGTTTCAGCTTTTTTCCCACGATATCGTCATTTCCGGCAGCCAGCCTGAGAATAAGTGAACCAGGAAATATCTCGGTCCGGTCGGCAAGGTCGTCGCAGTCCCCGTCCGTGATCCCCAGGATCGGGATTCCAAGCCTGTAGAGGATATCTCCGGCAATGGCGGTGGTGTCATCGCCCACGGTTACTGCAAGCTGCGCCCCGTCCGCAAGTTCGAATGAGTGTTCGGCGGCGTGGTCGATTAGCACGACTTTTCCGGCTCCTTTCAGGGGTATTTGCTTCAGGTCTACGAGGCCAGGTGTCGGTTTTGGAGTATTCCTGCGGGCAGGGGTACTTCTCCTGACGCTTCCGCTCTTGACCCAGGCGTTTTCCAGGTCAACCGGCTCTCTTTTTTCGTAGCTGTGGAGCTTTTCAAGGCCATGTTCCTTAATTATTCCGCCTTCTATGGTCGTAATGAAACCGTTTTCCGAGATAATTCTCACCTCGGTGGATTCGGCTTTTCCGATAACGATGCCGTTTACCAGAATGTTTTCCCCGGGAACGGCACCTGAAAGTGTTCGGATGATTCGGGTTTTGCCCGTTTCCGGGCATTTTTCGGTGCGGATAGAGTCATTTAAGGGAAGGGAACCTTCGGCTGGAAGCCCCAGAGTTTCCGAGAGTTTTTCAATGCAGTCCCCGGCTTTTTTGTTCAGGGGGATCAGTTTCCCACAGCCTCTTCCCTGGCAGACGGGCTCCGAATATTCTGTTTCCGAAAATTCTATCTGGAAAAGGGGTTTTTTCTCGGGTTCCCTGAGGTGGGAGAACACAATTTTCCCGAAGGTCTTTCCCGTTTCAAGGGTTTTTCCCTGGTTTATAAGGCAAACAAGGTCGGAGTTTTCAAAAAAGGATTCTATGCAGGCACTTGGTTTCAGGTGGTCCCTGATGTCTATTTTACCTTCAAGCCCGGCGTCCAGAACTGCTGTCTTTCCCATGGTGCCGCCGAGTTTTGCCTCTACTTCCCCCAGGCGGGAGAGCTTTTCAAGGACTTTTTCTGCCTGCCCCGAGTCGATCACTTCAGGGCCGTGGATCACTATACCAATCTTCATTTCCGTTCGTTTAATTTCGAAAAGAAACATATTAATATGTCCCTTCCGCGTAGAATATTGTAGATTATTTTGGAATATTGAGGAAGTTAGTTCTGATTGATGCTGATTAAATAATGCTGAATGATACTGATTGATGTTGAGCGATGCTGATTTAATAACGCTGATTGATACCGATTGATTCTGATTTAATGACACTGGTTAAAAAGGTGACTTACATGGGAAAAGTGAAAATTACCTGGCTTGGACATTCCGCTTTTTTGTTTGAGGCTGAAAAGAAAGTACTGATCGATCCTTTCATCTCCGGAAACCCGAAAGCTCCCTGCGGCCCGGAAGACCTGAACCCTGACATCATTGCCGTTACCCACGGGCATGCCGACCACCTGGGGGATACCATCGAGATCGGGGCGAAGGCCGGCTGCCGGATCATCTCCATCCATGAGGTTGCAAATTACATCAAGTCCAAAGGGGTCTTTGCGGAAGGCATGAACAAGGGCGGCACTGTGGACGTGGACGGCGTCATCTTCACCATGACCGAAGCCCTTCATTCTTCTTCTATCGACGCCTCGGGCTTTAGCTTCGACGGGGGCTGCCCTGCCGGTTTCGTGATTGGGATTGGCGGGCGTTCCATCTACCACGCAGGAGATACCGGAGTCTTCGGGGACATGCGGCTTATCGGGGAACTTTATGAGCCCGAGATAGTCTTCCTGCCCATCGGGGATAAGTTCACAATGGGCATAAAGGAAGCCGTGAAAGCCGTGGAACTGATAAAGCCGAAAATTGTGATCCCGATGCACTACAGCACTTTCGATGTGATTGAACAGGATCCGGAAGAGTTCAAGAAAGCAGTTGAAGAAAAGGTTGACACGAAGGTCCTCATCATGAACCCGGGGGAATCAATCGAAATCTGAATTTTGCTAAAAAGCGATATATCATGTCGTGAAGATGCCATTTTATGTGGCATCAAACAATATAATTTATCTTTTTTTGAAAATTTATCAAGATGGTCAATTACTATTGATTACTAATTTTGTTACAATTAGTAATTGCCTTTGTTTACTATTAATTACTAATTTTGTTAAGATTAGTAATGGCATTTATTTACTATTTTTTGTGCCTTAATCTGCAGTAGAAACAGAAAACCCTCAGTGGAAAATCCCTCCTTCGACAATTTCGGCCTTTGCAAAAACCTTTGTAGAATGATTAAACAGTGAGGCTGCCCCTGGCCCTATGCCCGCAAAAATATAAAGTTAAAAAAATTAGGGAGGGATCTGAATCCTGGGATTTCAGATCCCGAGTTTCTGTCTCTTTTCCATGATGTGCTGTTCTATCCCATCGGCTGCCTTTACGGCATCATTTTCCACTCTAAGAACCCCACCTGTTACTTCCTTGCAGTCTTCGGTCAGGAGCTTGACCAGGTCCGGGCCTCCGGTGACGGTCGGAATAGGGTTTACGTAAGTGTAAAGCCCGAGCGCCAGGGCAAAGATGGCGTCAATGGTAGCTTTCTGTTCCATGTATTCCGGGGCTGCGGCTGCAACCGGAAGGTCCGGGACAGGAGCTCCCAGGACTGCAGAGATGGCACCCAGAAGGTCGGCAAGCCTGCCGGTGTCGGTGCAGGTCCCGTAACTGAGCACGGGCGGAACGCCCAGGGCTTCGCATACCCCTTTAAGGCTGTCCCCGGCAAACTTCCGGGCTTCGGGGGAGCAGAGGCCTGCGACCTGCATAGCTCCGTTTCCGCAGCCCAGAGAGAGGACCAGGATGTTTCGCTTAATCAGCTCTTTCACCACGGCAACGCTGTGCGTGTCCTGTCCGTAGTCCCGCAGGGTCGTGCAGGAGACCATGCCCACAACTCCTTTAATCTGGCCGCTTTTTATGGCGTCAAGGAGAGGGTCGAGGCTTCCTCCCAGAGCTTCCAGGATGCTCTCGGTTGAAAAACCGACAACGGCTTCTTTCATAGGGAGCTGTTTTACCCCTACGATCGATTTTTTACGTTCCTTGAAGTTTTCTAGCGCCATTTCCAGGAGCTTTGAGGCCTGCATTCCAGCCTCCTTAGGGTTGTAGTTCAGGCGCTCGTTAATGCCTTCGAAAGCTACGAGTTCGCTTACAGGCAGGAGTTTGAACCCGTATTTTTCGGCGTAGAGGGGGGCAACAGGCAGGGAACAGTTCATGTCTGCGGCAAAAAGGTCCACAGCTCCGCTCGCAAACACCGCTTCCTGGGAAATCCAGTTCCCTGTGAAACCGTAGAAGACATCGTCTTCCTCCCACCTCTGGATCATTTCCTGGCCGGTCTCTATGCAGGCAATAACCCTCAACCCCTTTGCCCCTGCGGCTTTTGCCTTATCCTGCCACTCCTGTTTCCGGGCAAGCTGGACCATGGCAAAACCAAGGAAGGGTTCGTGGCCGTTCGGAAGTACGTTTACATACTCAGGGTCCAGCACTCCGAGGTCGACCCGCATTGTGTGGGGTCTTGGGATCCCGAAGAGGATATCCTGGCAGTATTCGTTTACTATCTGGCTCTGGTACGCCATTGCAACGCCCAGACGCATGGCTTTCAGGGCCAGGCTTACGTAGTACCCGTCGACGTTTGTCAGGCAGGAACCTGTGGAGAGCATCATTTCCCCGTAGATCCCGCCCGGGAATATCCCCAGTTCTTCCCACCTTTTCTTCCTTTCAGGAGGGGCAAGAGCCTCTACTATCAGGCTGGGCTCGTATGCCGGCTTGTTAAATTCCTTCTCCACGAATTCGCACAGCTTAAGGGCAATTTCCGAATCGCTCCCCAGGGTTTCGATCCCTAACCTGCCCGCAAATGTCCTCAGTTTCTCCGGTTCTTTTATAGAGTAAGGGGTTTTGCCTTTTGCGGTTTCCCTGAGCGTCCGGATGGTCTGGTCCGTGTGGTACTGATAGGTGGACGCCCCCATCACGTTTCTTAGCAGCATCATCCTCATTGCCATGCCGTCGGCGGTAATCCCGCATACCCCTCTTTTATCTTTGGCAGCGTCTGCCCGGCAAGGGCCGTTGGAACAGAAGTCACAGCGGACTCCGCCCATACAGAACATACACCGCTTATCCGGGTCTCCCCCCAGGCCCTGGGCTTCGTAGCGGTCCCAGACGTTGGTCATGTTGTCCTGTTTTATTTTTTCGTACATTTTCTGTACGGACTCGTGATAAGAAATTCTCTCCTTTTCCATTGTTTCCACTCCCCAATTTGCACTTTTCAATATCGTGAAAAATACCGAGTTTCTAACAAAAAATCGGTTTTCACAACAGTTTTTTCACAATAGTTTTGTTTCTTCAGTCGGTCTGGGCACCTTTACCACAAGTACCCGGAATGTTGAATCACCTTCGTTCAGGAGACGGTGAGGGATTTTTGCAGGGCTTTCGACTAACATGTCCTTGCTGACCTCTTCTTTTTCATCCCCGATTTCAACCGTAGCTCTGCCTTCCAGCACGTAGAAGAACACGTCCACCGGAGTAATGTGTTTTTTCAGTTTCTCCCCCGGTTTAAGTTCAATGTGCATCACCTGTGCGTGTTCGGTATCGTAAAGTTTGCGCACGCTGACATTGTGAGGATTAGGTTTTTCAGGCGCTGACCTGACATCAAGTATTTCCATTCTCTTACCCCCCGGTATCATTAAAGTCCCTTGATTAGGAATATATCTCGATTATGGTTTAAGAAATAAACTGAAAATAGAATTGTACATGGAAGTTGGAAATCAATACCGTTTTTATATAATCTGATACTTATTTCCGGTCATGAACATGAAAACTGGTATAAGAAAGATAGACCTGGCTTTCGGGGACGGAGTTATTGAGATTAAAATTCCTGAAAAGAACCTTTCAGAGATCATCCTGCCCTCGGAACCCGAAACAAGGGAAGATGAAAGCTCCATAGTCAAAAAAGCCCTTCGGGACCCGGTAGGAAGCAAGCACCTTTCCGAGCTTGTAAATCCAGAGTCCCGGATCGCAATCATCGTAAGTGATATCACCCGTCCCACTCCTTCTGCAAAGCTTCTCCCCCCTCTCCTTGAAGAACTCCGGCTCGGAGGGGTAAGGGATGAGAATATCACTATAGTCTTTGCCCTGGGCCTGCACCGGAAACAGACCGAAGGAGAGTGCAGGAAGCTTATAGGAGATGAAATCTTTGAAAACTTCCGCTGCATCCAGCACGACAGGGAGCACTGCAGGCATATCGGGGAAACCAGCTTCGGTACCCCGGTAGAAATTTTCGAAGAGGTTCTGGACGCAGACCTCATTGTCGGGACCGGGACAATCGAGTTCCACTACTACGCGGGCTACGGCGGCGGCGGAAAGTCCATCCTGCCCGGGGTCAGTTCGGAAAGGGCCGTGCTTTCGTTCCACAGTTTTTACAGCAGGCTCTTTGAAGGCGATCCTCTTTCCGGAAGAGCTGACAGCCCGGCAAGACAGAACATCGAAGAAGCCGCAAAAATAGCGGGACTCGGCTTTATCCTGAACGCAGTAATCGACAGCAAGAAAAGAATCGTGACGGCGGTTTCAGGGGATTTCATCGAAGCCCATCGGAAAGGAGCGGAGTACGTGGATGCCATGTACAAGGTTCCGGTGGAGCCTGCAGACGCTGTCATTGCCTCCTGCGGGGGGTTCCCAAAGGACATAAACCTCTACCAGGCGACCAAAGCCCTGGAAAACGCCGTAGCCGCAGTAAAAACAGGAGGTTCAATAGTGCTTGCAGCCGAATGTCCGGAGGGACTCGGGAATAAGGTTTACGAGTGCTGGAGCAGGGAGTGCAAAAGCCCGGATGAGGCTGTTGAGAGGTTCAGGGAAAATTTCGAGTTCGGAGGGCATAAGAGCGCAATTATCGGAAAGGCGGCAAAGCAGTTCAAGCTCTATATGGTCTCGAAACTTTCCGAAGAAGAGTGCAAAAACACTTTCTTTACCCCGGTCGGGACCGTGCAGGAAGCCCTGGAAATAATTCTCGCTGAAAATCCTGAGGCCAGGATTCATGTGATGCCCGACGGCGGGAGGACGCTTCCTGTCAGAAAAGAATCATGAGGCCAGAAAGGTATCTTGAGACCAGAAAGGAATTATGAGGCCAGAAAGGTATCTTGAGACCAGAACGAAATCATGAGTATTGTTAACCGCATAAGTATTGTTTACTTCATAGTTATTGCTTATCTCCGGCTGTTTACCTATACCATTTTATATTATCATGATATCCTTCCGATCATGAACATGAAGACAAATATAAAAAAGATTAAACTCGCCTTCGGAAGCGAGAAACTTGAGCTGGATGTTCCGGAAAAGAACCTCTCCAGCGTCATAATGCCCTCGGAGCCAGAAAAAAGGGAAGAGGGGGCTTTTTTAATCAAAAAAGCGCTTGAAAATCCCATAAAGAGTAAGCGCCTTTCCGAGATTGTAAACCCCGAATCAAAGGTTGCGGTAATTGTGAGCGACGTTACCCGCCCGACTCCCACTGAAAAACTGCTGCCTCCCCTTCTCGAAGAGCTTTATATCGGGGGAGCAAAAGAAGAAAACATCACAATCATTTTTGCCCTTGGCCTGCACAGGCAGCAGACCGAAGAGGAATCCAGGAAACTGGTTGGGGACGAAATTTACGAGAAAATCCGATGCATCCAGCACGATACTGGCAGGTGCAGGCGTGTCGGAATTACGAGCCGTGGGACGCCTGTAGAGATCTTTGAAGAAGTGCTTGATTCCGATGTGGTAGTCGGGACCGGGGGAATTGAGTTTCACTATTACGCTGGGTACAGCGGCGGGGCAAAGTCCGTTCTCCCGGGTGTGAGTTCGGAAGTTTCGGTGCTTACAAACCACAAACTGATGATGGAAGAAAAGGCTGTTTCCGGAAGAGTCGACAGCCCTGTCAGGCAGGACATGGAAGAAGCCGTAAAAATTGGCGGAATCGACTTCATCCTGAACGTGGTGCTCGACAGCAAGAAAGGGATAGTAGCTGCCGTTGCCGGGGACTTCATCGAAGCCCACCGCAAAGGGGTTGAGGCTGTGGACTCCATGTACAAGGTCCCGGTTGAGCCCGCAGATGCCGTCATCGTCTCCTGTGGAGGCTATCCTAAGGATATCAACCTCTACCAGGCCAACAAGTCCCTTGACAACGCCACCCAGGCCGTAAAAGACGGCGGCTCAATCATCCTTGTGGCCGAGTGTGCCGAAGGAATCGGGAACCAGATCTACGAGTGCTGGAATAGGGAGTGTAAAAGTCCGGATGAGGCAGTCGAGCGTTTCAAGCACTGTTTCGAGTTCGGAGGGCACAAGAGTGCCATTGTGGCAAAAGCCGCAAAAAAGTTCAAACTTTACCTGGTCTCAAAGCTTCCGGAAGAAGGTACCAGGGATGCCTTCTTCACTCCGATGGGAAGCGTCCGGGAAGCCCTTGAAGAAGTCCTTTCCAAAAACCCTGACGCAAAAATCCACCTGATGCCCCACGGAGGACAGACTCTCCCTGTGAGAAAAGAAGAATGAAAAGAAAGAAGGATCGTAAAAACAAAGCTCGAAATTCTTTTTTCTTTCCTTTTTCATCTTCTGTTTCTTCTTCTGTTTCTCCTTCTGTTTCTCCTTCTTTTCTTTTCTTTTCTTTTCTTTTCTTTTCTTTTCTTTTCTTTTCTTTTCTTTATCTCTGAATTTCCTCTTCTGTCTCCTCTTGGCAAAAGGATTTTTTGAAATTTTGAACTTAAGGTGAGTTTGGGTTTCTAACATCTGGAACAAGAAACCGGGTTGCTTAGATTCTGACATTTTCTTCTTTGTGTTATGGAAGGATCAGCCGACTTCGTGACCGGTGAGAACTAGGGATTTTGCGAAAAGGGGGAAACCCTGGGCTGGTTTTTGAAGGATACATGAAAGACAAGATGTTGAAACCGAAGACATGGAATCAATCAACAGTGATTGAACCAATTAAAATAGAGAAAAGAAAGGAGAAAGGAAAGAGAATGGAGAAAAGAATGGAGAAAGAGAAAGAACGAAAAAGAAAGAAAAGAAGGGATGATTTGCCCTGAAAGCTAGCCTGCTTAAACACTTGCAGGGTCGGCATTTTTGTGTGCAGACTGCTCAAGAGCGTCTTCATCCTCATCCTGGGGCCTGAGGCTGTAGCACTTATCCAGGAATTTTTCAGGCATCGGTTTTGTTGCCAGGCTTACCACGAATGCTACAAGGAATGCGAGTGGAGTTGCGATCAGGATCGGGTCCACAAGGGGCCAGGTACCTGAAAGCAGGGTCGCTTTTCCGAAGATTGCCTGGCAGATCCCCAGGGGAACCGCTTCTTTTCCATGGACGAAGGTCAGCCAGAAAAGGCTGCCGAATGATCCGACTACCAGGCTTGCAACGGCTCCTTCCCTTGTTATACGCTTCCAGAAGAGTGCCCCCATGTAGATTGGCAGGAAAGCCGAGGTACAGAGGCCCATGAACATGGCTGTTGCCCGGGCGATTATGCTTATTGGCAGGATGTAGGCCAGGACGACAGAGAACAGGATGGAAATGGCTATCCCGAAGCGTGTGGCATGGATGGTTGTGCCTTTAGATTTTCCTTTCTTAACTCCTTCCTGGTAAAAGTCGTGCCCTATGGCTGTGCCCATGGCATGGAACTGGGCTCCGGAAGTGGACATGGCAGCCGAGAGCAGGCTTAACATGAAGAACATCACGAAAAGTTCGGGCATGGCGCTGTTAAGGTATTCCGGCATGATCAGGTCCGTGTTACCCCCCGCAACTTCGAGGGCTATCTTGCCTGTGGTTCGGTAGAAGTATACGTTGGAAAGGGCTCCTACCACGTAGGCAACCCCTGCCATCATAAGGATGAAAGGCCCGCCCACAAGGACTGCCCTTTTCAGGGAGCGGTCGTCCTTGACCGTCATGAACCTGACTGCGAGCTGGGGCTGGGCAAGGACCCCTATGCCGACTCCCAGGAAGAGGGTAGAGACCATCGTCCACCAGAGCGGCGACCCGAAGGAAGGCATGGCAGTCCAGCCCTGGTGTCCGATGTCAGCAAGACCCTGGGGAACCAGGGGAGCCATATCGGTCAGGGTCTGGTGGGCTCCCACGACGCCTCCCAGTTCTACGTAGGTGAAGATTAGCAGGAAGGCCATCCCGATAAACATGAGGGTGCCCTGCAGGGCATCCACGTACATGACGGAAAGCAGCCCGCCTTTGATAACGTAGGATGCTATGATAATCGTGAAGATGAGAAGGGCAAGGTTGTAGTTGATCCCCAGGGTCGTTTCAATGAAGCGAGCGGCCCCAATGAGAACACTTCCGGCGTACAGGGGCATGAAAACCCCGATCAGTAGCCCGGAAAAGCCCTGGATGAAGCGGGACTGGAAACGCCTTCCCAGAAATTCGGGAAACGTAACCGCTCCAAGGTTTAACCCCATGCGCCGGGTTTTTGGCCCGAAGACCACGAAAGCTATGAAGATCCCGAAAAAGATGTTCATGAAGACGAGCCACAGGAGTCCCATTCCCAGAGATGCGGCTACGCCGCCGAACCCGATGATCGCCGAGGTGCTGATAAAGGCTGCCCCGTAGGAAAGGGCCATAACCGCCGGGTGCACCTTCCGGCCTGCAAGCATATACCCGTCAGTCTGGGAACTCTGCCTGTAGCCCATGCGGGCAAGGTAGAATATGCATGCCAGGTACACGAGAACGAGGATGATGAGAGTTGAGGTATTGACTGCCATAAAAATATCTCCTTAAAAAACGTTCTTTAAAAAAAGCTTATTGGTTGGATACAGGGTCGTTTTTACCGCAGGCTTCACCAGAGCTAACCTCCCGAAATATCTCTGAAAATTCGGTCTGCTCCTGCCAACGTTCGACCGGCTTATTCCTGAACAGCAGGTCTTGATGTGTTGCTCTTCACTACCTGTTCCTCTTCCTCTTCCTCTCCTTCTTTCCAGTTCAATGCCCCGTACACAACACAGCCGAGCGCACTAAGCACACATAATACATATGCAAGCCAGATCTGTGGATCATCGATTCCTAACATCTTTCACCCTTCTTATTATGATAATCTGTTACTCGTTAACATGACACTTGTTAGCATAGTTCATATCGGGGTTTTTGATATTTAAATATATTGATTTCCGGGGCTTGCAGCAGGAAGTCGGTTTCCCTGGTTATGTGTAAAAAAGAATTGAGAGGAAGGTTTTCCGGGATTTAAAAAATAAAAATTAAAAAAGGTGAAGGATAAAAATCAAAAAAGTGAAGGGTAAAAGTGAACTACCCCTCCCTGTCTCCTTCGGAGCCGAGGAAGGGGCTTCCTGCTTCATTTCCCCTAGTATCCTAGACGAATCCACAGGCTTAACCCCACGTTCCATAGGGATTATATGACTATCAAATTTTGATCTTGCAGAGCAAACTTTTTAATATTTATAGCGGCGTTTATGTCCCTATCATGAAATGTTTTACATTCAGGGCAAACCCACTCCCTTATTTTCAGGGTAATGTCCTTATTATGATAGCCGCAAACATTACACAACTTTGTTGATGGCTCAAACTGTCCTATTCTCAGAATGGTTTTCCCGTACCATTCGGCTTTATACTCCATTTTTTCAATGAAGCTAGACCATGAAGCATCACTTATGGCCTGTGCAAGGCAGTGATTTTTAACCATATTTTTAACTTTCAGAGTTTCAAAAGCTATTGCTTGGTTCTCGCTGATTAATTTTAGTGAAACTTTATGCTGAAAGTCTTTTCTTTGATTAGTCACCTTTTCGTGAATTTTGGCAAGCCTTTTCTTAGCCTTTTCCCGGTTCTTAGACCCTTTTTTCTTTCGGCTTAATTGCTTGCTAACAACTTTAAGACGTTTTAAGGATTTTTTAAGGTATTTGGGATTATCGATTTTTTCCCCATTTGACAAAACGGCAAAATCCTTAATTCCAACATCAACACCTATTGTATTTTGTTCTGTGAATTTTTGCTTTTCAGGAACTTCTTTTCCATCATCCACAAGAATACTAATGAAATATTTTCCTGTTGAAGTTTTGGAAACTGTTGCTGTCTTTGTTTTCCCTTCAAAAGTCCGATGGAGTACAGCTTTAATTTCTCCCATTTTTGGAAGTTTAATTATATTTTTTTCAAAATCTACTATATAATGTTGTGGTATTTGGAAGGATTGAACAGGATTTTTTTTAGATTTAAAATTTGGAAATCCGGTTTTTTCTCTAAAGAACTTAGTAAAAGCAGTCTCTAAATTTTTAGTTACTGCTTGCAATGATTGTGAATTTGCTTCCTTCAACCATTCATGCTCTTTTTTCAGGTCTGGAATCATTTTGTTAAGATCGTACCTAGAGATCGATTTTCCTTCCTGTTCATAAGATTTAATTTTCTGTTCTAAAGCCCAATTATAGACAAATCTACAGCAACCAATTTGATTATTTATGCTTGTTTTTTGTTCTGCCGTAGGATTTAACCTAAACTTATAGGCTTTTAACATCAAGTTAGTATATGCTTTACCAATTTATATACATTTCAGTAAAAGCACACTCATTATGAAAGTTTACGCATTCATCTCCCACCTGCCAGCCTTCGGCTGTCGAGGAAGGAGTCTTCTGCTTTTAAAGATAAAAAAAGTAGTTTGAAAGGGTGATTTTAAAAACGGATTCCTGTTTTCAGAGCCTTTTACAGCATTTTATCCCAGCGTACAGGCCGTAACTTCCCCGCTTAGATTGCTTTTCAGCATCTTGAGAGCTGTTTCGAAGTCGTCGGTCTGCCCGAGCACCCACATCAGCTTTACCAGGGAGGTTTCGGGAAGGGTATCTTCACCTTCGATTGCGCCTGCTTTCAGGATGTCTCGGCCCGTATCATAGACGCGGTCGCAGACCCTACCGTTCAGGCACTGGGTGGTGATTATGATGGGAATTTTTGCGGCGACAGCTTTCTGAATATTGGGGATCCATTTTGTGGAGACATGCCCGAGCCCTGTGCCTTCTATGACCAGGCCTCTGTAGCCTGCGTTTATGTAGTGCTCGAGAACCGCCGGGTCAGCGCCGGGGATGAACTTGACAATGGCGCACTTCGACTCCATGCCGGGTTTGAACTGCAGGGTTTTTTCTCCTCGTTTCGTGTAGTCGATAAGGGTTTTGATTTCCCTGGTCTCGTAGTCGACTGTCCCTATGGGCAGGGAGTTTACGGACTTGAAGGCATCCCTTCGGGAGCTGTGCATTTTCCGGACTTTTGCGGCGCGGTGGATTTCGCAGTACTCGTCCGAAGTCGTGCCGTGCATGACCACCGAGACTTCGGCAATGTCGCTTACCGCAACGCAGGCTGCGCAGATGGCGTTCATGGCGTTGTCGCTGCTGGGGCGGTCGGCACTTCTCTGGGAGCCCACAAAAACGATCGGGACCGGGGTGTCAATCATGAAAGAAAGGGCGGCTGCCGAGTACATCATGGTGTCCGTCCCGTGGGTCACTATGATCCCTTCGGCTCCGGCTTTGATTTCTTCAACCACGGCTTTTGCAAGGTTTTGCCAGGACTCCTGATCCATATTCTCGGAAAGGATGCTTGAAATCACCCTGCCCTTGAAATCCGCAATTTCCTTCAGTTCGGGGATTGCGGTGAGGATGTCGTCTGCGGTGAACTGTGAGGACACGGCCCCTGTCCGGTAGTCGATCTTGCTTGCAATGGTCCCGCCAGTGGAGAGGATTGCAACTTTCGGGAGTTTGCCGGACCTTGAAGCCGCTTCTTCAGCTCTGGGTTTGCATTCTTTGACCCCGGCTTTATTGGCATCTTTTTCTCTCTCTTCGCTTTCCAGAAGGGTAATCCGGACTTCATCCACGGAGAAACCCGCATTGTAGCCGCTCTTCATTTTTAATGCAACGTACCCTTCCATGGAAGGCATAACCTTGCCTTCATACACCGTTCCGTTCTTTTCTATGCGTACCCGGTCGCCCTGTTTGAATTCCATGATTGGTCCCTTTTTCTGAGTTTTGAAATATCGTGATCGTGATGTTTTTGCGTGACATTATGAAGTTTAATTCCTGAATTATTCATTCCTGAATTTTTCATACCTAAGAGGTCAACGTACTATTAAAAAGTTAATTGAAGGGAAAAGTTAGTTGAAAGCTGTTTTGCACTCGGCCTTTTCCTTACACTCAGTTTATCCTTCACTCTCAGCCTTTCCTGCACCCTCGGTCTTTCCTTCCCACTCAGTCTTTCCTGTACTCTTCCACCACCCCTAGCAGGGTCTCGAAAGCTGAGTCTATGGAGTCTTTCAGGGTTATGATTTCCTGGAAATTGAACTCGGTTTCGGCATTTCTTTTTGAGAGGTAGCGCTCCATTTCTTCGGGAGCCGGGCCTCCGGTTACTTTCCGCTTTTCGATGTTCGAAACCGGATCGAGGGCTTCAAGTACCATTTTGTTTGTCAACCCCCTGCCCGAGAGGGGCTCCCCGAGCACGACTTCGGCCACGGAGTCTATCTTTTCCAGGGTGGGAGTTTCCCCTTCCCGGGCCAGCACTCCTACAAGCTGGTGGGCGGTCCTGAAAGGAATCCCGGTTTCCCGGACAAAGGTGTCCGCAAGCTCGGTGGCGGTGGTAAACCCTGTGACCGACTGGGCTGCGAGTATCTCGGGGTGGACTTTCAGGGTCTTGACCATGCCTTCCATTACCCTGACCGAGGCCCTTACGGTTTCCACGGAGCGCCAGATGTTCGGGGTTGCTTCTTGCAGGTCCCGGTTGTAGCTCAGGGGAAGAGCCTTGCAGATCGAGAGCAGGGTCATGAGAGCCCCGACCGCTACGCCTGTTTTCCCGCGCATGAGTTCGGCAGTGTCCGGGTTTTTCTTCTGGGGCATGATTGAGGAGGTGGAGGCGTAGGTGTCGTCCAGTTCGATATAGTTGAATTCGGAAGAGGACCAGATCACCAGTTCCTCGGCAGTCCTGCTCAGATTTATCATGAGGTTTGCAAACACCGAGGCGCACTCAATGAGGAAGTCCCTGCTGCTGACAGCGTCCATGGAATTTTCCAGCATGCCGGCAAAGCCCAGGAGTTCCCGGGTCCGCTTCCGGTTGAGGTCAAAGCCCGTTGACGCAAAAGCCGCAGCTCCCAGGGGGCAGAGGTTGACCCTTGAAAAAGCGTCCAGCACCCGGTCAAAGTCCCTGCCAAGCGCTGCTTCATGGGCGCAGAGGTGGTGGGCCAGGGTCGTCGGCTGGGCGTGCTGCAGGTGGGTAAAGCCGGGCATGAGGGTATTTGCGTGCTTTTCGGCAAGGACGAGAAGAGTCTTCCTGAGGGCCAGCAGCTCCTCGAGCAGCCCCAGCAGTTCCTCCCTGAGGGTCAGCCTGATGCAGGTCGCAACCTCGTCGTTCCTGGAGCGCCCTGAGTGCATCCTGCCGCCCACGTCTTCCCCCACCATATCGATCAGCCGGGACTCAAGAGAGATGTGAATGTCTTCATAGCTGAAATCAAGCTTTTCCATGCCCTCTTCCCTTATCTTCAAAAGCCCGTCCAGGATTTTGCCGCAGTCCTCTGCCTCGATGATTCCCTGTTCCTTCAGCATTACGGTATGGGCAAGGTCCACCGCGATATCCGCGTCAAAAATCCACCTGTCAGCCTCCATGGAAGAGGTGTAGCGCAAAATTTCCTCGTCCGGGGCTGCTTCTAACCTGCCTCTGCGTAAAATATTACTCATTGGGATCCCTCTATATTTATGAAATGAATCTTTGTGAATAGTCTGTGTGATGTGAGTTTTTATGAATGGTCTGTGTCCCACGAATTTGTACGAATGATCTGTATGATACTAATTTGTATAATATGACTTTAGACTTCAATGTGATTTTAAAATTTTACTGCCTGTTTAGCAAATAGGCTGGATACTCAAAAACCTGTAGCGTGGTATTGCTCCAAACGCTTAAATATGAATCGCTTTCCCTGATTTGCTGTATTTTTAAAGACTTTTCTGTTTATTTTTCATAAGTGTCGTCATGAGCATTTTCCGACCCTTTAAATATTCCCAAATCTTGCAAAAAAGCTAATCAGGAATTAAAGCATAAAATTAAGTGATGTCCGTAGCCGCAAAGTACAACAGAATGTCTGCAGTCTACGATTTAATGGAATCTCCCATGGAATTCTTTTTTTACAGCAAATGGCGAAAAGAAGCCCTTTCGGGCTTAAAGGGGATGGTTCTGGAAGTAGGGGTAGGGACAGGAAAGAATCTAAAGTACTATCCTGAGGACTGCTCGGTCATGGCCATCGACAACAGTGAGGGAATGCTCGAAAAAGCAAGGGAAAAAGGCAAAGGCATGAAAAACGTGACCTTACTCCTGATGGACGCCGAGCACCTGGAATTCCCGGACAACAGTTTTGACTACGTGATAACAACTTTTGTCCTCTGCTCCATTCCTGACCCCATAAAAGCCCTCAGGGAAATGAAAAGGGTCCTGAAACCCGAAGGGGAGATGATAAACCTGGAACATATGAGGAGTAACAACCGCTGGATTGCCGCCTATGAAGATTTCATCAACCCTATTTCGGTTGCTCTGACAGGTATCAACGTGAACCGGAAGACCGTGGAAAATATAGGAAAGGCGGGGTTTAATATAAAGGATGTAAAAAACCTGGCTTTCAAGGATATTTTCAGGAAGATCCGGTCGAAACAGTGAAAGGTTCGAGTGCCTCCTAAACTTCGCAAAGTCGGTTCATCTCAATTTTTGTCCCGGTATGCCGCAGTGCCTCCGGCTAAAGTAGAATTCCGGCTACTCCCTGAATTTTGTAAGTGGTTAAGGGATTAAAAGATCAAATTTATTTCAAAGATATCCTATTAAACAATAACAACTAACTCCTAAATGGATGCTGGGGAAAACAAGGCGCTATTTTCAGGTTTTACGGGTTTTATTAAAGTACAACCTGCTGCCCGAGCTGTACAGGGACCTCCGTGCGGACTATATTTCGAGGCCCGAATGCACATGCGCTTATGACAAGGAAAACCTCGAAACTGCAAAGAAGCTCAGACAGGCGTTCGAGGAACTGGGGCCCACCTTTGTCAAGATGGGGCAGACCATGAGCAAGCGCCCGGACCTTGTACCCCCGGCTTATGTCATGGAGATGATGAAGCTCCAGGACAAAGTCAACCCTATTTCTTTTGAGGAGATGACGGATTCCCTGGACCTGGCCTGCATCTGTGAGTATGACCCTCCGGAACTTCGGAAAAAGAAAAAGAGCCGGCAAGAAATTGAAGCTTCCGGGAAGAGGAGGAGCCAGGCTTTCATTGAAATTTTTGACAGCTTTGATACCACGCCCATTGCGAGCGGTTCCATTGCCCAGGTCTACAGGGGGGTCATGAACGGAGAGCCCGTGGCGGTGAAAATACTTCGCCCGAACCTTATTGACAGTATCAACACGGACCTTGCAATCGTGGACGATTTCAAGCCCATCGTAAAGAGGCTGCTCGGGATCGGAAAAAACTTTGACATAGACGCATTTCTTGAAGAGATCCGGGACATGCTCACCCGGGAAGTGGACCTCAGGATCGAAGCCATGAACATGCGGCGTTTCGAGGACAATTTCAAGAACGTTAAAAAGGTCGGGGTCCCGAAGATCTATCCCGATTACTGCTCTGCAAACGTGCTCACCATGGAATTCATCAAGGGCGTCCAGATAAAGGACGTAATTGACATGCCCGTTCCCCAGAGCAAGAAGTCCGACTATACGAGGACAATCACCAAAAGCTACCTCAAGCAGGTCTATATCGACGGCTTCTACCACGCCGACCCTCACGGGGGCAACATGCTGGCACAGGAGGACGACATTGTTGCCTTCATTGATTTTGGGGCTGTGGGAAGCATTGATGACGAACTAAAGCGGAACATGCTGGAGTTTTACTACGCGGTCAACAACCGGGACGTGGAAGGGGCTACGGAAGGTTTCCTGAAAATCGGGAAGGCAAAGTCAGGGGATGTGGACCTGCGCAGGCTCAAGAAGGATATGGATGACCTTATCGCAAGCCAGAACTACGGGCTTGAAGGCAGGCAGAGCGACAACTATGCAAAACTCGGGATGAAATACGACATCAAGCTCCCCGGGGAGTTCTCAACCCTCCAGCGGGCAATCCTCCTGATCGAGGGGGTCTGCCTGGAACTCGACCCACGCTATAAAATCCAGACCATTGCGATTCCCGTTTTGATGGACGCCTACAAGAAGCTAAGCACTCCAAAGGGAGCTGGCATCCATATCGAACTTTCCACCGAGCCCCGGGATGAGAAGGCCGAGATCAGGGCTGCTGTCCGGGAACTGGCTGACAGGATGGGGGAAATGGGGGACCGGCTTATGGAAGGACAGGAGAAAGAAAAGAAATCAGGGGGCTTTTCAAGGGAATTTTATCTTACCGGCCTGTTGATCCTCTCAACCTATATCCTGCTAAGGGGAGATGCTTTTGCCTGGGTGGGGGCAGCCGGGTTTGCAGGGGCGCTTCTCATCTGGCTGCTTGCTGTGCTTCGGGCAGATTGAAATAGCTGGTAATGAAGGTCGGTTGTAAAGGTTATTGGGCTGTAAAAGTTAATTGAAAATTCCGGTAAAAAAGCTCTAATAAAAGGGAATATAAAATAAACGTATAAAAACGCCTATAAATTAATTATAATTAGTGGGATTAAAAACCTGAATCCATTAATGGGGGTAAATTCCCTGGTGCGGGAAACCATAAAAATAGAAGGTATGGCATGCAATCACTGCGTCATGCGAGTCGGGAGAGCTATTGCTTCCGTGAAAGGGGTAACGGAAGTGGATGTAAACCTTGAGAAAAAAGAGGCAGTTGTGGATTTCGAGGGGGATAAAACGGATCTGGGAGAAATCAAAGCTGTTGTCCGGGAAGCGGGGTATGAACCTGCCTGAAACTGGGATGGTATATATATTTAGTTTGTGAATATATATTGCTGGTTGTGAGTATATATTTCTGGTTGTGAATATATATTGCTGGCTGTGAATATATATTGCTGGCTGTGAATATATATTGCTGGTTGTATTCTTGATTTACATTGTTGACTTATTGATTTACATTCTTGATTTATTGATCCATTCTTGACTATTAATTATTTCAAAGGAGGTTTGAACCATTACTCAGGAAACCATAAAAGTTGAAGGCATGTCCTGCGGGCACTGCGTCTTGGCAGTCAAAAGAGGAATTGAAGCTGTAGAAGGCGTGAAAGAAGCTACTGTAAGCCTTGAGGATAAACAGGCAGTTGTTGACTACGACGAAAAGAAGGCGAAACTTGAAGATATCAAGGCTGCTGTTCGGAAAGCCGGATATGAACCTGTATGACTTATTTTATTCTTGAAGTCTGAAACGGTTTGTACAACAGTGGGAGCATCTGGACAGAATCATTATATACGAATAAGTGCAGATTTTTATATACAGGGAAACGCAAGCGTGTGTTTAACTGCTGATGCTTTGGGGGTGAAAACATCAGGGAGACAACACTGATCGTGGATGACATGGTCTGCAGATACTGCAAGAACATGGTCACCAGACTCGTTAGCTCTATCAACGGAGTTTCTCGTGTAAACATAAATGTTCCGGACAGGACTGTAAATGTGACCTACGACAGCCAGAAAACCGATGAATACGTCATAAAAGTTACCCTGCTAGAAGCCGGGTACAGGCTGTAATCGATTCAGAAGCCGGAGACATGGCTGGGTGTCCTTCCAGAGATTGCAGGTTCAGGAGCAGGCGGCATTTCAATGGATTTCAGGATAAAGGTCTACGGCATGACCTGCGGTCATTGCCAGAAAAGGGTAGCTGATGCTATATCCTCTCTGGAGGGGGTAGAATTCGCAGAGGTCAATCTCGAAGCCGAAGAGGCTAGAGGTAGCTTCGACCCCGAAAAAGTAAGCCTGGAGGCTATAAGGGAAGCTATTCGGAAAGTCGGATATGAAACTGAAAAAGAAGAATCCGAAAAAGAAAAATCCGTAATAGTAGCTCCGGAAGGGATACCTGAAACAACTGAAAAAGAAGTTACGGCAATGTCCCCTGAACTTCCTGAGAAGGAAATCACTCTCGAGGAAGAAGTCACTCCCGAGGAAGAAGTTAAGACAGGAGAGGATGCAGAGGCCGAAAAGGAAGTGAGGGCAGGAGAGGATGCAGAGAAAAAAGCAGCCCTTGAAGCCGGCTCTAAAACCATCCCTGAAGCCACACCTGCCACGCCTGAAGCCACGCCTGCCACGCCTGCCACACCTGCCACGCCTGAAGCCGTCCCTAAAGAAATCACCCTCCGGGTTTCGGGCATGACCTGCGCCGCCTGTGCGGCAAATATCGAGAGGGTCCTGAAAAAGAAGGAAGGCGTGGAATCCGCATCCGTAAATCTTCCGCTCGAAAAAGCCAGTGTAAGTTTTGAGCCGTCCCGGATTTCTCCGAAAGAAATCGAGGAAGCTATCGAGTCAATAGGGTATGGGGTGGAAAAGGATACTGTTACTCTGGACCTGCAGGGTATGACTTGTTCGGCCTGCTCTGCAAACATTGAAAAGGTCCTGAACAAAACCGAAGGAGTAATTTCGGCTTCAGTAAGTTTCCCGCTGGAAAAAGCTATTGTGGAATTCGATTCCTCCCGGGTTTCGGTCCGGGAAATGATTGCAGCTGTCGAGAGCATCGGCTACGGGGCTTCCGTAAAGGTCGAAACCGCGGAATATGAAGATAGGGAACGGGAATTTCGAGAAGCTGAGATCCGTAAGCAAAAGAATAACCTGCTCATTGCCCTGGTCCTGGGGGTCCCCATCTTTTTAGGAAACATGCGGATGATGTTTCCTTTTTTTTCCTTCGTGCCCGCCTTTCTCTCTAACCCGATTGTGTTATTTGTACTGGCAACCCTGGTCCTCCTCTTTCCGGGGAGGCAGTTTTTCGTCGGGACTTTCAAAGGTTTCAAGTACGGCGTAACCGATATGAACCTCCTGATCGCCGCCGGGGCAGGGTCAGCTTACCTGATAAGCGTGGCCGCAACTTTCCTGGACCTGGGACCCGGCTACGACAGTACCTACTACGACACGGTTTCTTTCCTGATCATTTTCATTGTCCTGGGCCGCTACCTGGAAGCCAGGGCAAGGGGGAAGACCTCGGAAGCCATCCGAAAACTGATGGGACTCAGGGCAAAGACTTCCCGGATCCTGGTTGACGGGGAGGAAAAGGAGGTCCCTGTGGAAGAAGTCGGCGTAGGGGACATAGTGGTTGTCCGCCCCGGCGAAAAGATCCCCGTTGACGGGCTTGTGGTTGAAGGAAACTCGGCAGTGGACGAGTCCATGCTGACCGGGGAGAGCATCCCCGTGGAGAAAGGGAAAGGCGATACGGTTATAGGGGCTACCCTGAACAAGACCGGGGCTTTTAAGTTCAGGGCAACAAAAGTTGGGGCAGACACTGCCCTTGCCCAGATCATCAAGCTCGTTGAAAACGCCCAGACCATGAAAGCGCCCATCCAGCGAGTTGCCGACGTCTTTGCCGGGAATTTTATCGTAGCAGTGCACATAATTGCCCTGCTTGCGTTTTTCTTCTGGTTCTTTATAGGATACTGGCGCTACGGCGTGGGAGAGTCAGAAGCCCTCATGGGAATCAGCCCCTTCCTCTTTTCCCTGCTGATAGCAATCACCGTCCTTGTGATCTCCTGCCCCTGTGCTGTGGGCCTGGCAACCCCGGCAGCCATCATGGTAGGCACGGGCAAAGGCGCAGAAAACGGGATCCTGATCAAGGGTGGGGAAGCTCTTGAGAGGGCACACAAACTTGATGTGATCGTTTTTGACAAGACAGGGACCCTTACCGAAGGTACCCCGAAACTTACGGACGTGCTGGCAGCTCCCGGCAGGGAGGAAAATGAAGTGCTTTTTGTTGCAGCCACGGCTGAAAAAGGCTCGGAACACCCACTGGGAGAAGCGGTGGTGAAAGGGGCGGAAGCCCGGGACCTAATCCCTGGAAACGCAACCGATTTCAAATCCATTCCCGGCAAGGGGGTGGAAGCCTACTTCGAAGGAAAAAGAGTTCTCCTGGGCACCCGGAAGCTTATGGAAGAAAACGGGATTTCTTTCAGGGAACTTGAAGCCGATATGCGTAACATTGAGGTAAACGGAAAGACGGCAATGCTAATTGCCCTTGAATCCGAAGTCCTGGGTTTGGTTGCCGTAGCCGATACCCTTAAAGGGAGTTCAAAAAAAGCGGTCCAGACCCTCCGGGACATGGGCATCGAAGTTGTGATGATAACCGGAGACAACGCCGCAACCGCAAACGCCATCAAAGCGCAGGTCGGGATTGAGAGAGTGCTTGCCGAAGTGCTGCCTGAAGACAAGGCAGGAGAAGTCAAGAAACTCCAGGAAGAAGGCAAACTCGTAGGAATGGTGGGCGACGGGATCAATGACGCCCCTGCCCTGATCCAGTCCGACGTGGGGATCGCCATGGGCGCGGGAACTGATGTGGCTATGGAATCCGCTGAAATCGTGTTGATCAAGAACGACATCATGGACGTTGTCGCCGCCCTTCGCCTGAGCCGGCTGACCATCCGCAAGATCAAGCAGAATCTGCTCTGGGCTTTCGGGTACAATGCCCTCGGCATCCCCATAGCTGCGGGAATTCTCTATCCTTTTGTGGAGCGCATCCTGATCTCCCCGGAACTTGCAGCAGCGTTCATGGCCATGAGTTCGGTTTCCGTGACAACCAATTCCCTGCTCATGAAAAGAAGTAAGATTAAATAAGTTCAGGGTGGATACTTCTGTTGTTCAATAATTTAAGGAAGAAATCCAGGCAGAATTGCCGGAGTAGATAAGAACAGATTGCTCAATATCTGGAAAAAGATAGCTGATATCTGGAAAAAGATTGCTCATTATTCAGGACGGATGCCTACAGCAGCTTTCGTATCCAATTGTGTTCCGATCAAACCTTTTATGATAGAAAAGTAACCTCTACACCTAGAACAACTTCTACACCTAAAACAAGCAGTAAACATCTAACGATTCTTTGATCGATGGCCTCTACAGTAAACGGGTGAACTCCATGGTGAAATTCGGACCGAAGGACAAAAGGACCAGGCTTGTACTCCTTGCAAGCTTTGCAACCTCTATAGTACTCTTGAACCTTTTTTTGTTGGGGGCGATTCTGACCAATATGATTCGGGGGGACATGTCCTATACCCAGGTGGATATGGTGGCAGGTGCCGTTTTCGTCTTTGTAATAACAATGATAATTTCCTTATCCCTCTGGCCAAAAATAATTGACCGGCTTGAGAGCAGGGAAGAAGCCAAAAATAGCTCCTGATCTCCGGGACTTAGCCATTACCATGCAAGCAATTATATCAAGATTAACGATTCCAATCCAGGTGTGAATATGAAAAAATCCATCAGAAAACTTGGGCTCATCGGGGCCGGCCTCTGGGCGATGACCGAAGAAAAGATCGATGAACTCGTAAAGGACCTGGTCGATAAAGGGGACATCAATAAGGAAGAAGGCAAAAAACTGGTTCTGGATATGCTCGATGAGAGCAAAAAACAGAAAACCGATCTCGAGAAGAAAATTTCCGATAAAATTCAGGAAACCATCTCAAAAGCTGATTTCATTTCCAGAAAAGACATGCAGGAACTTGAAGCCAGAATCGCGACCCTGGAAGAAGACGTCCGGAAAATGAAAAACAAAGAAAAGATGTTTTTCAAGTGAAAACGATCTTTTTTGGATGAGGGTTTTATCCTGTATTGTCCCTTTCTGTCCTTTTTTCCATTTTTGGGATTTTTTTAGTTTCTGTTTTTCAGGATGGATATATTTTCTTACAGTTCTTCAATCACTATGTCGTCTTCAAGACTTGCATTTTCAAGCAGAGCCTCGAGTTCTGCTACCTCAGCTTCAAGTTCCTGAATTTCAGTTTCATTAATTTCCAGTTTTCCGGAAGAATCTCCGGCTTCTTCCCCTGCGTCAGCAGCTTTTGAGTCTGGTTCGGATTCCTCTATTTCAGAGGCATCATTCCCGACGCAGCCGGACCCCACAATCCAGACCATTAAAGCAGAGAGGATAAGCAGATGAGTTAACTTGAACATTGAATGCCCCCTTGATTCTCAGATTCCTCATTTTGACCATTTATCATTTCCTGACCCTTCAGAAGGTACTGATCTTTAGCCTAAGCCTGGTCATGGATTTTATCTTGCTCCCTCACCTGGTCCTGGTCCTGATCCTGAATTTGGTCCTGGTCTTGCTGCTTTACCTGGTCTTGCTGCTTTACCTGGTCTTGCTGCTTTACCTGGTCCTGATCTTGATCTTGATCCTGAATTTGGTCATGGTCCCGGATCTGTTCCTGGTCTTGCTGCTTCACCTGGTCTTGATCTCCAACCCCATACCGCTTCAGTTCGTTGAAGATATCTTTAAGGATCTGGTTCGCTTCGTTAACGTTGTCCAGAGAGGTGTGCAGGAGGTCATTTGCATTCTCCAGGTCTTCTGCGGTTGTTTCTTCGTTCTGATATATGATATTGGCTGCTGTGTGGTTGTCCCGGGCATACCCTATCAGTTCATTGTACAGGCCGAGTTTGTCCTCAAGTTCTGTGGTGTCAACACCGTTTTCGTTCAATTGCAGGATTCTGTTCTCAAGCCTGTCTGAAAGAGCTTCGGATTTTTCGAGGGATTTGTCCAACCTTTCACTGACCGTCTGCCCTGTGCCGAAAGTTACGTCTTTCCTGGCATTAATCCAGGTACCGCGTATGGACTTTGCCACTATTGCGAAATCTTCAATGTCTTCGGCATTTTCAATGTTTTCCTGTTCCGCCTCCAGCTGGTTTATCCGGTTTTCAATTCCGGCAATTCTTGCTTCCTTGCCGGGGCCATTTGAGTTATTAAGGTTGTACTGCACGTTTTCAAGCTGGGCTATCATATAGCAGACGCTTGTGTTAAGATACAGCCTGGTAGTTTCCCTCTCAGGGTCCCCGAATTGTTCGGTCCTGATCCGGCTCCTGATCCTGAGGAAGTCTCCTTTTGCATCCTGGTAATCGCTTTTGCAAATCCGAAGCTGTTCCCTCATCAGTTCTCTTTGCTGCTCCATTTCCTGGGTTCTTTCCTTTAGCTGTTCCATTTCCCGGTTTCTGCTTCGTTCCTCCTCACCAGACCGTATGGTGGCTCCGTTTCCGTTTCCACCTTCACTTCCCCCCTGCTGAGCGTTATCCGTTCCCTTCTGGGCGTTATCCGTTCCCTTCTGGGCGTTATCTGTTCCCTTCTGGACGTTATCGGTTCCCTTTTGGGCGTTATCCGTTCCCTTCTGGGCGTTATCTGTTCCCTTTTGGGCGTTATCTGTTCCTTTCTGGGCGTTATCTGTTCCCTTTTGGGCGTTATCTGTTCCCTTCTGGGCGTAATCACTGCCTCCGTTTCCTGCCCCATTCCCTGCAAAGGCGGTTACCGACAGGGTGCTGAAAATGAGAAGTAAGACAGTTAAATAAGACAAATATCGTATTACTTTTCCTGATTTCATCTAACTCCCCCACTTAATCGTTTTGTGAATGTTGCTTTATTTGGCAGGGGAACATATAAGCATACTTTCCTGAAAATACTCAATGAACCGAATCAGGTGAATTTTAAAGCTTGATAGTTTTTTTATTTCCTTGATAAAACTTGAATATAAATTTAATTTTATATCTCTCCTTTAATTTACCTATTTTTTTCGTAAAAATTTATTTTATACCTCTAAACCTCGTCTTCCAGCCCCTCCACCGGGCGACGCCCGAAGGAAAGATTAATAAAACCGTGAAGGACCCGGTCGAGGAGGGGATCTTAAGGGAGAAAGCAAAAATCTGTTTCCGGAAATGCTTGAGGAGGGTAGGAAAATAAAGAGCATGAGAATTAAATTTTTGAGGAAATCCGGGAAAAAGTTGCAATTTCCAGATAAAACTTCCAGAAGCTTGAAAACAGAATAGGAACTCTGGAAAATCCTGGTGCAGGAGTTGAAAAATGAAGAAAAGACGTTTTCAGGTGAAAACGATCTTTTCTTCGCTGGCTTAGGTCTTGTCGCCATATTGTTTTTTTTAGGTTCTGTTTTTGCAGGTGGGATTAATTTTTTTACAGTTCTTCAATCGCGATGTCTTCTTCAAGGCTCACATCATCAAGCAGGGTCTCGAGTTCTGCAATGTCTGCTTCAAGTTCCAGGATTTCTGCTTCGTTAAGTTCCAGGTACCCTGCATCCTGGAATTCTTCTCCTGCTTCAGCAGCGTCTGAGTCAATTTCCGATTCTTCGACTTCAGCAGCATCGTTCCCGACGCAGCCTGACCCGATAAGCCAGACCACTAAAGTTGAGAGGATGAGCAGGTGAGTGAATTTTACCATTTTGCGCCTCCTTAACTCTCGGTTTCCCCGTCTTCTTCAGAGGAACCCTCAGTTTCTTCATCCTCTGTGTCAGCTTCGGCTTCGTATTCTTTCAGTTCATTAAAGATTTCTTTCAATAGCTCGTTTGCTTCGCTTATGATCCCAAGGGCTTCACGCAACTGGTTGTTTGCTTCTTCTATCTCTTCCGCTCCTATATTTTCATCTTGGTAGATTAATTTAACCTCTTCCTGCTTTTCCCAGGCCTCTTCCATTAAATCGTCGTATTGATCCAGTTTGTCTTCCAGCTCATCGAGTTCCTCGGTATCCTCTGTGTTTTCTTTCAGATTCTGGATTCTATCGCGGAGCACCTGTGAGAGGGATTCGGACTTGCTCAGGGATTCTTCCATTTTCTTGCTGACAGTCTGGCCTGCTTCGGAAGCTGCGTTTTTCCTGGCGTTGTTCCAGACTCCCCTCACGGATGTGGCAGAATTTGCGAAGTCTTCGAGCTCATCTGCATTTTCGATATCGGCTTTTTGTTGCTCAAGCTCTTCTATCCTCTCTTCGATAACGACAATCCTATCTTCTGTACTGTTGCTGTTTGACTGTTCAAGGTTGTATATTATGTTCTCGAGGTGGGCTATCATGTAGTCGATGCTTGAGATAAGATATGCCCTGGTAGCTTCCCTTTGCGTCTCCCCAAATTTTCCAGCCCTGATCTGGCTCCTGATCCTGAGAAAAGCCCCTTTTGCGTCCTGGTATTCTCTTCTCTGGTTCTGGACTTCTTCTTTCATCTGTTTCTTCTCTTGGATCCTCTGCCTGATCAGTTCCTTTTTCTGGAGAGTTTCAGAATCTGAATTTTCTTCATCTGCATCCTCTTCAGTGTTTGAACCTTCGGAATCTGTTGTGTTTGAACTTGCGGAATCTGTTACTTTCCATAACTTCCCGTTCTCAGCACCATTTCCTGCCCCATGTCCGTTTCCGGCAATGGCGGTTGCAGGTAGGATGCTGAAGAGGAGAAGCATGATAGTAAAACAGGATAAATAGCGTGTGACTTTTCCTGATTTTTCCATCTGACTGCCTCAATCCAATCTTTTATAATTTTGCAACTGATGATCTATTAGAAAGGGGAAAATATAAACATTCTTTCCGGAAAATCCTTGATTGATTGAAACACATGGATTATAAAGCTTGATAATGCCTTTTTTATCTCTTTAAAACTTTATTATGCCTTTAAATGCAGGGGTCTCCTTGAAGTAAGTAAAGGATTTATGCTAAAAACCCATTTAACACTGCGTGAATTTTAAAAAGCTCTTCATGGTCACCTGCATCCTCTGTTCCCTCCTCTTTATCCAGGGAACAGCCCTTGCTGCAACTGTGCACGGGACCGTCTATGAGTGGTACAGTTTCGAGCCGCTTAATAACGCCGTGATTGAAATAAATTCAACCCCCGAACAGTACTTTGTTGCAGTGGACTCTGTATATTCCTTCAGCTTGCCGCCGGGAAATTATCTTGTAAAAGCCAGCTATTTCGAAGGAAATAATATAGTGTATGCCGCTGAAGAGACGATTAAGATCACCGAAAACGGGGATTATGTAGTTGATCTTCTCCTCTTCCCCACATACGAGGAAGAGCTTCTGAACCAGAGCGAATTTGAAGAATTCGATCAGGATTTTGAAGAAGCGGAACTTGTGACCGAGGAAAGTTCCGGGAACACCACGTATGCGGCCCTAATACTGGCCCTCTGCGTTCTGCTTTTTACCGGTTATTTATGGAACAAAAGAAAAGGGAAACCCTCGGAAATCCCCGATGACTCCCTGAAGGAAAACGAAAGGCTGAGTGAAATGGACCCTGGGAATGCAGGGAATGATCCGGAAAACTTTGAGGAATTCGAGGAAAAAGCCGAAAATTTTGTAAGTTCCTCAGAAACAAACTCCGAAGCTCCTGCTTTACAGGCTGTTGAAGAAGATACCCGAAAACCTGCAGCAGAGCTTCTGGAACCTGAAGCCCTGTCCTTTAATGAAGAAGCATTTGAAGATAAAACCCCGGAAACCGAAGCAAGTTCAGAAGTAGAATCAAAAGAAGTCCTGAGTGAATCGGAAGTTGCTGTGCCCTCGTCACTTCCGCAGACGCCGGACAAACTGGAGATAGAAGTTCAGGATGACCCCGAAGCTTGCCTTCCGGACGATTTGAAGGATATTCTGGAACTGATCCGCGTTAGTGGGAACCGGATTACCCAGCTGGAACTCAGAAAGAAATCCCGCTATTCCGAGTCCAAGGTAAGCCTGATGCTCTCGGACCTGGAAGAGCGGAGGATGATTGAAAAGTTCAAGAAAGGAAGAGGAAATATTATAAGGATCCCGGATGAGCATGTCTTAAAAAGGGATGATGAAAACAAAAATGATAAGGAGGGGGAAAATTCCGAAAATCTGTGAAGGTCATTTAAACGGTTGAAGGTCACCTAAATGTTGAAGGTCACCTAAATGTTGAAGGTCACCTAAATGTTGAAGGTCACTTAAATGTTGAAGGTCATTTAAACGGTTGAAGGCTCCTGAATTAATACTTCCTGTCCTGAAATGATCCTTCTTCTGAAAAACCGTAATAGCAAATTATATAACTGAATTCACCTACTAAACAGCAGAAAGTAAGGGAATATATTTGAAAGATTTTGAAATGTGATGACTTTAGTTAAAAATGTGATGATTTTAGTTAATACCTTTTTGCTTCTCATATCTTGAAGATACTTCATAACTGAAATTACACCGAGGGACAATATGCGAGTTTCCATGGACATTGAATTAAAGGACGTGCCCGGTCAGATGCTTTTAGCCCTTCAACCTCTGTCGGAATGCAGGGCTAACCTGATCACTGTTTTGCACCACCACCAGAAGCTTACTCCCCGAAAAACGGTTCCTGTGCAGCTCGTACTCGAAACCAGACCCGAAAATATCGCAGCCATCAAAGCAAGGCTTGAAAAGAACGGAATCAAAGTCGTAAGGGTCGGTGAGCATCGTTTCAGGGAAAGTATAAACGTGGTTCTGATAGGGCACGTGGTCCATAGCGGGATTCAGGATACCATCGATGAAATAGACAAGACCGGGTTTGCCGAGGTCGTGGACCTCACCCTTTCAATGCCCGGCATCGATATGCTTTCTTCGGCTCTCATTAAGATCAATGCCCTGGGGAAAGAGGAAATCCAGAAGGCGCTCAACATCCTGAAAGAGGTATCAGCAAAGAAAGATCTGCTGATGGTCCTGCCAATAGACGTCCAGGCTTGAAAAAAGATCTTAGGAGGATTTTAAGATGAAAACAGTACGCTGTTCAATTATCGGGTTCGGCGCGATCGGACAGGGCGTAGCCGAGGTGCTCCTGATGAAGAAAGAGTACCTGGAAAATATAGGCCTCGACGTCCGCGTGGTCGCGGTAGTGGACTCGAAAGGTGCGACCATATCTCCCGATGGAGTGGATCTTGCTGATTGCCTTGCCCGCAAAAAGGAAAAGAGAACGGTTGCCCTGGAAAAAATCACGGGCCTCGAAGTCATCAAGTCCATCGACCATGAACTGGTAATCGAAACCACTCCCACTAACATCGAAACCGGAGGTGCCGGGCTTCTGAACATGCTTGCGGCTTTTGAAATGGGACGGGACGTGGTTACTTCTAACAAGGGACCCCTGACCCTCAGGTACCGGGAACTCGTGGAAACCGCAAAGGCAGCAGGTTCCAGTTTCAGGTTTGAGGCCACAGTTGGTGGTTCGATGCCCGTCCTCAACTTTGCAAAAGAAGTCCTGGCCGGAAACAATATCCGGAGTGTCAAAGGCATCCTGAATGGGACCTGTAACTATATCCTGACAAGGATGCTGGAAGAAAGGGCAAGTTACACCGACATCCTTGCCGAGTCCATGGAACTCGGGATTGCGGAGACCGATCCAACTTACGATGTGGAAGGAATCGATTCCGCCTGCAAACTAGTAATCCTTGCAAACGCCATTTTCGGGCTGGAAGCCACCTACAGGGATGTTGACGTTACGGGAATCACGAAAATCACTCCCGAAGCCCTGGAAATGGCTTACGAGAACGGGCACGTGATCAAACTCATAGGGGAAGTCAGCAGGGAACGGATCCATGTGGCTCCCAGGCTTGTCCCCATTAACCATCCCCTGGCTGTGGGAGGGACCCTCAACGTAGCTTCCCTGGATACCGAACTTGCAGGAGAAATCACTGTCACGGGCAAGGGTGCCGGCTCTGTGGAGACCGCAAGTGCAATCCTCAGTGACCTGGTCTCTATTTACAGGGAGCAGTAAAAGGAAACCAGAAGGCTACGGATCAAAATCCGGGTGCCTGAAGGGCTAAACTCGCCAATACATCGTAAACAAAAAGATAAAAAATACTGGGACCATGACAAGCTTCAGGGAATTTGCAGAGACCTGCCAGGCCGTCGAGAAGATCTCGAGTACTATCGAAACCACGAATAAGGTTTCGGAATTTCTACGGAAAGTGGATGTTGAAGAACTGCCCCTGGCAACCCACTTCATCATGAGTGAAGTCTTCCCTGCCTGGACAGGAAAACAGCTGGGGATCGGGACCAGCCTCCTTTATGCGGCCCTCTCGAAAGCGTCGGGGATGTCTGTGAAGAGTATTGAAGGCCTGATCCGGACCACAGGGGACATAGGGGAGACCGCCCTCCTGATCCTGAAGGAGAAGAGGAAAAACCAGGTCACTTTTACTTCTTTCCTGGAAGAGGAATCCGAATTTTCCATCTCCGATGTATACCAGCGTTTCATTACCGCATCCGAAGCCACGGGAAAAGGTTCCCAGAACTTGAAAATCAAAAACCTCCAGTTCCTTTTCAACTCTTCCGACCCGAGGGAAGCAAAATACATCGCCCGCCTTGCCCTTGAGGAGCTGCGCATCGGGGTTGGGGAAGGGGTCGTCCGAGATGCCATCGCAAAGGCTTTCGATGTGCCTGTGGATGTTGTGGAACATGCTTTCATGGTTACAAACGACCTCGGAGTTGTGGCTGCAGCAGCCAGGACCGAGGGAGTTGAGGGCCTGAAAAAGCTTGGGATCGAAATAAACCGCCCCATCAAGATGATGCTCTCCCAGATCAGCCCGGACATAGGAACCGATATAGGGGACATGAAGGAAGCTGCAATTGAATGGAAGTTCGACGGGGCCAGGGTCCAGATCCACAAGGACGGAGATTCGGTAACCATTTTCTCAAGAAAACTCGAAAACGTCACGAACTCCCTCCCCGACCTTGTGGAAATTGTCCGGAAGCATGTAAAAGCCGACTCCGCAATCCTGGACGGGGAAGCCGTAGCCGTGGCAGAAGACGGAAAGCCGAGGGCTTTTCAGGAGATCCTGAAGCGTTTCCGGCGCAAGTATGACGTGGCTGAAAAAGCCGTCTCTATTCCGATCCAGCTCAACCTCTTTGACATCATGTACCTGAACGGAGATACCCTTATCTACCTCCCCCTCCGCGAAAGGCGAAAAGCCCTCAGCTCCTGCGTGGAAAGCTCGGTTGAGAACTCCAGGTCCATTTCCGTAGACGAGCAGATCATCACAGGCGACCTAAAAATCGTGGAAAAGATATACAAGGAAGCCCTGGATGCCGGGCACGAAGGCATAATGGTCAAAAACCCGGATTCCGTTTATTCCCCGGGCAAACGCGGCAAGAACTGGCTCAAGAAAAAGCCTCTCATGGAAACCCTCGACCTGGTGATCATCGGAGCAGAATGGGGTTTTGGAAGGCGTGCCAATCTTATCGGCTCGTATACAGTCGGTTGCTACGACCCGGAGACCACCCGTTTCCTGCAGATCGGCAAAGTAGGCACCGGCCTGAGTGACGAACAACTCAAAGAGCTCACCGAAATGCTCTCCGGGCTCATGGGCGGGGAAGCCGGAGGAGTCTTTGCCGTCCGGCCAAAAGTAGTGGTTGAAATCGCTTTCGAAGAAATCCAGAAGAGCCCCAACTACGACTCGGGTTTCGCCATGCGCTTCCCCCGCTTCATCCGAATCCGGGACGATAAAGCCCCTGATGAAGCCGACAGCATCCAGCGGATCGAAAGGGTCTATTCCCAGCAGCGGAAAAAGTTGTGAACTTTGGCTGGGGAATCTTTTTAATTTTTTTGTGAGTTCCAAACTAAGTTTAATTTCTGAGTTTCAAATCCTGAAATCTCAAAAATACTTAAACAGGTCACCCCTCAAAAATACTTAAACAGGTCACCCCTCAAATATACTTAAACAGGTCGTCCCGTTTCATTTCGTGCAGCCTGTCCCGCAGGAGGCTCTTGAGGGGTTTTAACTCCCCTTTCTTGACGCTAATCGGGGCGATCAGGTGTTTCCAGTTTTCCCATGGGGGCTCAAGCCCAAGGCGGCCTGTGATTTCATCCAGGAGAGGGCCATACTCGTTTTCTTTGACTTTGTCCATCTTGTTTGCAGCTATCAGGGTATCGATCCCGACTTCCCTCAGGAAATCAAACATCTCAATGTCAATGGGGATCTGGTCCCTGGCATCCCAGCGGTCGACGACATCAGGGAAGAAGGGGCCGTCTATCACAAGGACCCCAAGCTTGATCCTTTCGGCATTGTTTTCGATGTAGTGTACGATATTGTCTTTCACGATGTCCTGTTTCCGGTCCTTGACCCCGCTCATAAAACCAAAGCCCGGCATGTCGGTGACGAGCAGGTCCGAGAGCTGGACATGGAAGGGGCGCAGGGTAACCCCGGGGCGTCTCCCCACTCTTACCTTTGCTCCGAAAAGTTCCTTTATGAGAGATGATTTGCCCACGTTAGAGCGTCCGACGAAGAGGATTTCAAGGTTTGTACCTCTATATTCCACGGTCTTGCTTACTTTCATTTTTTCTTTACCTCATTTCTGCTTCTCCAATCCCGGCATCGAAGGCGTGGAGAAAAGCCTCAAAGGAGTCTTCAGGGATGCGTGCCCCTCCCGCGAGGGGATGCCCTCCGCCATTTCCTCCGAACTGCGGGGCAATGCTACGCAGGAGCCGGTTCACGTCTGCCTGTCCCCTGGAACGGATGCTCAGGTCGTATATCCCTTTTTTCGGGCGGTGTTCGGCTGCAATGCCAACTTCCCTCCGTCCGTATGAGGCTGCATAGATAGCCGCTTTTGAAATGGAGTTATTCGTATTTACAATATACGCGCTGTTTTTCAGGACTTTCACGTTTTGTTTGACAAAGACCCGGATTTTTTCCTCGTTCAGAGCCGCATCCCGGGCAAGCTCCAGAAGACCCGGGATCCCTGAAGGAATCCTGTCCCTTGATAGAGGGTTCAGGAGTGTCCTCTTGAATTCGTAGTCCTTGCCTTTCTGGAGCACCGCCTGGATCAGGGTCCCTGCCTGGAAGTAGAGGCTTCTTTTGTCCCAGTCCTTGACCCAGCGCTTCACGTGGGGCGTGTTGTCGCAAAAGTCTCCTATGGCCCCGTAGATGGCAACCCTCCTCATGTCCCGACTCAGGAGGTCTTCAAAGACGCGGAAGGTTAGTTCTGAGGTGCAGGGACCTGTGTAATCATTGTAAAACCATTCTTCCTTCCCTTTTTCTTCTTCCACGCAGCTTTCCGGGAGAGGGTGATGATCGATATAGTAGAGGTTGCACTTTTCTGCAAGTACCTGAAGCCTGGAATAAAGTTCGAGGCAGTGCCTTTCATTAATTGCAATGTCACAGATGATTAGGGTTTTAACGTCTCTTATCTCGTTCAGCTTATCCAGGAGATTAACCGGATTTGTAAAGTATACGGACGCCCCCGGGTAGGCACTCTTTGCAATGGCACCAGAGCATATCCCGTCCGAATCTCCGTGGGTCAGGATCAGGGTTTTTGCTGTTAGTAAGTTCTGGGTTTTTTTCATTCTGGGCTTCCTTTTTTCTTTTAGTAGAGAGTAAATAAGTTTCTGTTCTTATTTTTAAGCTTTTATTTATTTTCCGACAGAGGGGTTTATTCTCCAGAAAGAGACCTTGAAAAATCAGTTTCTTTCGGTAAATGGGGAGCTGGTTGAAAAATGTATGAACAAATGGAATGAGTAAATGGAATGAGTAAATCGAAGAGTTGAAAAAGGAATTAGCAAATGGAATGTGTAAAGCAGAAGAAATGAGCAAATGGGGAATTTAAAAGAAGAGAATTTTTGAGAAATAAATAGGAGAAAAGTTGATACTCCCCGGAAATCCGGGAAAGCACCTTAAAAAGAGTGTTTGAAAAAGGGAATCTCAAAAGAGCGCCTAAAACCGCTCTCCGGAGTAATTTTCAGACAAGCCCTTTTTTTCTGAGCCCAGCAACTCCCAGCAGCCCGATGACCGCAAGCAGGGAACCAAAGCCCGGGGTATCTTCGATCTCCTCTTCGGTCCCGCTGGTTTTCACATAGCTATCGGATTCTTCGTTCTTTTCCTTGTTGGATTCCGTTGACCCTGCAGGCTGCTGCTCACTGCTCGCTTCCAGGATCAGGGTTCCCACATTCACGACAGGCGGGGTCGCGGAATAGACTTCTCCCCTGTAGTCTTCAAGGTCAAGGAAAGTTGCCTTGCAGGGGGGCAGCTGGATTTTCCCGTCACTGTGCATCTGCATGATGTATTTTATGGTCTTTGACCCGCCGCCGCTCTTGAGGACTCCTTTGTAGCTCATTTCCCCGCTTATGAATTTGGCTTCTGGAGGAACGGTATCTGTAACTGTCACGCTTGCGTCAACGTTACCTGAGTTCTTTACGGTGAGCGTGACCGTCAGTTCATCCCCTTTCTCAAGCTGCTGTGTGCTGAGTGATTTGGTAAGTATTATGTTTGGCCCGTAGACTTTGGTCTTATCGGAATTGTCGGATTCGATTTTCTTACTCGCCCCGTTGGGCAGGGTGAAAGTAGCAACTGCTTTGGGGAAGGTGAAATCTCCGGGTTTTTCCGGGATCAGGGTATACTTGAATACATCCGCAGCAACTTCCCCCGCTTCCAGGGAAAGGGTTGTGCCAAGCTCCATCTCTTCTTCAAAACGCATTCCTGAGACCAATTTATCCGTAAGTTCGATATCTTTAATGTCGCAGAGTCCTCCGTTCCGGACTGTTACCGAAACGTATACAGGCTCTCCCATGTGGCGTTCTTTAGTGGCGCTCTTCGAAACTATAAGGTCCCATTTCCTCTTGATTTTTATGTTCTTGGACCCTTCGGCTTCGTACTCCCCATCCTTGATATCCACACCCTCGGTCTTTGCGATAATTTTGTAATCGGTATCTTCCAGAGGCACTGGCGTCTTCAATGTAAGAGTAATAGGCTCCAATGCTTCGCCTTTCAAGATCTTTGTGTAAGTGTGCTTTGTTTTTCCGCTTAGAACCTCAAGCCCAGCAGTGTCGATTGTTACCACAATATCTTCAGCTTTTGCGTCCCCGTCATTCTTGACGTTTATCGTGACCTCGATCTTGCCGTCTGAAGCCGATTTCGGGTCATAGCTGTCCTGGTCTGTGTCAACGTCGGTATCGAAACCGGGTTTTCCCCTCAACCAGACCTCCAGTTTTGCAGTAGGTTCCCATTCGTCGTTTTGCCATACTCTGGTATCCTTCGTGACACTTACTGCTTTGATTTTGATTTCATCGTCGTATGTAAAAAAATATGGAGCAGAGTTGGCCGAAAGAGGGGAAGTTACAAGTTCTTCTCCTTCTTTGGATAGTGAAATGAACACGAAACCTTCTTCGTTAAAGTCTTCAGCCCGAATCACATATTCACCAACCTGGAATGATTCGCCCCAGCCTATTGTATTTGTTGTATCCAGTACATACTGGATGTTTTCATCATCTGCAAAAGCTGGTGTACAGAAAAAGGAAAGAAAAAGGACAAAAGAAAGTGCCAGAAGTAAGTTTTTTTTAACCATAGTTATCCCTCCCTGAAATTACACTGGTGATAAAGTGCCCCCATGCTCCGGAAACATTTACGCATTTTTTTGTGTATTACTTTAAGTGATAATCGCTATAGATTGGTATATTGTTTGTACACTGTGACTAAATTTTTTCATCAGGTAATTTCATTTTGCGGCTTTCTTCTCTTTTTATAGTGCTATTTTTGCCTGTATACCTGTAATTTGACTGATGTCTTTGTAAATATCTTTCTTGAACATATTATAAGTTTTGTGGATGTCTATAGTAAATTTTTTGAGATTTTTGGATGATGAAGGTTTATGAACCGTTCCCTTTTCACCTCCTGCGCCCTGCTGTGCGAATTAAAGAAAAGTTTAAATAGGGGGCAACCTCCTCAGAAAACTGGACTTTAAAAAAGTTCAGGGTTTAAGAGCGCAGGATGTTTACATGAAGAGTATGTAATCGAGAAGAGGATATTGATCAGGAAAGGGACGTTTAAATATCCATGCCAACTTAGTACGTGACGTATCCTGAAATAGTAAGGAATTTACATCTATTAGAGGGGCTTTTCCATGGAACTTAAAAAAATAGTGGAAATTCTTGAAGAAATCGCACCTCCTGAACTTTCGGAGGACTTTGACGAAGGCAGGATAGGGCTCATCCTGAACCTGGAAAATGACGTTAAGAAAATTGCAGTTGCCCTGGACGCAAACACTTACGTCCTTGAAAAAGCCTCTGAAATTGGTGCGGATCTGCTAATTACCCACCATACCCTGATCTTCAGGCCGGTAAATATAATTTCAAAGCCTCTTGCAGCCTCTCTAAAGCTTGCCCTTAATAACGGGATATCCCTCTACAGCATGCATACCAATTACGACAGGGTTAAAGGAGGAGTAAATGACGTGCTTGCGGCACGCCTAAGGCTCCGAAATGTCGAGGAAGCGGGAATGGGACGGATCGGGGAAGTCTACCCCTGCTCTTCCGCGGAAATGGCTGCCCGTGTCTCGGAGTGCCTGAAGACCCCTGTCATGTATGCCGGGGAAAAAGAGGAGATAAGGCGTGTAATGGTTTACGGAGGCAGTGGCTTTCGGAACGAGTACCTCCAAATTGCCCGAGAAAGGGGCGCTGAAGCCTTTGTGTCCTCCGAACTGAAGCATGAAGTCCTCAGGTCGAACGGAGATCTCTGCCTGATAGATGCCACCCACTATGCCACGGAAAACCCCGGAATGGAAGCCCTCTGCCTCAGGCTCCGGGAACTGCTAGACATCGAGGTCGAATTTATCGAGCAGTCTTCAGGGCTCAAAACGATCATGCGGGTCTGAGTCTTTCTGAACATTTCTGAGAATAGATCAAAATTAAAATTGAAGAGATCGGCATGAAAGAAAAAACCGATAAAATGGAAAAAGAAAAAGGGCTGGATGACGATGCTCTGGAAGTACTGCTCAACGAACAACTTAAAATGCAGGTTCGTTCCGATTACAGGCGAAGCCTCGGAAACGAGCATCAAAGGCGATATATGGAATAAGCCTATGTTTTCCAGTGCATGCCTTTTTGTGCACCTCTTGATTTCTTAATGTTTACACTGTCTTCTTATCAGTTCTTTTTTATGCTCTGGTTTTCTAACCGTTTTTGTAGCTGGAATACTGACACCTAATAGTTTTTTAGCTGCATGTGAGTTCAGCATTGCTCCCGAAAGTAAAACCAGCCATCCGACCGGAAACAGGATCAACAAAAGGCAGTATGTCGAAACCAAAACTACAAGCGACTTTCCTGCAAAGCCTCTTACGCTCACCACAGTCACCCCCCGTGTGCTTGTAAAGGCCAGTTTCGCAGTAGATAGTCCCCTGTAAGTCCGTGCCATTTTCCGAGTAGAATATCTTGGCAGTACTCTTCCAGTCGCGGGCTTACTGGATACTTTTTTTCATTAAGTTTGTGCCATTTTAGGACATGTAGATATATGTTCTGCCCATTATATGAATGCTTGCTTAAGCACTAAATTTGCATACAAAGTTCCCTCTAATTCCCAACCCTTCCATTTATGAGAGTATTTTTTTCAAAATAGTTCTCAAGATGCCTCCTGACCCTGAAGACCTCTTCAGTCCCGGGCAAAGAGGACATGATTATTTCCAGGTAACGATGTTTCCTGATGAGGGCAAAAGTCTCAGGGAAATTGATGTCGAAAACCCAGCTCAAGCGAAGGAGTTTGACATCGTTCTGATTTCGGATGTCTCTTATTTTTGCCATTCTGTTGTTCATTATATCTTCTATCACGGAGCCGGAGCACTCCGGGGTATCAGGCAAATAGAGTTCAAGGGCAGGGTTTCGGGATTTTCCCCCTGCTTCATAATCTTTACAAATAAGCCCCAGGATGTCCAGTTTATCGGCATCCCGGATAAGCTTTGAGTAAAAGAGCAGTTGCGGGGAGTTAGAGGTGTCTTCGGGAATCTCCATGAGGTTGTGGAATTCCACGGCTTTTAAGATGATATTTCTCTCCTCCCCGGGAAGGCGGGAAAGTATCCCGTTTTTTTTCAGGATTTTCACTCCCAGAGCAGCGTGGTTTTCCGACTCGGAGTCTTTGAACGTTTTATACGTCAGGAACTGTTCAAAACGACCCAGGTCATGGAAGAGTGCTATCGTTTTGGCAATAAGACATTCGTTTTCCCCAAGTCTTTCGGCTTTTGCGAGTAAGAGGATGTTTTCGCAGACTCTTTTAGTGTGTTTGGCCTTGAGGTCGAGATTTTTCCGGATGAAGGGATCAGGAGATGTAAATCCTTTTACATATTCTGAAAACCATTTTCGAAAAAAAACCAGGTCTTCTTTTTGCATGCATCTGGAATAGAAAATTTCATTGTATATATTTTGTGCGTATGTATTTTGTGCGGATCTCCCTGAAAATTCCTCTACCGAATAATTCAGGGTCTTTATTCCCGTAGGGACGTATTTTTTCCCTGGATGAAGGCTCTCTAGTTCGGGATATTCAAGCCCGAAGGATGAAGATAGAGTTTTCTCCTTGTGGTGGGGGCTGCTCAGAAGGTATTTTTTTCTGCTCAATTTCTTTTCTGCTCTCTAAATACTTTTAAAAATTTGCGTACTTTGATATTGGTGTATGTACAATAAAGGAAAAAACTTGAATAAGGTAAAGAATATTTGAATACTGGGTAAAGATCACTTGAATTAATGGGTATAAAGACTCGGATACTATAAAGGAAAAACTAGAATGACAAGTAATAAAAACTTGAATTGGCTTCAATGTATGAGTAATTTATATTGAGGTCAACAGAGGTTTATTTTATTTGCCAAATCTCTGTATATCAACCACTTTAATGGTTCTGGATGCAATCCTTATGTGTAGCTATTTTGTGTATTAAGGATGTTTGTTTAGATTACAGATATTAAGGATGTTAATGTATAATTACAGTATTAAAGACATTAATGCATATCATAGATAAAGAATGGAATGCATGTGCTGGATTGTATAAGCGCTGGACAATCGTATCATGCTGAATCCTATGCGAATTATAACTTATAGAAAGGGAACTCATCGGGAAAAAGCCGGGGTATTTAATGAACTCAGTTAAAAAATTGCGGTCGGTTATTAATTCATTAGTTATCTTGGGTGCTTGTTTGCTCTTCATTTCAGCGGGAGGTTTCTTCCCTACAGCTGAAGCCATCACGTTTAAAGGACTGATTGCAAGTGCGGGAGGACCTGAAAATACTTCTCCCCTCGAAGAAGTACTTGCGCAGAACCCTTCTTCCGTGGAAGGGTTAATAGATAAGGGCCATGCACTTTATTCTTTTGGGGAATACGGGTTTTCGATCGAGTGTTATGAGAAAGCCCTTGAACTTGATCCCGTTTCCTCGGTTGCCTGGTATGGCAAAGCCTGTGCCCTTGACGAACTCGGAATGTATGAAGACGCAATCGAAAGTTATAATCTTGCCCTTGAAACCTCTCCGGATGCCTTTGAAAGCTGGTATGAAAGGGGTGATGAGTTTTACGGGATAAAAAGCTATCCTGGAGCCGTTGATTGTTATGAGAAGGCTCTGGCTTTTGGTTCTTACCGTTCCAGAATTCTGTGCCGTGAGGGGCTTGCATTTGAGAAGCTCGGCCTGGATCAGCATGCATTTGTTTCTTATGAAAAAGCGATTGAGTACAATTTGAACTGTTCCAGGGCTCTTTACATGCAGGGGATGGCTTACACCGGACTCGACAGACATGAAGAGGCAATGGGATGTTTTGATAAGGCCCTGAATATTACCCCGGACAATTCCGACCTCTGGTACCAGAAGGGGACCGTTTTCGACAGTCTCGAGGATTACGGGACTGCCGTGGAATGTTACGATGAGGCTCTTTCTCTCAATCCCGACTCGGTTGAAGCCTGGTACAACAAAGGTGCGGACCTTGACAGGATGGGTACGGAACTTGAAAACGTGGGGGAGTATCAGGAAGCTTCAAAGTATTATCAGGAAGCTTTAACCTGTTATGGCTCTGTCCTCGTTTCGGAGCCGGACAATCTCAATGCTCTTCAGAGAAAAGGTTCAGATCTGGGGAAGCTCGAAAGGCACTCCGAAGCTATCCAGTGCTACGATAACATCCTTAAATACGACCCTGGCAACTCCGATGCCTGGTACGGCAAGGGTGCTGCACTTTATGCAATGGGACAGTACGATGCCGCAATAGCATGTTATGAAATGGCCCTCAACCCGGATACGGGAGTTGAGGTGGAAGAAGCCGGAGACGTGCTTATTCAGAAACTGAAAGCTTACGATTCTTCCCTGATATGTTACCCGGCTGCCCCGGACTTCGATTCGGAAGCTGTCAGGATCCTCTACGATAAGGGCCTGGCTTTCGACAAACTTGAGAATTACGAAGCTGCGATAGATTGCTACACTCAGGTCCTTGAAGAAGAAAACGGTCATCCCGTGATATGGTACCGGAAAGCCCGGAACCTTGACCGTCTTGACAGGTACGGGGAAGCTGTGGAATGCTACGGCAAAGCCCTGAAACTGGATCCTGATTATCCTAAGGCCTGGTACGAAAGAGGGTTCGATTACTCCAGGCTCGGGAAGCATAAGGATGCCGTGAAATCCTATGATAAGGCTCTGACCCTTGATGAAAATTATACCCTTGTCTGGTACAGCAAAGCCTCTGCCCTGACTCAACTGGGGGAACACGAAGAGGCACTTGAATGTTATGACAGGGTTCTTGCTTTTGCCCCGGACAGCTTTGAGATCTGGTATAACAAGGGCCTTGCCTTTGACCAGCTTGGCAGGTACGGGGAAGCCGTAGAATGCTACAATGAAGCTCTCAGAATCAACCCGGCATATGCCCCTGCCCGTTTCAAGCTGAATGAGAACCTTGAGCTGCTCTCGAACGTCGAGACCTTCGAACCTCCTTCATCAGGGAACACTACAGGTGCCAGCGTCCTTGACGGATTGCTTGCAAGCGGATTCTGGTCCTATCTCCTGGGTTACCAGAACCTGGATTCAGAAGAATATTCTCAGGACTTTGACCTCGGGAGTGTTGAGTTCCTCGATTCGGGGTTCGGCTATGATGCAGCCTGGTACGGGAAAGCTTCAGCCAGCAGGAAACTGGAGATGTACGGGGATGCCCTTACCTGCTATGACATGGCTTTGATGATCAACCCCGAGCATGTTGATGCCTGGTACGAGCAGGCTCTTGTCCTGGGAAAACTCGGCATGTCTGAGGGTGCTTTTGAAGCCTATAAAAGAGCCGCCACTCTGGACCCGCAGTCCGGAAAAGCCTGGTACGGCATGGCTTCGGCTGTTAACAGGCTTGGGAGATACAATGAGGCGATAACGTACTACGACAGGGTACTCATGCTCGAACCCGGGAATACCGGAGCCCTGGCTGAGAAAGCTTCAGCCCTTGCCGAACTCGGAAGGTACGAGGAAGCCGTTCCGTGCTACAATACGCTCCTGAAGCTTGAGCCTGATAACTTTGAGGGCATTAGCGGCAGGGCTTTGGCACTGGTAAAACTCGGCAGGAATGAGGAAGCAGTAGCCGATTATGACCGGATACTGAAGCTTGAACCGGTGAATATTCAGGCCGGAATCGAGAAAGCTGCGGTTCTCGAAGAAATTGGCAGGTACGAAGAGGCGGTTGCAAGCTATGACCGGATCCTTGAACTCCAGCCTGGCAGCACGGACGTGCTGTTCAGGAAAGCTGCGGCCCTGGAGATGCTCGGGAACTTTGAGGGTGCGATTGCCTGTTATGACAGGGTCCTTGAGCTGAACTCCTTAAGCGTAGAGGCGTACAACAGAAAAGGCTTTACCCTGCATCGGATGGGAAGATACCAGGAAGCTATCGCCTGCTATAATAAGGCCCTGGAATACGCTCCCAATAACGCTGCAGCCTGGTATTTCAAAGGGCTTTCCCAGTATTCCGCAAGCAGCCATACCGCAGCCCTGGCAAGTTTCGATAAAACGATCCAGTTAAAGCCTGACTGTATCACAGCCTGGTACAACAGGGGTTACATCTACAACGTGCTTGGTGAAGTTGAAGAAGCTATCAGTAGCTATAATAGGGCTCTTGCAATAGACCCGAACTCACCTTCAACCCTTTATAACAAACGTTTTGCCCTCTACACCATAAAGAGGCATACCGAAGCTTCGGAGTGCAAGACTAAACTCGATGCTATTGACCCGGGCTTTGTGGGTGCCCTGCAGGACAGGGGAACAAAGTTTTTCCTCCCTGATACCTACAGCGCAACCCTGGACTACACCCTGACTACAAGGTGGTATGAGGATTCGAAAAATGTCCCGGTAAATTGAGTGAAATGGGTCTGCAGGTCCCCGGCCTGCCGACCATACCCTATTTTTTACTACGTCCGACTTCTCTTTGTTTCTGACTTTTTTATTTGTTTGACTTTTTTGTGTGTTAGGTTTGAATTAGTTTGAATTATACCTTTTCCGGAATAAAATACCAGGGAAAAAATAATCTTTTTTATATCAACTGTATTAACTATTTGGATATCAGGCAATAGTAATTTATGTAGTTATGATTTATCTCTTGATATCTCAATTTACATGGTTCAATACATTACATTTGATGAACCTGATTAATCTGATACTGACATCCTGTCGAGAACTATTCAGGATAATGCATTATGATGCTGTTCCCGAATGCATTATGATGCCGATACTAATTGCATTATGATGCTGTTCCCGAATGCATTATGATGCCGATACTAATTGCATTATGATCCAGATCCCAGATGAGTTGTGACCCAATGCTGAATCACAGCAAGGGTATGTGTTCCAGCATATGCTGGAATATTTTCACAAGGAACTCATTAGAAAAAATAGGGGTATTTAATGAACCCGACCAAAAAAGTTAATTCGATTGTTAATTTCTTTGTTCTCCTGGTTTTCACTTTATTTGTCATCTCTTCAGCAGGTCCTTTACCTGTTGAAGGAGCTGTTTCAACCCAGGGATTGGTTGCAGAAAACGCCCGGGGGGCCGGGGATTTCTCCTCCCTAGGGGAATTGCTTGCGCAGAACCCGACTTCCGTTGAAGGTCTTATTACTAAAGGCAATGCTCTGTATTCTCAGGGAGAATACGAACTTTCCGTTGGCTTCTATGAGAAAGCACTTGCCTCAGACCCCGGTTCTTCGGCAGCCTGGTATGCCATGGGGCTTGCCCTGGAAGAGTCCGGGTTGTATGAGGATTCACTTGATTGTTACGATAAGGCCCTTGAAACCTTCCCTGCTTCTTCCCAGCGCCGGTATGAGAGGGGAGAGGAACTTTTCGGCGTAATGAATTACCCGGATTCCATAAATTCTTACGAGAAAGTTCTCGCTGCAGACTCCTTTATTGCCGGAGTCTGGTTCCGGAAAGGCCGTGCATTTGAAAAGCTGGGAGATAGCGAGCAAGCTCTGCTATCTTATGAAAAATCCCTTGAGTACGGTTCCAGCTCTTCCAGAGCCCTGTATATGCAGGGACTGGCTTATACCGAACTCGGCAGGCATGAAGAAGCAATGAGCTGTTTCGACAGGGCCCTGAAGATTGCCCCCGACGACCCCGAACTCTGGTACCAGAAGGGAATGCTTTTTGACAAACTTGGAAATTACGAGGCTGCTGTGGGGTGCTATGAGCAGGTCCTTTCCCTCAATCCTGACTCGACTGAAGCCTGGTACCATAAAGGTGTGGGCCTTGAGAAACTGGGCAGGGAACTTGACAGCGCAGAGAAGCATCAAGAAGCTTTAACCTATTATCAGGAAGCTTTAACATGCTATGACTCTGTCCTTCCCTCTGAGCCTGATTCCATCGCTGCCCTGCAGGGAAAAGGTTTCTGCCTCGACCAGCTTGGCAGGCCTTCCGAAGCGATCCAGTGCTACGACGAAATCCTTACTTACGAGCCTTACAACTACGAAGCCTGGCACAGCAAAGGTTCCCTGCTTGACTCGATGGGGCAGTATGATGAAGCTGTAGCCTGCTATTCCATGGCTCAAATGGCTCTGGACCCGGATTCAGGAATCCAGGCGGAAGAAGCCGGGATTGCCCTGCTTGAAAAGATGAACGCTTACGATGCTTCACTTGCAAGTTATCCCGACGCCCCGAAGTTCAGGTCCGAACCTGTTAAGATCCTGTACGACAAGGGCCTGGCTCTGGACAAACTTGGAAACTACGAGAGTGCCGTGGAATGTTACGGTCAGGTCCTGGAAAATGAACCGGGGCACGCTGTGGTCTGGTACAGGAAAGCCCTGGATCTTGACAGGCTTGGCAGGTACGAAGATGCCGTTGTAGCTTATGAAAAAGCCTTAAAGCTGGATTCCGGCTATGCCAGGGTCTGGTATCGGAAAGGGTTCGATTCCGCAAGGCTCGGAGAGCATAGGGATGCCCTGAAAAGCTACGACAAAGCCCTGGAGCTGGACGAAAACTATTACCTTGCCTGGTACGGCAAAGCGTCTTCCCTTATCCTGCTTGAGGAATCCGATGCTTCTATCGAGTGTTATGACCGCCTCCTTGCCTTTGCCCCGGAAAGTGCTGAAATCTGGTATAACAAGGGCCTTGCTCTGGACCAACTTGACAAATACGAGGAAGCCGGAGAGTGTTACAACCGGGCTCTCCAGCTTAACCCGGAGTATGCCCCCGTCCGTTTCAAGCTTAAAGAGGGTGCGGAGCTTTCGAGATCCGAAGTTTCTCGCCCCCCGAAGGAAGAGAGTAAGGATGTCAACCTTGAAGGGGCCCTTTCCGGTGGGTTCTGGGTTTATCTCCTGGTCCCTGAAAAACCGGATTCAGGAGAGTACGACGCTGGGTCTTACCCCGAAAATGTCGAGCTCCTTGACCCTCTGTTCAGTTTCGACTCTGTCTGGTACGGCAAAGCTTCCGTCTGCAGGGAACTGGGGCAGTATGAGGATGCCTTGAGTTCTTATGAGATGGTTCTTATGATCAACCCGGAGCGCACTGAAGCCTGGTATGAAGAGGGTTCGGTCCTTGACCTGCTTGGCAGGAATGCGGAAGCCATGGAATGTTATAAAAAAGCCGTGGATCTGGACCCGCAGTCCGGCATTGCCTGGTACGGGATGGCTTCGACTGTTAACAGCCTGGGAAGGTCCGAGGAAGCAATAACTTACTTTGACAGGGTGCTTGAAATTGATTCCCACAATGCCATGGCCCTTCAGGAAAAAGGTATGGTTCTTGCCAGCCTTGGAAAATATGAGGAAGCGGTTTCCTGTTACGATACGCTTCTGGAGTTTGAGCCGGATAATGTTGGGGCGCTGGAAGGCCGGGCTTTAGCACTCGTGAAGCTGGAAAGGTCTGAAGAAGCACTGGACGAGTACGATAAAATCCTGAAGTTCGAACCTGCTAATTTCGGAGCCCTGGCCGAGAAAGCTTCGGCTTTCGAAGGGCTTGGCAGGTACGAAGAAGCCGTTGAGTGCTATGGGAAGATCCTTGATGCCTCCCCGGGTAATAGGGAAGTAATGTACAGGCAGGCTAAGGCTCTGGAAGAACTCGAGGACTTCGAAGGTGCGATTGCCTGTTATGACATGATTCTTGAACTTGACCCGGCAAATGCCGATGCCCATAACAGCAAGGGCTTTGCCTTCTACAGGCTCGAGAGGTATCAGGAAGCCATTGATTGTTATGATAAAGCCCTTGAGTATGATCCCGGCAACGCTGCTGCCTGGTATTACAAAGGATGCGCTTACTACGCAAGGAGCAGCTATACCGCAGCCCTTGAGTCCTTCGATAAAGCAGCTCAATTAAAGCCTGGCAGCATTACGGCCTGGTACAATAAGGGTTACATTTACAACGTACAGGGAGACGTCGAAAAAGCCATTGAGTCCTACGATAAGGCTCTTGCAATCAACCCGAATTCGGCCTCAGCTCTTTATAACAAGCGCTTTGCCCTTTACCGTATAAAGAAACACGATGAAGCGTCGGCATGCAAGACCAGACTGGACAGCCTTGACCCTGGCTTTGTGGGAGCCCTTGAGGACAGGGGAACAAAGCTCTTCCTCCCTGATACTTACAGAGGGGACCTTGACTTTGCCCTGCCGAACAGGTGGCACGGGGACTCGGAGAACTTCCCGGAGTATGTGGTTGAAAACATGACCGCAAATCCTCTGCCTGAGGACTATGTCCCCGGACCTGATGAATATGACAGTTTCTACATCCCGGAAGCGGGCGAGGGACAGGATGAAGTGACTGATGAAGTGACTGATGAAATGACTGATGAAATGACTGATGAAATGACTGATGAGAAACAGGATGAAAATGACAGTTTCTACATCCCGGAAGCTGGTGAAGTACCTGAAGAAGAAACGGATAATTATTCGGACACAGGTTCGAATAAAGAACCTGATGGATCTAACAGGACCGGTTACTATATCCCCGAAGCCGGGGAATAAACCGGAGAGTTAATGGTATAGTCTCAAGAAACCAGGGCGAATAATTGACAAAGTAAAAATGGTTTTGTCAGTGTCAGGCCTTTTCCGAATACAACTTCCGGTGTGTACTCTGCAATTTAGTGCATGCAGGGAGTAAATTTCCGGGTTCCCAGGCTAATTTTTATGTGGTTGACCCGGAGATCCTTGCCCGGATTTGGGGAAGTCCGTTGTGCATCCGGGAGTTAAAGTGTTACCCCAGGCATGTCCGCACATGAAAACCAAAACAGATGAAAATTAAACAAGAAAATGGGCAAAATTGCCTTTACTCAAAGGTATGGCTGAATAATTACAAAAAAGGGTACAATAATAAAAAAAAGTGGGTTGCCCGAATGTTTCCTGGAAATTGCGCCTCTTCGTTGATTTCGTTTACCTTCCAAAACTGCCTCTAATTCCGTGGGTTGCCGAAGGTGGCTTGAAGTTGCTATTTCCTTGTTTATTTCTGACACCCGCTTGAAACCAACTTACAGATTACAAGAGGGTGGTGCGAATGTTTACCAGAAACCTTCATGGGTTTCCTTGTTTTTTTCGACACCGGTGCTGAGCGACGAGAATGTTGGCCAGATTCCCTTTCGGGCTTCCTTGTTATGTTCTGACACCCATGCCCTTTTCTCGGGTTTCAGACATCAATGTCTGCCCCAAGGATCCTCGTTTCTACAGATCTTTTATCGGTGCTCGGTTTCCGAACGGCAGTTCCGAGCAAAACGATCCAGCCTACAGGAAATAGAACAAGCAACAGGCTATAAAATGCAATAGCTGTTACTATCGATTTCCCTGCAAGCTTTTTCAGAGTGTCCATTGGTACTCCACCCCTGGTGTGGTTGTTTTCTCTTTGCTTGCGTCGTTCCGATAGTGGGCAATGTTCCCAGTCTTATCCAATGTCTTCAATATTGCGTGTGCTACATAATAGCACACATTAATATGCACTTACTAATTTATATAGATTTTCCAAAAATAATATTGCAGTTTGCATATTTTTTATATTCCCAAATTGTGCCCCTCTCATGCTCCTGTTTTCTATAACCGATTTCAATTTTGAATAAATAAAGAAATAGCAGTATATTTAAATTATTCTTGTTCCCCCAGTTTTACTCTTTTGAGGTCTTCATGCCCACTTTTGAAGACCTTCTACCTATTCTCTCTTATTCCTCCTGTTTTCCTTCTGTTTTCTTTTTATTCCTTTTGTTTTCTTCCTGAGTTTCCCGTTCTTTCGGATAAAATTCGTTCATCCTGAAAGCTTTAAACCTCATGCCGCCCTTACTCGTTAGTATCTATGAAAGACAGTTCTATTGATACCGATAATTTTCTTGAAACCGGTTCTGCTAGCGGGGCCGGAAACGAGAGCAAAAGGAAAGTTATTGCTTCCGGGGAAACCGGTGGTGACTCCGGTTCTGCCTCAGGTCCCCGAAACATAGGGGTTCCTGTTGACGTCATCATTGTCCGGTACGGAGAACTTGCCCTGAAAAGCACAGGGGTCAGGAACTGGTATGAGAAAGTCCTTGTGAAGAACATAGCGGCGATGCTGGCTTCCAGGGATATTGAGTTTTCTCAGATCAGGCGGGAATGGGGCAGGATCTTCATTGAAACTACCGATCACCGTGCAGCAAGGGCAGCTGCAGACGTTTTTGGGGTTGTCTCGGCTTCCCCTGCAGTGACCGCAGAGCCTGACCTTGAGAGTGCGGCAGGAGTCTGCGCTGCCCTGGGGGCAGGCCTTATCCTGGAAGGAGAGTCCTTTGCCATCCGGGCCAGGAGAAGTGGAAATCATCCGTTCACCTCAGCTGATGTTGGTAAAACATGCGGGGACGCTGTCTGGACGGCTCTGGAAAAGGAAGGAAAAACTCCCAGGGTGGACCTGACCTCTCCGAACAAGGAGATCCTTGTAGAGATGCGGCAGAAACTTGCTTATATTTACCTGGAAACATTCCCTGGAGTGGGTGGCCTTCCCCTGGGGACTCAGGGAAGCATGGTGGTGCTCATGTCCGGGGGCATCGATTCTCCGGTTGCGGCATGGCTTTTGATGAAACGCGGGGTCATGATCATCCCCGTCTACTGCAACGGTTCACCTTACGCCGAAGATGCCGCAAGGGAGCGCGCTTTTGACTGCATTCGCCAGCTTCAGGCCTGGGCTCCGGGATACCAGTTCACGACTTATGAGCTCCCTCACGGCCCTAACCTCCGCGCCTTCATTGAGACCTGCGACCGGAAAAATACCTGCCTCCTCTGCAAACGTACGATGTACCGGGAAGCCTATGAAATAATGAAAAAGGAAGGGGCAAGCGGCGTTATTACCGGTTCTTCCCTGGGGCAGGTTGCGTCCCAGACGGCCGCCAACATGTACGCTGAGATCTACCAGCTTGCGGTCCCGGTCTACCATCCACTGATCGCCTTTGACAAAAGTGAAATAGTGGATATTGCCCGCAGGATAGGGACCTATGAGATCTCCATCAGACCTTCGGGAGGCTGCACCGCTGTTCCCGAACGCCCCGAGGTTAAGGCAGGATATAACCTCATTGTTCTTGAGGAAAAAAAGCTGGATATTGAAGCAATGGTTCAGAACGCTCTCAGTGCAGCAAAAGAATATAAACTTTGAGAGTTCCGGGAAGTTCCCGTTTTACCCTGGACAACGGAAACGTGGGCTTCCTTTTTTTCAATTATTTTTTCCGGAAAATACGAACCTGGGGCTGTAGCATAAATGTTCTGACATGTTGACACCAATATTATAATTGCGATTATTATAATATCGGATTATATATATGCGAGATTTATTCTTTTGTACATATATATAACTGAAATGGTTTATATAATATATATCCCGTGTAAATCGTCAGGGCGTTATCTTTTTGGAGATTATCAACCAACCTCCAGTTCAATCCACAAGTTCAATCCACAAGTTCAATCCACAAGTTCAATCCACAATCCAATCTTTTTATCAACAAACGCCCTCCTTTTTTTACTGAGTTTAGCCTTTTGTTTTGCACTTTGACACATTTATTGATAGAGCCCTTCACGCTGTTGACATTAGGATAATTTAAAAAATTATTTATTTTCTTATGTTAATGTTAACTTATGAACAGTTTTTCCCGCCCGGTTCCAAAGGCGTCCAGAGCAAGGTTTGTATTCCTCTTTTTTACCATAGGGAGCTTTCTGGTTATGACTGCCGGATCCCTGTATGTTGAAATGAATCCCGATAATCCCGGTACAGGCGATTTTTTGATAAGTACTGCCGCCCCCATTTTCTGGGTCTGCTGCGGGGCATGGATTTTATTCAACGTCTTTTCTTATGCAAATTCAAAACGCTAATTCTTTCCCCTGAAATTGTTTCCGGATTTCGGCAATTAGTGGCTTTAAAGGAATTTATGCTCTCAAAATTAGATTTCACAGGCATATCTGCCTGTTATCTTTACTATTTATCCCTACCGCATTAATTATTTTTCACTTAACCCCGATTATTCCCCTCAACGTTTTAGCTTAAACGCTTTCTTCTTCTCCTTCTTCTTCTCCTTCTTCTCCTCCTTCTTCTCCTCCTTCTTTTTCCGCACGGTGTTTATGAAGAGCCATTTCTATATTGCTGTGCAGGTCTTCTTCCTTGAAAGGCTTTGAGATATAGCCCGCAGGCTCAGTCATTTTTGCCCTTTCCAGGGTTTCGCTGTCCGTGTAGGCGGTAAGATAAATAACGGGTATTCCGAAGCGGGATTTGATCTCCCTTGCTGCTTCGATCCCGTCCATATCTCCTTTTAGCATGATATCCATCAAAACCAGGTCAGCCCCTGTAAGCTCTGCTTTCCGGATTGCTTCGTCCCCTGAAGCTGCGGTGCTTGGTACGGTATACCCCAGGTTCTTCAACTTATTTCTGATATTCAGAGCCACGATATTCTGATCTTCAACAACCAGAATCTTTGCTTTTCCCATTTTGTTGCCCCCGTTTTCTTTCATTGCTATTAGCTTCGAATCGTTAATTTCAATTTTTTTCGGTCACCCGCTTCCTTCGAATCGGATAATGAATTTAGTGCCTTCATTTTTCTCAAGTTCAATGCTTCCTTCGAGCTGTTCCACCAGAGTGTTTACCAGCTGCAACCCCAGGGAGACGGTATTCCTGAAATCAATATTTTCAGGGAATCCTGACCCGTCATCCGAAACGATCAATGAAAACTGATTACTATAATTACTATTGCCATTTTTATTAATTTTTCTGTTCCTACTTATAACTTTATTTTTATTGTGGGCTGTCTGGAAAAGCTTGATAAGGATTTCTCCTCCTTTTCCTTCCGGAAAAGCATGTTTCAGGGAGTTGGAGACGAGTTCGTTGATGATTATCCCGAGCGGGATTGCCGTATCCATCCCGAAGAGCACTTTTTCGAGATCCAGTTTCAAGCGGACGTCATCGCTTCTAACCCTGTAGGACCGGAGGAGGTCAGCTGTCAGTTTTTTGAGATACACTGCAAAGTCCAGGGTCTCCATATCCCTTGACCTGTAGAGTTCTTCATGGATAAGGGACATCGAAGTGACGCGGTTCTGGCTCTCCTTGAAAGCTTCGACAACGACTTCATCCGTAAACTTCTCTGCCTGGAGGCTCAGGAGGGATGAGATCACCTGAAGGTTGTTCTTTATCCGGTGATGGATCTCTTTTTTCCTTATTTCCTCGGCTTTTGCCAGGGCTTCCTCGGCGGCTTTGCGTTCGTTAATGTCGTAAATAGAGCCCTGTACAAGTACGGGTTTTCCGGATTCGTCAGGAATATTCTGGATTATTTCGTGGACCCAGCATTTCTCCCCATCCTTTTTCCTTATCCTGTATTCCCTTTCAGAGGTAGCCCCGTTAACCGTCCTCAACTTTTCTGCGTCTTCAAGGACCATTGGCAGGTCTTCCGGATCGATTATCCGCTCCCATCTCAACCCGCTCGAAATGAAGTCATCTTCCCTGTATCCTGTTATTTCTTCAAGGGACCCGTGGAGGAAGAAGGCATTAAAATCCATATCCCCCTGGAATGCAACACCTCTGAAATTCTTCAAAAATAATCGGTAGCGTTCTTCGCTCTTCCTGAGCTTTTCCATTGCAAGCCTTCTTTCGGTGGTATCTTTCATCACCCCTACCACCCTGCATATGCAGCTGCTCTCGTCTTTCAGGTATATCCCGCGGTCTTCCGCATAAAAGTAACTCCCGTCTTTCCTGCGGAACCTGAATTCTTCATGCAACTTCTCCCCTGTCCGCAGGGAACGTGCATGAGCTGCGATCACGCGTTTGCGGTCTTCAGGATGAATGTGCTCATACCACCCGTCAAAGTTGACTTCCTGAAAGTCCATGGGACTGTAGCCGGTAAGTTCCCTGATAGCTCCTGCCCAGTCTATTTCCCCGGTACTGATGTCGCAGTCGTAAACAAGCTGTCCGGTCTGTTCTGCTGCCGTTCTGTACCTTTCTTCGCTTTTTTGCAGAATTATCTGGGTTTGTTTTCGCTCGGAGATCTCCTTTTTCAGCCGCCTGTTTATTTTTGTAAGTTCCCCGGTTCGTTTTTCCACCATCTCCTCCAGGTGCTCCTGCTGCCTCCTCACCTCATCTTCCGCGTGTATGCGTTCGATCACTTCTGCGATGATGAGGGTTGCAGAGCTGAGAAAATAGATATCTTCCCGGGTAAACTTCCTTTTCTTTGTGCTGTGTATTCCCATTACTCCAAAGGGCCTGTTTATGTCCCCTATGACTACACTCATCCCGCTTACCACATCGTGTTGTTTAAGAAGTTCGGGAGCCATGAACCTCTTTTCCTTTCCTATGTCGTCCACGATCACGGGTTTGTTTGAAAGGAGCGTATACCCGGCCTGGGAATTATTCCTCTCTTCTACGGTGGTTTTTCCCACAGTTCCCGGCTTCCACCCGGTCCCTGCCCTGAGCAGGAAGTCCCCGTCGGGGAGAAGTTCCAGAATCTTGCAGTATTCGACTTCAAGGGTCCTGGCGATCAGCTTTGTGCTGTCTCTCATGAAAACCTGAAGTTTCTTGCAAGCAAGGGCCATTTTTCCCAGTTTGTTCAGGGCAAGGTGCTGTCTCTCTCTCATCCTGAGCTGTTCCTCGGTCCGCTTCTGGCTGCTGAAGTCAAACCCATAGAGGTTTACGTAGCCCTCTTCCGGCAGTGGGTAGAACGTGATAAGGTATGTCCTGTCTCCAACTCTTACTTCCAGTTTTTCCGGATTCTTCCTGAGAACCACCCTTCTAACAATCTCCCTGATAGAGTAAGGGAGCTTCTCCCCGGCAGATAATTTCCAGTGCTCCAGAAGGGGAGCGCTTGCAGCATTGGAATAAAGGACCACACCGCTGTTTCCTACCCTGAGTACCGGGTTGGGGTTTTTTGAGGGAAACTGTTCCATCCACTTCCCTTCCTCTTCCTGAACCCTCGGCTTTTCAGCATCCTTTATGCTTTCCACACCCTTTTGTCACAAATTTACACTTCTATATACATTCTTTGAAAATATATAATATATTATTTAATATTTGTAATAAGTCGCTGATAACCATAAGAGTCTGCCGGCCACCCCCTTATTCGACCAGTAAATTGCTAGCTCCAGTTATCTGAAAAGTGTATCATAAATTCCGTCCCATGGCCATTATTAAACTCAAAAAAACCCGAGAGAGGACTCGAGAAAGAACCTGATAAATTAAACTCCATTTAAAAAAAATGAGAATTAAAATACCAGATGAAAATGCCAGAGAATGTTTCCCCGGCTTATTTCATGAGGTAGTCGCAATCTTGTAATTTACAGGAAATTCCTTCCCTTAAGAATGATCCTCATCTTCGAGGTCTTCATAATAGTCGCTATCTTCAAGGTCTTCCATATCCTCAAAGTCCTCCAGATCTTCATAATCCGATCCTTTACGCTTCCGCAGTTTCAGGATGAGAACTGCTCCCACGCAAAGTGCCAGAACCAGGGATAGAGGAAGTTTGAAGGAGTTCAAAAGTCCCATTACTCTAGAATCTTCGGACGAATCGCCTTCAGGAGATGAAGACCCGGAAACCGGTTCTTTCGAAGCAGACTTATCCTCAGGGGATTCCGTGGAAGCAGCCGAAACAACCCCGACCCTGTTTTCAACACCGCCTGTTTTTGCAGTGGTCTCTTTAAGCGATTGGTCGGAGTCTTCCGTTTCCACAACATCATCTTCTTCCTCGGGCTCTTCGGGGAGAAAACTGTCATCCCCTAGCAGCAGGGCAAAAGCCGTGCCGTTCCGCTTGAAAAGGTATACCCTTCCGTCATCGCTTCCTGCGGCTATCGTGCTGCTGTCCCTGGAAACAGAAATACTGTTAATCTTCCCACCTGTTTTGTTTTCCCAGAGCTTTTCTCCTTCCAGGCTAAAGGCATAAACTTTGTCATCCCAGCTTCCTGCAGCAATATAGGAAGAGTCCGGGGAAACCTCAACATCGTAAACTGTATCTCCCACTTTATAGCTCCAGAGTTCTGTCCCGCTGCGGTTGAAAAGGTGGATCTTGCTATCAAAACTTCCTGCGGCCAGATGCGAACCGTTGGTGGTTAACGATACACTGCTAATCCAGTAACTGGGGTTATTCATCCATGAAAAGTCCCCTTTCCGGTTAAGGAGGTAGACATTGTAATTGGAACCTCCGGACGCCACATAATAAGCCCTTGGGGTCATGCACACGCTGTTGATAACGCTGCCTGTCTTCTGGTCCCAGACCTTTTTCCCATCCCGGTCAAAGAGGTAGATGTAATGGTTGTTACTTCCGGCAGTCACATGGGAACCGTCCCTGGAAACTGCAATACTCCGCACCTCAGCTCCTGCGTCGAAACTCCAGAGCAGGTTTCCTTCCCGGTCAAAGAAATAAACCTTGCCGTCGTCGCTTCCTGCCGCAATATAAGAACCGTCTGCTGAAATGGCTACACTGTTAAGGCTTCCCCCGGTCTCGTAATTCCAGAGCAGTTTTCCCCGCTGGTTAAAGAAATATACATTATTATCATTGCTTCCTGCCGCAACGCTGGATCCATCTGAAGAAATAGACACTGTATATACTATATCTCCGGTACTATAATCCCAGAGTTTTATCCCTTCAGAATTGAAAAAAGTGACATTGTTGTCAAGTCCTCCGACAGCTACACGGCTCCCTCCGGAAGATAGCGAAACGGAATTGACTATGCTACCAGTATTACACCTGCAGATAAGGTCGAAAGCTTCGATTTCAGCTGCGTTTACGTCCTCATTTTCCGAAGTTGCCGAATCCGCAACTGCCACACCCGAAAGCAGGCAGAATACCAGACACAGCAAGAAAACTAACCGTATTCCCAATGACCGCTTCATACTACTTTATAATGAGGACTTTCTCACACATGAAGTTATTGTTGATAGTAGACTCAATATAAAAATTTGATGAGATTATATTTTTATTTATTAGAATGAATAATTGTAAAAAAAAGTAATAATTAAATCATAGATATATTATCACTATAAAGTAGTACTGAAAATCAGTAATGAGATTTACTTTATTCCAGTTAAGAAAATCTGGAAATTTTTTAAAAACAGAAATAAACACTTCGGTCTGCACCCGACAAAGAGGCAGAATGCAGATTATGATTTTAGTCAAGCGTGGTAAAACCCCTGCATAATTCCCCATGGGCTGCAGTATCTTACCGGAGTTTGGCGTTTCATCTTAAAGTATACCTCTTTCGGATGCGGGACTTAAAATGGTCTAAAAAAAGTGATGTGGTTTAATGGCAAGAGAAGTTTGGAATACCAGAGTCGGATTCATACTTGCGGCAGTAGGTTCTGCTGTTGGCCTCGGTAATATCTGGAGGTTCAGCTACACCTGCTATGAAAACGGAGGAGGAGCGTTCCTGATCCCGTACTTCATCGCCCTCCTTACCGCCGGAATCCCCCTCATGATCCTTGAATTCGGGCTGGGCAGCAAATTCAAAGGCTCTGCCCCGATGTCCCTCAAAAGGGCAAATAAAAAATTCGAATGGATAGGCTGGTTAGGAGTTATGGCCGGCTTTATCATAACGACGTATTATTCGGTAATCGTTGGCTGGAGCCTGATCTACCTGGCAAATGCGTTCACTCTCGGTTGGGGCACGGACACTGCAGGCTTCCTCTTCGGAGAGGTCCTCGAGCTTTCAGACTCCCCGTGGGTGCTTGGAGGCTTTGCCCATAAGGTTCTACTGGGTTTGCTTGCGGTCTGGGCTATTGTCTGGGTTGTCGAAAAGAAAGGCGTCCAGAAAGGAATTGAAAAGGCAAACAAGATCTTCATGCCCCTCCTCTGGATCCTCCTTATCGTCCTCGTCTTCAGGGCAGTCACCCTCGTGGGGGCTCTTGATGGGATCGAATGGTACCTCAAACCCGATTTCAGCTTGCTCCTGGACAAGAATCTCTGGGTCGCAGCCTACGGACAGGCCTTCTTCAGCCTGAGTCTCGGGATGGCTATCATGATCACCTACTCAAGCTACCTCCCGAAAAAGAGCGATATCGTGAACAATGCCTTTATCGTGAGCCTTGCTGACTGTGCCTTCAGTTTCACCATGGGTTTTGCAATCTTCGGGACCCTCGGGTACATGGCAGCTACCAAGGGCGTCGGACTTCAGGAAGTGGTAGCCAGCGGGGTCGGGCTCGCCTTCGTGGTGCTTCCGGAAGCCCTGAACATGCTCCCGGGCTTAAAAGCAGTTACAGCAGTAGCATTCTTCCTCAGTATAGTAGTGGCGGCACTCTCGTCCCTGATCTCCATCGTAGAAGGCTTTGCTGCAGCTATTATGGACAAGTTTGATATGAGCAGGAGCAAAGCCGTGGACCTTGCAATCGGGATTTCCTTGATTGGCAGCCTTATCTTTGCCACCAGGGGAGGGCTCTACTGGCTGGACATCGTTGACCACTTCGTCAACATCTACGGTCTGATGGTTGTCGGGGTCCTTGAAGCCGTTGCAATCGGATGGGTCTACGGAGGAGACAAGATCAGAGAATGGGTCAACACCTACTCGGACATCATGGCAGGAAAATGGTGGGACGTCAGCGCAAAAGTTGTCATTCCGATCATCCTGATCCTCCTGCTGGCCCAGGAAACCATCACAGGCATCACCGAGCCTTACGGCGGCTACGATACAAAAGCCCTCATGATTGGGTTTGGTGTGATCGTACTCGGAGCCGTTATAGCCCTCCTGCTGCCCCATATCAAGAAGGAGGTCGAGTAATGCTGTCCACAGGCAGTATCGCAATGGCGGTCTTCGGGTTCGTATTCCTCTACGGAAGCCTGGCTTACTTCCTGAGCATAGCCATGAGGAAGAAAGGACTCTGAAGCACAGAAAATATATAAGTAATAGTAAAAGTCGAAGTTGTGGAATTATTTCCACAACCCTTTGTCTTTTTTTCAATTTTACGGGTCATACGAAGAAAAGGTTAAAATCAGTATCAATGGATTCATTTAGCACAACCATCTGGTTGAACTAATTCTGATAGTTTAACTGGGAATCTTCTAAAACGTGAATTGTTACAATGTTTTAATTTTGTTTCATTTTACCCGTTGTCTTCAAAAGAATTGTCTCTGGTTACAGAGTTAGTATTATGGGGTATGATAGAGATTCTGTTTCCCCGGAAGGAATTTCCTTCGATTAGATGATTACCCGGATCAAATAATACAACCCCATTGGCACAACGCACAAAAGTATTGTTTGCTATAACACTATCGCTATTGGAAAATTCAACACCCTTTCGACAATCGTAAAATTCATTGTCCTTAACTATGAAAACTGCAGCCGAAGTCGGGTGTGAGTTTACGGCTTCGTCAGCGCAATCTCTGAAAATATTGTTTATCACATCAACATGTCTGGTAAAACCACCTGTTGTAACCCCACCTTGACCTGCAACAACAGCAATGTAGTGCCTGCCCTTTTCCAGGAAAGAATTGTCTCTTATCACAATATTGTCACAGGCATTTGTTACGGCAATTCCATATCCGGTCCCGTCTTTAAATACCCTTTTAAAGGTACTGCCTTCTACAATACAGTCCAAACAATCCCAGAAACTAATCGCACGGTTTCCAAAATCCTCAAATCCACAATTTGAGATCATGATGTTCGACACACCATAAAAATAGATGGCAGTTGAACTGGTCTCCATGCCGTACCCTACAAAATCAATATTTTCAAATTTGATATTTTTAAACATTGAGATTTTTCGGACCTGGGCATTCCTGGCTACAGTATAATCATCATACAATGGGCGATCAACAGTAATCGTTGAACCGGAAATAGAGACTATTTCTGCCAGTTCTCCGTTTTTGTAATCAATCCTTTGAAAAGGAACTGAGAAATCATCCGAAATTTTTACATAGTCCCCAACATTTAAGCCAGAGACACTCGACAATTTAATCTGGGTATCCCCGGAGTTTGCATCACTTGACAAGGATATTAGCGAAGAAGAATACCCCCCGGTTCCGGTATTAAATGCTGGTGAGCTAGTGCAATCAAATACCACGTCATCATTTCCAACGAAGGAGACATCAGATTTTAAACGAATTGTATGGTCTATATCATAATGACCGTTTTCAAAGAGTATGGCTCCGCCGTCAATCTCAGCCAGTGCCGCTTCAATTGCGTCCGCATCACAGGAACCGCTATGGATCACAGAACCTTTTTCATTCTCTACTGTAACAATTCCATTATCTTTGGAGATTTGAACATGTGCTAAATCGTCTGGCGGATTATAAATTGACGAGATATGTGGAAACAGCATGAATAAAAAACCTACAAATAGCAGGGGTAGCAGGAGTTTCATGGCTTCCCTGAATGAAGGGTCCTTGAGAGGATGGGGTCCAGAATTAGCATAAGCCACTACTACACCAATGCAGAACACGAAGAACATGACATGCACAACCAGAAAGGGAAAGATGCCTGTAGATTTATCAAAAAACATCAGATTATAAAATCCATTCGTCATCAATGGAATTAACAGACCCTTACATGCATCATTGATTGACATGATACCTGCATCTGAATCATCCTCAACTGTGGTACCAGCACCGCTAAGAAAGGTGTAGCCTGTGAGATATCTGGAGGGGTTCTCAAGGTGCACGCTTTTAAAGTAGAAGTTCTCTGCCTCAAACTTAAGGGCTTTAGCTACCTGAACGTTGTTATCGCTACCACCACTATGAAAGTCCCCGCTCCCGTCTCCGGGAACGTATACTTGAGACCCCATTGCAGATGACACAGGGAAGGTAATTGTGGCAGATATTGCTATCAAAAAAAATAAAATAACAATGCAGCTCTTTCTTTTTGAATCCCCATTAATTCCCATAAAATTATTCCCCACACTCTTTTCAGGATCTGTTTAAGATCCCAAAAAAGAGCAATAATGATATAGTTTTGAACTTAAAAAAGGTTATCTGTCGGGCTGGACACCCTACATTTTTTTAATGAAACAAATTCCCTCTTTACCAAGAAAAGCTTTCGTGGGGGAGGGCAGAAAAATATGAGCAAATACTAGAATCCTTCCTAAGGACCCGCAGCGAAATAAACTATGCAACTTATCATTCAATTATAACTTCGATTGGTGGTCTTGATCTTGAAAATCAATATATCCAATCTGAAATATGCATAGGTTATTCTGTGACGAGTCCTAAGCATTTGGTCGAAAAAACATAATACACGAATAGGGAGGGATCAAAATAATGAAAAATTGAAGGAAATACAACCCTTAAATACAGAAAAGCTCCTGCTCTGACATATTTCTGGCCGGGGACACCCCCGGGTGGTCCAGTCCTGAAGAATCCAATCAGAAACAGTTAAAATCAAAAAAAATCCAGCGCAGAAAGGATTCTTCTTTCTGCGCAGGTGTTTTCAGTTTTTTTACGAACCTGATACTGAGTAAAGCTTACGCTTTTTCCGAGATGGTCAGCACAGGCCTCTGGTTCCCGTTTTCATTGTCACTGCTGCAAAAAGCGATGTAGTTTCCGCTTTCAGTGCGAGCTTTGATCAGGAATCCTGTGTTTTCGTACTTGCCGCTGACGTACTCTTTTACGATGCCGGTTATGTCAAGTTCGTGGTAGCTGTTGTCAGGGGCATCGCTTCCATTGAGCGTTATCGTTGCGTAGGGGGTGCTTCCCTGGGAGACATTATTCAGGTCGTACCAGTCGCCTCCGGCATGGACCCACGGAGTGTTAAGGTCCCTGCTGTTCCAGGTAACGTACTCGGGGTTCCAGGCTTCAGGCCGGTAGATTTCGACAACTGTGTCCGCAGGCCTTTCCATTCCTTCAGGGTAGTACCAGAAGAGGGAAAGGGTAGCATTCTCGATCATTTCCGAATCGCTGTATTCGCTCAAATCGAACATGACCAGGTCCCTGTAACCTCCCGCTTCATCTCTACCTCCAAGGTCGATATAGGGCTCGTCCTTGAAGACGGTGTCAGGAGAACCTTCACGGAGACGGGAATCTTCCACTACCCTGAGGGTGCCCGGAATCCCTTCCTCATCCATGATGACGTTCGAATAATCATCATTAGAGATTGCTGCAGGGGCATCAATGACATTGCGTTCAATGACTATTTCGTCACTAATTGGGGTAGTCCTTGTATTTTCAAGGGAAATTCCTACACTGCCTGCCTTAATTTCATTAACGCTTATAGCATGCGGGCCCATTGCATCCACGACCCGAACCCCTGAAGAAGCAGGAGAATTTATCCTGTTGCCGTCGAGTTTTACATCATCGCATCCGCTAAATTCGAGATATCCATTCAGGTTATTGTTATTCAAGTTAACATTCCTGACGTACCCGAATTCCATTGCCATTGTTAGCGGGTCTTCGCAGGTATTGTTGGAAATTTCAATGTTTTCCATGTAGGAACTGCTTGAGCCGACTGAGGATATGATATAGTCGGTGTAGTTTTCGAAAGTATTATTTTCAATTACGGCATTGAGTTCAGGTAAGATGTAACCACCGTTGTCAAACACGTTGTTCCTGATTATATTGCTTGTAGCGTGAGGAATAATGGAGATTCTATTCCCGTTGAAGTAATTGTCCTCAATCACATGGTTGCCGGTGGATAAGGTAACTAAGGCATTACCGCAGCGGTAAAACTTATTGTCTTTTACGATGCTGTCAGATCTGGCTAATTCTACACCCTTTCTGGAATCGTAAATTTCATTGCCGATAACTCTGAAAATCGGAGATGAAGTCGGGTGTGAGTTTACAGCTTCGTCAGCGCAATCTCTGAAAATATTATCCAGAACATCTACATGCCTGGTAAAGCCGTCAGTAGTGACTCCTCCTCTACTGGAAACAACGGCAATGTAGTGCCTGCCCTTTTCCAGAAAAGAGTTGTTTTTTATTACAATATTGTCACAGGCATTTGTGATGGCAATTCCATACCCGGTACCGTCTTTGAACACCCTTTTAAAGGTACTGTTTTCTATAGTACAGTCTAAACAATCAAATAAAAGGATAGCACGAGTCCCAAAATCTTCAATTGTACAATTTGAGAACGTAACGTTCTTCACGCCATATAAATAGACGGCAGTTGAACTGGTATCCATTCCGAACCCTACAAAGCCAACGTTTTCAAAGGAGATGTTCTGGAACATTGAGATTTCTCTGACCATGGCATTCCTTGATACGGTATAGCTATCGTACAGCGGGCTGGAAACTGTGATTGTTGTATCGTTAATGGCAACTATCTCTACCAGTTCTCCGTTTTTGTAATCTTTCCCTTCATAGGGAACTGTGAAATCGTCCGAGATTTTTACATAGTCTCCAACATTCAAGCCAGAAACATCGGACAAACTAATCTGTGTAGTCCCTGAGTTGGCATCACTTGCCACAGATATTGTAGAAGACGAATAGCCACCGGTACCGGTAGTAAATCCGGGGGAGCTAATGCAATCAAATACAACTCCTTCATTTCCAACAAAGGAGATGTTGGATTTTAAGCTAATTGTACGGTCTATGGAATACGTACCGCTCTGGAAGAGTATAACGCCACTATCGATCTCATTGAGAGCAGCTTCAATCGCAGTCACATCATCGGCACCTTCGTAAATAACAGTGCCAACTTCATTAGTTACCGTAGCAATTCCATTCTCTTTAGAGATTTGAACATTTGCTAAATCGCCTGGTGCAGCTACCGCTGCTGGGCTGGTGGCAATCAGCATGAGAGAGCAAATTATCGAATAGGAAATCAACTTTCGGGTTCCTAGAATCCTTTTTAACATTGTATCACCTTTGGGGTTGGACAATCTAGGGAATTTTGGGTATAAGGTAGATTGAATTTAGGGGGGTTATTTTTGTTAAGTTTACATAAATTTTAAAAATTTAATATAAACTTTGTTTAATACTTTTTCCGACCTTCTCTGCTTTTTTTTGCTGGGAATAGCATTTACAGAGAGCTTCCGCTCTAAATATTTTCAGTCCTGGAAAATATTAGTCGTGCGGAAAGGGTGGGAACGAAGCCGATGCTTCTGATTTATTGTAATGAAAATTTGTTATAAATTATAAAACATTCATTGTTTCCTTTTTAGTTCAATGCCTCCTGTTCGAATGAGTATAGGCATTTAGCCTGAGCAACTCGCCAAACAAGATTCAATTGATTTTTTAGTTAAATTTCCTGAGTGAACTTTGGGCATTTATGTTACCCTATTATAAAATATTTTTGGTATTATGTTAATTTTTTTTATAGTTATCAAATATATTCCAAAGAGATGCCCTTCTGATATCTGGTAAATAAAGAAGATGATGAATGAAATCCTAATGGCAGTAGACATAAAGAACCATAAAAATAGAGTAGAGTAAGCTCGATAAATGTAGATCCGGATGAACATAATAAGAAAGGCATCCAGAGGTTTTTTCGCTGAATAAGGTCCTGTTGAGGATTATTTCCTGGATCTTAATTCAAAGAAATATCAGGTCGCAAAATCCGGATTATGGCCTAAATGAAGGAGAGATATTGAATTGCTATTACAGCCCCGATACTTACATTGAATCAAGTTTTGGAATGGGCTCGAAGGAATCCCTTCCATAGAATTGGGCTCGTAAAAACACGAAACATGAATAGTTAGAGATCAAAACCATGAAAAAAGGTACCTGAAATTCATTGAATAGCAGGCTCAAATAAATGAAAGTACACAGTAATTTCAGCTAAATAAAGGAATTACAAACATCAAATGCAGAACAGGTCCTTTTGGGTGTATCTCAGTCCGGGTGTCCGGGAAAATGGTCCTGTCCTGATAAATCCGGTCAGAAACAATTAAAATCAAAAAATTTCCTGCGCAGAAAGGATTTTTCCTTCTGCGCGGGTATTTTCAGCTTTTTTTATGGAATCGATACTGAGGAATACTTATGCTTTTTCCGATACAGTTAGCACAGGCCTCTGATTCCCGTTTTCATTGTCGCTACTGCAGAAAGCGATGTAGTTTCCGCTTTCTGCGCGGGCTTTGACCAGGAATCCGGTGTTCTCGTACTCACCGCTTACATACGCTTTCACAAGGCCGGTTACGTCAAGTTCATGATAGCTGTTGTCAGGGACATCGCTACCCTTGATAGTTATTGTTGCGTACGGGGTGCTGCCCTGGGAGACATCATTCAGATCAAACCAGTCTCCACCGGAATTAACCCACGGGGTGTTAAGGCCCCTGCTGTCCCAGGTGACGTAGTTCGGGTTCCAGGCTTCAGGTCGGTAGATTTCGACAATTGTGTCCTCGGGCCTTTCCGTTACTTCAGGGTAGTACCAGAAAAAGGAAAGGGCCGCACTTTCGATCCTTTCAGCATCTTCCAATTCACTTAAGTCGAACAGGAGCATGCCCCGGTACCCACCAAATCCGTCCCTGCCTCCAAGGTCGAGGTAACGGACGTCATTGAAGACCGTGTTAGGAGATCCCTCACGGAGACGGCTGTCCTGAAGGTTGCTCAGGACATGAACTTCAGGCATGGGTTTCAGTGCTAAATCAAGTTTAGGGACACATTCACCGATTCCGCAGTCACTGCTGTAGAAGGCCATGTAGTTCCCGCTTTCCGTGCGGGCTTTAATCAGGAATCCCGTATTATCGTACTCCCCACTTACGTACTCTTTTACAAGTTCGGTTACGTCAAGTTCATGATAACTGTTGTCAGGAACATCACTGCCCTTGATGGTAATCGTTGCATAGGGAGTGCTGCCCTGGGCAACATTATTCAGGTCATACCAGTCTCCACCGGCATGCACCCAGGGAGTGTTAAGGTCCCTGCTATTCCAGGTAACGTAGTCGGGGTTCCAGGTTTCAGGCCTGTAGATTTCTACAACTGTGTCCTCGAGCCTTTCTATTCCATCCGGGTAGTACCAGAAGAGGGAGAGGGTCGCATTTTCAATCAATTCAGCATCCTCGTAGTTGCTTAAGTCAAACATGACCAGGCTTCTGTACCCACCGACTCCGTCTCGGCCTCCAAGGTCGAGGTAGCGAACATCATTGAAGACCGTATCAGGAGATCCTTCGCGGAGGCGGGAATCCTGCACTCCCAAAAACGGGATATCAGGAGTTCCTTCTTCTACGATGACATTTGAATAGTCGTCATTGGAGATTGCCCGGGGGGCAGTAATGGAATTGCGTGCGATGATAATTTCGTTTTTGATTAGAGATGTTCCACTATTTTCAAGGGAAATTCCTACACTACCGGCTTTGATCTCATTATCGGTTATGGTGTGTGCCCCTCTTGCGTTAATAACTCTAACTCCCGAAGAGGCGGAGGAACTTATCCTGTTGCCATCGATTTCTACATCATTGCACGTGCTAAATTCAAGGTATCCATTCAGGTTATTGTTATTCAATTTAACATTTTTGGCATATCCTAATTTCATTGCCATTTTCAGCGGGTCTTCACACACGTTATTGGAGATTTCAATGTTTTGCAGGTAGGAACTGCTTGAGCCGGATGCGTATATGATGTATCCGGAATAATTCTTGAAAGTATTACTCTCAATAACAGCATTAAGTTCCGGCATGATATACCCGCCGTTGTCAAACACATTGTTCCTTATTATGTTGCTTGTAGCGTGAGGAATAATGGAGATTCTATTCCCATTGAAGTAATTGTCTTCAATCACGTGGTTGCCGGTGCTTAATGTAACCAGGGCATTCCCACATCGATAAAATTTATTGTCTTTTATGATGCTGTCAGTTCTGGCGAGTTCTACACCCTTTCTGGAATCGTAGAATTCATTGCCAATAACTTTGAAAATAGGAGATGAAGTCGGGTGTGAATTAACAGCTTCGTCAGCGCAATCTCTGAAAATATTGTCCAGAACATCTACGTGCCTGGTAAAGCCGTCAGTCGTGACTCCTCCCCTGCTGGAAACAACAGCAATGTAGTGCCTGCCTTTTTCAAGGAAAGAGTTGTTTTTTATTACGATATTGTCACAGGCATTTGTGATGGCAATTCCATACCCTGTCCCGTCTTTGAATACCCTTTTAAAGGTGCTATCTTCTATAGTACAGTCTAAACAATCAAATAAACTGATCGCCCGGGTGCCAAAATCTTCAATTCCACAATTTGAGAACGTAACGTTCTTCGTGGCATAGAAATAGACCGCAGTAGAACTGGTGTCCATTCCGTTCCCTACAAAATCAATGTTTTCAAACCTGATGTTTTCAAGCATTGAGATTTCTCGGACCCTGGCATTCCTCGATACGGTATAGCTATCGTACAGCGGGCTTTCAATTGTGACCGTTGAACCGTCTATAGCAACTATCTTTGCCAGCTCGCCGTTTTTATAAGATCTCCCTTCATAGGAAACTGTGAAATCGTCTGAAATTTTTATGTAGTTTCCAACATTCAAGCCAGAAACACTGGACAACCTGATCTGTGTAGTCCCTGAGTTGGCATCACTTGCCACTGGGATCGTTGAAGATGAATAACCACCTGTACCGGTAGTAAATGCCGGAGAGCTAATGCAATCAAATACTACTCCTTCATTTCCAATGAAGGATATGTCGGATTTTAAACGAAGTGTACGGTCGATATTATACTCACCTTTTTGGAAGAGGATAACACCGCTATCGATCGCATTCAAAGCCGCTTCAATAGCGTCCGCATCGTCTGAGCCTTTATAGACTACAGTATCATATTCGTTTGTTACCGTAACAGTTCCACTCACTTTTGAAACTTGAACATTTGCTAAATCACCTGATGCTGCTACTGCTGCTGAGCTAGTAGCAACCAGCATTAGAAAGCAAATTATTGAAATAGAAATAAGCTTTCGGGTTCCTAGTTTCAGTTTTAGCATATTATCACCTTGGGTTGGACTATCTAGGGATTTTTGGATCTAAAGTAGACTGATTCTTAGAGGGTAATTTTCACAATTTCATGTGAGATTGGAAAACTTCCTGTGGATTGATTGTAATATTTTTCCGACTCTTTCTCTGCCCTCTTTTAGGCGGGGAACAGCACATTCAGAGAGCGTTCGCTCCTGGCACATTTATTCTTCAAAAATGCGAATCACGCCGAAAGTTCGGAAATGAATCTGAGACTTCTGTTTTTTTGCAATTATAATGTGTTATGAATTACAGGACAATTATATTCCCTTTTAGTTCAATACCTCCTTTCTGATGAATCCAGGCCTTCAGCCATCTCAACTCATCGAATAAGTTTACATTAATTTTTTAGTTAAATATCCTGAGTTGACTTTGAACATTTACACAACTTTATTATAAAATATTTTTGGTATTATGTTAAAAATTTTTATAGTTACCAAACATATTTTAGAAAGTGGTAAATTTTTATCCGGATAAACAGAGAAAGATGAATAAAATAAAGCATATCAGTAGATATAAGGAAATATGAACAAAAAAGGAAAGAAGTTTGATGAAAAGTAGACCATGAAGAATATAAAAAAGAAATTCAGCAGGGATCCTTTGGCTGGAAAAAACTGTAGAAAAAAACCCCATGAATACGAAATAAAAGAGATTTAAGACCTTTGAATTGGAATTATGGCTCTATATTTACATTAAATTGAGTTTGGAATGATTTGGAGATAATTTTAGAGAAATCCGTCTTAGAATGGGGGTCAGAAAAACATGAAACATGAACACAAAGGAATAAAATCGTGAAAAATAAAGGGAATTGAAAATTCTAAATGCCTAAAACCGACTTTCCGCACATCTCGGATTATTATTCAGATATTTTTATTGGAAAACTGTA
>JAENYU010000051.1 GCA_016841625.1 Methanobacteriota archaeon
TTAATGCTTTACTTCAATACTTCTTTGTTTTCTCAGCTTAATGCTTTACTTCATTTTTTGTCCGCTTGAGCGTAGCGAAACGGACCGCGTGCTCCCGAAGCGCAATTCGGGTGCGTGAGGCATCGGGAACTCTGGATCGCTGCCATATTCACCTTAATCTACTCCCATTTTTCTAACAAATTTTGTTTTTAAGAGTTTTGACTATCTTTGTTTTTTTGCATTGCTTTGTTTTCCAGACAGGTAGCAGTATTTTTTTGCAGTTGCCCCTGATGACTTTTTTGACCTTCTTTTAGGTACCAACGCTCTCACCGGCTGCTTCGCAGCCGGCTTTTCCAACAAAGTGTATTTAAAATAGTCCTGGATTATTCGGTTGATATTCTTAAGCAACTAAAAAAGGGTGATGGCTTGCTCGGGATCCTTAATTAGACCCCAACAACCGGAACTGGTCATACCCTGTCATTCTTGTCCCCGGGCGTCGAAGGCGGTCGGCTTTTACAAAATAAAGAGTGGACAGAATAAAAAAAGTGAAAAAGGGAAAAAGAAGTTAGAAGAAGAGAGAAGGTAAAAATAAAAGTAGCCTGAAAAACCGGTAAGGCGCAAAAAAAGAAATAAATTCAATCTGTAAATATTGCTTTTTCATGTCTCTTTATCATTTCTTTTTTGTGAGGGCCGCCAGGCAAGCTGGCGGAGGCACCCTTTAAGATCTAATTGAAAAACGCTTTTCTGGGCCACTGAAATATTTCTCTGACCAGGCGACCATCCCTCAAGCATATAAATTCAAGGAAGATGCAATTTACGGGAATTACTCTCCCCTCAGCTCAAGCCCCGTCTTAACCCCTTTTATGACCGCTTTCGTGATCTTTTTCCCGAAATCAGTGCTCGAACCCGCATAGGCGATCTCCTGCCTGCCTTTTCTGCATGAATCCATTTTTGATCCACCCTCCGCCCCCTTCTCTGAATCCGCTTCATAAGCAACGATTACCGCGTCCGTGTTCGTGCCCAAAAAAGTGTAGCCTTTTTCAAGGAGGGCAAGCCCCTTTGCTTCCGTGGCCGTGATGATGGCCCCAAAGAGAGCAGTCTCCGAGAGCTTTTCTTTGGAAATGAGGATTATGTTGATGGTTCCTACCTTTTGCGCCCTGAATTCGGAGGCGTTACTTACGCCGGCGGTTACGAAGACTGTGAGGTAGTCGTCCTCGATGACCTGGAGGTATTCCATGTTTACGGCGGTCAGGAGGCCGAAGTGGGGTTCATGGATTCCCAGTTCAAGGGCGGCTTCTTCTACAAATTTGCCAGGGTCTGGGGGGTTGAAGGTCCTTGGCACCTGTTTGTTGAAGAGGTACTTTACCCGGGAGCGGCCGCCGTTCAGGCCTGTGCTCACTGCTTCGAAATCGCCTTCTATGATGAGGGTGCTGTCTTTTACGTAATATTTCATGATAGGGCTCCGTTTTTTCAGAGAATGTATATTCTATATTATCCTTTTCTGCGAAATTAGGTGTTCTTCTTTTGATAGAAAGTTTTAGCTTTGCCCATCAACATCTGACTACCATGACCGGAACTTTTGATCCTCTTACCACTTTCTCTGCTACGCTTCCGATCAGAAATCTGTCGAGTCCGGTTTTTCCAAGGGTACCCATTACTATCAAGTCAATATTGTTATTTTCCGCGTAATCGATAATTTCATTGCTCGGGTACCCGTCTAAAATAACCTCTCTTACCTCCACCCCTGAAGCTTCTCCAATCTTCTTTATTTTAGATACTGCTTTCTCTCCATCTTTTCTCATAACTTCGTAGATCATTTCTTTGCCAATAGTCCATGTTTCAGAAATTGTAGATGGTGTATCTACTACGTAGAGGGCGTAGACAGTGGCTCCGCTAAGTTTTGCAAACCCAATACCGCAAGAAATAGCTCTCAGGGTATTATCGGACCCGTCTGTTGCAATCAATATGTTTCGGTGTAGCTCACTTTTCATGTGACGTTCTCCATTTGCTTACATATAATGTACCTGATGACAGAAAAAATTAATTCAGTTATACTGATACCGCTGTCTCAGAATTCAGGGACTGGCGCCCGCAGATGAGGAACAGATCGAGAGTGAAGCCAGGGGTTTTAACGGCTTCTGGTTTGGCGATTATGAAACAGCAAAAGAAGCAGTGCAGTCATATCCGGAGCCTTCCCCCATTGAAGCGCTTGTACTGAGCCCTCTGGATGAGGAAAAATTTGAGCCGGACTATCTTTTGATCTATGCCAATGGCGGGCAAATGACTCTTTTGATGAACGGCCTGCAATACTTTAACTATGAGGTTGTTGAGTCCAGTTTTTCCGGAGAAGGCTCCTGTACGGATGCGCTGCCCCGCTGTGTTGCCACCGGAAAACCGTCACTTTGCCTGCCCTGTCTGGGTGAAAGAGGTTTTGGACAGGTGAACGATGATGAAATGGTGCTTGCCATGCCGGCTGACAGGCTGGAACATACGGTAAAAGGACTAAAAGCGCTGAAGGAGACCCTCCTTGCGTATCCTATAGGCAACTTTGAACCGGGTATGGATGTAACTCCTCTGTTTGAAGCGTGGTATCCGGTGCAAGATAAATAATAAGAGGACAGTAGTGTAATCTGCAAGAATGTACTGGATGGATTTAACTAATCGAGAGCTCAATGGCGGTATGGGGGCGCCACCGGGTTCTCAATCCAGGCAAAATATTTCAATAAAAAAAGATAAAAAATGGATGTAATTGACTAATCCGGTTACGAACCAGGGTGTACTCCAGATGGATGTACTCCGGATAATTGAATGGTAGAACTGATGCGGCCCTGCTTTTCGGGCTGCTTTCTCATTCCTAGAATAACCCAAAACCATATCTGCAGCTTCGGAATAGGTCCAAGTCGCTAAAATATCACCCACCCGGAAGAGGAAATTATGAAAAAAATTCTCATTAATTTTGCCCATCCGGCAAGAGCACGTTCAAGGATTAATAATGCTCTTCGTGCTGCTGTTGAAGGTCTTGAAAATGTAACCATCAATGATCTCTATGCAAACTATCCGGATTTTCTGATCGATGTCAAAAGAGAACAAAGTCTCTGTGAAAATCATGATGTAATTATTTTTCAGCATCCGTTCTACTGGTACTCAACTCCATCAATTATAAAGGAATGGCTTGATCTGGTACTTGAACATGGTTGGGCCTATGGTTCGCAGGGCAGGGCGCTTGAAGGAAAGATTTTCCTGCAGGTTATCACGGCAGGCGGTGACGACAGTGTCTACCAGAAAGATGGTTTTACCGCCTTTACAATTAGAGAACTTACCTCGCCCTGCCGTGCTATGGCAAAGCTATGCAACATGAACTGGCTTCCTCCATTCACCGTTCTTGGTATTCATCGGGGCTTGTCTGAGGAGACAGTTAAGGTTCATGCAGAAGACTATCGCCGTGCCATCATTGCCCTGCGGGACGGCACTCTGGATATTGAGAAAGCGAGGCATGGGCAATATCTCAACAGCGACCTGGACTCAATTATCAGGAGGCTGTAAAAGTGGAAAATTTCCTGTTTCAGCTCTTTATTTTCCTGGCTGCAGCAGCCATTGCCGTTCCTATTGCCAAAAAATTCGGGCTCGGCTCTGTGCTCGGATATCTTATAGCAGGTATAATCATCGGACCCTTCGGCCTCTCTCTCATTGCTGACATTGAAGAAGTCATGCATTTCACGGAATTCGGCGTAGTGATGATGCTTTTCCTGGTCGGCCTTGAACTCAAACCGTCACTGCTCTGGCAGATGCGCACCCCCATACTGGGAATGGGGGGAGTACAGGTTGTTCTGTCGAGTATTATCATTGCCGGTATATCCCTTATCTTTCTGCCCTGGCAGCAGGCAATAGCCATCGGTCTTACTCTCTCCCTCTCCTCTACAGCCATAGTTTTGCAAACCTTGCGGGAAAAGGGACTGATGAATACCTCTTCCGGAAGATCTATCTTTTCAGTTCTCCTTTTCCAGGACCTGGCAGTCATTCCTATACTTGCTGTTCTACCTTTCCTGGCAACAATCGCCGTGCATGACGACGGCCATCTTGAGTCAGCTCTTTTTGATATCAGCTCACTGCCGGAATACATGCAAATTATTATTACGCTACTTGCAATTCTATCCATTTTCTTTATTGGTAAATTTGCAAGCAGGCCAGTGTTCAGGACCATTGCGGCTACACGAGTTAGAGAGATCTTTGTTGCCGCTGCCCTGGCCCTTGTAGTTGGCATATCATTACTCATGACTTCAGTTGGGCTTTCTCCTGCCCTTGGAACCTTTCTTGCCGGGGTTGTCCTGGCAGACAGCGAATACCGCCATGAACTTGAAAGTGATATAGAGCCGTTTAAGGGCCTGTTGCTGGGGGTATTCTTCATTTCCATAGGTGCCAGCCTCAACTTTACACTGATCGGAGAGAATATCCCGCTGATCGCAGGACTTGCGGCAGGTCTGATGGCTTTCAAATGGCTGGTCCTCGTGGGTACCGGTTTCATCTTTAAAATGGCGAAAAAAGAACGTTCACTCTTTGCTATTGCCCTTGCCCAGGGAGGTGAATTCGCATTTGTCCTTTTCCAATTTTCCAGGACCAACGGCGTATTGCCAGCTCAAACCATAGAACCCCTTATTTCCGCAGTTGCAATCTCCATGTTCCTTACTCCCTTCCTTTTCCTGGCACATGAAAAATTCGGTACAAATGGTCAGGGAGATGAAGAAGTCGGGCGTGATTCGGACACGATTGACCGTAGTGGACACAGGGTAATTCTTGCCGGATTTGGCCGTCTCGGGACTGATCTTGGTCGTTTCCTTATTTCTGCGGGTGTCAAACCGGTCATTATCGATCACGATGCGGCCAATGTGGATGTTCTAAGAAAACTTGGATTTGAGGTGTATTACGGAGACATCACACGACTTGACCTGCTTGAAGCTGCCGGAGCTGCCGAAGCTGAACTCTTAATAATCGCTATAGGTGATATAGACCAATCAAGAAAGCTGGTTGAATTAGCAGCAAAACATTACCCACACCTCAAAATAGCAGTCAGTGCTTCCGACCGTTCCTCTGCCTACGAGCTCATGGACCTGGGAATTACCCGGATACGAAGGGAAACCTTCGGCAGTGCCCTGGCACTTGGCCAGGATGCCCTGCAACTTCTTGGGATCGAACCTTATGAAGCACACAGGTTGATGCGTATTTTCCGGAAAAAGGATGAAGAGATGATGCCTGAATTATACAAAATGCATCGTAAGGATGAGGACAGTTACATATCAATGTATCAGAAGCATAATGCAGACCTTGAGGAACTAATGACGCTCGATTTGGACCTGGACATGGAAGAGATCGACAAAGCCTGGAATGCTGCAAACCCGGAAACATAATGCAACATAGGGAAATCCGGAACGGTTTGATTTTATGACCGGAATCGCATTTGGCTCTCTCTGAAATTACAGCACTCTCACGCGACCGATTTCAGGGGGAGGAATGCATACGAGCAGCTGGAGAGATTAAATAAAGGTTTGGGGAAGAGCCTGTGGACTTGTGGAATTTGCTCCGGGAAATGAAGCAGGAAGTCCCTTCCTCAAAAGCCTGAACCTTCAGGCGAAGGTTTTAGGGAGGGGTAACTTTTTTCGAGATACCTATTACCTTAATAATATAGTGCGTGGGAGCTATTTTGTAATTTTTAGCTAAAGAAAAGCCATTTAATTTCCATATATACGTTGACAAGTATAAGAGTGACCAGAACTATCAAATGCCAGCCTCGATAGTATTTCATGTCTGGCTTAAGTTCCTTATCCCAATCATCTTCATTTCTTTCTATGTAATTTCCTCCTTCGTTTTTTATTGTTTCAATCCATTTTTTGCCGGGGGCTGTTTTGCAATAGGGTTTCAAAAAGCTCTATTCTGCTTTTGTTTTCAAAATAGAGCATTTATCGGCAGATATTTTTTGATATTTTCCGCTGATCTAACTATTATAACAGTATATATAAATGTCGGCGACATATAAATTTTTCGAAAATGATCCGGATGACGTTGATATTATATTTTTCTAATGTATGTAGCTGTACATTGAAGTTAATTTCTTTAAGGGTTTAGGGTAGATCAGCAGAAAAAAACTGATTGTTTTTATTTGCATTCAAGCCGAATGATCAGGGGATCAGGGTCTTTTCAGAGCTCCCGGATTCTTTTCATTCCTGATTAAAGAGTTAAGTTCATCAAGAGTTGCCTTTTTACCAATAGTAATTTGTCCCTTCCCCACAATAAGGAAATATAAGCATTGATGTGTGTAGCAGGTTGCTTCAGGAACTATGGATAAGAAATAAATCATTTCACGGAAGTGTCACGTATGAAATATGCCGACGTCGACAAAATTTACCGGAACGTACCGCTCGATAAAATTCCCTGGAATAGCGAGACGCCCCCGGATGCGCTTGTTGAGTTGATACAAAGTGAAAAAGTCCGGCCCTGCAAGACTATTGATCTCGGTTGTGGTGCCGGCAACCATGCGATATACCTTGCAGAACAGGGATTTGAGCTAAGCGGTGTCGATAGTTCCCCTGCCGCAATAAAGATCGCTACTGAAAACGCAGAAAAAAAGGGACTCAGGTGCAGGTTCATTGTCGCTGATCTCCTCGGTGACCTGCATGAAGTAAAAGAGACTTTTGACTTTGGCTATGACTGGGAATTTTTGCACCATATCTTTCCGGAGGACCGGGAGAAATATATAAAAAATGTGTATAATGTCCTGAAACCGGGAGCACTATACTTTTCAGTTTGTTTTTCTGAGAAGGACCCACAATTTGGCGGCGCAGGTAAATTCCGTAAAACGAAGCTTGGGACAACCCTATATTTCTCTTCGGAATCCGAAATAAGGGACCTTCTCTCGCCGTATTTTGTCATACAGGAACTAAAAACGATAGAAATTAACGCTATGGTCGGATCACATTATGCCGTTTCTGTGTTGGCTAAACGGCGCTGATTTTAATTATGGTATTTTCGGAAATTGGCGCGGCCGTGTCCGTGAGTCATTGATCATGATTGAGAAAACAGATACATTCAGCTTGGTAATACATATTTAGAGTAAGTTCTTCTGCAACCGGTTCAAAAGGTTCGCTATATTATAACCCCTCTTGAGCATGTATTGTTATTTCCAATTCGGTACCTTTATCCTTCTCTATCTTTATTTCACCATCCAGCTGATCTACTAGAATATTTACAAGTTGCAGGCCAAGTGTATCTAAATTTTCTAAGTCAATTTTTTCGGGAATGCCAACTCCATCATCCGAGACAATCAGGCTGTATCTGCTACCTTTTCCAGTAAGCTCTTCTTTATTATGCAGCTCATTTTCAGTTTTTTCACTAAAGAGTTTGATTTGAATTATCCCTTTATCCCTGCCTGAAAATGCATGTTTTAATGAATTGGAAACAAGTTCATTGACAATTATCCCTAACGGAACTGCAGTATCCATGTTGAGGAAAACATTTTCTTCCAGATCCATATTTAAACTGATTTCATTATTTCCAAGGTTGTATGTCTGAAAAAGGTTCTTAGCGAGTTTCTCAAGATATGCCGAGAATTTCAGTTTATCGATCTCTCCACCTTCATGAAGTTCTTCATGGATAAGTGCGATGGAAATCACTCTATCCTGGCTTTCTCTAAAGGCTTTCAGAACTTCTGAGTCTTTTATGGATTCTCTATTGTAGAACTTCTCAGCCTCAAGGTCCAGAAGGGAGGAGATTACCTGTAGATTATTCTTGATTCTGTGGTGGATTTCCTTTTTTCGGACAGCCTCGATATTTGCAAAGATCTCTTCATTCTTCTTCTGCTCAGTCAGGTCTGTGACCACAAGGCACCAGGCATTTGGAGACCCTTCGCCTTGAAATGAGCTGATGGACAGGTACGCGGGCAAAGATATGCCCCCTTCAGCCTGGAGTTTGATCTCTCCATTGCCCTTCTCCTGCTCCTGGAGTGCCTTAAAGGTGATCATGCTCTCAGGCGCAATGAATCGATATATAGATGTACCTATAATGGCTTGTGGAGGTGTCCTCAGGAGATCTGTAAAGTAACGGTTACAATAAAGGATGCTACTGTCACAGGCCAGGGTGGCAGTGCCTTCATTCATCGTCTCCACCAGGGCACGGTATGCGCGATCGGCACTATCCAGGGTGAAGATCAATTCCCCTTCCGGTCCGGGTAACACCAGAGCATCCAGATCCCCCTCGCTAATGGCACGCTTTAGCTCTTCGGCTTCTTCCAGCCGTGCTCTCAGACTCTGTACCTCGTTTTTTAAGGCACGATTCTCAGCTAACAGTGCCTTATTAGGTACAGGTTCACTGGCTTCCGGGCCTTTATAACTCATATTATAACGTTCCCCCAAGCGCCGATTATTCTTTACCAGTTTTTGATTTCAGATCCATTCCAAGCAGAACCCTTTCAGTATCCTCCATGCTGCCTATGAGCTTCCTCAAGGGTGGAGGAAGCTCTTTTATTAGGGTGGGAGCTGCCACTATTTGCCCTTCTCTGGCGAAGACCGGATGCTGATAGATATCGATGACCTCCAGCTTGTATTTGCCGGGCATGTACTCTTCACATATGTGCTTGATATTATCCATTGCCCGTATCGATTTGGGCCCCATCCCCGCAACATAGAGATGCAGAACATATTTTTCATCTTCCTTTTTGATCAGAGCTTCCTTAAAAGCGGCTGTGGAATCCTTGACATCCGACATCCTGGTCTTTTCGGCATTGGTCATGAAAATCCCTCTGCAGGGCACAGGTCCAGGCCTACCAGAACACGTTCCGTATTTGAGAGATCCCCTATAATTTTCTTGATCGGCGGAGGGAGCTTTCTAACCAGCGTTGGGAGGGCTAATATCTGATCTCCTTTGGCTAACTGCGGGTTTTCTAAAAGGTCTATAACCTCGATCCTATATCTGCCATCCAGATACTTATCGCAAATATCCTTTAAGTTGGCGAAGGCTGTTAGGCTCCTCAAGGTCTGACCAGCCACATATAGTTTCAATATATAAAGTCCCTGGTCAGACATAATATAAGACTCATCAGGCGCAGGTCCGTCATCATTTTGTGCTACATCTTCCATCAAATTACCCCCTTTTGAACCTGGTAGGCTATATTTTCCCGGACAGGCTATTTTTCTACAACTTTTGAAAGTACCCGATTATAGTTATATAAGCTGCGTATAAATAAAATGCCAGCTTATCCCGTTTTTTGGATATCCGCCTGCATAATCACTGCTGACGTAAGGCCTGTTTTTCTCTTTTATACCTCATGCTGCTTACGATACGGGCTCTTTCGATCGCTCTGCATCCTCAATCAAAGTCTTCAATGCTCATTGAGGTGCATCTGCCTGCCTTATCAGGGATATTTTGCTTCTGCCATTTGCCAGCGCCTTATTTTTGAGTTCATTGTGGGAGGCGAGCTTATCCAGCTCCTCTTTTTGCATCTCAAACTCGGTGTTCAGGACGGCAATCTGGGCATCCAGGGCTTTGAGCTTGCTCTCCATCTCTCTCTTCTTCCGCGCCATATCCTGGCTTTGAGATACAGCCTCAGCCATCTCATTAGCTTCCTGGACAGCTCTGGACGAACCCATAAGCAGGCCTCCCGATTTACCAATATACACATCTTTGATCTCTATGCCATGGTCGGTCAATATGAACTCCCGGATCTGGTTTGAGTGCTCCATGCCTCTTGACTTGATAACTGAGAAACCGCGGTTGAGCTCACTATCACTCTCGAAGAAGCGAAGGTTGATCCAGGCATCCATGAGGGAGGATATGCCCTGGCCATTCACGCCATCGTTGCTCTCTTGCTCCACCAGACTGGTGCATACAGTGGTAATATTCTTTAACTTCAAGTAATCGATGAGTCTGGTGAGCATTAACTTCACATCGTCTTCAGTACCCACGTTAGTCAGGTTTGAGATGGGGTCTATGACCACAACATCCGGATTGAATGTATCCAGGACCTTGTTCATGGTCGTTAAATGCATTTCCAGGCCGTAAGCCATGGGCCTGGAAGCATGGATCTGCATAAGGCCGGAGTCGATATAGGGCTGGAGGTCTATGCCTATGGACCTCATATTTCTGGTAATCTGGCCTGGTGACTCCTCAAAAGCGAAGTACAGGCAGTGTTCTCCTCTCTCGCAGGCAGCTTTGCAGAACTGGGATGCAAAGCTGGTCTTGCCCGTACCAGCTGTTCCGGAGATCAGTATGTTGCTGCCCTGATAGTAGCCGTGGCCTCCAAGCATTGTATCCAGGCGCTCTATGCCCGTGGAGATCTTCTCTGCTGGTGCTTCATGTTCCAGGCCCAGCGAAGTGATGGGCAGGACCGACATTCCGTCTTCCTCTATAAGGAAGGGGTATTCATTGGTGCCGTGCTTTGAGCCTCTATACTTTATGATCCGCAGGCGTCTCGTGGCTATCTGTTCCTTCATCCTGTTATCGAGTAAGATGACGCAGTCTGCAACGTACTCCTCGAGTCCGTATCTGGTGAGGGATGCTTCTCCCTGTTCGCCAGTAACTACAGCCGTCACTCCCTTCTCCTTCAACCAGCTGAAGAGCCTGCGAAGTTCAGAGCGCAGAATGGTTTCGTTCTGGAATCCTGAGAACAGAATCTCCAGTGTATCCAGCGCCACGCGCCTGGCACCTATGGAATCTATTGCCAGCCCAAGCCTTATGAACAGACCTTCCAGGTCGTATTCCCCGGTTTCTTCAATCTCGCTCCTATCAATGTGGATATAATCAACCAGTAGCTTATTTTTGGCTATCAGTTCGTCAAGATCAAATCCCAGAGAAGCAAAATTCTTGGTAAGCTCTTCTTCGGTCTCTTCAAAGGCAACGAAGACCCCTGGCTCGCCGTACCTTTTGGCTCCCTTAATCAAAAACTCCATGGCAAGAAGGGTTTTTCCTGAGCCCGCACTCCCACATACCAGGGTTGGCCTACCTTTCGGCAGCCCACCATCGGTAATATCATCCAGGCCGTTTATGCCTGTTTGGGCTTTTTCCAGACATTTTTCTTTTAGAGTCGTGCTTCTCTCTTCAATCATTTAATGCTCCTCTTTAGATCAGCAATTAACTGAAATTTTTATTGTTCCCCAGGTTTTTTCATCCTCACTTCGTTAATTCTAATTTTTCTTCTACATATGTAAGCTTATGCGGTTGAACTGAGATATCAATAGCATTGAACCGTAAACTGTATAAAAAAGCTGTGCCCCCAACGTCTATTGTACTCGATTCTGGGACTTTAAATACGTAAGTCCCAGGAAACTTAATGAATAAACGTGCTCTTCACTTTTAAATATATTGAATAATCTACCGGTTAACAGTGACTACACCAAACAGTTAAACTCTAATAGCTTCTAACCTATCTTGAGATTCCAGAGCCTCAATACAGAGAATTACATCAATCTGAAAACAACATCAATAGCGACAAAAATGAATGAATAAATTTATGCTGATAACAAAACTTTAAATATGGGCTAAATCTGACATATGTCTGGATAGTAAATCCTCAATATATGAGGCAATAGCATCAGGATTCGAGTGGTATTGAGTAAGAATCTCTTCACGTTTCATGAGCCACGATCCAATATTCAGCGTTTTATAGAATATTCATTATGAAAAAAGTAGGTCGTGTCCGTGAGTCATTGATCATGATTGAGAAAACAGACACATTCAGCTTGATTAGGCATATTTACAGAAAGTTCTTCTGCAACCGGTTTTCAATGACTGACCCCCACGACCCGAGATTGTATATAAGGAAAATACACTATTCTGAATGCTCTTGGAAGCATTTTCTTTATTTGGCAGACTGGGAAAAAATGCGGTGACGAATCGCGCAAGTGGGGACGAGTAGTAGAGCAAAAAATCAAATTAAAAACGGTTTGTATTCGGATGTGACCTGCTTTTTATGAGCAAGTCACCCCCTAATACGATATTAGATATTATTCTTCTTTGATTGCTGCTTTGATTTCTTTTTTAGTTTCAGGATCATTTAATTGTTCATCTTACCTCAGCAGGAGACCCCTTCCTCGACATTTCCGGCTTGTCGGAAATGGCAGGTGGGGGAGGAATGCGCAATCTCCAACCCTGCTTTTTTTGTTAGATTGAGGGGGGTATTAACCCCCTAAAATGGGAGTCGTTGCTCCCCTCCTGCCGAAGCAGGGTATTGCGTATCCAGTTTAACGGAGTCAAAACCAGAATCCGGCTTCCTCTCGATCTGATATGGAACGGTTTGATGATGCAAGCACTGTCCCTACCTCTCAGGACTGTTTAACTGGCATCCTTAGAGCCTGAAACTGAGGCGGCATTCCAGGGTAACTAATATTCGTTCCTATCGTTTCCCGATTTTCCTAAGCTCCGAATCGGGGATCTGGTCAACCAGGGCTTGTTAGACAAGCCCCTTCCTCAAAAACCTGAGCCGTCAGACGAAGGTTTTAGGGAGGGGTAGTTGACTTATTTGTGTTCTTCTGTAAAATGAAGAACGTATAACCATATTCATCTGGGTATTCTCTGAAGATCTTTATCTCTTTTCTGTTAAAACTAAGTATCGCTTCTGCATCGGTGTTTCCTTTATAGTTATCACTGATGTCATCAACTCTTTTTTCCAGATGGGAGTAAAAATCGTACCAGGTAGAAGCTGGCAGTTTAAAGCGGTCAATGAGATCATATCCTGCTGCCAGGATAACTTTTTCAGTGTCAGGTATGCTCTTGATATCAGGATAACAGCCCTGCCAGAATTGAAGCACTTCCGAAGAAGGTTCATCCGTGAACCATGTGCTTTCTGTCAGTGCTATATAACCCTCATCTTTCAGAAACTGTTTCCAGTAGCTAAGTCCTTTTTCAAAACCAATGATAAAGATAGAGCCTTCTGCCCAGATGATGTCGAATTCTCCTGCTTCAAAAGGCAGGTCATCCATGGAAGCACAAACCGTGGTAATCCTGTCATCAAATCCTTCTTTAACTGCATTTTCCATCAGTTTATCCAGAAAAGGCTGGTAAATGTCAGTTGCAGTGATGTGACAGTCGTTGCAGATCTTCGCAAGATGAATTGTCTGCATACCCACACCGCAACCAATGTCAAGGATCTTACTGCCTGCAGGAAGGGAAGAAAGCAAATTGAAGGCTTTTTCAGTACACTTGTTATTACCTGGACCCTGTCTGGGCAATCCATCAAATATCTCAAAAATAGGTGAATCTACCATAAGAATATCAAACCGATAATTGCTTAAACCTGTTGTGGTACCACGATAATGATTGCGTTTTTTAAAGCACGATCAGGACAGTCTTTGCCATCAGGAACTAAAAACGATAGAAATTAACGCTATGGTCGGATCACATTATGCCGTTTCTGCGTTGGCTAAACGGCGCTGATTTTAATTATGGTATTTTCGGCAGATGAGGATCGTTTTCTGTAAGAGGTTATATATTAAAACCTAAGGATTCTCAAATTTCCAGACTTACTGTTAGTACTTCCAATGTATTGATCAGATTTAAGAAACTGAATGAAGGGAGAAACTGGAAAGACCAGATTAAGCCTTTTAACTTCTTCCTTGTAGGTTTCCAGGCAATTGAAGAAAATGATAAGGCTGTTAAGCCTCTGGCTCCTTTTACAAAGGATTATCAGAAGATAGTTTATGAGCCATTCATTGATTATGAATCAGGAGAAGTTAAGGAAGGATCTCAATATTTCAAGCCATTGAGCAGGACAATTTTACAATATGTTGAACATCTTGAAAATAAATTTGATAGGGAAATAGGGTTTTAAAGAGAAAATATATTCAGGCTAATGGGCTGGTTTACATTGGGAAAGAAGCCAACAATATTGAGGATCAGCCTTTGGATGTTACCAAGTCTCAGGTTTTCATTAATGAGGACGAGATTAAACTGAAGATTTTGGCTTTAACCCCTGAAGAGGCAAGGAAGTTAGGGATTAAGCATAGAAGTACTTTGAAGAGGATAAAAAAGAAGGCTCTTCGTCATATGATATGGGTAATTTTTTATAATAAAATGATAATATAAATA
>JAENYU010000011.1:0-29336 GCA_016841625.1 Methanobacteriota archaeon
AAAACCACCGACCAGAATTAACCGAACCGACAAAATCCTCGTCAGACTGAAAAAAACTCCAGTCTCCATTAAAAGATGATAGAGATATTGTGATTCACCCACACATCAGATGTGTGAGGGATTCCTTACATATCGCTTCTAATATATAAACCTTCTCATTCGAGAGAAAGTTGCATAATTTGAAAGGGATTTTGAAGAGTGAAGAAAGAACCTAACAGAACTGGAACTTTCTAAGTTACTCAATATACCGTTTTTTTAGTATCGTTTTTAACAATGATCGTTTTTCAACAAGGCACCTTCAATACCGTTTTTCAACTTCCGTTTTTTGGCACCTTAATAACCGTTTTTTCAATACCGTTTTTCGCCCCCTGCGAACGCATTGCGCCCTGAGAGCAACCCTAGAATAGCACACCTGATATAAATAAGTTTCCATCAAAGTTCAAAAAGAATTAACATGAAAGAAATTTCCCAGGATGAACGTGGTGTTTATATACCAGAAACGTACATCCATGTAATTGATTATCATGGATGTAACAACTGAAAGAAGGGATCGATTTTTATGTCGAACCCATGCAGAATAAAAAAATAAGCGTTTTTGACACCACCCTGCGTGACGGAGAACAGACCCCGGGAGTTTCCCTGACTTCTTCTCAGAAGCTGGAAATTGCCCATCAACTGGATAAACTCGGGGTTGACATGATAGAAGCGGGGTTCCCAATCTCCTCGGAAGGAGATAAAGAATCTGTAAAATCGATTTCTAATGCCGGACTTGATGCGGTAGTCTGCGGACTTTCCCGCGTACTGACAAAAGATATCGATGCCTGTTTTCAAAGCGACGTTGGCCTTGTGCACACTTTCGTCCCGACATCGGATGTACAGCGAGTTTACACCATAAAAAAGAGCCGGGAAGAAGTAGTTGAACTGGCCGTGAAAGCTGTCGAGTACATCAAGGACCACGGGCTGAAATGCATGTTTTCTGCAATGGATGCCACGAGAACCGAGCCTGCTTATATGATGGAGGTTTTCAAGGCGGTCCAGGATGCAGGCTGCGACATCATCAACGTACCCGATACTGTCGGAGTGATGTCCCCGTCCGCGATGTGCAGGATGATAAAAGACGTAGCAAAGGAAATCAGAATTCCCATTGACGTGCACTGCCATAACGACTTCGGGCTTGCGGTAGCAAACAGCCTGATGGCGGTAGAAGCAGGGGCATCCCAGGTGCAGGTCACAATAAACGGAATTGGGGAGAGAGCAGGAAACGCCGACCTTTCCCAGACCGTGATGGGGCTGACGGCTATCTACGGCGCAAAGACGAATATCAGGACCGAATACCTCGTGGAAACCTCGAGGATGATCGAAAACTACACAAAAATAAGGCTCCCGCCAAATACGCCAGTCGTCGGGCAAAACGCCTTTTCCCACGAATCGGGAATCCATAGCCACGGCGTCCTTGAAAAGTCCGATACCTTTGAACCGGGTATCATGACCCCGGAGATGGTAGGACACAGGCGACGTATTGTTCTCGGGAAGCATACCGGCACCCACGCGGTCAAGAAATCCCTCGAGTCTGCCGGCATAAAAGCCAATGAAAAACAGCTTGAGGAGATTGTGTGCAAGATCAAGGAAATTGCAAATAAGGGCAAACAGATCACTGATGCCGACCTTTTTGCAGTTAGTTCTGCCGTGCTTGGAAAAGCAAGTTCCGAAGAAGAGCTGATCAAGCTCATAGAAGTTTCCGTGATGACAGGGAACATCCTGACACCCACTGCCATGGTCAAGGCAAGCATCGACGGTAAAGAAGTCATTGCCGCAAACACAGGGCTTGGCCCGGTGGATGCCGCCCTTAAAGCTGTCAGGGATATCCTGGGAGAGCGCAACCGCTTCAAACTCCAGGATTTCAGGATCGATGCCATCACAGGAGGAGCTGACGCCCTTGCTGACGTATACATTGGCCTCGAAAACGAGGAAGGTAGAATAGTGACTGCCAGAGCCGCAAGCCCTGATATAGTCATGGCGTCCGTGGAAGCCCTCGTGAACGCCATGAACCTGCTGTATAAAGATAAGAACTGAAAAAAATGAGTTGAAAAACAGCTGAAGAACTGAGCTGAAAAATAAGCTGAAAAACAGTTGAAGAACTGAGAATTCAACTGAAGAACATCAGCTCAGGACAAAAAAGGATAAGGCCGGGCATCCTGTGAGTTTTTAGAGTTTGCATTCCGGAACTGTTTATATTCTGGGACCGAATGCATAAAAAGTAAAATAAAATGAAATGGAATACAGGACCCATGCCTTATCCAATTATTGATTCTCACTGTCACCTTGATTTTCCGAAATTTAACCGCGACCGGCACGAGACTATCGAAAGAGCCCGGAAAGCAGGGGTTGTGGGGATGGTCAACTCCGGGATTTCCCTTAAAGGCAACCGCATGAGCCTTGAACTTGCGGAAAAGTACGAGGACATCCACGCAGCCCTCGGTTTAAGCCCTGACATCGGAAGGGAAGGAAGCGAAGAAGAAATCAATGCTATCCTGGCACAGATCGAATCAAACGTCGAAAAGGCAGTAGGGATCGGGGAAGCCGGCCTGGATTTCCAGGACTGCAAAACAGATGCCGAAAAAGAGTATCAGGCTGCCTCTTTTGAGAAAGTTATCGAACTTGCAAAAAACTTCGAAAAACCGCTTGTTGTACACGCCCGGGAGGCGGAAGCCGAAGTCCTTGGAATGGTCCGGGACATGGACACCGTGATCTACCACTGCTACAGCGGCCCGGTCGAGACCATGAAAGAAATCGTGGACGCAGGATACTACGTTTCCCTGGCGACCCTTGTCTGTTTTTCTAAACATCACCAGGCCCTGGCAGCCGAACTGCCCCTGGAAAACCTGCTTCTGGAAACCGACAGTCCTTTCCTGTCCCCCCGGAAGGGGAGAAACGAGCCCGCATTTATCGTGGACTCGGTCCCTGTAATCGCAAAACTCAGGGAAATTGAACCGGCAGAAGTTGCAAAAGCGGCCACTGAAAACGCACGCCGGGTTTTTAAGATCTAAGATTCTTATATGAGAAAAAAGGAGGAAATCCATGGAAGTCCAGTACATCTGCCCCACCGCTTATGATTCCAGCATCTACCTCGTAAACAGAAAGGTCCTGATCGATACGGGCATAAGCAGCGAGCTCATCATCAAGGAGCTGGAAAGATACATAAAGATCACCGACCTGGAACTCATTATCCTGACCCACTGCCACTACGACCACGCAGCTGCAGCTGCAACTATTGCAGAAAAGAGCGGGGCTGAAGTAGGCATCCACAAAGCCGATCTGGAGGGCGTAAACGACGATTACCTGAGCGTGTCCGTCCTTTTCGGAGAACGGGCTCCCACGGTCAAACCCACCATTACCTACGAGGAAGGGGACAAGATCCCCGTCGGAAACGGGGAATTTCTGGAAGTGATCCACACCCCGGGGCATTCAAAGGGGAGCATCTGCCTCTATGAACCCGTTTCAAAGAACCTCTTTTCAGGAGATACCGTTTTTCCCGGCGGAGGGATTGGAAGGACGGACTTTGACGGCTGTGAGCCTGAGAAAATGGCAGGCTCCATAGAAAAACTCACGAAGCTTGACGTGAAAAACCTGTATTCGGGCCACGGGGCACCCACTAACAGGGACGGGAACGAGCAGATCATGACTTCGTACCGGATGTTGAAGATGATGCAGGGCGGCTTTTAAAGAAGTTATTTTAAAAGCCGGAAACACCTGAAAACAGAGTAATGCAGATCATGACAAATCCAGGGAAAAAATTCTACGGGAAACCGGAGCCTTCAGCCGCAAAAAAAGCAAAACACGAAAGGAAAAAGAAGGCAAAAAACGGGACAAAAGCGGCAAAAGAGGCAACGTCTTCCATACCCTCTACACCTCTCTCAAAATTCCTCCCCATGAGCCTGGAAGAGGCAAAAGCACGGGGTTGGGAGGAACTTGACATCATCCTGGTCACCGGGGACGCCTACGTGGACCATTCCAGTTTCGGGACCGCAATTGTAGGCAGGGTGCTTGAAGACGCGGGGTTCAGGGTAGGGATCATTGCCCAGCCCCGCTGGGACAGCCCAGAGGATTTCAAAAAACTGGGGAAGCCCAGGCTCTTTTTTTCCGTAAGCGCAGGGAACACGGATTCCATGGTCAGCAACCTGACCCCTGGCCTGAAACTGCGGGCAAAGGACGCATACTCCCCCGGCGGCAAACCAGGGCTTCGCCCTAACCGTGCCGTGATCATCTACTCTAACAGGATAAAGGAAGCCTGCCCTGACGTCCCGATTGTGCTCGGGGGAATTGAGGCATCCCTCCGGCGCTTTGCCCATTACGATTATCTATCGGACAAGGTCAGGCAGTCCATTCTGGCAGACGCACCCGCCAACCTTCTGGTCTACGGTATGGGAGAACTGCAGGTCACCGAGATTGCCAGGAGGCTGCAGGCAGGGGAAAACATCAGGAATATCCGGGATATCCCGGGTACTGTCTGGAAAATGGAAGTTAAGGAATGGAAAGCAAAAAAAGCAAAAAATGGCCCTTCCAGTGAAGAGTCCACTGAAGAATCCACTGAGGAATCCATTGAGGAACCCGCTGAAAAATTCACTGAAACACACGTGGAAATCCCTTCCTTTACCGAAGTTTCCCAGGACAAAGCCGCCTTTGCAAAAGCCTTCCGAACTTACTTCCTGGAGCAGAACCCGGTCACGGGAAAAGGCGTTGTCCAGCCCCATCCTAAGACCGTGATCGTGCAAAACAGGCCCATGCGCCCCCTGACCGAAAACGAACTGGACCACGTTTATGAATTAGCGTTCACAGGTAAAGCCCACCCTTCCTACAAAGAACCCGTCCCTGCCCTTGAGATGGTCGAGTTTTCCCTGACAACACACAGGGGCTGTTTCGGCGGCTGCTCCTTCTGTGCCATCACCCAGCACCAGGGGCGCATGATAGCGAGCCGGAGCACCGAATCAGTCCTCCGGGAAGCAGAAAAGCTTACGGAAAAGCAGGGCTTCAAGGGGATAATCAACGGGGTAGGCGGACCCTCTGCCAACATGTACGGCATGGACTGCAAAAACTGGGAGAAAAAGGGCGCCTGCCTGGACAAAGCCTGCCTCCACCCCGCCGTCTGCCCTGCCCTGGACACGAGTCATAAAAAACTGCTCGAACTCATGCGCCGCCTGCGGGAACTTCCCGGAGTCAAAAAGGTCTTTACCGGCTACGGAGTACGCTACGACCTTGCCCTTGAGGACAAAGAGTACCTGGAAGAACTCTGCGCCCACCATATCAGCGGGCAGCTAAGGGTCGCCCCCGAACATTTCTCAAAGCAGGTCACGGATGCTATGTGCAAGCCGACCAGGGAAGTCTACGAGCGCTTTGCCGAAAAGTTCGAGGCCCTCAACAAAAAATGCGGCAAGCAACAGTACGTAGTTAACTATCTGATGTCCAGCCACCCGGGATGCACCCTGGAAGACATGATCGAGATGGCCGAATACATGCGAGACCACGGAGGGTATACCGAACAGGTCCAGGACTTCACCCCCACCCCGATGACCGTTTCCACCTGCATGTACTATACCGGGATCAACCCCTTCACCGGCAAAAAAGTCTACGTTGCGCGGGGCAAGAAAGAAAAAGCAATGCAAAGAGCCCTGATGCACTATAAGAACCCTGCAAACTACGACCTTGTATATGAGGCCCTGGAAAGAGCAGGGAGACTGGACCTTGTGGGAAATGCCTGGAACTGTTTGATAAGGAGAAGAAAAAGGTAAAGAGAAGTCCATATCCCATATTTTACTTCATCACCCCTGGCATTCGCGCATGAAAGCCCTCATTTGCCCGCTCAATGCTCCGCAGTAGAGATGCCAGGGCTTTTCCTTGACCTCAATTACCAGATGTTCTTCCCCGTCCCATGTGAAGTGGGCAACTATCTCGTTCCCCTCAAGCACCCCGAAATTTCCGGGCGAGACCTCCAGCCCGTATTCCTCAAGTTTCTTCTTCATGCACTTAAATACGTCCGGAGTCACATTTTTAAACCTGATCCCCCGGCACCCTTCCTCTTCCAATCTCCTTCCGGTCATGTCCGGTTTTCTCCCTGGTCTTTCTTCTTATTTTCCAATATTCCAATCGGCTATCCATAGGTAGCTGTGAGTTCAGGGACGCATTAAAAACAAAATGAAGTTAAGTTTTCCACAAACTGTCCCGGCTTTCTGCCGTTTACAACAAGTATAAAATTGTATTAACACTCGGGCCTATAAAAAACGACCTCATCCCGACCTTAACCAGAATACAATAAAATCCAATGAAAAGAAAAAAGAGAGCAGAGAAAATAAGCAAATTATATAATTTCAGGGAAAGTGCCCCTTATCAATTATATATTTGCATTTTCCTGCCGGAATGAAAAATCCCTCTGAGACATCATTTTTTCGGCTTTTTCTCATTGTTTACTTCTTTGCAGTTTGCAGGCACGAAACGGATACGATCAAATGAGTTAAAAAGTTCCTCACCCTCGCAGTCATATCCCCACATCTCAAATTCAATGGCTTTACCATCCTCATAATCAGCAGGATTAATACAGCCAAAGATATCTTGGGTCCTGAATTTCATTGTGAGATCTGGGCAACCATCGGGACAGTACCAGGGTTCTCCCCTTTCTCCGACAAGACTTGCATATTGCGTCACATCTTCAACGTTGAGTTTTAAATCCTCACACGAGAAATTCCCACAAAATTCAGTATCCCAACCGCTGCCATTCTCAACTTTAATTGCAACCTGAATCTTACAGGTATCATTTTTTAAATCCTCAGCTGTAAGACCCTTATACGGACACGCAAACGCAACAGGAAGTACCCCATTGTTGCACACGTTAATGGAATTCGGCCATGAACCCGGTTTGACATCAACGAAACATGCTGAGGCGCCTGGTATGACAACCAGTAAAGCTAGCAATAATGCTAAAGGTACAGCAAATTTTCTACCTTTCATATTTATACCCCCCTTTGGACATAGGAACCAGAAAAAACATTTTTTGCAGAATTCGCGGAAGAAATGTTCATCTGATTTATTTTTTTATATCAGTCTTTTTATACACATAGTAAAATAATACCATTACGTAAAAAAGGATATGAGAAACAGAATTTATAAAAAATACTACTAAACATTGGTGTTTTTTTAAAGAAAAAATATAAAATTATTTGGATCTGTAAAGCTTAAAAAAGCTGATTTTCTTTGGAACGAATTTTCGAGTACGATTCCAGGCGGTAGGGCTTAAGGACATTATATGCTCCTAACATGCTTCTACCATGCTTCTAACCTGAATTTCTACCCCTGATTGCCCGGGATACGAGAAAAGGAAATTTCCCCATCCCAAACCCGGGATGAGACATTTTTTAGAGAACAATTCATTTTTAAAAAGATGTATTTTTAAGAGGCGAGGACAGGGAAGATCCCCTGCCCCGGATTTTTCATTTTAATTCCCATGGCACTGGTGTACGAAGTCCTGGATTTTTCCTGTTGCAGTGCCGCAGCTGATGAAGAAGGGTTTCTCTTTAACCGTGATGGTAAGGTTTGAAGTGCCGTCCCAGTCAAAATCAGCTACTACACCGTGTCCCGAAAGTTCTCCTTTGTTTCCGGAGGGAACGTGGATGCCGGATTCGTCAAGTTTCTTTTTCATACAATTGAATACATCGGGGGTAACATGGTGAAAAGTTACAGGACTACATGCCATATTCTGTTTCTCCTTCTGGTGTGTTTAGATAGGGTTGGATTTTCTATTCTGGTTTTTTGAAATTTGGGGGTTGGGTGTTTGCCGTGCAACCCAACGGAAAGGAACACTGCTGAAAAGAAAATGTAGTCATAACAACAGTGGACGGTTTCCTGTCCATTGCACATCCAAACATGCCCAAAATAATGTAACACTTTGGAGTATAAAAAATTTACGGAGTGCTTAAAAATAATTTCCGGATTAACACCGGATTTTCGGAAAACAGTATGATGAGATATAGAGAGAGACAGCCAAACCTTTTTCCTTCATGTATGAACAAAACTTAAGACATTAATCGAATCCATAACTTTTAAAAAATACAAAAAGTACATAAGGAATAAGATTGGGAGGTACTCGCGCACCCCCCACTTTCTTCAATTTCCCATCAGCTTTCCTTACTTCTGACATTCCTTCACGAAACTTTTTATTTTTCCTGTTACTGTACTGCATCCGACAATGAATGGTTTATCCGTGATCGTGACGGTAAGCTTCGACTCCCCATCCCAGTCATAATCGGCTACAACACCGCTCCCTGAAAGCTCTCCTTTCTTTCCCGGCGGGACATGGATACCAGCCCCCAGGAGCTTTTTCTTCATGCAGCTGAAAACATCAGGAGTGACGTTTTTGAATGTAACCGGTCTGCATCCCATATGTCTTACCTCCTTCCAAAAATACTTGAATAAATTATCCTGGACGATTTTGAAACCAATTTCCAGGACAACTTTCCATTTTATTTTTTGCCTTCATTGTATAAGAGAGTAGAGGCAGAAGAGGAAAAGCAAAAAAAAATAAAAAAAGTTTACAACTAAAATATAAGGTCAGAAGGCCCGGGATGGCACAAAACCACCCGGGAATAGCAAAATCAGCCGCTTAAGTTCATTCCAGTGCCATAGCCACAAGTTCGATGATGTCGATGATCTCGATATCCCCGCCTGCGTCCCTGAGGTTGCGTACGCAGAGAGGGCAGGAGGTGACGATGTAGTCCACTTCCTCGGGCACATCTTCGAGCCGCTTTCCGGCAAGTTCCAGGGAGATGTCGGGATAGCCGATCCTGACTCCGCCTCCCCCGCCGCAGCAGCGGGAGTTTTCCCGGATGTTTTTCATCTCTTTTAACTCGCAGATGGCTTTGATGACCTCACGGGGAGCGTCATAGACCTCGTTGTGCCTGCCTAGGTGGCAGGGGTCGTGGTAGCTGACTGTGAGGTCGAGGCGCTTGAGCTTGAGCTCGCCCAGGTGCTCGCCCAGAAACTCGGGGACGCTGATGACCCTGAGCTTTTCTGGGTAATTGTTCTTCAGGGTGGTGTAGCAGCCGGCACAGCCCGTGATGATCGTGTGGGCTCCGACTTTTTGGATCTGCTCCAGGTTGTGCTCCATGACCTTTTCCGCGTCCGGCCTGAAACCAGTGCGCAGGAGGGGAGAGGCACAGCAGTTTTCGTCCGGGAGGAGGGTGACCCCGAAGCGCTGCAGGACTTCGAAAGTCTTCTTTGCAAATTCGGGGTAGCGGTAGGAATCGAAACAGCCCACGAAGTAGATGTAATCGGATTTTTCAGGAAGCTTCGAGCGTTCGGCATCAGGCAGCCAGTGCAGGCGGTCCCTGCTTTCCCCGAAGGAGTTCCCTGTGGTGGTTACAGCGGAGAGGAGTTTTTCCTGGCCTTCCGTTGTGATGCCCAGCCTCACGAGTTCGGAACGAGCCTCTTCCACCACTTCAGGGGGGTTTGCCCCGGCCGGGCATTTAGCGGCACAAATCCCGCAGGTCGTACAGGTGGCAAGGCTCGGGAGGACGTCTTCGGAAGGCTCCCTGCCTTCAAGCAGGCTCTTGATGATAAGCATGCGTCCCCGGGTGTTGGCAGACTCCCAGCCCACGGCTTCAAAGACCGGGCAGACCGAGCGGCAGGTCCCACACTGCACGCATTTGTAAACCGACCTGCGGTCGACCTCAAAGGGCTTTGTTTCGGTTTTTGCTCCGGCTTTCATTTCTGCCTGTTTTTTTGCCCCTGCCGATTTATTTTCAGTTTTTGTTTTTTCGTTTTTCATGGCTCTCACAACCCCAGCTTTCCCGGATTCAGGATCCCTTTCGGGTCAAGGGCTTTCTTAATCATCCGCATCACTTCGAACGCCGGGCCCCACTGGACTTCCATGTACTTACCCCTTGCCGCACCCACTCCGTGCTCGGAACTGACCGTGCCTCCAAGTTCGATTGCGGTCATGTGGACCTTATCTGCAGCTTTGTTCAGGCGGTCCCATTCGTCCGGGTTCAAGACGTCAATGAAAAGGGCAAGGTGGAGGTTTCCGTCCCCGATGTGCCCGTACTTCATTGCAGGCAGGTCGAACTCCTCGGAAATTTCCTGCACGCGCCTGAGCAGTTCCGGGATCTGTTTCATGGGCACGCCCACATCTTCTCCTACATAGATCCGGGTCTTGGTCGGGTCCAGGCGGGAAACCGCGGCCCCGACAAGTTTCCTGGCCGCCCAGATGTCAGCCATTTCTTTTTCGCTTTCCGCGAGCTTGATGGTAAGGGCCAGAGGGGAACAGACTTCCATTACCTGCTCTGCGGCTTCATGCGCCGAAGTTTCCGTCCCGTCCACTTCAAAGAGGATGACATCCCCTTCCGCAGGGAGCACCAGGTTCGGGTCGTAGCGCTTCAGGACCTGCAGGGAAACCCCGTCCAGGATCTCGCAGGCCGAAGGGACGACTCCGTTTGAAAAAGTCTTGATAACGGCTTTTCCTGCCAGTTCGGCATTTTCAAAGGCTGCAATGACCAGTTTCCGGGCTTTTGGGAGAGGGGCGATTTTCAGGCCCGCCTTCGTTACGATCCCGAGGGTTCCTTCCGACCCTATCATCAGCTGGGTCAGGTCATACCCTGCCGCAGACTTCAACATTTTCGAACCTGTGTGGATGACAGTCCCATCTGCAAGCACCACTTCCAGGTCCCGGACGTAGTTCCGTGTGGTCCCGTATTTGACACAGCGCATCCCGCTGGCGTTATAAGCGATCATACCCCCGATGGTGCACATTGCAGAACTCCCGGGGTTCGGGGGAAAAAAGAAGCCGTAAGGTTTTAACACATCATTGAGGGTATCCTGAATGACCCCTGGCTCCACGACTACCTGCAGGTTGTCCAGGTCAATTTCAAGGAGCCTGTTCATGCCGGACAGGTCGAGCACGATTCCACCCTGCACCGGGACGGCACCCCCCGCAAGCCCTGTTCCCGCACCCCTTGCGGTTACCGGAATTTCGTGCTCAAAGGCCAGTTTGACAATCCGGCTGACCTCTTCCGTACTTTCAGGGCGTACAACGTAATCAGGCGCTCCCCTGACCTGTGATGCGTCGGAAGAATAACAGTAAAGTTCCGAAGACGAGACAGAGAAGCGCTCGCCAACGATCTCTCGAAGCTCTTCAGTAATATCCATTATAGACCTCAAGTTTTTAAAATTCGGGTTTTTTAATTTTCAGAATTCGGATCTCAAAAAATAGGTGACTTTCGTAACATATGATGATCAGGTGAATAACTGCTTATGTGAGCAACAGATAATTTTTTGCAGCACACTATCAAGCTATTAATAATATATAAGAATATACCATCATCCTTCCCCTTTAAAACATATAAGAATATACCATCGTCCTCCCCCTTTAAAGCGTATAGAATATACCAATAATCCTTCCAAATATTATCACATTTCTTTAAATTCGGACAGAAATAAATTATCACATTTCTTTACATCGGACAGACATAAGAGGAAAAATAAGAGGAGAACAATGACACGATACTTTGAGGTAGAACAAAGAGACGGAGCCGCAAGGATAGGAAAATTCCTGCTTTCCCCGGAACTTCGCACCCCGTGCATCCTGCACACGGCAAAGCTCGGAAACCTTGAAAACCCGGGTCCCATCGTGGATGCGGGAAGCCTCTGGAACGTGAAAGAGCCAGGAGAGCCGGAAGCACGTATAAAGGAAATCCGTGAAAAAGTGGGGGATGAGACCCTCATAATCCTGCCCCACCAGGCATACCCTCCTGCCGTCCCCTACGACGCCAGAAGAAAACCCGGGATCTCCGCCGAAGGAGCTGCCAGGACCGGAGACGAGGAGATGAAAGGAGAAGGTCCCACCGGGGTCCTTATCAGGCTAGGGGAAGCCCCCGGGAAAAGAGACCTCTACGTAATGGAAGGTGTAGGGAACCTGGAGAACAACGCCCGGAAGTTTCTGGAAACGGTCCTTGACCTGAAAACCCGGATCCCCCCGGACAGCGCCCTCTATGCCCCGAACCTCGCCCTCCCGGAAAATGCGGCAACTCTCGCCTACCTCGGCATTGACGTCCTGGACGATACCCGAACGGAAATCGCAGCCTATTCGGACATCTACCTGACCGCTGCAGGCAGGTTCCACCTGGATTCCTTAACCGAATTCCCCTGCAGGTGCAAAGTCTGCGCCTCCACCACCCCCAAAGAGCTGCTGGCTCTCCCGAAAACCGATAGATCCAGGCTTCTGGCAGCCCACAACCTGGACGCACTCGAAGCCGAACTGGCCCTTGTCAGAGAGAAGATCCGAAGAGGCGCCCTTCGGGATTACCTGGAAGGGCAGTGCAGGGTCAGGCCCTGGTTAACAGCCCTGCTCCGCCTTGCCGACTTCGAATACGCATATCTGGAAGAAAGAGTCCACACATTCCGGAAAAACCAGCTTCTGGCAAATAGTTCCGAATCCCTCTCAAGGGTAGAGGTAGTCAGGTTTGCCCGGCGCATCCAGGAAAGGTATAACCCTCCGGGGCCCGAAATCCTCCTCTTGCTCCCCTGTGCCGCAAAAAAACCTTACTCCATTTCCCAATCCCACCAGAAATTCATCCATGCCCTGGGCAAGTCCAGGAAATTTGTCCATGAGCTAATCATCACATCCCCCCTGGGAATCGTCCCGAGGGAGCTTGAACTGACTTACCCGGCCGCCCATTATGACACTGCAGTCACCGGCCACTGGGACGAGGAGGAAAAAGCCTGGGTTTCCGGCTGCCTGGAGACTTACCTTTCAAAACACCGGTATACGGCAGTCGTTGCCCATGTGGGAGGGGCATACAGAGAAATCTGCGAAAGGACAGCAGAGAAGCTGGGGCTTGAGATCACCTACACCGCAGGTGCCGAAGAAAGCCTTACATCCCCGGCTGCCCTGAAGAACCTTAAGAACACTGTCGAAACCCTTTGCAGTTCCGAAGATATCAACAGGAAAAGCCGGAACTCCGAAGAAAGAAAACTGGATCTCATAAAGGGAATTGTAAACTACCAGTTCGGGGAGGCTGCAGGGCTCCTTTTCCCGGAAAAAGGCGAAAAAGTGCAGGTAAAAGGCCGTTTTCCGAAACACCAGCTCTTTATCGGGAAAAAACAGCTCGCTACCCTGATCCCCCAGTACGGGATTATGGCCCTCTCCCTTGAAGGAGCACAATTAATGGTAAATAGTGGTAAATCCGTGGTACAAATTGATGACTTTATACCTCGGGGTTCCATTCTTGCCCCCGGCGTAGTTCGGGCAGACCCGGAGATTCGCCCGAACGATGAGGTGATAGTCCTCGGGGAGAGAGCTCTCTGCGTGGGAAGGGCTCTGATGAGTGGTCCTGAGATGGAAAAGGCGAGCAGGGGAATAGCCATTGCCCTCAGGCATGTTAAAAAACTCTGAGCTCTGAAAAGGGGAAGTCGAAAAATCTCAACAGGCTCGGTCATCAGTAAAAATTTTTCCATATTTAGAGGGCCTCCTATTAGCAAAAAAATTCAATAAGATGAGCCCTCCAAATAGAGAGAAACTTCAACAAAAGAAGATTTTCAACAGGAAAAGAACCTCAACAAGAGAACAACTTCAGCAAAAAAAGATCCTCAGCAGGAAAAGGATTTCACCAGGAAACAAACCCAACAGGAAACAAACCTCAACAAAAAAGATCTTTATTTCGAAAACAGAAATAGAAACTGTTTAAGCGTTACCTTCAAGCCCTGAGGCTTTAGTTCAGAAATAGTTGACACGAAGAAGTAATTAAAAGGTAGCGATATATATTAGATTATGATAAGGCGCTTCACACCCGAAGATTTCCAGGAAATGGTAAATATAGAGACTGAGGCTTTTTCGGAACATGACCCCCTTGTCTACATGAATTTTTACGAATTGGTGGAAGACGGGTTCCTTGTCGCAGAAGAAGACGGGAAAGTCGTGGGATATGCGGTAGGCTACCGTTCTGCGGAAAACGAGGGGCATATTTTTTCCCTGGGCGTCAAAAAGGAATACCAGGGAAGGGGGATAGGTACGGATCTGATTTATTCTATTTGCGACCTTTTCATTGCAAACGGGCTTAAATACGCAAGGCTGGAAGTAAGAAACAGTAACGTAAAAGCGCAAAGACTTTACATATCCATGGGGTTCATACCCTGCTGGACCGAAAAAAAATATTATTCAGACGGAGAAGACGGGATGGTGATGAAAATGCACCTGCATCCTTACCGCCTGTTAATCTCAAAAAAAAGGTATATGGAACCTGGACTTTCGGGCAACGAGTTCCTTACCAAAATCCGGGGCCCGGTCAGTTATTACCCATAACCTTAACGGCGGAATTAACAGATTCTCTCATCTGGGGAGACTCCTCGAAGATGGAATCGTCCCTGGACATCAGGTGTGCGAGTTCTCCTCCTAAAATAAAAATTGCTCGCTTATGATCCGCCTTACTACGGTGAATGTGGACAGGACTTATCGATAAAGACTTGTACTCATCGAATTCCTGCGTTACTCCGTGTCGTTCAAAATACCTTTTCATCTGGGCCATATATGTGTGCAGTTGTATGAGTTCTTCCTTGTGCATAGCGAACAGACCTACAATTTTACAAGATCAATTAAATATTACCGTGAATCAAATAAAAGAATTACCCGAGGAAACCCTCTTCCTAGAACTCATTAATAAACTTTTCTATATATTCTATATGATAAATCGTGACTAATTACGGCTTGTAGTGTGAAGTTTAACCCTATAGTGTGAAATTATACCAAAACGTAGTGATTTTGAACGATTAATACAAATATGTACACAATAAAATAAAGGACAGATATATAAATCATCAGACGGCCCAAAAACCCAGAATAACTCTTCCTGAGCTGAAGAAAATTCCGTAACAGGGGAGATTATGCCCCAGGTAAGGAATAAAGGGAAAAATCAGGAAAAAGGGAAAAATGACAGAAATGGAGCCCTGATATTGGAAAAATTCCAAAATAAGTGGGAAAACACAAAGAAGAAACGTGAAGAGAAAAGTGAGAAATAAAGAGGAAATGTGAACAGAAAGGTGGGAAACAAAGAAGAAATGTGAAGAGAGCTGGGAAACAAAGAGAAAACTTGAAGAGAACAGCGGAAAACGAAGAGAAAACTTGAAGAGAAACAGTGAGAAAAAAGGGATTACAAAAACTGTGAGGATTGAAAAATCAACCTCACAGCATGCTGGTGGTCAAAACCTCCATATTAGTAGGAACTTTTGCGAGGTTCCCGATTTTTACACCCACAAGGTTTTTAATGGAGTTGCTGGAAGCGATGTCAACCAGCCTCTGGGTGATCACCCCGTCAAAAACAACGCTTTTAACATTGTTCCTGCAGTTTTTCAACTTGCTGGCAAGGTCACGGACAGCGATTTCTTCAAGTACCTTGTCTTCAGGGTCCAGGATTCTAGCCGTCAGGGTGCCTTTCAGGGCCTCTGCATGGGGCTTGAACCTTAGGCCCTCTGCAGAAACAACAGGTGCAGGAGCTGGTGCCCGCTTTTCCATTTCCGCCGGAAAAACCCTTCTTGCGGCAGGCCTTGTGACAGGCCTTGCGGCAGGTCTTTCCACAGGAGCTTTGTCCCGGGTAACTCTGGTCTGAACAGGTTTTGCAGCCGGAGCTTTGTACTCAACCCTCACTGCTGCTGCAGGTTTTGCAGGAACCGCTTTTTCCACTTCTTCTTCAGGAAGCTCTTCTTCCTCAAAAGAATCCTGTCTCGGGGAAACCCGGTGCACTTTAACTCTCTTATGCAGCTTCTTTTCCGAAATGCGCGGTATAACGTCCGGAGATCTCAGTGTCGTCCTGTTGGAGGGCCTATCTATCCGCTCACAGCTGGTTCCGTCTCTCTCCTGAAGCCCGTATTTCTCGATGATCTGTTCCACGGGTACTTTCCGGCGAAGGGTCCGGATAATTTCCTTCTGGACGAGGTCTTCCACACACTTGCCGTCCGGTGCCCGGGAGACATAGTCAATTTCTGCAACCTGCAGGAGTTCCCGGATGATGAGTTCTCCTCCTCGGTCCCCGTCCGTGAATGCGGTTACTGTCTTCGTTTTAGTAAGCTCGGCCACCTCGGGAGGGATGTTGGTTCCGCCCACGCAGATGGTGTTCTTGATGCCGTAGCGGAGCAGGTTAAGGATATCAGCCCTGCCTTCCACAATAATGATAGCATCCGAGTTGACCACGTTGGGGCCGCAGGGAATCCTGGTCTTTCCGTAGTAGGTCAGTTCGTCGATGCGCACCGACTGCCGGACTTCTTCAGCCAGCTCCTGGGACTCGGGGACGGTATCGTCGAACATCCTTGTGAAAATGAGTTTTGCCCGGTCGATAATTTTCTTTCGCTTTACAGCCCGGACATCCTCTATCTGGAATACTTCAATCCTGGCACTACAGGGCCCTACCCTGTCAATCGTTTCCAGGGAAGCGGCGAGAATCGAGGTCTCGACCTTATCAAGACTTGAAGGAACAAAGATGTTCCCTTTGGTTTTCCCCCCTTTAGCAGTAACCATTACCTCGATTCTTCCGATCCTGCCGGTTTTTTGCAGATCGCGCAGATCAAGATCAGCCCCAAGCAACCCCTCGGTTTGGCCAAAAATCGCACCTACTATGTCAGGCCTTTCGATAACCCCATCAGCATTAATTTTGGAATGAATGATATATTTCGTTGTATCCGTATTTTGCATGTGAATTCTCCTTAACTTATGTGAACGAATTTATCGTGAATGACGTTTAACTGAACGACTTTACCGGGAAAGAGTTTTACCGGATGATTTTACTCATCGGATAACTTTACCGGGAAAGAATTCTACCGGACGATTTTATCGGGAAATGTTTCAATACTCCCGAACAATCCCGGTACAAACACCTGCAGGCTCAATTTCCTAGTACAAAGCGGCATTGGTGATAACACAACTTTCTACCAGACGATCCGCAAAGTGCCATGCAACGCAAAAATAGTAGAAATCAGATTCCTCAAACCCAGACAGGCAAATACACCGTAAAGCGGAAGGTTCTCAAAATTGAAGGTTTTTAAAGACCGGTGAAAACATTCCCGGACCTACCTGCAACTCTCTACTCTCGCCTATGCGAGCACGAAGTCCGGTTGACCTTTCCGGCACACTCCTGCTCGATGAAGTTCCTACCTTAACGTATAAACCAGGAAGCACCAGTTCTGTTCCCTGATCTGGCTCATTATGGACGGTAAAGCTGTTACTCGCTCCGGCATGGTAAAAGAAAGCAGTATTTATCCAGTTGCTTTCCGCACCTGTCTGAGAGTTTCCGCCTTAGACAAGCCCTGTTAAGGAAACACAGACTATGTTCAAAGCTGTGTTCAGAGCCCTGAAGTTCAGTGTTTCAAAACTTCTGGGCCAGGTGTATGTATGCATATCATCCAATGTAAGTTAATGCTGATTTATCCGGAAATACCCCTGAAGCCGGGGTTTCTCCGGCACAGGTAGCCAAAAGGTGTCAGGCGTCTTACTCCCATTAATAAAGATTCCTATAGCGATAAGCGGCAAATTAGTAAATGAACATGTATGAAATGAACATGTATGTCAGGCAAATTAAAACGCGCCCCTGCTTGACTTCACCCTGTGCTTTAATGAAGTTTTAATTTCCGATTTCAGTTACATTGAATGATGTATTAATCTGAGCGTGATGAATTTATGTAAACCTGTGATTTCTATTAAATTTGCATATTGCATTTAGCTTTGTTTGATTACCTTTACGAATGCGTGATGATGAATGGATGAACTCGTTAATTCATGATATGACCGAACAGAAAGGTTTTCGCCCGCCTCTAAAGCAAGATCGACGGACCCGGATTCTGTTGTCATATATTTTTAAATTCATATGGTTATTGCTTGCAGCGCTTAAGAACTTTGTGGTGATTAAAACTGTAGCGTCCAATCCAAATTTTTTACCCATATCCCATACATCTGAAACTTTAAACCCCCTAAAATCCCGGAAATTTAAGGAAAAGGGAAACTTTAATCCGATTAAATTAGAAAGGTATAAATAAAACTTAATAGTTATAAAATATTGAACGGGCGAGACATACAAACTATTTTTGTACACTAACCCCCCCACTCCCAAACTCGCTCGTTCACACCCTGATGCTTTAGAGTTCTTTTTTAATCGAATACTTGTTTTGCACAAATTAATTTCATTAGAAAAATATTTTATAATTTGTTAGACATGACTCAGGGAAAATGTCCATTTGTTTTAAAAAAAATAATTACAGTTATACGTAAAAGGGGAACAGAAAACTCTCCTGTAATCCAGAAACCTGTAAACTTATAATAGGCCTGAGTCCCATTCTAAAGGTATGTTAGAACGTTTGGGTTCTGGGTCCGGCACAAAGTTCGGAACAAAAAATAGTGAAAGGCAAATCAGTTAAAAAATTAGTGAAGGGCAAATCAGTTAAAAAATTAGTGAAGGGCAAATCAGTTAAAAAATTAGTGAAGGGCAAATCAGTTAAAAAACTGGTAAAAAGGAAAGCATCCAGACCGCAAAAAACCCGGGGAAAAGACATGAAAAGAGTGATTATTATCGGAGGGGGAGCCTGCGGCATGGCAGCCGCAACAAAGATCCGGAGGCAGAGCGATTTCGAAATTACAGTGCTTTCCAGGGATTCCCATACAACTTACAGCCACTGCGGGATTCCCTTTGTTTTCGCCCGGGAAATCGAGAGTTTTGAAAAATTGGTGGTAAAACCCCCGGATTTTTTCAGGAAAAACAGGATTAACGTACAACTCAACACTGAAGTCCGGGAAATAGACCTGAACTCAAGAACCGTCCGGACCGGGGACGTGACCTATCCTTTTGACAAACTTGTCATCGCCACAGGCAGCCTGCCTTTCGTGCCGCGCAAAAGCTGTGCAAACATTCTCCCCTACGGAATCCATTCCCTGCGCAGCCTGGCTGACGGGATGCGCTTTGGAGATGTTCAGGAAAGCGCAGGAAAAGTCTGCATCATAGGCGGCGGGACAATAGGAATCGAATGCGCAGCTGCCCTGGCAAAGAGAGGAATTGGGACCGTGCTCGTAAGCCAGAGCATGAGCCTCCTTTCCAGACAGTTCGACCCCGATATGGCGGCACTTGTCCGGGAATACCTCGAAACCCTGGGAGTGGAAGTGATCTCAGGGCGAACTGTGATCTTCCCGGAAGAGTTCTGGAAGAAAAAGACCGTGTACCTTGGGGAAACCGCAGAGAGGGAAACAAGAGATAGAGAGACTGGGGATAAAGAGACTGGATATAAAGAAGTGGGAGAAAGGGAAAGCAGAGCTAAGGAAAGTGAAAAGGGAGAAAGTGGAAAGAAAAAGATCCCTGCCGACCTCGTGCTCCTGGCGAGCGGTGCAAAGCCTGAAATTGACCTTGCCCGAGCAGCCGGAATTGAAATTGGGGAGGCTGGAGGGATAGTTGTGAACGAACGGCTCCAGGTCAGAGCAGGTGGAGAATTCCTTCCCTGGGTGTATGCAGGTGGGGAATGTGTTGAAGTCACGGACTTCATAACAGGAAAACCCAGACTGAGTCAGCTCGGTACCACGGCCCGCAGGATGGCAGACGTGGTAGGGGACAACGTAACCGGGACAGAATCCAGTTTCGGACCCCTTGTAGACCCCTGGGTAGCCGTTACCGGCAGCCTGCAGTTCGGAGGAGTAGGGCTTAGCTCAAGGCAGGCGGAAGAGCAGGGAATAAAGGTTATCACGGGTTTTTCCAGAGGCCGTACCAGGGCTTCCTACTACCCCGGACGAAAAGACCTTTACATCAAACTCCTGTTCAGGGACGAGCGCCTGATTGGAGCCCAGCTGGTGGGAGGGGAAGGAGTGAAGGAACGCATAGATGCCCTTTCCCTTGCAATCAGGAAAAAAACGACAGTCTGGGAACTCCTGGACCTGGAGACCTGCTATGCCCCACCTGTCTCCATGCTCGTGGACCCCCTGCACCAGGCAGTAAAAGCTGCTTTCAAAAAGATGCAGGAAAATGAAGCTTAAAAAGCCGATAAATCTCGAAAGTACCCGAATAGTAAAACTCGAGATGACTCGCGTGGAAACCTCAAGTGGAAACCTCAAGTGGAAACCTCAAGTGGAAACGGCAAGCAGCTTAATCAGGAGCATCAAGAAGTTTAAAGTGGGGACAGCAAATCATCTGAAAACAAGAAACCTGAAGGTAAACGACCTGAAGGCAAGTAAGCGGAGTGGAATCCAGGTGCTAACAGCTTAATGAAGGAGCAGGGAAATGAAAATGATGGAAATCGATGGCTCTTGCGGGGAAGGGGGAGGACAGCTTGTCAGAACTGCAGTGGCTCTTTCCGCGGTCACCGGCAGGCCGGTAAAGCTCACAAACATCAGGAAAAACCGCCCGAACCCCGGCCTGAAACCCCAGCACCTGAAGGCACTTGAAACTGCGGCCAGAGTCTGCAGCGCCCGGGTCTCGGGACTTTCCCCGGGCTCAACCGAATTTTCCTTTAGTCCAGTGGAAATAAAGGGGGGAAAATACGCGGTTGATATAGGGACCGCAGGGAGCATTCCCCTTCTCCTGCAGTGCCTCATGCCCGCCCTCCCCTTTGCAGAAGAAAAAATCGAACTTACGGTGAGGGGAGGAACGGACGTGGCCTGGTCCCCCACCATTGATTACCTGCAGCACGTAACCCTCCGGGCCCTGGAAAAAATGGGCTATGCGGGCAGGGTAAAACTCCAGGAGCGCGGTTACTACCCGAAAGGAGGGGGGACGGTCCTTGCAACGTTTGAACCCTGCAGACTCCGAGGATTCCATTTCAAGAGAGAAGAAGAAAAAGAAGAGGAAAAAGAAGAGGAATATAGAGAGGCAGGGAAGGAACCAGGTAAAAACCCAAAAAGCAAATTAAATCTGGAAGTACAGGGAGTCTCCCATACCTCAAACCTGCCTTCCCATGTAGCTTCCCGGCAGGCAGAAACTGCAAAAACCCTGCTTCTGGAAGCGGGATATTCCACTGACATCGGGACCGAATGTTTTGAACTTTTTTCCACCGGAAGCGGGATAACCCTCTGGACTGGCTTTTTCGGGGGCAGTGCACTTGGAAAGAAAGGCCTCCCTGCCGAAAAAGTGGGGAGGCGAGCCGCAGGGGAAATCCTTCCGGAACTCAGGTCCGGAGCAGCGGTGGACGTACACCTGGCAGACCAGCTGATTCCCTATATGGCCCTGGCAGGGAACAGTTCCTATACGGTCCGGGAACTTTCCATGCATACGAGAACCAATATCTGGGTCACGGAACAGTTTCTGGACGTTAAATTCCAGATAAAAGAAAAAGACGGACTCTTTGAAGTTTCGGTGGACTGAAACGGACAAAAAAGCCGAAAAAGAGCCCTCAAACCCGGAAAAAAATAAAGGCGAGAATCTGGAAAGAAATGAAACCGAGAACCTGGAAGGATCTGAAAAAGATAGGAAAAAGATAAGGAAAAAGGTCTGAGAAAGATAAGGAAAAAATAAGGAAATTCACAAAATAAGCAGGTACTCGGGAGGTATTCTTTCTGCAAGCACGATGTAATCGGTTGCAACCTTGAAGGAAATTCCTTCTTTCTGAGCTTCCCTGGCGTCGACTTGCAGGATTACGGGGCTTTCAGTGTGCACGAGAGCCACTTCAGTTGCTTTTTCCAGGGAAGTGCTCATGTGGACATAGCACTGCTTGATCGGAAAAATCCCATTTTCCAGCAGGACATCGACCTCTTCAGGGCTTGCTCCATAGTAGACGTAAGAAGAATCGCTTTCCTCATAATCCAGGTCAACATTGACGGAATGCCCGTAACGAGCCCGAATCCAGCCCTCGTTGATCTCATATCTTCCCTTTTCATCGGATTCCACAAGGGCATAGAGGTGCTCTATTTTCACCCACCTGTACCGCCGCTTCATAACCTCGTAGAGGGCACCCAGGTTAACCCAGCCGCATTCATCCATTTCAACTCCTACCGATTCAGGGAAGTGCCGCAAAGCCCCCGAGACAAACCTTCCTAGTCTCTCTTCCCGGTTGTCATCCATCAGGAACCTGCCTGGATGTTTACACTGCGGACAGGCAGCCCCTCTGAAATAGCCGTGCTCAGTGCATTTCCGAATCATGGTCTTCGGTATATTATGACACTTAAACATAAATATACTTTGTTAAAAGCATGCTCCTGAAAAGCTTGAATCAACTTTAATCAGGCAGCTTTCCCTCAAGGGGAGAAGCCCTTTCAAGCATTTTGAAGAGCAGGAAACCGGCAAGGCAAAAGAAAGTAGCAGCAAACATTGTTGCCCTGAAACCGAAAAACTGGGAAAAAAAACCGCCCAGGAGAGCCCCGACAACCCCGGCAGCCCCGATCATGGAGTTGATAAGCCCTGCGGCTGTAGCCTTGTCCGGGTTCATTTCGACAACCAGCCGCGTGGAACCCACATAGAGAAAAGACCAGGAACAGGCAATGATGAACATTCCGGGAATGATGTAGAGGTAGGAAGGCGCCAGGATGAAGCTTACAAAGCCAACAGCTGAGAGCGGATAGCCGATATGGATCAGCTTTTCGTTTCCAAGCTCATCGAGCCTGCGCATGACCAGGAACTGGACCGCCGGGTTGACGGCGTAGATAAGCCCGATCCAGAAATCCGTTGCCCCGAGCTGCCGGAGGTAGAGGGGAAAAATCGTCCAGACCCCGACAGCTCCCGTGTGCCGCAGGAAGAGGCCGAAATAAGGCCCTGCGTTCTTCAGCAGGGTATCCAGGGAAAAATAGGAAAGGTTCACCTGGGGCTTTTCAATATCCTGGAGCTTGAAGGCAAGCAGGAAACATATGAGGTAGAAAAGGGATGAGAGCAGGAAAAGCATGTTCATATCCCCGATGAGCCCTGCCGCGAAAAAGCCCACCATCCAGCCCAGAGAGCCCAGGGAAATGAACCTGCCCAGGCTCTGCTTCCGGTAGTGCACGTAGGCTATCAGGGCTCCGGGGTAGATACCCACGCTGAAACCTGCAAGGGCTCTTGCCAGCATGAGAGAAACGGGGTCCCTGGCAAAGACCTGAAGGAAAAAGGTTGCTACTGCAACCCCGAACCCGAATAGGAGAACGCTGCGCAGGTGGTGGAGGTCGGCAACCCTCCCGAAAATAAAGGAGGATAGCAGGGTGGAAGCGGAAAAGATCCCCACGATAAACCCGATCTCCAGATAAGTTGCACCAAGGGACTCAGCAAACACGGGAATGAAAAGAAGGGAGAGGACATTTGCCATGTTTGCCAGGAACTGTATGTTATTGATTCGCATCAAGTCGATCTGCACCCAGAAGAGCATGAGCTTATTTTAATATATTTATTCCGACATGTTATTTTGTTTGAGCAGGATAAAGGGATTCAAAAAGAGGTTCGAAAAGAGGCTCAAAGCAATCTCAAGTAGTAGTTCATCCTTGACAGTATAAAGAATGACTGCACCCGGGAATAGTTTCACCCAGCATGCGGTAATTTTTAGTAGGACGCCCCGCATACCGTAGCAGGGCATCATTTCAAAAAAGGAAAACTTACCAAATAATATTTAATTTACATGACCATTCATATTATACGCTCAAAACATAGATTTCAAATTCCATGCATATGCAGGTGTATAAATTCGATAATTCCATGCATATACAGTACATAAATTCCAAATTCCATGCATCTACAGGTGCATAAATTCCACATATTTCAGATCCATATTATTTCATGTATTCTTGAAAGGAGTACTGAACTTCCAGGGAATACATGATTAGAAGAAAGGGTCAAATTAATAGCAAGTATTTAAAGGGAAGCATTTGAAGGGAACACCATGACCGATATCGACGCGATCTATGAAAAGCTCAGCCACGTCATCAGCAAAGAGGATTTCCTGAAGAGCATCCAGGAAAAAGTTGAAAACATGGGAGGGCTCTGCGACGAGGCAATGGCTGCCATGCTTGTTGCCAACGAACTGGGATTCTCGGATGTAGGCCGGGAAAGCGTGAAAATTGCCGACATCACAGCCGAGAGCGGGACTGTTAATTTTGTTGCCAGAATCATTTCCGTCTTCGAGCCAAAAGAATTTACCCGAAACGATGGGACCATCGGAAGAGTCGGAAACCTGATGGTGGGAGACGAGACCGGGAGAATCAAGGTGACCCTCTGGGACAACATGGCAGACCTGATAAAGACCGAGAAAGTAAAAGTCGGGGAGAGCGTACAGGTCAGCGGGTACACGAAACAGGGCTATTCCGGGGTTGAGGTCAATATCGGGAACAACGGCGTCCTGGCCGAAAGCGACGAAGAGGTGGAAGTGGCTGCAAATGCCCAGCAGATCAAAGATATCAAGGATGGCATGGGCGACCTGAACCTCACAGGAAAAGTACTGGAAACTTCCGATGTCAGGACCTTCCAGCGCAAAGACGGAACCGAAGGAAAGGTTGGGAACCTGATGATAGGAGACGGGACAGGGTCCATCCGCGTGACCCTCTGGGATGAAAAAACCGACCTTTTAAACGAATTGGAATACGGGGATACCGTAGAGGTCATAAACGGCTATGCCCGGGAAAACGCCTTCAGCCAGAAAGTTGAACTGCAGATCGGAAACCACGGACTCGTTCGGAAAAGTGAGAAAGAGATGGAGTACGAAGAGGAATTCGTCCCCATAGGAAACATTGCTGCAGATGCGAGCGACCTGAACATTTCAGGAAGGGTCCTTGACATCTCGGAAATCCGCACCTTTGAGAAAAGGGACGGGTCCCCCGGAAGGGTCGGAAACCTCCTGGTAGGGGACGAGACCGGAAAAATCAGGGTCACCCTCTGGGACGAAAAATCCGATTTCCTGGATGAGGTGGAATTTGACGAAACCATCGAGGTCATCCATGCCTACGCCCGGGAAAACAACTTCAACCAGCAGGTTGAACTGCAGATCGGAAACCACGGACTCATTCGGAAAAGCGAGAAAACAGTGGAATATAAGGAGAAGTTCACGGGCATTTCCGATATCATCCCGGGCGAGAGCTATTCCGTCCAGGGAAAGGTCTCAGACCTGGGGGAACTCCGAGAATTCGAACGGGAAGACGGGACCGAAAGTGTGGTAGCAGGCTTTGAACTCACGGATGAGACCGGAAGCATCCGCGTAACCCTCTGGGGCGAGCAGGCCTACGTGCTCGAAGACCTGGACATTGACTCCGAACTCCAGATCGTAGACGCATACGCAAGATACGGCCTGAACGAAGAAATCGAACTGAGCGTTGGAAACCGGAGCAGGGTAATCATCCTGTGATTTTTCCCTTTTCTGTTTCCTTTTTTCTTCCTTATTCCTTCTTTTCCAATTCGGCGATTTTACCCGGTTTTATTGATCATAATAGATCCGAAAATTAAAAATTATATAGTTCCAGTGGAAATGTAGGGGTTCTGAAAATTTTCCTGCTCGAAAAAACGGTGGCTTAAGAAGTATAGTTGTATTCATTTGCTCTATTCCGGGTCTTTTTTCAAAGCTTTTACCTTCTCTTCGAACCCCCTCCGATAACACTTTACGTTTTTTCAGTCTCAGCAAAAATCTCCAGTAGAAATGGAGGGGTTTTAAAAAAAATTAGTTCCCACATTTAGGTGACTTTTACCGTGGAAAACCCAATTTTTTTAATCAGAAACACGGATACTGCAATGGATTTATGTAAACCCGGGTGTCCAACAAAGGAAAGAAATGCCGTTATCATTATGTACCAGTGACCCGTATATATTAAGTGCTATAAAAACACCCGGGAAGTGCGGGAAGGACCTTCTCGGGAGTAAGGATTGGGGATATCCGAGAAAGATAGTTTTCCATGAAAATATCCCGGGTTTTGACCGATTGCAGAGAAAAACCTGAATTAGGGGGAACTGGAGGAATTTTACAGGGTTTTTTTGAAGGGAAGCCTGAAAGCCGGCAGAATTGGTTGGGAAACGAATTTTATCTGGTTTTTGCGATCCGGAGATAGAAAAGGGGGAACGGCAATCAATGGGGTTTGACCGCAGAAAGGAAATTGAGACCGATATCCAGATCAAGGAAATTGAAAAGGAGATGTCGGTTTTGGAAGTCATGAACAAGACCTTGGTCACGATGGACATCAACACGGATGTCCCTGTTATTGCACGGGAGATGGTCAGGCACGATATCGGAAGTGTGATCATCACCGAGAATGGAAAAGCAATGGGGATCATCACGGAAAGGGATCTTGTAAGGGACATCGTCACAAAGGATAAAAAACCAAGCCGGGTGCTTGCAAGCAAAATCGTCTCTACTCCGCTGGTCACCGTGAAACCAACAGCCAGTGTCATAGAAGCTTCGGAGATCATGCTCAAATCCGACATAAAAAGGCTTCCGGTCCTGGAAAACGGAAACATAATGGGAATAGTCTCGAACACGGACATTCTCATGGTGACGCCGGGGCTCAGCACCATCCTCAAGGACCTCATCGAGATGAACCATGAATCACTCTTGGCCACTGGAGAAGGAGAAGAGCCGGAGTTCAACAGTGGGATCTGCGAGTCCTGCAGCTATTATTCCGAAGATGTGGAAATGGTAAACGGAAGGCTGCTGTGTCGGGACTGCCGGGATGTCGAAGAAGACTATTACGATTGAGTTTGAACGATTGAGTTTGATGATTGGTTCTCGAATTTTACAAGTTTCCGGGCCTAACGGCCCGAGAGTGTCAAGCGAATAGAAACGGTACCCAAAAAGGGACTTTAAGCCAACTATATCGAAAAGTATCAAAATTAACCTTATTAAATCAACGATATCAAAATTAACGATATCAAAATTAACCTTATTAAATCAACGATATCAAAATTAACTTCATTAAATCAAAGGTATTAAAACAGTATCGAAAGAACCGGTATTGACCAGGGCATCAAACAACGGTATCGAACTATGAATACCGGACAAATCAAAAGCTGATCAATCAAATGTAGATTCAGCGGATCAATCAAATGTAGATTCAACGGATCAATCAAATGTAGATTCAACGGATCAATCAAATGTAGATTCAGCGGATCAATCAAATCTGGATTCGATTCCTAGGTTCGATGCACAATACCTGTCGGACCGGGAATCGAGCCGGTGATACTGCAAAACGTAAAACAAAAAAGTAGAGAAAGGGTAAACAGATGAAAGTCAGCGAAATTATGTCAGAAGGACCCATCTGTGTGAAAGAGGGGGATTTTGTAACTCACGCCCGTCAGCTGATGCGTGACTATTTTCTGCGCGGACTTGTTGTCGTTGACGAAGATGACAGGCTTGTAGGAATGCTGACCGACCAGGACATCCTGAGGGTCACTGCCACCCGTTCCAACGTCACGGTCGGGGGTTATGCCAGGGAATGTCCTACAGTCACTCCGGACATGGAGATCCATAAAGTGGCAAGGTTGATGCTGGAAGCTAAAAACAACAGGGTACCTGTGGTTGTTTCTACTACGGACCGGACAGTGCTGGGAGTCCTGAGTAACTCAGACCTCCTGAAAAACATGAAGCTTCCAAAGGGGGCGCCCCGGAATGTTGGAGAGATCATGACCCGGAAGGTAGAAACCTGCAACCCCGATGAAAGGGTCGCAAAAGTCTGGGCTCACATGCTCGAAGCCGATTACACGGGAATTCCCGTGGTTTCGGAAAAGGGGGAAATCCAGGGGATGATCACGCGCAGGGATATCCTGAAATCCGGGGCTGTCCGGATAGGGTCCGAAGACAGCCGGGGCTCGAGGATGAACGATACGGCAAAAGTCGAGAAGATCATGTCCACTCCGGTGTATACCCTTGGCGAGGACGGTCCCATCGAAGAGGCCAGGAAGATGATCATACACCATGACATCGGCAGGGTCACAGTGGTAAACGGAACCAAATTGGTGGGGATAGTGGACAGGCAGGACCTCCTGGGAGCTTTTGTTAACGGCGTTTCCGGATAAACGTCGGAACTTTTCACACAAAAAGATTATAACGGTCAAAGATTATAATTAATAATGGTTATAGATTAAGAAAAAAGGTAGAGTTCTGGAGAGGTGTTTTCCAAAAAATTTGGCAAAAGATTTTTATTTTTCGAAAAAAGCCCGGGAAAACTGCTGAACCGGGAAAAATCGAATGTTTCAGGGGAAATCCTGCAAAAGCGCGGGAAGAGAAAAACAGCGTATGAAAACCACTAACGGCAACTCGAATTCGGTGATCTAATTGAACAAAAATAAGACACTTGCGTCAGCCGAAAAAACGAAAGTTCAGGCCAAACTGAACAAAGTGGATAGGGGAGTACAGAGGAAAGATCCGAGAATGATTAGCAGCACGGGCACAATGGATACAGGGCCTGTGGATTTCAAGTCCAGGATCTCGGAACATAAGGGGATAATCCTTGCCCTTGGGACAAGGGACGTAGTCACCCTTCCTCCCACCGCAACCATAATGGAAGCGGTCAAGATCATGACTGAAAAGAGATTCAGGCGCATCCCGGTTACGGATCCCGGAACAGGGAGGATCGAAGGGATCGTCACTTCCGTGGACATCATCGATTTCCTGGGAGGCGGAAGCAGGAACCTGCTTGTTGAAAACCGCTACAAGGGCAACCTGCTGGCTGCAATAAATGAGGAAGTAAGGCAGATCATGGAAACTGACGTTGCCTGCATCCATGAGCATGCAAACTTCGACGAAGCCGTTTCAATGATGCTCGATAGAAAGACCGGAGGGCTCCCGGTTGTGGATGACGAGATGCGGGTCGTGGCAATTTTCACCGAACGAAACGCTGTAGAGTTGATGAGCGGGCTTGTGACTAACATAAGCGTCCGGGAGTACATGAGCAAAAAAGTGACAATGGTATCCACGGACACACCCATCGGACAAGCGGCAAAGACCATGGTTGAAAACGAGTTCAGAAGACTTCCTGTGGTCAAAGACGGGATCTTTGCGGGGATGGTCACAGCCTCGGACATCGTTCATTTCCTGGGGAAGGGGGATGCCTTCCACAAACTGGTAACCGGAAACATCCACGAAGCCCTCGACCAGCCTGTAGGTTCTATAGTTTCAAAGGAACTGATCTGGACAGGACCTGAGACAGACATGGGTAAAGCCCTGGAAATCATGCTCGTGAAAAGAATAGGGTCCCTTCCGATCCTGGAAAACGGGCTCATCCACGGCATCATTACGGAACGCGATTTCCTGAGAGCTCTGTAATTTTGAATTGAACTCTTAATTAAGACCAGGTACCTGAACTCCGAACCAAATACCCAACTGAATCAATCCCAACTTTAACCTATACCAGATCAGTACCAGATCAGTACCAGATCAGTACCAGATCAGTACCAGATCAGTACCAGATCAGTACC
>JAENYU010000011.1:29346-50051 GCA_016841625.1 Methanobacteriota archaeon
AGATCAGTACCAGATCAGTACCAGATCAGTACCAGATCAGTACCAGATCAGTACCGGATCAGTAGCCAATCAATAACGAATCAGTAATGAAACAATACTACGCTGAAACCCCCAGGTCGGCACTTCTGGCCTGGATTCAGGGTTTTTGGCCGAGGGACTTCAAGATATAAAGAGACTCCAGAGGAACATTCAGGGTCGGACAGAGGAGTATCCGGAATGTTCAATGAATAGGAATGTTCAATGAATGTTCAGGAGTTTTAGGGATATAAGGAGTGACATGCAGGGCGCGGCTGGTTCTACTAATATAAACTTGATGCTAGCAGACTTCGATTTTACAAAAAGCTTTCACAAAAAGTAGACAAATAATATATAAAAATTGGGAAGTTTGCAGCCAAAAATTAAAAAGTTCACATTCGACTCAAAAACTATAATTATTGATGCATATATATTATAAAAATGAAGGAGGTATTTCATGAATGTGGCGGACATAATGAGTTCACCTGTGTATATTATAGAAGCAGATGAACCCGTGTCTCATGCAAGAAATCTGATGTTAAGACACAAGATAAGTACGCTGCTTGTCCTGAACGAAGGCAAGATGGTGGGAATAGTCACGAAATCAGATATCGGCAGCCGTCTGGCCCAGGCCGAACCGCTCTGGAGGAGAAGGCCCATAGACCAGATCCCTATCAAGCTGATGATGACAGAATTGGTAATCACCATTTATCCCGAAGCCTCTATGTCCCAGGCAGCCGCCCTGATGCTTGAAAACGGGGTCCATGAGATCCCTGTGGTAAAGAATGAAATTGTCGGAATTGTCACAAGGACGGACATCGTGCGCCACGTTGCCAACACAGCCGAAAACCTGGACACCAAGGTTTCCAGGCTGATGACAGAAGAGGTCGTTTCTGTCCACAGGCACCACACTATCAACCACGTTCTCGACGAGATGGATAGGAACGAAATCGAGAGGGTGCTTGTCAAGAATGACCTTGGGAAGCCTGTAGGGATCATTTCTCGAAGAAACCTTGCCTTAAACCACATTTACGACAATGAAGGTAAACTTTCAACGAAAAACATCAAGATGGCCCGGAAAGCCTCTCCGGCAGGCCAGAAAATCTACAGGTACGTAAAAGAAGTACCCCTGACTGCGGAAGATATCATGTCCTCCCCGGTGATTATGCTGGATGTCAATGAAAACGCAAAAGAAGCCGCAAAAAAGATGATTGAAGAAGATGTTACTGCCCTGCCCGTTACGGACGGCGAGGAAATAGTGGGAATAATCAGCAGGACCGACATCATGAAAGCGGTTATGTAAAAGGCAATGAGAAAGCGAAAAAAAAGCGACATAAGCTAAGCGTCGTGGCCTGAATAACCGGAACCATGTCCGGCAGTATGTGCGGAAACGTACATACTGAAAAAAATACATACTGAAAATGTGCAGTATAAATAAGGAACAGGCAACGGAAAAACGTGAAGCTGCCCACAGTGGAACAGGATGCAAAAAAATAAGAACACTGAAAACGGCAGCAAGAAACGATGTAAAACGCAAACTAGCAGAAAACAACAATTAAAAATTCTGGATACGCATGAGGTGAATTGCATGCAAGTTAAAGATATAATGGTACAGCCACACAAGATCGATAAGTCAGACACCATATCCCACGCCCTTGAACTCATGGAGAAAAAGGACACAAAACGTCTGATGGTAGTCCACAACGACCAGATGCTCGGTGTACTGACCATGAGAAGTCTGACCAAGGAGCTCGGAACCCGCAAAAAACTGAGCAAACCCGCATCCTCTCTGCATGTTGCAACAGCCGTATCCGACAACTTTGTAAAGGTCCTGCCGGACACCGACCTCAGCGACGCCCTCACCCTGATGAAGAAAAATGGAGGAGTAATCGTCGTTACCAACAACGGGGACGTTATGGGCTGGGTCACCCCGAAAGAACTTATGGAAGCAAACCGCTTTACCGGCTACGCCGGGGAAATCATGGAAAGAAACCCGATCACTGTCAGCCCCTCCGATCGGGTCAGCCACGCCAGGCACCTGATCCTCGACAACAACGTGGGTAGACTGCCTGTGATTGAAAATGGCAAACTCACAGGAATTGTCGCAGAAGAAGACATTGTCGCAGCCATGCGCGCCTTCAGGGACCTGGTGGCAGGCAACCAGCAGGATTCCAGGATCAAGAACCTCCTGGTGGGGGACATCATGACCCGCAGCGTGATCGGCGTCTACACCAACACTCCGCTTTCAGAAGTTGTCACAACCATGCTGGAAAACGACTTTGGAGGAGTACCGGTCCTCAACCTGGAAGAGGAACTTGTGGGCTTCCTTACCCGAAGGAATGTTATAAACACAATCGCAGAATGAGTACGCTTCGAAAAGTTCGATGCGAAAAATTTGATGTGAAAAGTTTGATATGAACAGGGAAAAGAGAAGAAAACATTGAAAAAAAAATGCCTGTCCCCCCTGGGGCAGGACTTTTTCTGTTTTTAACTAAATTTGATGTTTAATTGAATTTTCTTATTTTAACGGCTCAGAACGAGCGGTCTCCTCCGAGCAGGCCACCCAGAAGTTCGTCACCAACACCGGCAGCACCACGTCTTTCACCCCTGTTCTGCTGGTAACTGGAAGCCGCAAAAATCCTGTCGGCGAGCCTGGAGAAAGGAAGGCTCTGCATGTACACGGTTCCTGGCCCAGTAAGGGTTGCGAGCACAACTCCTTCCCCACCGAAGAGGGCATTTTTGAAGTCCCGGGACCAGGTGATGTCATAACTTACGTTTTCGGTAAAAGCTGCCACACAACCTGTGTCCACATGGTAGGTTTCTCCAGGAGCCAGTTCTTTCTTGACCACGGTACCACCAACATGGATAAAGGCCATGCCGTTACCCCGGAGCCTCTGCAGGATGAAACCCTCCCCTCCAAAAAGCCCGGTCCCGAGTTTGCGGGTAAAGGCGACTTCCACTTGCACGCCCCGTGCAGCACAGAGGAAGGCATCCTTCTGGCAAAGAATGCTCCCCCCCATTGAGGCAAGGTCCATGGGGATGACCTTACCCGGAAACGGAGCCCCGAAAGCCACGTGGCCTTTGCCCTGCCCCTGGTGGGTAAAGTTTGTGATGAAAAAACTCTCTCCTGTAAGCGCCCTCTTCAGCCCCTTTTTCAGGCCTCCCAGGAGTCCTTTGCCCTCACTGCCCATGCTGGTCTGCATCTGGACTCCGGGGCCCATGTACATCATTGCTCCGGCTTCTGCCTGGACGGCCTCTCCCGGGTCGAGTTCGACTTCAACAATCTGCATATCGTCGCCTATGATTTCATAATCAATTTCATCTGCCATTTTGCGGTCTCCTTTTTGCAATCTCTTTTTGCCAGCTATTTTTCTATCTACTTTCACCAGCTATTTTTTCGATCTGCTTTTGCCAGCTATTTTTTCGATCTGCTTTTGCCAGCTATTTTTTGCCGTAGGTTTAAACTTCATTAATGTAAATTTAAATTTCATTGAAAATTATAGTTTCAAGACTTAAAAAGATTCTTAACATATCTATTTATGCCACATAGTTCCCTGAGGGAAAACACATAATTCCCTGAGGGGAACGGCGGGAGGGGACAACATATTTCAAGCCCGAAAGCAGATAGATATACTTATGCACACTGCGGGGAGTAGTGAAACTGTTGACGCCAGGTTTGTTGGAAAGCTGGCCGGATATCTCGGGTTTGAGGAAGAAAAAGTCCACCACCTTTTCGAAAAAAAATACCTTGCCCGGAACTGGGGAGAGCACGAACATCTGTTTCGTTTCGACAAGGATGTTTCCCATATTGAAAGGGGCACAGTGTTCTATGAGAAAGATGACAGTTTCGAAATGGTTCTGGGTTTCCCGAAAATACGGAGGGCCATGGTACTTTACCCAACCCTCGAAAAGCATTTCCAAGGTCTCCGGAGCGTTGTCGTGGAAGAGAAGATGAACGGTTACAACGTCCGTGTTGCCAGAGTGAACGGAAAGGTCCTTGCAATTACCAGGAGCGGATACATCTGCCCCTATACCACGGAAAGAGCCAGAGTGAAGGTGAACCTGGATTTCTTCAACGACTATCCGGACCTGGTGCTTTACGGGGAAATGGTGGGCCCGGACAACCCTTACGTCCCCAAAGAAATCTACGATGTCGAGTCCGTGGATTTTTATATCTTCGATGTAGGGAAAAAAAACACCGGTGAACCTCTCCCTGCAGCCCAAAGGCGGGAAATCCTGGAAAAATACGGCTTGTTGCAGGTGAAATCTTTCGGAGAAATCCCCCTGGAAACAGCTCCCGGAGAAATTGCAAAAATAGTCCGCACCCTGGGGATAATCGAGCATGAAGGAGTGGTTATTAAAGACCCGGCAATGGTCCTGCCCCCTGTTAAGTACACCTCTTCCCGGAGCAACTGCTCTGACCTCATCCATGCCTTCAAGTTCTATAACGAGTCCGGGCGGGACTACATGCTCTCCCGGATCGTCAGGGAAGGGTTCCAGGCTGTGGAATGGGAGGAAAACGAAGCCGAGTTCAAGAAACGCTGCATGCAGCTGGGGGAAAGTATCCTGACTCCTCTCCGGGATTCCGTGCAAAGCGTCAAAGAAGGTCAGCGCCTCTACGACGAGGTCCGGATCAGGGTAAAGGACCTGAAAACCGCTGTAGAATTCGAGGACTACCTGAAAAGGCTCGGAGTAGATTCCGTCTTCGAGAACCCTGAGCCCGTGGGAGACGAGTACCGGATAACCATCAAAAAAATAAACAAGAGCACGAACGACAAGACCGAAGCCATGTGGAAAGGGGAACTGTGGTGAGCTTGGTTTCCTTCCATTTCCCTTCTTGAACGGTTTTTTGCTCTTTTTTTAAAAGTGTGGCTATAAATAATATAGTCGCTATAGTGCTCAGTATGGCTGAAACTACAACTATCCAGATAACAAAGCAAACCCGTGATGAATTAAGGAAAATTGGAACTATGGGAGACGATTATAATAAGGTTATTAATGACCTGATAGCCGAACACAATCGGAATAAATTAGCTGAGTATGGAGAGAAATTTATAAGAGAGCACAAAGATGAATTTGTGAGTGTCGATGACCTTTAAAGTTTTTGTACATCCCACTCTTTTTGGTAAGGTCCCTGCAGAACGAAAAGAACATATAAAATCTGCAATTAAAGAGCTTATAAACCCGTTTCCGGATAGTAACGGAGACAAAAAAGAACTCAAAGGAACTCGAATAGTTACATATCGCCTGCGGGTTGGCGACTATCGGGTTTTCTATCAAATTGATGAAGAAGAAAAGGAAGTATACGTTTTTGATATTCTTACCGCTGAGCAAGCACATAAGAAATACGGAAGGATGTAAACTTTCAATTACCCTTAACAATGGCTTTCATTTTTTAACTTTTCAGGCGTTCATGTACCTTCATTGAAAAACCTCTTAAAAACCTCTTAAAAACCTCTTAGCATGTCCATATATTATGTTTAGTTACAGGATAGTGCAGTACAATTGATACTAGCTTAATACTAGAGGCAGATACCAAAAGTACTGCAAAAAACTTGAAACGCCTCACATTTATCTGACTCACATTGATCCATAAAAAATCAAGTAAAAGGACCCAACATGACAAATACCGCAATTATCGGGACAGAACAGAGCGGAAGGACCACCCTTGCCGCAAACCTCGGGAAAAAGGGAACTCATTCGGACATCACCCTGTATAACAACGACAAAGAAACCCCGAAACTCGCCTTTATCGACCCCCACAGTTATCCGAAAACCTTGAAATCCCTTATAACGGCGCTGAACATTGCCGACATTGCAGTCCTCTGCATCCCCTCCACGGGCATGGACGCCCATACGGGAGAATGCATCATCGCCCTGGACCTGCTGGGTTTCAAGCATGGAATCATTGCCCTGACAATGTCCGATACCACCCACATGTTCGCCATTGACGAACTTAAGGCAAAGATCAAGCAGATCTCCGCAGGCACCGCACTCGAGGGCTGGAAATGCCTCGCCATTAACACGAACAAGAGCGCAAAGAACCCCTTTGAAGGTGTGGAAGAGCTCAAGGCCGAGATCAACGCCATGACAAAAGAAATCGAAGCCGAAAGGGCAAAATTGAATGACCTGCCTGCCCGCGTTTTCATAGACCACGCCTTTAACGTTACCGGGAAAGGCTGTGTCGTGCTCGGCGTCACCAAACAGGGTATCTCAAAAGACAAGGACAAGACCAAAATCTTCCCCCTGGACAGGGACATTGAAATCCGCTCCATCCAGAGCCACGACGTGGACATAACCGAAGCTCCCACCGGTACCAGGGTCGGGATGCGCCTGAAAAACGTCCAGGCCAAGGATATCGAGAGGGGCTTTATCATCTCGGATAAGGAGATCGTTTCCACCGATTACACCCTGGAGTGCACCTTCTCGAAGTTCACCAAAAAAATAGAACTCGCAAGCGTGCTCCACCTCTTCGTGGGCCTGCAGTCCGAACCCGTGCGCGTGGAAAAGATCCTGGTGGACGGTAAAGAAGTTAAAGAAGCCCTGCCCGGGAGCTCCTGCGTGCTGGAACTCTCAGGAAGCAAGAAAGTAGCCTACAGCAAAGAGGACCGCTTCCTGCTGGCAAACCTGGACCTGACCCAGCGTTTTGCAGCATACGGTTTCTCAAAATGAGATAAGGGAAGTCTTCAAAGGGAATCCTTCATGGAAAACGATTCAAGCCAGGAAAGAGCCCCGGAAAGGGAGAAGGGCCTCTTCGGAAATGTCTTTCATAAAAATATCTGCTGGCAGCGTTCCTACCAGAGGCCGGAAGAAAAAGAAATGATAATGGCCCTCTACGGCTCCCTCCGGGAAGACCTCTACAACAGCAGGCGCTTTGACCTGCCCCGCAGGTCAGAATTTCTGGGCACGGTCAGGATAAAAGGTTATGCCCTCTATTCCCTTGGCCCCTACCCTGCCGTCTACCCGTCGGAAGGAGACTCCGTCCTTGCCGAAGTCCGAAAATTTTCAGGAAAACAGCAGCTTGAAATTGCGAAATCCATCGATTACATGGAACTTTTCGGGGGTTACCACAGGGAATACACGGATCTGGAAATCGGAGGGCAAAAGGTCAGGGCCACCATTTATGTTTATGATGAGGAGCCCGGAACTGAAAAAGTTGAGAACGGGGACTGGGTAGAGTACCTTAAAGGAAAAGAAGAAAGTTGAAACAGAAAATTGAAAGTGATTCCGGCCGCCCGGATTTTAGAGCATCAGTCCAAAAATTTCAGATACCTTTTTTGTTCTCACCTATCAGAACCGGCGGCCCTCACTAATTCCTTTCACCCAACACCAGCCACGGTCGCATCAGCGACCGGCCTTTCCCAAAAATTGAAAATGAAGAATGAACAGATGAGATGACCGATCCCGCCTGAACTCAATGAACTTACTAGGCAGATTTACATAACTTCTTTTTTATTTTTAGCTCGGTGTGGCTCAAACCTCAGTCCCGGTGGCTGATGCACCCGAATTCCGCGTCGGGAGAATCGGAAACGAAATCCTTGAGGGCAGGGTCATAGATGGTATGGGAGATTGTAATGGGATGAGAAGCATAGACGATCATCTAGTCAGAAGGAATATACAGGGGAATTACTTATCAAATTTTTGATTTTGTGAATATCTGGTCGAAGCAACCCGCTTCTCACACATAGGAATTCAGGGATATTTTGCCGTTTGCCTCTTTTTTAACAAATCCTTTATGTTCAAGTTCCTCTATCTGTTTTTTTACATCGGTTTTAAACATTCGGATCAGTTCGGTTTCGGTAGCTGCACATTCTTTCAGTCTTTCAAGGATCATCTGGCACAGCATGTCATTATATGCCAGATCGTGCAATTCTTCGAGTATCGGATGGGAAAGGGAGTATTTGTCTGCAAACTCTTCAAGCCCGTCGTAGAAAAAAGCCAGCCATGCAAAATTCCGGTCATGAGCGTTTTGCCAGATCACTTCGTCCCGGATGGCTTCAAAGTCCATGACCTGCATAAAAAGTGTGTACATGTCTGCCAGGTCTCCTTCCCTTGAAGTTACGCTTTTAAAAACGAAGATGTCTTCGGGAGATATCAGCCTGACCGTAAGCATTTCTAATGAAATAAGAGGCCCTGTGCGCTTTATCATCCCTTCAGATAACTGAAACCCATTACACACAACGTTTTGGAAAATATCCCAGCGAAAACCGTTATCGTTTTCCAGAATTAAACTCGCCTGCATGTCTTTGTACGGCCCCCGAATGCAGGGGACCGTGTAACCTGCGGATTTGAGAGCGGTTTCCAAAGCTTTCAGTTCTTTTCGGGTACGGACAATTACATCAACGTCCTTGGTTGCATCTTTGAGTCCCCGGAAGCTCATGGCCCCGCCTCCGATCAGGTACAAAGTTACGTTTTCCGTCAGAAGCCCGTTAAGTTTTTCAAATTCATTTTGCAGGTAGCTTCGGTTGAACATCCCGCTTCTCCAAAATATAACTGTGGTTATTTATGCTTATTGACTGTGGTTATTTATGTTTACTGACTGTGGTTATTTATGTTTATTGACTATGAGCATTTATGTCTAATGTTTGATGCTTAATTTAAGGTCAGCCTCTCAAGTAAAGCCTGGAACTCCCCCCAGGGCAGCAGGAAGCTGGCATTCTTTTCTTTCTTATCAATATATTCAAGAAGTTTTTCAATGTGAGTATCCAGGTCGTAAGCCTTCCCCGCTTTCAGAAGGCTTCTGCGATCACATTTCGGAAATAAGGCCAGTGCATAGGAATTGTAGATAGGATTTTCAGGGTCTGTGAGAATTGTATGGATGAAAACATCTTCTATTTTCGGTTTTCTCCTGCTGTAAAAATAGTATTCTGAGTCTGAAATCACCCCCAGGCCGTATTCCGAAAACAGGGAAACCGCGGTTTTGTGAACCAGCCCACTCTTTAAAAATTCCCTGATTTCCATTTCCCCGGCTGCCCCCGGAACTTTGAATAAAAACTCAGCTCCCCTCTGCCAGAGGAGCAGGCCCTCGGTAGAAATAGTTTCAAACTTCCGGTTTGTCTTGTACTCCCAGTAATACTTGACAAAATTGTCAATATTCCTGTGCCGCCTGTTAAGCACAAACTTTTTTTCTTTTTTGAGTACAAGTCCATACATCCCAAGCTTCAAAAGAGCAGCCGAAATCGTACGCCTGTCCAGTCCAGTCATCAAAGCAATTTCGGAGGGAGCATGCGGGTATTGCAGCACCCCCAGGACCTCCATCGCTGAATAAGAAATAAACTTTTCCAGAGGCAGCCGCGGAAATTCCCTGATAATCCCCGCAAGAGCCCCTGCATGAAGGGTCCTTCCCCTGCTGACAAAGACCTTTTTCCCTCTTCTCTCCTTTACGACAAGCCCCTCCTCCACAAGAAAGGTGACGCTTTCCGAAATCCTGGATTCACTTAAGCCAAGCCCTTCCGCAAGTTCCGAAATAGTGGCCGGTTTCTCGAGTTCCCTGAATATGAGTATCCCCGTAGGACTGAGCATATTAACAAAAATGCAGAAATGATATATATATGTTTTCTGTAATTTTGTAGTTCCCGAGTTGTGCTTCCCGAGTTGCGCTTCCCGAGTTGCGCTTCCCGAGTTGCGCTTCCCGAATTGCGCTTCGGGAGAACGCGTCCTTTTCGTTCGCTGCGCTCACTCAAGAGGACTTAAAAATCGGTGTGGGTATAATTATTGCAAATTTTTCCCAGTAATCAAGGGTGAATATTTTAAGCATTTTTTTTCTCCAACCTCAATATAATAAATTTTTGTAAGACTCCAGCGAGGCTCAGCACCTCAGGCCCGGCGGCTTCGCACGCTTCGGGCCTTCGGGCTTCGCCGGGGTCTATACCAACTTTCTGCCTAAATTATCAAAGTGTTATCGTCGAAAGTGGTTACAATTTCCTCAGGCGCTCATTTTCCTGCTGTCTGCGGAGTTTATCTTCAGCCCCTTTTTTCCTTATTTCATCCTCGGAAGATCCGAAGTTAGTTCGCTGCACAACACTGTCCTGGATATTAACCGAGGACGGGCCTGTTCCCCCGGAAAAATTCGTATGCTGCACCACAGAATCGATGATGTTGATTACCTGCTCATGTTTGATTATCCCTATTTCCCTGGCAGAGTTGACACTCCGGACAAGGTGGCGCAGGTTTTCAAGAATTTCGTTTAAAAAGCCGTGGAGCCCGAACGATTTGTCCGAACTTGCATGGAGGAGGACCTGAACTATTTCCTCCCTTTCTATGACTACGGCTGTGAGCAGGTAGTATGCTTTTTCTCCGAGGGAATCGCCTGCGAGGTACAGGACTTTCCCTTTTTCAATGGAAAATTCGTCAACTTTGTACAGCCGATTTTTGCAGGAATGAGAAAGAAACTCAACGAGTTTTTCAAGAGCTATGTTTTCGAAATTTACACCGTGTTCAGCCGAGTAACCCTCATCTGAGAGTTTCAGGAAATCGGACCTCGTAATAGACTTTTCTTTCAGGAAAGGACAGACACAGTGGATTTCTTTCGGGCGCATGTCGAGGGTGTGTTTCTCCCACTTGTGATCTCGGAAAAGGACGATTGCCCCGATTTCTTCTTGATGAACACAGCCGAGAGGTTTCAGAATGAATTTTGCCGTGCGGGGGATAGAAGGAGGGATCGTGCCGAGTTCTTCTATCTTACTGCCTTCAAGTTCAAAAAAAGAATGACTGTAATCCAGGATTACTTCAACTTCAGAAATGGCGGAATCTCCATTGTTGATCACGCGGATGCCGAACCTAACCCTGTTGTCGGGAAGGACTTCATACCCACGCTTGATTTCTATATCCGCCACTTTTGGATACCTGCGATTTTTTTATTCCCTTAACCTATAAAGATATTTTTGTTTCAACTCTGGATTTTTCTGGAATGGGTTAAACAATTACAATTAAATGTGCTTGTGCTTCGATCTCCCCAATAAATCGGAATTTCTGAGCACGGCAATAGTGAATGAATGCACTCTCTATTCCCTCGCCCTTATCCTGCAGCCTACCCTTCTGAGAGCTGCTCCCTAGCCGCAGAAGTGGGCAATAATTTCTACACGAAAAGTTTCCCAAATGCCGCAAGTTATTAATAAGAAACCCTAAAAGTATTCGATAATGAACAACAACTGAAGTATTCTGTTTTATTGAAAGTTGTCAACGGTTGATCGTAGATATTGGGTCAACGGTTAATCGTAGATATGGAGTCTAACCGTTGATCGCAGATGTTGGGTCTAACCATTGATCGTAGATATTGGGTCTAACCGTTGATCGTAGATACAGAGTCCGTGAAGTTAGAAAGGAGGGCTCATTTATGAATTTTACAGACATTATTGAGTTTACAAAGAAACCGCAAATCTATGCAGAAGGGAATGCTGTTATGTGGACAGATGACCACATTTCAAAGCAGTTGTTGGACATTCATCTGAATCCGGATATCGACCTGGCAAGCCGGAGGAGATCAAGTATAGAGAGTACTGTAGACTGGATTTTAGATTCAGTCAATATGGAAAAAATGAACATTCTTGATCTGGGATGCGGGCCGGGATTGTATGCCGAGATCATGGCAGAGAGAGGGCATAAATTAACAGGTGTCGATTTCTCCAGGAATTCAATTGAATATGCCAGAAAAGAAGCCTTAAAGAAAAACCTGGATATAGAATATGTAAACCAGAATTACCTCGAACTGTGTGAGGAGAATAAATATGATCTTGTAATGATGGTTTTTACTGACTTTGGCGTCTTACTGCCACAGGAAAGAGAGACGTTATTACAGAATATTTATGGGGCTTTAAAACCAGGTGGAACTTTCATTTTTGATGTTCTAAGCGATAAGGACATCGAAATGAAAGTTGCTGAGAAATCATGGGAAATGGAAGAGAGCGGCTTTTGGAAAGAGAAACCATACCTGATTCTTTCAGATTCATTTTGCTACCCGGCAGACAAAGTGATATTGTACCAGCACATCGTGATGGATAGTTCTGACAATTCCGATGTATATCGTTTTTGGACTCACTTCTTTACGTCCGATGACCTGAAGAAGATGCTGGGACAGGAAGGCTTTGAGAAAATCGAGTGCTATGATGATGTATTGCCGGATACCGATCTCTGGAATGGAAACAATGTTATCTTTTGCAAGGCAACTAAAAAGTAATTTCAACAGGTTCTTCAGGTAAAACAATTATTTTGGAAACGCTGGGAAAAAAGAACTAATATGGGAACCAAAGATTAAAGCAGATGAACCAGATGAACCAGATTTATATGATCTCTATCTGTGCTCATCTGTGTTTTTTGTTTTATTGGTCATTGGTCCAGAGATTATTTCTACAAAGCCGAAAAAACCTTAGTGAAAGAGCTGAAAAAATAAAGAAAATGAAAGATGGAACCTCGAAAACTCACAGCTTCCTTAAAAACTCCAGGCTTTTGACCCCTTCTTCAATCGAACTCATTTCCGTCACAAAGATCCCTTTATAACCCGAAAGTTTTTCCAGAACCGATTTCCAGTCCACAGTGCCTTCACCCAGAGGGAGGTGCTCGTCTTTTTCACCCATGTTGTCGTGGATGTGCACGTGGGAAATCCGGTCTCCCAGCTGGTCCAGGAACTCGTCTATGAGCCCTACGGTGTTGGCATGCCCCACGTCAAAGGTGAAACCCACGTTATGGCTCCCGACGGCACCGAGCATCTCTTGCATTTCGTCCGGATATTTTCCAAAAATTTTGGGGAAATCGGGCATGTTTTCCACGGCTACCAGGATCCCGAAATCCGCGGCAAAGTCGCAGATCTCCGTAAGGGAGGCAAGGTTTGTCTGGTAGGCTTCGTACGGGACCTGCGCCCCGTAAGGAGAAAGGTAGCCAGGGTGAATCACTGCCAGGTTCACGTAGTTCGAAGCAAGAATCAGGTAGTGTTTCATCTGCCTGATGACCTCTCCCCGGATGGAATCGTTTAAACCTGCCAGGTTCATATCCGAGAAAGGCAGGTGCAGGGTCAGCTCCAGGTTTGTGGTCTCATGAATGTTTTGCACGTTCTGGATATTCTTGCTGTTCAGGCACTGGGAACCTTCCTGTACTATCTCCCAACCCGTGTACCCGTGGTCTTCAAGCGTATAGGCCCATTTGAAGGGGTCTTCAACAACCGCACGCGAAGAAAAACTGATTCTACGAAGCTGCATGAAAGAAAATCCTCATTCCGATTTTACCATTGATAACCCATACATAGCATAGAGTTACGTAGCATAGAGTTACGTAGCATAAAGTTGAGATGGGATTTCAAATATAGTTATCCCAAAAGCTCGGGAATTTTTCAACCCCTTTCCACATAATCCATTCCCACTTCAGCAATCGGTTTCCCGTCTTCAGTGAGAGGCAGGACCCACTCAAAAAGCCGCTCCATTTCCTCGGGGGACTCTGCCCGGATGCTGACCTCGATGGATCCAAGGGGCTCTTTTTCTGCAGGAACGCTGGGGATCCCCACAAAAGCCGCCTGCTTGTTGAGCAAAAAGTTAACAGAGAGACAGTCATAGGAGAGACCTTTATTGAAGGCTTTATTGTGCATGCTGTCTATGATCATTTCCTTGCGGATGAGTCCATGCAGGGTGAACAGGAGGTCAAGCCCTCCCTGCCCTGATAGGTAAAAGGAGGGTCTCGACCCGGCCTCTCCAGATTCGGATTTTTCGGATTCGAGAGCTATCTTTTCAATTTCAATACCTGAGAAAAGCTTTGAGATTGCCCCGGCAACCTTTTCAGGGTCTTCTGTAGGATATACGGCTGCTGAAACCTCGATATGTATCATAAATTTACTCCGTGGATTTAGATGATGGATTTACGCCATGGATTTAGATGATGGATTTACGCCATGGATTTAGATGATGGAATTACTCCATGGATTTAGGTGATGGACCTACTCCGTGGGTTCATACTAATGATTTACACGAGCAGGTTCTTAAATGAATTTACTTAAGTGGATTTTCTCCGGAATAGTTTTTCAGGACTGCAAGGATCTTCTCTTTAAAAACTTCAAGAGTGGAGTCATTTTCGATTTCTGCATTGGAAGCTATGATGGCGTCGCCCATGCCCCAGCCAAGTTCGCGCTCGTCCCTGTTGCGGAGGCCGTCTATGCTGTCCATGTCATCACTTCTGCCCCTATTCTGTACTCTGTCAAAACGGGTATCAAGGGGAGCGTAGATGGCAACCAGGATGAAGTTGTTCCCGAACTCCTGCCTGAAACACTCCAGTTCGGCAATCCCGCGGACCCCGTCCACAACCACGAGTTCCGAACCTGTCTCCCGGATCTGGGAGATGCAGCGTCTGGCAACTGCGTCCATACCTTCACATCTCCGGAGGTCCGTTGCAACCATCCCGGTGTTGGCGTCGCTGGGCTCAAGCCCCCGTCTCAACACCTCATTTCGGATCACGTCCCCCATGTTAACAACGGGAATGCCCATTTCAACGGCAGTACTGGCAGCTTCGGATTTTCCCGAGGCAGGCATGCCTACGAACGCTATGATCTTCATTATAAATTACCTTTTAATTTGAACCTTTCAAATTTGAATCATGAAACGTACAGGCTGATTTATAAAGTATATAACATGATCGTAGTCAAAACACAGGATCATATATATTATTTCCTGAAAGAACGAAAAAAAAGAAGAAAGCTAATGAAAAAAAAGAAAAAAAGAAGAAAACGGCCCGCAAAAATTCCGGCGGGACGGTAAAGGACCCTGGTGGGTTTTTCCTGAAATGAAGGAAGAAAAGAAGAAAAGAAGAAAAGAAGGAAGGAAAGAAGGAAGGAAGGAAGGAAGAAAGAAAAGAAGGAAGGAAAGGGGGTCATAGAAGAAGCCTTTGAGAAAGGCCGGGAGAAAAAACCCGTTTCACCCGATTATAAATTACAAACTTCTTTCACGAGAACATCTTGTTAAAGACAGAGGTCTTGAAGTCGACCAGGGGCTTTAACCGGTAGTCCTCAAGGAGCACCTTGCGGGTGTTTTCAGCGGGGACGCTCAGGGATATTTCCTTGGTCCGGCCGTAGCGGCCTTTGCTTACCACAACTGCGTTTACGATGCCCAGCATGTCGAGTTCGGACATTAGGTCCGTTACCCTGCGCTGGGTCAGGATGTCCACGTCGATGTGGTGACAGAGCTGCCTGTAGACGTTATACATTTCCCCTGTGGTGATGTTCTTGCCTTCCTTACCCCGGCTCCGGAGCAGGATGATGCTGTAGAGCACGAGCTTGGACTGGGTAGGCAGAGTCCTCACCACTTCCACCACGCGGTCGACTTCGATCTTTTCCTGGGCACGGCGCACGTGCTCTTCCATGACCTGGGGCTGGTTTTCCCTCTCGGTAATTTCCCCTGAAACTCTCAGGAGGTCAAGGGCTCTCCGGGCGTCCCCGTGTTCCTGGGCGGCAAAGGCGGCACAGAGCGGGATGACCATCTCGCCAAGGACCCCGTCGTTATAGGCCATCTTGGCCCTCTGCTTCAGGATGTCGCTGATCTGCTCGGCGTCGTAGGGCGGGAAGATCAGTTCCTCTTCTCCCAGGGAACTCTTGACCCTCGGGTCCAGAAACTCCGTGAACTTCAGGTCGTTGGACACCCCGATCATGCTGACCTTGGCCTTCTTGAGGTCCGTGTTGATCCGGGAGAGGTTGTAGAGGACGTCGTCCCCTTTCTTGATCAGCTTGTCAATCTCGTCCAGAATGATGATGATGACCTGATCCCTGGAATCGATCGCCTCCTTGAACTTCATGAAGACCTGGTCCGTGGGCCACCCGGTCATGGGGACCTCTTCCTCGAAATGCCGGGCAAGGTTTGCAAGGAGCCGGTACTGCGTGTCGATGACCTCACAGTTAATGTAGACCACCGAGCAGAAGATCGACTTGTCTTCACTCACCCTTTCGAGTTCTTTTCCAACATAGCGGGTCACGGCAGTTTTTCCAGTCCCTGTCTTTCCGTAGATCAGCACATTGGAAGGAGTCTCCCCCCGCAACGCGGAGACCAGAATGGTTGCAAGGCTATTGATCTGTTCATTCCGGTGGAGTAACAGGTCCGGCGTGTATGAAGGTCGAAGGACCTCTTTGTTTTTGAAAATCGACTGTCCATCAAGTAATTTTTCAAACAGTCCGTCTAATGATTGAGCTTTCATCATGAATGACCCTCTTCTTGCAACAAATTAATTGCAAACAGCTGGAATGTATTAGGAGTGGATTCGCACAATTTTAAACCACTTTGAGCGTTTTGCAAATCAATTTCAAACATTTTCATTTAGCAGCTTCAAACTTGAAACCTGCAGTTTATACCATCCAGCTTTAAAATCTGGAATTATTTGCCTCAAAATGGAGAGCAATAATCCAACAAATTCTGAAAACTAAATCTGTATGAGTATAAATCTGGAGTTTTCTGGATCCAGAGATCAAGTTAGTCTTTGGGGTTAATTTAGTTGTGAACACAGGAATCTCAGGCGAATTTCGATATCTTCTGATTCGATGTCCACTGATATCCAGGGTCATCGGATTGTATGATACGCCATTCCCGGGATTCTGTTATTCAGGGTTCTGTTATTCAGGGTTCTGTTATTCAGGGTTCCTTAAAGTCACAGTTCTGTAATCAAGGTTCCGTATCTTAAGGTTCCATAAAGTTCAGGGTTCTAAATCTTGAGTGTTATTTGTAAGTTTTTTAGATATGAATATCCACGTTTTAACCATTCACTCCTGATTGAAATTTAGCGAAAGTAACTCTGTGAATGGGAATGGAATTTCGATTTGAAATGAAGATCTGGCACTTTGAGTTCTGCAATCGGGATTCCTCAGTCTTTTCAAATAACCCGATTTACGTACATGAAGTCCTCAGGAACCTCAAAATCCTGATGACTCCCTGCCACCTTCCCTCCTCTTTGACCAAAATTTTAGGTGACATCGGTATATAAACAACCGATTTAGGATCACATTTGCAGTAGATGCAAAGGAAGTGAACCTTATTAATGGTTATGGTGAAGACCCCTTTATTTCCACTGGAAAGAGCCGAAACCCTCAAATCCAAGGATGAAAACGGAAAGTATAGACGTTGTTTAGGTCAATGAAAAAACTCGGAAATTCGGCTATTATGGATGATCAGCGGAGATTGAACCCGAATCCCCCTTTTCGGATGGAAAAAATCATCAAAATTTTGACCCCTTTACTTCCACTGAAACTATAAAAATATTTCTTATTTAAAATCGTAATATTAAAAGCAAACTTGTGAAGATTGAAAGCAAACTTGTGAAGATTGAAAACAAACTTGTGAAGATTGAAAACAAATTTGTGAAGATTGAAAACAAATTTGTGAAGATTGAAAACAAATTTGTGAAGATTGAAAGCAAACTTGTGAAGATTGAAAACAAATTTGTGAAGATTAAAAACAACTGTATGAAAAAATTTATTTGACTTCCCGACCCCAACTGTCTAACTTATTTTCTGGATTTTTGTGTAATGACATGTAAAATCATGAAAAATTCAAAAAACTTATAAAAATATAAGTATACATTGAAATAATCAGAAATCTGGACAATCAGGTATAAATATACATTTGTATTGCAATGCGAAAAAAATACAAGTAAAGGGTAAAAAAATCATACAAGTCGGATTTCCAGTTCCTGAATTTCCTTAAAAACAGGAAGAATTCCCGAAATATGGATTTTTAATCACGAAGCAAGACGTCAAATTCAGATTTGCTGTATAGATTTGCTGTATAATACTATTGCTAAATGCCGCATGGATCCTGAAGACATATTTGCATCCAATTAGGAGCCGAATTCAAAAATCCGAAACAGAGTTGTCTAAAACGGATTTGTAGAAATTGAGTTGCAAATAGAACAATTTATAAAAAAGGAATTGGAAATTAAAACCTTTTAAAACTCGTTAAAAGTTCTTAAGATAATTGAAAAGTTCCTTACAAAGTCACAAACCCTTTAAAAAACTGGAGCTAAACAATGGTATCGGATAATTTTAGTATTATACTTATTTTTTCGTTATATCTACTCTTCATGATCTCTATCGGGATTCTCTATTACCGAAAAACGGAGAACCTCGCTGATTACATCCTGGGAGGCAGAAAACTGAACAGCTGGGTTACAGCTTTAAGTTCCCAGGCCTCGGACATGAGCGGCTGGCTGTTGCTAGGGCTTCCCGGATATGCTTATCTAGCCGGGATGGAAGCCATCTGGATCGGGATTGGTCTGGCTGTCGGGACTTACCTTAACTGGAAGTTCGTGGCTAAGAAACTGCGTCAGTACACCCAGGTTGCAGGCGACGCGATAACCATCCCCGTGTACTTCGAAAACAGGTTCAGGGATGACACCCACTCCCTCAGGATTATTTCAGCCATCCTGATTCTGGTATTCTTCCTGCTCTATACTTCCTCAGGACTGGTGGCAGGAGGAAAGCTCTTTACCACCGTTTTCGAAATCCCCTACCAGCAGTCCCTTCTGATCGGTGCCCTAGTCATCATCAGCTATACTTTCCTGGGAGGGTTCATGGCTGTCTGCTGGACTGACTTCTTTCAGGGCATGCTTATGATCTGTGCCATCGTCCTGGTGCCCCTTTCAGCCATGAAAGGAATCGGTGGCTACGGTTCAACCGTGGACCTGATCCAGAGCATCGACCCCCAGCTGCTTAACCCCTGGACCGCCCTCGCCGGAGGCGCAATCCCTCTGATCTCGAACCTTGCCTGGGGACTCGGATATTTCGGGATGCCCCACGTTCTGGTCCGTTTCATGGCCATCGAATCTCCCGATAAGATCAAGCAGGCAAGGCTCATTGCCATGGTCTGGGTCATCATTTCCCTGATCTCTGCCGTAGTCATAGGAATTGTAGGAAGGGCCTATCTCCACCCCGACTTTCTGGGAGCCGAGGGCAGTGAAACGATTTTCATTGTCCTTATTAACAGCATGTTCACTCCGGTAATCGCAGGAATCCTCCTTGCTGCCATCCTCGCAGCTATCATGAGTACCGCTGACTCCCAGCTCCTTGTAGCCGCATCCGCCTTTACGGAAGACATCTACAGGATCGTCATGAAAAAGGATGCAAGCGAAAAAGAACTGGTCTGGCTCGGCAGGCTCGCAGTTATCGTGATTTCCGCAATCGCCTACATGATTGCCAGGGACCCGAACAACTCGGTCATGGGCCTGGTCTCCTATGCCTGGGCAGGTTTCGGAGCCGCTTTCGGACCGATCATTATCTTCTCCCTCTTCTGGAAGCGCACAACCAGAAATGCGGCCCTTGGAGGGATGGTCTCCGGTGGGCTCATGGTCATCCTCTGGAAGCAGCTCTCAGGCGGGATCTTTGACCTCTATGAAATCGTTCCCGGTTTTGTCCTCTCATGCATCGTGATCTACGTCCTCACTATCCTGGACAAGGAAGGCCCCTCCGCAGAAATCCAGAAAGAGTTCGACCGCGTAAAGCAGCTCTAAGCCACCGGGACAAAGAGCATAAAAAAAGATGTCAATCCCTGTAAACATAAATTTTCAATTCTCTAAAAAACGAAAATCAAAACAAGACAAAAAAAGAAGAAAAACGGCAAATTGATCTATCAATGTGATCTTCCTGAAATAAACTGGAACCGGGGAGAAATGAACTGCTAGATCATTTTTTTTACTTTTTTCAACCTGGATTCCCTCAGTTCTCAGTTTTTCTCCTGCTTTGTGGATTCCCTCAGTTGTTCTCTTGCTTTGTCTATCGGATTTTCTACCGGATTTTCTCTTGGTTTTTTTCTTGGTTTGTCTATCGGGGTTTCCACATTTTATAGTCAAGCACGCAATATTGTAACTAATCTATTTAAGCGACATCCAGGAGATATCCTCGAGGAAATACTATTTTTCTTCCGATCATTTTTTGAATAGACTCCCAAAAACCTGGAATTATTATCTCAACTAAAGATTTTGAAAATAGAAGCTGGAAGTTTTCAATAAGGAAAAGGTCGAAAAGTGTAGGAAACTTCAAAGACATGAAACGGTTTGAGTTTGGGTTAGTTAAGATCATTCAGTTCTTAACTATAAGATGGAAAAAATCTTAAAGGAAAAATCTTTTGACTTGATGGACATTGTAATTTGAATTTGGCCTAAGAAATTTTATAGCCTCTTTTCTGAGATTTCTACCTGAACTATCAATTTCACCTAGATTGGACAAAGTGTTATAGAAATTGTAGAAAGAAACTTTGAAGTATTTTTCAATAATTTGACAGGTCATCTTCCCATTTTGATCTTTCTATCTTTCGAAATCTAAAAAGATCAAACATATGTTCCAAAGACCCCTTTATTTCCAGTGCAACCTTTAAATAAGACCGGGACCCCATGATTTCAACTGGAGGGTCTTACGATTTGTTTCAACAAAATAAAACGTTGTTTTATTTAGTTATAGCAACAAGATAATGTTGTCATGTTATTACACTAATTGTATATATACTTTGTTATAAAACATGTATTTATTGTACGAAATTGAGACATAATAAAAAAGTAAAAAATAATTAGCGAGTTTAATTTATTTTATCGTTTTCCTCCATTAGAAACGTTCTCCAGTGGAAATCATGGGGTCCCCCTCCCCCCTCTTAAACAAAATTTTATTTTTACTTAATCTTGTTCTAACTCTTGTTCTAACTCTTGTTCTAACTCTTGTTCTAACTCTTGTTCTAACTCTTGTTCTAACT
>JAENYU010000011.1:50061-51647 GCA_016841625.1 Methanobacteriota archaeon
TCTAACTCTTGTTCTAACTCTTGTTCTAACTCTTGTTCTAACTCTTGTTCTAACTTTTCAATTTTTATTTTTTAAGCATTAACTCAAGAGCAAACAAACATCTTTCAAAAATCAGGCAAATTCGCACACAATTCTTAGAATAATTCTTTATCTGAATTTAAAGTCAATATTGGCCATTATACAATTGTAGAAATGGAGTGAGTTTTGAGACCGCCTCCATAGCTGTTTTTGAGTGGTTTATCTACCTTTAAGAATTTTCATAAACACATTCCATAAGTATTTTAAATAGAATTGTTTTTACTTTATCTATATGAATGAGCAGGGTCTTTCTGAAAAACAGGTTTTATCCCTCCTGAAAGAGGCTAAATTAGAGGATACGGATTATTATCGGGTTTTAAGTTCAATGTGCACTCATCCCCATGCAATTGCGGTGGAGGCTCACAGGCTTTTTATTGAGGCCAACCTCGGGGATCTCGGGCTCTTTCCGGGAACTTATGGTTTTGAAAAGGAAGTCATCAACATGCTGGGAGAGTTACTCCATGCTCCTTCTCTTAGAAATTCCGGTAAGTTATCCTACGGTGATTTCTGCGGTTATCTTACCACCGGGGGAACAGAATCCAATATCCAGGCAATCAGGGCAATGAAGAACCTGTGTGCTCACAGAAAACCGCAGATCACAAAACCCAACATTGTGATCCCGGATTCGGCTCATTTTTCTTTTGACAAGATCGCTAACATGCTCGGAATAGAGATCATTAGGGCTTCCCTGGACTCTGAGTTCAGGGTTGACCTGGCTTCCGTGGAAAAACTGACCGATGAAAATACCATAGGACTCGTGGGAATAGCCGGAAACACGGAATTCGGGCAAGTGGATCCCATAGAAAGTCTCTCTGAACTTTCCCTTGAAAAGGATCTTTTCCTGCACATTGATGCCGCTTTCGGAGGGTTTGTAATTCCCTTCCTTGAAAAGTCATATCCTTTTGACTTTGAAGTGCCAGGTGTTACTTCCGTCGCCATTGACCCCCACAAGATGGGCCTGTCCACAATTCCCTCGGGCGCTCTGCTCTTCAGGTCGAACAGTTTCATCGATTCCCTTCAGGTCAAAACTCCTTATCTCACCACAAAGTCCCAGTTCACCCTCACAGGCACCCGGAGCGGCGCTTCAGCTGCTGCAACTTATGCCGTGATGAAACACCTCGGGAGGGAAGGATACAGGAAAAACGTGGAATACTGCATGGAACTTACAGAAAAACTTATAAAAGACGCAAGGAAACTTGGCTTTTATCCCCTCCTCGCCCCCGTCATGAACGTCGTCGCACTGGGTGTGCCCGAACCTGACCTTGTCCGGGAACAACTTTATGAAAAATTCGGCTGGAACGTCTCAATCGTCCGCAGCCCCAGAGCCCTCCGCATCGTCCTCATGCCCCACACAACAACCCAGGATGTCGAAGAATTCCTGAAGGATCTGGAGAAGGTAGTAGCAGAACTTTGAAAAAGCCTCAAACTTCGAAAAGACCTCTAACTTTGAAAAGACCTCTAACTTTGAAAAGACCTCTAACTTTGAAAAGACCTCTAACTTTGAAAAG
>JAENYU010000011.1:51657-55773 GCA_016841625.1 Methanobacteriota archaeon
GACCTCTAACTTTGAAAAGACCTCTAACTTTGAAAAGACCTCTAACTTTGAAAAGGCCTCGAACTTCTAAAAGGCTTTAAAATACCTCCGACTCTGGATCAGCTGTCTTTGAGTTAGGCTATCCTTTATTTAGTCGGTCCTTTTCCTTTATTTAGTCGGTCCTTTATTTAGCCGATCCATTATTTAGCCGATCCATTATTTAGCCGGTCTTTAAGTTAGGCGGCGTTTCTGAAGTAGCCAGTGACTTTGAAGTATCCGGTTTTTATTTCGCTTGGCTTTGTTTACTTGTCTTTGTTCACTTGGTTTTTTTCACCTTTATGTCTCAAGTTATTCATCTTAAATCCTAAGTCGCTCACTTGAGTACTTTAGTTATCCACCTGTATTTCAGGTCATTCTTTTAGACTTCAGTTTATGTACAGTAAATATCTATAGGATTATTATCAAAGTAATAACATGGGGATTTGAGTAGTATGTGGGATTATGTATCGAAGTGATGCTGATCCAGCCTTAAATGTCTGTTAGATATTATACTCATCCAGCTTTAAAATTAGAATTTTTGCATCAAAATGCAAGGGTAATAACCCAATATAATTCTGAAAAGCAAACCTGTATTAGGAGTTACGCACTTGAGATGTAAAAGCAAGCACTTGAGACCTTATCAAGAATATTATGATTTATACAGTTTGGTGTCTCATGCCACTGGTTTTTTGTTCAACTGCGTAAGTCCTACTGTATGAGTATAAGTTAGGGATCTCTAATTGATACAGTTTTAGCTGTTAATGAAAAAATAATTATACTATCTAAAATAATATAATATATTGCTACAGGAATCTTCAAATTAAAGATTAAGATTAAGATTAACCATCTTTAAAATCAGGGGTCTTCGAATCAAGGATCTCCGGATTAAAATTACCTTAATGAGAGGGGGATTTTATTTATGCAATCTTCATTTAAAATCGGAAGCGTAATGGGTATACCAATCAAGCTGCATGTCACTTTTCTCTTGATATTGCCCGTTTTTGCGTATGTTTTTGCGATCAATCCGCAGCCTTTCGGGTTTTTTGGGGTTGAACCTCCGCTGACCAGATATGCGCTCTCGACACTGACAGCCATTCTGCTCTTTGTGTCCATTCTTCTGCATGAACTTGCACACTCTTACCTGGCGATGCGGTATGGGGTCAATATCGACAGCATTACACTCTTCCTGTTCGGGGGAGTTTCGTCGATGGAAGAGATGCCAAGGGTACCTTCGCAGGAAGCCAAGATGGCGTTTGCAGGGCCTTTGACGAGTCTGGTGATAGGTTTCGTTTGTCTTTTCGTTTACGGAACCTTCATATCTCCTAATCCGGCGCTTGCGGAGAACCCTGTTTTCCTTACCATCTGGATTCTCGGGGCCATGAATGTGGTGCTTGGAGTCTTTAACCTCCTGCCTGCTTTTCCCATGGACGGGGGCAGGGTGCTTCGGGCTCTTTATGCCAGGAAGATGTCGTACGTTAAAGCTACCCAGAGCGCTGCAACTGTCGGGAAGTTCTTTGCGATCCTTATGGCTATTTTCGGTATCTTGATTGGCAACCTCTGGTTTCCCTTGATAGCTCTCTTCATCTATGTCGGGGCGTCAGAAGAAGAACGTTCCACTCAGGCTTCGGTGACTCTCGAAAACATACTTATCCGGGATATAATGACCCCGGCCGTGGTCTCGGTCCACCCTTCCATGAGTGTTGAAGACCTGGTCCACTTCATGTTCGAAAATAAGCATATGGGTTACCCTGTCATGGAAGGCGGTATCTTGAAAGGAGTAGTAAGCTTTACCGATGTCCAGAGGGTTCCCATACTCGAGCGGCCTGTGCTTCTTGTCTCGGAAGTAATGACAAAAGACATTATATCCATACCCTCTGACGGGCAGGCAAGCGATGCCCTGAAACTGATCTCGGGCCGGAACATCGGAAGGCTCCTTGTCATTGATAACGGGAATCTGGTCGGAATCCTTTCCAGGACAGATCTCGTAAGGACCCTGAAGCTAATGAGTGAGTGAGTTTTTACAAATGAATTCTTATGGGAATCATAACTAAGGGCCTGCAGCGAAATAACCTGCGTAATTTGCAATTCATAGTAAATTTCGATTGGTCTGGATGATACCGAAAACCATTAGGCACAATTGGAATATATACGCACGTTATTTTGCAACGGGTCCTAAGTGAGTTCTTACACATGAATTCTTATGGGAATCATAACTAAGTGAGTTCTTACACATGAATTCTTATGGGAATCATAACTGAGAAGGTTCTTACAGTATTGAGTTCTTACAGTATTGAGTTCTTACTGTTCAAGATTCTGGAAAAAATTTAAAGGAGCAAAAAATTATAAATTGCTGGCAGGTAATTAGCATACCCCAGGTATTTTTAAATCTTTAAACGAAGCGGTTTCAGGGTTCAGAAAATTTTCCTTTCTTCTGGGCCGCCGCAACAGAGAGACTAATAATGGAAAAATCCGATGTCACAGATTCTCAGGACAAGGAGCCTGAGTACTACTTTCAAAATTCGTCTCAGGATTCCATATACTCCGTGGATGAACTTGCAACCGAATCTGCGGAAGGCGATATTTCCGCAGGAAAGTCTGAACTTTCTAATTCTTCAGCTTCCGCACCGGAGAAATCCGAGGCTGCGGTACTTGAATCTGCGGCTGAGGCAGGAACTGTGGTCGAGGGTAAGCTGGACCTGAGCTCCGGCTTTGTTGCAGAACGTCTGCCCGGTTCAACCCCTGTTTCAATTTCGTCCACCCCGGAGGGTCAGGCGGGGGAGGCCCGGGCGGCTGAGCGTCAGCCTTCGAAAATAGTGATCATAGGGACAGCTCATGTTTCGGAGAAGAGCGTGGAAGAGGTCAGGACAGCCATCAGGAAGTTAAAGCCTGACATTGTGGCTGTTGAACTCTGCCGGGGACGCTATGATTCCCTGAAGGGTAATGTCAAGGAGACGCAGCTCCCCATCAAAGACATTCTGGGTGGAGGAAAGGTTTATTTCTACATGGTCCACTGGCTGCTGGCCTATGTCCAGAAGAAGATCGGGAAAGATATGGGTGTTAAACCAGGTGCCGAGATGCTTATGGCAATTGACGAGGCTGAGGCTATAGGAGCCAGGGTAGCCCTGATCGACCGGGACATCCAGGTTACGCTCCAGCGTTTCTGGGGCCGGATGAAGTTTCTGGAAAAAATCAGGATGCTTGGTTCTCTTGTCGGTGGGCTGATCGGAATCGGGAAAGGAGCTGATATCGATATTGATAACATCACGGAACAGGACGTTGTCACGGCTCTTGTTAGTGAACTCAGAGACTTTGCCCCGACTGCGGCCGAAGTCCTGATCGATGAGCGGGATGCTTACCTTGCTAGTAGCATTCTCAGGACAGCAGCCGGCGGGAACAAAACGATTGTTGTGGTAATAGGGGCAGGGCACAAGCCGGGGGTTCTCAAATACCTCCAGGACCCGAAGAGTATACCTCCCCTGCGCACTCTCATGGAAATCCCCAAAAAACGCTTCAGTATAGGCAAGGCGATTGGCTTCGGGATTGTCGCCCTGGCCATAGCGGTGTTTTTACTCCTGCTCCTCTCGGGTACATCCTTGGAACTCCTGCTAGTAGCCTTCGGCTGGTGGTTCCTTATCAACGGGACCCTGAGTGCGGCAGGGACCCTGCTTGCGGGGGGTCACCCCTATTCCATTGCAACGGCTTTTCTGGTGGCCTGGCTGACATCCCTTAACCCCATGATGGCCGCAGGCTGGTTTGCCGGCCTCGTCGAAGCAAAACAGCGCAACCCGACCACCGAGGACATAAAAGCCCTTGCAGGGATCGAAACCTTCAGGGAAATGTTCAAAAACAGGTTTATGCGAGTCCTTCTGGTAGCCAGCTTTGCAAACGTGGGCAGCGTGATAGGAACCTTCCTGGGTGCCTATGTCATGGTGCAGGTAACCGGCATCGACCCGCGGGACGTAATCCTTTCAGGTTTCAGTGCCCTTGGACTCTGATTCCTTCTTTTCCTTTACTTTTTTCCCTTTACTTTTTTCCTTTACTTTTTTCCTTTACTTTTTTCCTTTACTTTTTTCCTTTACTTTTTTCCTTTACTTTTTT
>JAENYU010000011.1:55783-73399 GCA_016841625.1 Methanobacteriota archaeon
TTTCCTTTACTTTTTTCCTTTACTTTTTTCCTTTACTTTTTTCCTTTACTTTTTTTCCTTTACTTTTTTCCTTTACTTTTTATTCAAAACAGCTTCATTGGACCACATTCATTCGGATTCGCATACTTCCGTTTTTACTTTTTCCCTCCTGAAGAAGTTTCTTGTCGTGAACACAATCCATCTCCAGTGGAGGATGAGATGGACAGCGACGACAATTGTCATCAGGATTGCTGATTTGTTGTGAATCCAGAGCCATGTGGCCTTTGTGAGCCCCATGTAGACGACATACTTCCCATGGGGAATTCCCGAAGGGATGAAAAAGTACATGTAAAGGCCAGTGAAGGCCACAATTAGAAACAGAAAGGTCAGGCAAAAATCCACAATGTAATTGAGTTTGTTTCTGTTCAGTTTTTCCACTCCCGTTTATTTTTTACTTTTGTTCAGTTTTCCACTCCCGTTTATTGATTCACTGGTGTTAAAAACCATACTTCCTAAAATTACGAAAGGCAAGTATGTCCTGAAGAGGAATTATGTCCTGAAAAGCAATGCCACTTGTCTGCGAATGTTCTAAAAAGTAATAAGACCTGAAAAATCAAAAGAATATGGGTGAAAGAAAAAAAATCAAAGTTGCGCTGGCGCACCCAGCTGCAAGCAACGGGGCATTCGACTGAAAGAAAAAAGGAAGGGAGTAAAAGAAATTTGGAAGTGGGGAAAAGAAAAGGAAAAAAGAAGAATAGAAAATTTAAGAAGAAAAATGGAAAAGACAAAATGAAAAATAGAAGTTGTAAAAAAATAATCGAAAAGTTAGGAAGAAAAGTAGAAAAGCTTAAAAGAAATCTAGAAAATGTCAAAAGAAGAAAATAGAAAAAGAAAAGGAAAAAAGGTGGGCAATAGCAGCCCGGCTCAGAAAAGCTCGTGCAGCTTGAACTGGTACTTGCCGAGTTTTCCACCGTAGTTTCCTGCGCTGATCTTCTTTATGCCAGGGACGGTAACTGCGGCCTCAATTCCGGCTTTCATTGCCTTCTTGATGCTTTCCTCATCAAGTCCGTTGATTACTAGTTCGTATACGGCGTTGACGTCGGCTGGAATTTCAGTGCCTTCGACCTTGTCCTTGATGGAGGGGCAGAACTTCTCGTTGGCGGTGGCTTTCATGAACTTGTATTTGTTTGCTCCGGACTTGGACCCGCTGGCCACGATGCCTCCGGGGAAGGGAGTGATGGTGCCTTCAAGTTCGGCAATTGCGTCCACGGCAGCTTCGGCTGCAGTGAGAGCGCTCATCTGGGAGTCTCCGAAGATGAAGAAGTTTCCGCCGGCAATCCCACTGACGGCTCCGATGTTTTCTTCGGCCAGGAAGTCCCCTTCCATTATCGGAATTTTGAAGATTTTTTTGCCTGCGATTTCGGTTTCTGACTCTGTACCATCTGCGAAGAACTTAAGCTTGAATCCTATGTTGAACTGTTTCTCAGCGTCAGGGAGCCCGTTGAATACTGCAGTGGTGGGTGCTGTCAGCACGCACTGTCCGATCCTTTCGAGCAGCTGTTCGTCGAGTGCCTTGTATCCGAAAGTGCAGATCTGGATGTAGACTCCGGGCCTGCCGTCAGGGGTCTCGCTGGGGCTTGCAAACCTTTCGATCCCGGCTTCTGCAGGGCACATGATGACTGAAGTCCCAAAGCCAGTAGCTTCAGTGGCTGCCACCTGAGCCCAGCGCTTTGTTGCACCGGTTATGAGGACCCTTGCCATCTTGATCGGAAACGCTTCTGCATATGTATCTTCGATTTCTACACCATTGAGTTCTATAAAAATCCCTCGCTCTTTTTTTAGGTCGGTTGATGTTATTTTTTGTTTTCGTTTTAGTGTTATTCGGGTGTTATCGCTGTATTGGGATGTTCTTTACTGTACATATCTTACTGTACATATAATATCGCATGTTCCAATATAGCAGGGCAGGTCCTGTTTAACACTGTCCGGCACTGTTATTGCTACTGTCTACCAGCCTGCCAACATCCTGAATACAGCCTAATGGGAGTATACCTGCGATCTTCTGCAGTTCTCTGCCAGTTCTCTGTAATTTCTCCCATCAGTTGTAGTTTTAATTGCTAATGCACATGTTTAATTCAGTACATAATAAACTTTATACTACTATTTGCATTATTAATGTCAATTATAATATTTATATCAGATATATAATTTTTCAGAGAATTGGAAATGAACCCATTTTTCAAAGAATTTCGGATCAAATTTTGAAGATATTCTGATAGTTCAATTCAGGAAGTAGTGTTAGGAAGTAGTGCAAGGAAGTAGTGCTAGGAAGTAGTGTTAGGAAGTAGTGTAAAGAAGTAGTGTAAAGAAGTAGTGTTAGGAAGTAGTGTTAGGAAGTAGTGTAAAGAAGTAGTGTAAAGAAGTAGTGTAAAGAAGTAGTGTAAAGAAGTAGTGTAAAGAAGTAGTGTAAAGAAGTAGTGTAAAGAAGTAGTGTTAGTAAATGGTGTAAAGAAGTAGTGTAAAGAAGTAGTGTAAAGAAGTAGGTGCTAATAACCGGTTGTAAGTTCAGTTTAAGTACAACCTTAAATCTCTTTGCAGCCTTGGAGGGCGCTTTTTACAAAAATAATTCCGGTAGAGGTGTCCAGTATTATCGTGCGTCCGTAATTTTTCCCGGTGTCCTCTGCGACAAGCGAAATACCGAGATCATCTAACGTCTTTTTAGCACATTTTACGTTTCTTTCTCCTATGTTCAAATAGGTTCTCGGAAACATGCTTGCACCACCGACGATTTTTGCTTCTAGTCTTTTTCTGGAGGCTCCTATTTTTATCGCTTCTTCTATTATGTACTCTATCCCCGAGTCGGCGTACTTTGCAGGGTTGCTCTCAAGGTGATCCTCTTTTGAGCTAGGAAGCATGGCATGGACAAGACCTCCTACCTGCTCTTTCCGGTCATAGATCGTTATTCCTACGCAGGAGCCAAGTCCTGAGGTTTTTATTCTTACAGGGCTTCTGGCTACTGCAAAGTCCCCTATCCTCACGATAATCAAGCTGGAATCAGGCATATCAGGCATTTTTCAAAGACCTCCCTTATGCGGAATATGATTGATTTTTGCCTTCATCCGGATCCCATTCAGGGATGGCCTGCCGGGTGAAAATGTCTGAACTTGAGAGAGCATGGAAACACACTTCAAATTTGATTTTCATACCTGGTTTAACTAAGTTTGGCTTTCATTTTCCTGTTTGATAGTCCCCATTTCATGGCTTATTTAGCATTTCATTGATCTTTTTTAACAGGTAGTCCAGGGAAAGCGGATCAAACAGGGAAACAAAAATCCCTTCAATCTTATTTTCTTTTACCAGAAATTCAGAATCGAGTATGAGAGCTAAATCCGCCTTATAACACATCTCAGTTAGCACGTGGTTAAGGATTGAGTCTAGCATGTCGTATGCATTGTAAGGTGTTGAAATGGAAACGTCCATATGTAAAAAATCCGCAAGGGCAGTGATATAGGTCCCTGCAAGGATATGGCTTACCTCTTCAATCACGGACCTGTTCATACTGTCCGCAAGGTTTACTTCTCTTTCTCCGGTTACTGCCTGGCAGAGATTTCTGGCGCTGTCTTCAGGGAGAAATATCAGGATATAACCATTCAACTCTTTTTTGATATGCATGAAGGTTCCCATAACAAGGGAATCTGAGGTGCCCATGATTTTCGGTATATTTTCAATTAATTCAAACCCTGCACCCAGAATATTGGCGTGGACACCGGTGTGTGTGAGCTTTGAAAGAGAGGTTGCAGAATTTCCCATTCCGATGTTTCCGATCTCTTTCAAGGCCCCGTATTCAAATTCACTTAGCTTCCTGATCTCTTTTCCCATGGATATCTCCTCTTTTCCCATGGATGTTTCCTTCATTTTCCTTTACGTACAGGCGTTCCCTTGTATTGTAGGGCTTGAAATGACCGGCTGCCATTCCAAGCAGTGTTTCCGCTTTTCCTATTATGAAAAAGCCTCCCTGGCCCAGGGCTTTATAGAAGTCAAGATGCAGTTGTTCCTGAATCTCTTTATTAAAGTATATCATGACGTTCCGGCAGATAATCAAATCAAAGTGGCTTAGCTTCGGTCCGGATATCAGGTCGTGGCGCTTGAAATGCGTGACGTCCTTCAACTGGTCGGTGACCTGGTACATCCCGCCTTTCTTTATAAAATACCGTTCCCTTGTTTTTTCATCCACATTTTTAAGTGCGGTTTCAATGTAGACACCTTTCCTCGCTTTTTCCAGGCTGGAGGAATCAATGTCCGTACCTATGATGCTTATCCTGTATTTCCCAAAGTCCTTGCCCAGAATCCTGTGCAGCAGTATTGCAAGGGAATAAGCTTCTTCCCCTGCTGCACAGCCCGCGCTCCAGATGCGAATTGCTTTCACCAGTGAATTGGATTTGGATTTTATCAGGGCTGGCAGGACTTCTTTTTCAATCACCGTGTAGGTTTCCGGGTTCCGGAAAAATTCACTAACATTTACGGTAAGGGCTTCAATCAGATACCTGTATTCATCCTGATCTTTTTTCAGGATTTTGAGGTACTCTGCATAGCTACTTGAATTGGTGGCTCTGACACGTACGTTAATTCTGCGCCTGAAATGAGACTCCTTATACTGCTCACAGTTAAAGCCGATATTTTTCTTGATGGCTTTCTTCAGCAGCTCCAAATCCGGGTCTTCCTCCTGGATTCCATCGGTTCTGAATTTCTCATTTTCCATTTTGTCCACATTTTCCAGTATCTAAGAACATTGTTTTTCAGTGATTTTTCCAGATTTTTCCAGCTAGTAGTTTATTCAGACAAGGGTATTGATGTCAAGGATCAAAACCACATTCCCGTCGCCCATGATTGTCGCACCTGCCAATCCCTTTGTATCCTCCAGAAGTTTGCTTTTGAAATTTTTTATTATAACTTCCTGTTTTCCGAGCAGCCTGTCAACCACAATTCCTATGACCTGTCCAGCTTTTTCCGCTACTACGACAACGAGTTTTTCTCTCTCTTCAACGGGCAACCCAAAAAGAGTGTGTAGCCTCAGTAAGGGGAGCACTTTTCCGTTTTCCATAATAACTTCTTCACCGTTGATATGCCGGACGGCTTCTGTCCTGATTTCTATATTTTTTGTTATGTTGGTGAAGGGGATTGCATACCTTTCACTCCCGACTTCTACCAGCATGGCCTGATAAAGGGCGATGGTTAGGGGCAGTTTTAGTTCGAACCTGGTTTCTTTCCCGGATTTTGATTCGATTTTTATGGATCCTCCGAGACTTTCAATCCGGTTCTTTACAACATCCATCCCCACGCCCCTGCCAGAGACATCAGTGACCCTGCTGGCAGTACTGAAACCGTGGGTAAAGATCAGCTGTATTGCTTCTCTGTCAGGAAGCTGTTCCGCTTCCTCCCGGGAAATAATCCCCTTTTCTTCGGCAGCCTTCCGGAGTTCTTCCGTGTCTATTCCCTGCCCGTCGTCTTCGATTTTTATGATGACGTAATTTTCCTGTCTAGAAGCCGTGAGCATTATCGTCCCTGTCTCTTTTTTCCCGAGTTCAAGGCGCTTTTCCGGGCTCTCAATCCCATGATCTACTGCATTTCTCAGGAGATGGACCAGGGGATCCCCTATTTCGTCCAGAATGGTCCTATCGAGCTTGATTTCCTTTCCCCTTATAATGAAATCAAGTTTCTTATTTTCCGATTTTGCAAGGTCTCTTACCATTCTGGGAAAAATATTGAGAATATGGTCAAGAGGCACCATCCTTGCTTCTATCACTTCTTCTTGCATTTCCCTGGTTAGTTTCCGGAGTTCTGAAAGTGTCTCCTCCAGTTCCTTGGACTTAAATTCCCGGGTCAGCTGGTTGATCCTGCTCCTCGTTATCACGAGTTCTCCTGCCAGGTTCATCAGCTTGTCAAGCTGTTCAGTGCTAACTCTCACGCTCTTGATATTCTTTATTTTAGGATCGGGTTTAGAAAAGAAAGGTATTTTTCTGCCTTTTACTGCCTCACCTTCCATTTTCTCCGGTTCAAAATCGATTTTTTCCAGGGAAGGGCTGTCAGATGATATTTCAGATGATATTTCAGATGATATTTCAGGTGATATTTCAGATGATATTTCAGGTGATATTTCAGATGATATTTCAGATGATATTTCAGGTGATATTTCAGATAAGTTTTCAGGGATTTTTTCATGTACATGGACAGTCTTTTTGTAAGCCTCTCCGTATCCCTGTTCGGAGCTCAAACTCCTGAGTGACATATCTTCGATTTCAGAAATGTTGTTAATTTCGGTTTTGATGGTGTATTCATCTTTTTTTGTCGAAAAAACCACTTCAAAATCAAGCCCGAAATTTTCCTCTTCAAGTTCATTAATATCCGGAAAGATCCTGATAATCTCCCCACTTTCCGAAATCTTACGGATTACCAGGGCTGAACAGGTGGATTTCAGGAGACAGGTAGCCTTCAGGGCAATGTGGGCGACCATCACCTTCGCTCCATCCATTTCCGCTTCTTCCATTGCTGCTCTTTCTTTTTCTGAAAATTCGATTTCTGCGATGGAGATGCCTTCTTCTGTTATTTGAAAGGCTGTTGAGGAGCTTTCTGTTATTGAGGTGCCTTCTCTTGTCTCCGGAACTTCTTCTCTTGTCTCTGTATATGGGGAAGTTTCTTCATCTGGATATATGGGCACTTCTTCACTATCTCTATCTTCTTCATTATCTCTATCTTCTTCAGCCTCTCCATCTTTATCTCTGGAAAAGGCCTGCTCCCCTATTGTTTTTTCTTTTGTAGTTGTAGTTGTAGTTGTGTTTATGGTTCTGAGTGCTTTCAAAACTTCTCCGGGATCAGGATAGGTTTTGCTTTTCTCTTCTTCCCCGGTTTTACCTGTGCCCGGTTTGATGCCCTCATTTTTACAGGCGTTTTCCACAAGCCCTTCCAGGGCATCAAGGCATTCGAACAGAAGATCGATTAAAGGGGCATCTAGCTTGAGCTGCTGGGTACGGATTTTTTCGATCAGACTTTCCATTTCGTGGGTAAGCTCAACGATTTGCTTAAATCCCATCGTCGCTGCCATACCTTTGAAAGTATGGGCTAGACGAAACACTATATTCACATGTTCCATATTTTCAGGGTTCTGCTCGAGTGCTAGCAGTGAATCGTTCAATTGTTTGAGGTTTCTTTCGGATTCTTCCCTGAAAATGCCCATATACTTTGACAGATCCATGATCTTTTCCCGTTCTATCCTGAAATGCAGAAATTTCTTTTTTTTGCTCTACTTAGCCCTGTTTTTGTGATAAATTATGAAGGTTTCCTCTTTGCTTTACTGTAATTTTTTCCTTTATTCAGAAGCATCTTTATTCAGAAGAAACTTTTATCATGTTCATGAGTTCCGTCGCCATCCTGTCCAGCGGGAGCACGAAGTCGGCAAGCTTTCTTTTTACTATTTCTCCAGGCATTCCATATACAACGCATGAACTTCGAGCTTCGGCGATAACCTTGCCACCCTTTTTTTTGATTTCCTCTGCCCCTTCCGCTCCGTCACAGTGCATCCCCGTCAGGATAAGGGAGATTATTCTCGGGCCGTAAATAGGGGCAATAGACCTGAAAAGGACGTTAACGGAAGGTCTTGAACCCAGCTCTTTGGGTGTCCGGCTCAGGTGGACAACATCTTTTTCCCTGCCTTTTACCTTTTTTCGGACAATTTCCATATGATGGTCACCGGGTGCAATAAGCACGACTCCGTTTTCAACCACATCTCCTTCCTTTGCCTCCCGGACTTCGAGGGCTGACTTCGCATTGAGTCTCCTTGACAGGGATGCCGTAAAGCTTGGGGGCATGTGCTGTACAACGAGGACTGCTGCAGGAAGGTCGGCCGGAAGTGCACTTATGAGCTTTCCCAGGGCTCTGGGTCCCCCTGTGGACGTGCCGATTGCAATAACGTTTTTTACCGGGGCCGTAAAGGATTCGTCACATTCCATTCTCCCTTCCGTTTTAACCTTGTCCGGCTTTTCTTTATCCGGGTACCGCATGCATTCCAGGTTGTCAAGATTGGCTTTTGCTGCGGTCTTCACTTTTTTGCGGATTTCTTTCGCCATTTCCGGAATGCTCTGGCTGAGAATTCCCTCCGGCTTCGGAATAACGTCTACGGCTCCGTATTCAAATGCCGTTAGGGTGATTTCTTCAGCCTTTTCCCCGAGTGCGGAAACAATGATCACAGGGGTCGGGTACTCCTTCATTATCCTGGCAAGGGCTCTAAGACCGTCAAGTACGGGCATCACATTATCTAGAAGTACGACATCGGGCCTGAATTTTTTGATCTTTTCAAGTGCGTCCTTTCCATTGAATGCAGTCCCTATTACCTCGATTTCAGGGTCTTTGTTCAATATATCCGAAAGGACTTTCCGAATCAGGGCTGAGTCGTCTACAACGAGCGCAGTGATGGTCATTTCAGGCACTTCATCTTAAAGCAGGTCTTTACTTGTTTTGAGGCAGGTCTTTAATAATCTCAAAGCAAGTTTTTACTCGTCTGAAGCAAGTCTTCAAGGCACTTTTTCGAAAAGTGTTTTTTCAATTATCCAGTACAATGACCTTTTCGATTACTTCCAGCACCTTATCGGGTTCAAAGGGTTTAACTATGAAGTCTTTTGCACCTATTTTTATTGACTCCATCACCACAGTCTTCTGTCCCAGGGAAGAGCACATCACTACTTTCGCCTCGGGATCCAGATCAAGAAGCTTTTGCAGGGTTCTGGTACCCTCCATATCCGGCAGAATAATATCCATCAGCACGAGATCCGGTTTCACTTCCTGATATTTCTGAATTGCACATTCTCCATCAGCTACTTCAGCTACCACTTCGTGTCCTTGCTTTACGAGAATGTCCCTTATCACCATTCTCATAAATTCGGCATCGTCCACGATCATAATCCTTGCCATGTCTTTTACCTTCTTTTTTTGTTTTTATGAAGTGAGCGACAACAAATTATCTTTTTTCCTTTTACTATTGCCACTTTCAGTATTAACTGTTTTTATTATGTTCTTACTATGCCTCTTAAATAACTTATAATCAAACGATTTGCAAGTTTGTCCCAGGTTTTGAAAGTGAGACGATAAGATATATTGCTGGAATGATTGTCTCGAGGGAAAAATGATGACTTTTTCCGATTCGAGGTTGAAATTGTAAGGTATCAGAAGTATTCGGTGATATCAATCGAAATTTTGTCTGGTCACGTGAATAATATGCGGCGCGCACTATATTAAACTTTTTTGACATCTTCGATAATTAAACTTGTCAATCTGGTCTAATTTTATCGCTCTGTTGCAAAAAAGTTACCAATCAATCTTGGAGTCGCCCGTATTCAGGAAATGAAGATTTAAATTCTATTTTAATATTAAAATCATGAAATGCTTCATGATAAATAACTTTATATTCTTCTACAGTTTATTATAGTACTTGCAAGTTGGAGTAATTTATCCGCGTGCTTTAATCCCTTTGTCTTAATCCCCTTTATTTGTTATCCTAAACTCCAATTAACAACACTTCTGGAACTGTAGAATAAAATGTTTATACAAAATGAAAATATTTACATAAAATGAAAATATTCACATAATTCAGAACAATAGGTACAATAGCAGTAAAATCATAGTAATAAGTGTCTGTAAAAATCATTTAGTCTGGAGCAATTTGTTAATCTTTAGAGTTCTTATCTTTAGAGTTTGTTAATCTTGAGAGTTGAGTCATATGTCCGAAATCCTTGTTGTTGAGGATAATTTACTTAACCTTATGATTGAGGCAGATCTGCTGAAGTCTTTTGGATATGAGCCGAAGAAGGCAAAAAACGGGGTGGAAGCACTGGAAGTGCTTAATGAGGGTAGAGTTGATTTGATACTGCTGGATATGGAACTCCCGAAGATGAACGGTCTTGAATTTCTTAAGATAATAAAGTGTGATTCTGAGACCAGGGACATCAGGGTGGTTGCCGTAACAGGATACAGCGATCCCGAAAGTGAACAACAGTTCCTTGAAGCCGGGTGTCATGCCGTCCTGCCCAAGCCTATAAATTTCGGCATTTTCAGGTCCCAGATCGAAGAGTTTCTGACAGGCTAAGTCCAGTTCTTGAGAGTACCGGAAGAGTTCGCGATTTTAATTGCCGATTTATCAAGGGTATCAAAAAATTTATGAATTTTTAAAAATAATACCTATCAAGATACTCGGACGAAACAATCTTTAACAGGATTATTTTGAACATTTATTTTATTCAGTTTGCTTTCCCGGCAAACGCCGCTGGTGGGCTGGAAATTTGATTCCGTAGGGTGGAAAAGAGTTAAAGATGGACAGGTTGGAGGCGCAGGTGAAAAAAGATGCTTAAAAACACAAAAATAGGGCATGTGGTAATAGGATTTGCCCTTCTTCTGGTTTTGATCTTTTTTGTTGGGTATACGGGTTACAGCGGCATGAATGATGTTGAGAAAAAGACCCGGGCTATTGAAAATATGACCTTTATCATTGATAATATGCAACACGCCATGGATGCGGAAGATAATTATATTATTCATGGCGATTCTGCTTCCCGTGATGCTGTATATTATTATCTGGATCTGGTTCCCAGGCAGGCGGAAATATCCAAAAAAATATACCTCGACTATCTTGACCCTGTAAATCAGGGTCGAATGGATGTTGTACTGGTCGCTTCCAGTGATTTCAGGGGAGAATTTGAAGACTATGTCGAGGCTGACAATCAGGTGACTTCCTTTAGCATTAAGCTGGTTTCCGATGGGGAGGCTATGATGCAGGAAGCCGAAGAACTTCATCAGGACCAGCATGCTCAGTATGAACAGTATTTGGAGGAAGGCTCCTCAAATGAAATTCTCCAGGAAAAATTATCAAATGCAGAGGATGCCGAGAGACTTCTCCTGCTGATGATGGAAGCTCGAAATGAGTACCAGAAATATGTAATCACCGGTGATCAGGAGCATGCGGCCAACTTTGACAGGCTAATGGTAAGTGTCATAGAGCTTGCTGAAGACATTAGAGGGCGACTGGAGAAGCAGGAAAATACAGACAGGATAGACACAATAATTGTGGGTGCCGAAGCCGTCAGTGCAGATTTCAAGCAACTGGTAGTTCTGGAAGCAAGAAAAGATGCTGCAGGGAAAAATATGGAGGTTATAGCCAGCCGGGTGGAAGAAGTCACGGCTGCTGCCAGTGAGGATCAGAAGGAGCAATTGAACGCTCTGATCAGTGAATCTGTCAATGAAATCCTTCTGGTAACTCTCTTTTCGGTATTGCTCGGTTTTGTACTTGTTTTTGTGATTTTGAACCTTTACAGGAAGCCGATGTACGAACTGCTAGAGGCTTCCGACAAAATCTCGGAAGGAGACCTGACTGTTGAAATTAAGGGCACTTCCCGCAGTGAAATATCTCTTCTCTCCGAAGCCTTCGGCAATATGGTTGCAAACCTGCGCCAGCTTATCAGGGAAATCCAGAGCGGTTCGCTCCATCTTGCCACGCTTTCCGAAGAAATGTCTGCCTCTTCCGAGGAAGTAGCCTCGGCGTCAAGAAAGATTTCGGAAACGGCAACGGAAATCTCTCACGGTGCAGAAATGCAGACTTCAAAAATAGTTGACATAACCCATGCAATGCAGGACATGACCCACAACATCCAGGAAGTTGCCGATAATACCCAGAAAGTTTCCAAAAACACAAACTTTGTAAATGACACGGTTAACAACATCGGGAATGTTTCCCAAGAAGTCCTGGTAAAAATGGGCCGCATTCAGTCCTCTGTAGATGAGACTGAAAGCGTGATCAAAGGCCTTGACTCCAAATCACGGCAGATCAATGAGATTGTGGCGCTCATTACCGGGATTGCAGACCAGACCAATATGCTTGCACTCAATGCCGCAATTGAGGCTGCAAGGGCAGGTGAACACGGGAAAGGTTTCTCCGTTGTAGCCGATGAAGTCCGCAAGCTTGCCGAGGAATCCGGGAGCGCTGCCAAGAATATTTCCGGGCTGATCGATGAAATCAGGGCTGTTATAGGTGACACTGTAGAGTCGATAGAAGCCAGCAAGAGTGATGTGAAGATCGGTTCCAGTTCCGTGAACGAGGCCCTCGATATGGTCAAAGGGATTGTTTCCACGGTTAATGAGATCACAAACATGATTGAGGATGTTGCAGCCGCTACAGAGGAACAGTCTGCGTCCATCGAAGAGATTACCTCTACCCTTGAGGATATATCCTCAATATCGGAGCAGTCCGCCGCCGGAACCCAGGAAGCTGCAGCAGCTCTCGAGGAACAGAGCGCTTCCATGTCAGAACTCGCCAGTATGGCAAATGACCTCACTTTGCTCGGGGAAAGGATGAGAAAAGCTACGGAAAAGTTCAGGCTTGGGGATTCCGAAGAGGGTCAGGAAAACACGGAAGATTAAGCCCCATATTGAGGAATTGCCATGTTTGGAGAAACATCAGGAGAGGATTCGGGAGTTTCGGATGAGGGACTCCAGCTTGTAGTCTTTGAGCTTTCGGGAGAAGAATTCGGAGTCGATATCATGCAGGTCTCCGAAATTATCCCGGCTCCTGAGATCACCCGGATCCCCCAGGCTCCGGAATGTGTAAAAGGGCTGATCAACCTGAGGGGAAAAATCATTGTCGTGATCGACCTGAATATCCGTCTGGGTTTCAGCCCGAAGGAGAGCGATGAGCTCTCCAGAATCATTATCGTGGAAGTAGGGGATACCGTCATCGGCATGCTCGTAAATTCCGTAAAAGAGGTCATGAAGCTCCCCCTCTCTTCCATTGAACCCACACCTGAAATGATCAAGTCAAAAATAAATGCCGAATACCTGAAAGGGGTCGGAAAGCTGGAAGACCGGCTTCTCATTTTCCTGAACCTGGCAAAGGTACTTGGAGAAGAAGAAGTGGACGAACTCAACCAGCTATCTTGTGAAGAAGCTCTTTGATAGCAGTTGAAAAATTAATAAACCTCAGCCTTCATCAACTCCAAACGTTCTTTCCACCCTTTACCACCCTTTTTTCCACCTCTTCCTTTTTCCCTTCTCTTTTCCGATCCTCTCTTTCTACCTTCTTTTTTCCACCCCTTCCTTTTCCCCTTCTCTTTTCCGATCCTCTCTTTCTATTTCTTTTTTTCATCCCTTTCTCTAATCCCCTTCCTTCCCCTCCTTTTTCTTCCCTTCTTTTTTCCCTCCTATCTCTCCCCTTCCTTCCCTGATAACATCCCTGTGGGACAGTAACTTTCTCTCACCAACAAGCTTTCTCTCACCAACAAACCTCCCTTCAACTATAATTTTATATGTTCAGATGAAATTCTAAGTTGAATGAATCCGGTCCTTATCTTCCTTTTCGCCCTTATCTGCATCCTTCTCTTTACTGCCAAACTCAGGCTCCACCCTTTCTTGAGCCTGGTTTCGGTATCAATCCTTACAGGGATCCTTGCAGGAGACCCCCTCGGGGCGGTGGAAGCGGCAACTTCGGGAATGGGCAGGGTATTTTCCCACTTTGCGATCATCATCACCTGCGGGAGCATCATCGGACTCGTGCTCCAGAAGACCGGGGGTACCTCCGTGATTGCCGGCGACATCATTCGTTTTTCCAGAAATCCTCTTCTGGCTTTGAATTTCCTGGGTTTTCTCTTTTCCGTGCCTGTGACGTGCTGTATCCTGGCCTACGTCATCTTTGTTCCGATAGCAAAAGAGTCGGCGGCTAAGCTCAATAACCCCCCCATTTCCACTGCAACCGCCCTGGCGCTGGGTACGCTTGCCTCTTTCAACCTTGTTTACCCCTCCCCTGTGATAATTTCGGCATCAGAAGAATTTGGGGCAAATACTGGCCTCTTGGCCCTGTTGGGATTTTTTATTGCAGTTCCCACTTCCATTGCAGGATACCTCTATGCCAGGAAATTCAGGACTGGAGAAGGGTCAGGGACTTCCGGACCTTCCAGACCTTCCGAGAAAGGTGAAAAGCAGCCTTCAGAGGCCGGGAAGTCCGCAATTGAGGAAGTGAAAGAGGAAAAGATATATGGAAATCTTGAAAGGCTTGAAGCTTATGTTCCTGTTTTTTTCCCTCTGATTTTAATTCTTTCAAAAACTGTCATTGAACATCCTTTACTTGCCTTTCTCGGCGACCCGAACGTCGCGCTTCTGATAGGGGTCTTCCTCTCTCTTTTTTCCGCCAGGGGGCTGGGAATTGCCACACTCAGAACTCTCGTCGAAAAAGCCGTAAGAAGGGGTGGGGTTGTCCTCCTTGATCTCTGCGGAGGTGGAGCTCTTGGGGCAACCCTCGCCATGACGGGAGCCGGGGAGGCTCTGGGGCAGATGTTCATGCAAATGAACCTTCCCCATATTGTAGTGCCTTTCCTGGTGGCTGCCGCCTTCCAGACCGTGCAGGGTTCAAGGGTAGTGACAATGCTTGTGGCTCCCTCCCTTATAATGCCCCTGGTGCCGCAACTCGGGCTTCCTGTGGAAATCCTCATCCTGTCCATGGCATCGGGCACTTTCCTGTTCTCACACGTCAACGACCCCTTTTTCTGGATTTTCGGGGAGCTGGCCGAAATTGAGCCTCCGCAGGTATTCAGGGCATATACCCTGGGAGGGGCCCTGATGGGTGTTGTTAGTTTCTTGCTTGTCTGCGGAGTTTATTTCATTGGTTTCTGAAAAAGAGCTGTGTTTAGCAGTTCATCTGCAAGTTTTCGTCTCCCTTGTTTACGATCTCAACCTTTGCAGGGCTTCGATAATTTAAACGCAATGGTTTCCCCTGCAACTTTTTCCCCCGCAACTTTTTCCCCTGCAATATTTTCTCCTGCGATATTTTCCCCTTCTCAAATAAAATCCTGGAAATTTGGGGTAGTACCAACAAATTACAAAGGAATAAATATCTGTTTTTTTATTATACTATTTCATGAAGGAGATTACGGGTCTCGAGCTTTCTCCCCGGAAAGTAGATTACCTGAAATTCATTTTGAAAAAAGGAAGGACGGTAAAGACTACTGAAATTTCTTCCAGCTTTAAAGTGGATCCTTCCACTACATGCAAGGCCCTTAACGAGCTTGCAGCTTCAGGTTATCTGGACCATGTTCCTTACAAGGGGGTCGACTTAACGAAGCATGGGGAGCTGTATGCGGAGTTCCTGATCAGGAGACACAGGATCATGAGCCTCTTACTGAGTCACTACGGGCTTTCTTCGGAGGAAGCTTGCGAGGAAGTCTCAAGGTTTGAGGCCCATATTTCAAAGGAAGCGGTGGACAAGATCTGTAGTGCAATGGGGCACCCGATGGTCGGAGTGTGTGGAGAAATCACGCACGAAAAGTGTATCCATATTGATTACCGGAATGAATGAAAGCGTGGTTCATAAGCGAATTGACCATAAGCGAATTGACCATAAGCGAATTGCCCCATAAGCGAATTGCCCCCTGATTTATAATTTGGGTGAATACCAAACATTGATGGAAATACTTCAAAATGTTGGGCTCAGACCAAATTTGGCAATGTACCAAAATTGACATATTCCGGATTTATGCTGAAAAATGAGGATGAGGAGAGAGGGTTATAAGCATGAAAGTTAAAATTTTACCTATTTTAGTTTTGCTGGCGGTAGGCCTTTCTCTTTTTGCCAGCGGTTGTGCGGACACGGCTCCTGAAAATAATTCCGTTGGACAGGGGGCTGAAACCGGAGGGGGGCAAGGGCCCATTGTGGTGGTCGTGAGCGTCCTTCCCCAGGCCGAGTTTGTAGAAAAGGTCGGTGGGGACAGGGTTAAAGCCGTTGTCCTGATCCCTCCGGGGGCAAGTCCTGTCACCCACGAACCCACGCCCAGGCAGCTCCGGGAAGTGAGTGAAGCCCGGATGTATGCCATTGTCGGGTCCGGACTTCCTTTTGAGGAAGTCTGGCTGGATAAGATTGAGGCTGTCAACAGTGAAATGCTGATTGTGGACTGCTCTAAAGGGGTCGAACTCAGGGAACTGGCTGCTCATCATCAACATGGAGAAGAGCTCGGAGAGGTGCATGAAGAGGGGCAACTCGAAGAACCGGAAGGAAACGATGGTGAGAATGCACCTGAAACCGAAGTTTATGAAGGCCTGGACCCTCATATCTGGACATCTCCTGTAAATGCAAAGGTCATGGTTGAGAATATCTACCAGGGGCTTGTGGAAATAGATCCCGAAAACGAAGCCTACTACGCCGAAAACAGGGACTCTTATCTGGAAGAACTTGACGCACTGGACGCAAGGATCAGGGCAAAGCTGGAAGGGCGCGAGGAACGGAACTTCATGGTTTTCCATCCGTCCTGGGGCTATTTTGCTGCCGAGTACGAACTTACCATGATCCCGATTGAAATCGAAGGGAAAGAGCCGAGCGTACAGGACCTTGCAAACCTTATCTCCGAAGCAAAGGAAAAGAACGTAAAAGTCATTTTTGTCCAGGCCCAGTTTAGCACCCGGAGTGCGGAAGCAATCGCCGAGGAAATTGGGGGTGAAGTTGTGCCAGTGGACCCTCTGGCAAAGGATTACGTTCCAAATATGGAGGAAGTCTCCGATATCTTTGCCAGGAACCTCGTCTAATTCCTCGTTTAATTCCTCGTTTAATTCCTCGTTTAATTTCTCGTCTAAATCAGGAAGAATTTGAAGTCAGGAAGAATTTGAAGTCAGGAAGAATTTGAAGTCAGGAAGAAATGAGATTTAGCTGAAAAAGAGAAACCGGAAAGCTGAAAAAAGGGATAAGTGAAGGTGGATGGGAAGGTTATGGAGAAAGTGATTGAGCTTAAGGATGTCTGGACACGCTATGGAAATCAGGTCATTCTGGAAGCCGTGAACCTGGAACTGGAAGAGCCCAGCGGGCTGCTCGGAATCATTGGCCCTAACGGCGGGGGAAAAACGACCCTCTTAAAAGTATTTCTCGGGCTTTTGAAGCCTTACAGGGGAAGCGTGAAGCTCTTCGGAAAATCTCCTGAGAAGAGCAGGGACCTGGTCGGTTATGTCCCCCAGTACAAGCGCTTTGACTTTGACTTCCCGATCAGTGTCTGGGAGGTTGTTTTGACCGGCAGGATGAGCCACACCGGTTTCCTGAAAAAATACAGTGATGAAGACAAAAAGGCTGCCGAGGATGCCCTGAAAACCGTAGAGATGTTCCAGTATAAGGACCGGCAGATCGGGCAGCTCTCAGGCGGGCAGAGGCAGAGGGTCTTTATTGCCCGGGCTCTTGCCACGAACCCCAAACTCCTGCTTCTGGACGAGCCCAACTCCGGCCTGGACCCCCACATGCAGGACGAACTCTACCGCCTGCTGGACCGGCTCAAGAAGGACATGGCAATTATCATGGTTACCCATGACCTGAGTGCAGTGTCCATCTACGTGGACAGGATAGCCTGTTTGAACCGAAAACTGCATTACCACAACTCCAGGGAAATCCCGGTCGAGGATCTGGAAGCCACCTACCAGTGCCCTGTCGAACTGATCGCCCACGGAGTGCCTCACAGGGTACTCGAGAAACACAACGGGGGTTCCTAACCGGAAATTCCTAATCGGAAGTTTCTGACAGAAATTCCTAATCGGAAGTTTCTGACAGAAATTCCTAATCGGAAGTTTCTGACAGAAATTCCT
>JAENYU010000011.1:73409-80320 GCA_016841625.1 Methanobacteriota archaeon
TAATCGGAAGTTTCTGACAGAAATTCCTAATCGGAAGTTTCTGACAGAAATTCCTGACAAAAGGAGAAATGAAAAATGTTTGATCTTCTGCAGTACAGCTTTGTCCAGAATGCTCTAGCCGCCGCCGTCCTGGCCAGCATCGCCTGCGGGATCATCGGCGTCTACGTGGTGGTCAAAAAGATTGTCTTTATAAGTGGAGGAATTGCCCACGCCTCATTCGGAGGTATCGGACTCGGGTATTACCTGGGAATCAATCCCATGTTTGGGGTCCTGCCTTTCAGCATCCTTTCAGCCCTTGTAATGGGTACGGTGAGCAAGAAGTCCAAAATCCCCGAAGACAGTGCTATCGGCATCCTCTGGTCCCTCGGGATGGCTCTGGGGATAATTTTTGTCTCTCTCACGCCGGGCTATGCTCCCGACCTCATGACCTACCTCTTTGGAAACATTCTAACGGTACCCCGCTTTGATATTTACCTGATGCTTGCTCTTGACCTGATCATCGTGGGCGTTGTCTACCTCTTCTATAAGGAGTTCCTGTCCCTTTGCTTTGACGAGGAATTCACCACCGTCCAGGGTGTCCCGACTCAGAAGCTTTACCTCCTGCTTCTCTGTATCATCGCCCTGACCATTGTGGTGCTTATCAAGGTAGTTGGGATCATCCTGGTCATTGCGCTTCTTACTATCCCGGCTACCCTCAGCCGCAAATTCACCCATGACCTGAAGCGGATGATGCTGATCTCCACCCTTTTCGGAACCGTGATCAGTGTTGCGGGAATCGGGCTTTCCTATGCCCTTGACGCTCCTTCGGGAGCAACAATCATCCTTGTGCTGAGCCTTGTGTACGGGGTGGTGGCTTTCGGAATGGAGATGCTTGAAGGAAGGGGAACCTTAAACTGACTGCCCTTTCACGGTGAATATTTTTACATAATTATAATAATGGGGGTATATAACCACAATTTTATATAGGGTGAAATGCAAGACTTCATTATACGTATCAAGTTTACTTTACAAAACTTCCATAAACAAAGCCTCATCATTAAAGCCACAAAAGAAAAACGATGCTTAAAGGCATAATACGGAAAAACGGAAAATCTCCTCTTCAGGTTGGGAAGTAATCCGGCTTGCAACTGGACTAAAATCGAAAATTATAAATACATCTAACTGCAGAGCCGTCAACTAAAGACGGGTAGAATTACTGGACCCTCTGTAGTAAAAAAATTACCAGTGCCACCTATCAAAACGAAAAAAAAGAAAAACATACCCCAGGGTGATAAAATGGATCGTGATACAACCCAGGATCAAAACATAGAAGAAAACGAACATTTCGAAGGTGAACGTCTGAACCTTCCGAATATCTGCCTTCCTGAAACAGACAACGTGTTACATTCGATTTTAAACTCCTTAAATCAGAACATTGCAGATTTTTATACTTTTATGAAATTCAATAATTATCTGTCCGAGGGCCACCTAAACATTGAACTGCTAAAAAGAAGTATGGGCATTCACAGAGATTTTGCAGCCCTGTTTCTGCACACCAAAGAAGATCTGGTATTAATTTACCCGGAATTTATAGAAAAAACGGAAAAGCTACTTTTAAAAGGGGGAGCAAGTTCCGATTGCATAAAACACACACAAAAGATGTGTAGAGCAATAAACGATTACAAAATAGCTTTACACAGGGATGGGTTTTTGCCAGATCTTAGAAGGAATTTACCATTAGCTGATATCTAATCAGCTTTTTTCAATTCCTTTTCAATTCCTTTTCAATTCCTTTTCAATTCCTTTTCAATTCCTTTTCACTTCTTTTTCACTTCTTTTTCACTTCTTTTTCACTTCCTTTTTGGAAAGAAGAAAAAGATAGCTCAGCCAAAAAGTTTTTACCCCTATATTTCCACTCGAAAACGCATTCAGAAAAACTTGTTAATGATGAATAACTGACTTATTATATTTCTCCTAACCGGCGAAGAGTCTGGAATCACCCGTGATTTCGAGAATAAGATCCTGAAGACTTCTAAAAACATGACTTAAATAACAGCGGGTTGTATGCCAGATTGCAGATTTGACGCGTCTGCCATGATGTCATGAATGTCATGACAGATATACTTCATCTGTCTGGTTAAAAATACTTTATTTTTATTTTTATGTTTGGTTATGCCCAAACATCCTTCATAATATGAGGAGATCAAATGCAGCCAGATACCCCCGATAATTCAGATGCTCTAAATAACTCAGATCCATCCGAAAACCCATCTGAAGGGCCATCCGAAGACCCGCTCGAATTATTGCAGCAAGCCACTACTCTTTACAGCCAGGGGAATTTTGAAGAAGCCCTCGATTTCCTTGTACGGGCTGAACACTCTGCCTTTGAAGCCAGAAAACCCGAGACTCTTGTCGTTATTTACAGCATGGCAGGGGATGTTTTTTCCAGCCTTGAAGACTTCGAAAGGTCCCTAAGATACTTTGAAAAATCCCTTCAGGTCATAAAGCTATTCGAAGCCGACGATAACGATGATGTTGCAGAAGATGGTGGTGCAGACGTTGCTGATGTTGCTGACGTTGCAGACGTTGCTGACGTTGCTGACGTTGCAGACGATGGCGTTGCAGGCTCTGTGTTTACCGAATGGTCGGCGTCAAATGAGAACAAGATCGGAAAGCTCCTTTTCCGGCTCGGGCAAACAGGAGAAGCAGAAAACAGGCTTAATAGGGCACTTGGGTTGTATGAAAAGCTGCTTGTGGATGATCCCGAAAATGTGCAGCACCTTTCTTCTCTGGCAAAAGTCAAAGACAACATGGGTAATTTGCTTTCCAGTAGGGGCCAGATCGATGAAGCCTGTATAATTTATACGGCTGCGGCTGATATCCGTAGAAGTTTGCGTAAAAGAAAGTCGGAATAAATTTGAACTCATAAATTAAACAATGTTAAAAAGTCACAATTACCGAAAGCTTTCCGCTCCTTTTCCTTTCCTTTCCTTTCTTTTTGTTCTCACTTCAGCCGAAACCATCCCGCAAACCATGGTTTGCGGTCTGAATGAAACCCGGAAATAAAATGAGAAGTAAAAAAACGTGGTCGACTGTTTCTTACTTTAGATCCTTCTCGAACCCTAATCTCATCGGAATACGCCACAAAAATAACTTATTTATTATATTTACCCACGGGGAGGGGATGCCACGAATAAAGCCGTATGAAAAGCTGCTTGCAGAGGGTAACAAAAATACGCAGTACCTTTTTTATCTGGCAGAGATTTTACTGTTCTTTCAGCATCAGTGTCTGAATTTCAAGGTCATACAGTTGAACTTATGAGAAACCCTTACTGTATTAATAATTTGCGGCACTTCTACTATTTTGTAAAAAATCTCAGTACACCCTTAGTGTTATATTCAGTAAAAGGTATGTGGCATTCAAGGCATCTGTAAAAAACGGTGCCTTTAAAAACGGTGTCTTTAAAAACGGTGCCTTTAAAAACGGTGTCTTTAAAAACGGTGCCTTTAAAAACGGTTCTCTAAAAAACGGTATCTTACTACACAGATGCCTACCCCTTCTACACAATAATCTTTTCTCAATTTCATTCGTGTCTACGATGTTTATTACTGTTCAACAATTTGATTTTTATACGAGTTTCCTGCTCCGGCCGCACCGTAGGTGCGTGACAAGACAACCCGGAATACACCATTCACGCACCCCCGACTATCAGCACGAAATCGAAAGTTCACAAACGGGATCTCGGTACAAAAAGCAACCTTAGAACTAAAACCGATATCTGAACATCAAAAATCGAGCAAAAAGAACTCAAACTCAAAAAATAGCCGGAAAAACTCAAGCCCAAAAAAACCTTGAAAACCCTGAAAAAAGAAAAGAAAAAAGGAACTTCAGTTTTCACTGAAGCCCGTAGAATTCAATGTTCCAGTCCGCAGTGGCCTGGATCTTTTTAATCTCTTCGTCGCCGCCGTCCATGGTGAAGAGGTGTTTGAACCGCTTCTGGGCCCGGAGGTACTCCTCCACGGGTTTCGGGTTCTTGACCTTCTTGACCTGGGTGAGCTCACCGTTTTCCATTTCGTACATGGGCCAGAGGCAGGTCTCGACTGCGAGTTTTGCCATCTCGATGGTCTTGGAGCCGTCGAAGCCCCAGCCGGTCGGGCAGGGAGCGTGGGCGTGGATGTAGGCCGGTCCCTCTATTTCGGTTGCCTTCTTCACTTTCTTTATCATGTCCCTGGGGTAGCCGATTGAGGTGGTGGCTACGTAAGGGGAGCCGTGGGCTACCATTATGGCGGGCATGTTCTTCTTCGGGCGCGGGTTTCCGAAGGAGATTTTGCCTGGAGGGCTTGTCGTTGTGGAGGCATCAAAGGGGGTTCCGGAGCTTCTCTGGATCCCGGTGTTCATGTAGGCCTCATTGTCCACACAGACGTAGGTGATGTCGTGGCCCCGCTCAAAGGCGCCTGAAAGGGACCTGATCCCGATGTCCATGGTCGAGCCGTCTCCGCCGACTCCTATGACCTTGATGCCTTCCTTTCTGCCGAGAGCCTTGAGGGCAGCTTCCACGCCTGAAGCCACTGCGCCTCCGTTTTCGAAGAGGGAGTGGATCCAGGGGACCTTCCAGGCAGACTCCGGGAATGGGGTTGTCATGACTTCCAGGCAGCCTGTGGGGTTGACCACAATGGTGTTGGGGCCTGTGCCCATGAGCATGAACTTTGCGGCAAGGGCGTCACAGCAGCCTGCACAGCCCCTGTGCCCCGGGGCGAGGTAGGTTTTGGGTGCGGGTTTGCTCATAGCAATTCCTCCTTGACGTCCAGGAACTGGCTTTCAACCGTGATCCCGGAACTTGCGACCTTCTTGGCTTCTTCGATGATCTTTGCAACGCTTTCCCTGGGTACGTCCCGGCCTCCGTGGCCGATGGTGTAACCGATAATCGGGATGTCGCACCTGCTGTTGTACATGCAGGACTTGGTCTCAGTAAAGAGCGCACCTTCGTTTAGCCCGATGGAGATGTTCTTGTCGAGTACGACAACGGCTGCTGCGTCCTTGATAGCCTTCCTGATCTGCTCCTTCGGGAACGGCCTGAAGGACCTTACTTTCAGGACGCCGATCTTCTCGCCCCTTGCCCTGTACTCGTCCACAACGTCCTTGACAGTACCCAGGATCGAGCCCATGGACATGACAATAACCTCTGCGTCGTCGGTCAGGTACTCGTCGATAAGCCCGCCATGGAACCTGCCGTAGATTTCCCCGAATTCCTTTGCCGCGGCTTCGATCTTCGGGAGGGCTGCCTGCATTGCCTTTTCCTGCATGAACCTGAACTCCTCGTAGGTGTCCGGGGCTGCAAAGGCGCCAAAGCTCATCGGGTTTGCAGGGTCGAGCACGTATTCAGGGTCGTATGCTGGTAGGAACTCGTCGGTCAGGTCCTGTTCCAGAAGCACCACGGGTTCGTAGACGTGGGAGAGGATGAACCCGTCCATGCAGGCCATGCCCGGTAGGAGGACGTCCTTGTCCTCAGCGACCTTGAAGATCTGGGGAAGCATGTCCGCAGATTCCTGGGGGTCTTCGGCATGGAGCTGGAGCCAGCCGGTGTCCCTCTGGGAGATTGAGTCCTGGTGATCGTTCCAGATGTTGATCGGGGCGCCTACTGCCCTGTTTGCCACGGTCATGATGATCGGAAGCCTCATCCCGGAAGCGTTGAAGAGCACCTCGTGCATGAGCAAAAGCCCCTGGGAAGTGGTCGCTGAATAGCTCCTTGCCCCGACTGCGGAAGATCCTACCAGGGCGGAGATTGCCGAGAACTCAGATTCCACGTTGATGTACTCGCAGTTCGGGATTTCCCCGTCCGCAATAAACTGGGAGAGGTCTTCTACGATATGGGTCTGGGGAGTGATCGGGTATGCGGAAATAACGTTCGGGCGGCAGACCTTTGCGGCATGGGCAACTGCATACGAACCTTCCACAACAACCATCTTGTCTTTGTCTGCAACATTAACAGTCATTATTTCTCCTCCAGGACCATTTCAATTGCATCTGCAGGACACTCGTTGGCGCAGATCCCGCAGCCTTTGCAGTAGTCGTAATTGTATTCGAAAAAGTCGTCTTCCCGCAGACTAATGGACATATCAGGGCACACAATCTCGCAGATTCCGCATTTGGTGCACTTGTCGTAGTCGTAAACGGGACGGAAGTTTCTCCAACCTCCGGTTTTGTTTGCCAGGGTCGATCCGGGCTCACAGACTCCGCCACTTGTGATCTTCATGCTTTTTCCTCCCTGATCAGGTCATAAGCCTTCTGGATTGCCTCCGCGTTCTTTTCACCGACTTTTCCGCTGAAACGCTCCTTTATGGCATTCTTGATGGAGTCCACATCGACCTCCCCGGTTGCGCCTGCGAAAGCTCCCAGAAGGACGGTGTTTACAATAGGGCGGCCAATGATTTCCATTGCCACTTCCGTTGCATCAACGGTCATCACCTTTGCTTTTGTCCCAATCTTGAGGTCTTCGGGTGTTTCCTTTGTGTTGATGATGATTATTCCGTCGTCTTTTATCCCGCTCGCAACATCAACGGTTTCAAGCAGGGTGGCATCCTGGACAATAACGTAATCCGGTTTGTAGATCTGGCTCCGAAGCCTGATAGGGATGTCACTGATCCTTGTAAAGGCCTGCACTGGGGCCCCTCTCCGCTCCACTCCGAATGCGGGGAAGGCCTGGCTGAACTTCCCGTCCTCAAAAGCGGCAGCGGAAAGGAGTTCGGCTGCAGTGACAGAACCCTGACCTCCTCGGCCGTGTATTCTGATTTCCTTCATCTGAGCTCTCCTTCTTAAAAATTAATTTTCTTTTCCTGGTAATTTTTTAGACGTTTTTTAGTGCTTTTCAGCATTTTTTAGACGTTTTTTAGTGCTTTTCAGCATTTTTTAGACGTTTTTTAGTGCTTTTCAG
>JAENYU010000011.1:80330-88909 GCA_016841625.1 Methanobacteriota archaeon
TAGACGTTTTTTAGTGCTTTTCAGCATTTTTTAGACGTTTTTTAGTGCTTTTCAGTATTTTTTAAACGTTTTTCAGTGCTTTTTAGTGCTTTTCAGTAGCTGGTTTTTTGGTAGTTGCTGTGCAGTCTGTCTGTACCTACCGTTTATTTAATTATTTTGACTGGTCAGACCCGGGTTTGAATCTGCCGTGATTTGTGGACACTTGGAGCGTATAGTATAGAGTCAACGTTTCGGGACGGCTTTTGTTAACCCATAAATGCTATAATTGTCTGATAACTATTAATTGGTCTGAAACTGTCTCAATTATATTTTTAATTATATATTCACGCCGTTTGGTGTCCCCATAGTTCATGGATAATAGTGTAGTTTATTATTAGTTTTTCGGTGAATTTAAGGAGATCGCCTTAAATATTTCCTATTTGAAATTATTTTTTAAATGAAGTTAATTTACTTTTTATCAGGTTAACCTGCTTTTCGAACCTGTTTTTTCTTACTTTTTTCGTAAACAAACTCCATATCCTGAAGGAATAAAATAATTTTAACAATCGTCAATAATTTTCCTGACAGGAAGTTTTCATCAGTTCAATTATGGACCTTGCATCTTTCATACCGCTAATTTTTTCCCGGATATACCGTGAGCCGTGCAGCCCCTTTGTAAACCACTGGGCATGCATCCGCAGATTTATGGAGGGTAGGAGCCCGTGCTCTTCCAGGAGAGTTATATAGGCTTCAAAATCCTCGAGCTGCCGGGTCTGCGGGTCAGGCTCGAGCTTTTCCCCGGTTTCCAGGTAGTGCCTTATCCGCCGGAAGATAAAGGGGTTTCCCATTGCCGCACGTCCGACCATAAGCCCGTCACAGCCGGTAAACTCCAGGGCGTTTTCTGCGGATTCTTCATCCCTGATGTCCCCGTTTGCGATCACGGGAATTGAAAGTTCCTTTTTGATCGCCCGGATCTGCCTGAGGTCCGAGTTTCCGGAGTACATCTGTCCAGCCGTCCTGCCGTGCACGGTCAGGGCCAAAGCCCCTGCGTCTTCTATCAGCCTGGCAATTTCAAGGCTTTCTTCCTCTCTTTCCAGGATGCGGACCTTTGCGCTAACCGGGGTCTCCAGGGCATCTGCAAGCCCGGATATTATTTTGTGCACGAGTTCAGGGGACTTAAGAAGCGTTGAGCCGCACCCTGCCCGGGTGATGCACTTTGCAGGACAACCCATGTTCACGTCAATCACAACAGGTCTGAACTCTTCCTCAACTAAAAGCGCAGCCTCCCTCAGGGACTCAGGGGAATTCCCAACAAGTTGAACCCCAAAAGGCCAATCCTCCCGATTTGTCAACCCCTTCATGATTGCTTTCCGGTTTTCATTGACCAGGGCATCTGAATGGATCATCTCCGTGTACGTGAGGTCTGCCCCATACTGCCTGCAGAGCAGTCTGAAAGCCAGGTTTGTCACGTCTGCCATAGGTGCAAGAAGAAGGTTTCCCGGAAGTTCGGTACTGCCAATTGTCAGTTTTTTGAGCTTCATTTTCCTTAATGTTGTTTTGTTTTTGAGACCACTATTTTTCAGAGTGTTTCCGTGGTCTTTTTGTTTTTATGCTAACTTAATGATGTATCTGCGATTACTAAACAATGATGTATCCTGTGATTTATTGAAAATTCAAACAGATTTCGGATTAAGTTCTGGATTAAGTTCTGGATTAAGTTCTGGATTAAGTTCTGGATTAAGTTCTGAAAAGAAAGTGCTTCCTTAAAAGGGTATGGGTTTGCAAAAGAAGAACATGAAAAAACTTTGGTTCGTTTCTAAAGAAAATCAGTTGGTTCGGGCATAATACTGAATTACCGGACAGAATAATGAATATCCAGGCGTAATAATGCAAAACAGGAGTGAGTGTAACAAAAAATTCTGAAAAATCTAAATGAGGAGTGAAGTGGAGAAGGAAATGAAGTAGAGAAGGAAATGAAGTAGAGAAGGAAGTAAAGTAGAGAAGGAAATGAAGTAGAGAAGGAAATGAAGTAGAGAGGGAAGTGAAGCAGAGAGGGAAGTGAAGTAGAGAAGGAAGTAAAGTAGAGAAGGAAGTAAAGTAGATATCGAGGCCGCTAGAAGTTGATGAATTGAGGTTGCTAGAAGTTCATGTGATGGAGCCGTTAAAGGTCCATGAAAAGGGCAGCCTTAATTCTCCGTTGAAAGCTCATGAGAAGAGGAGTCTGACATGCCCCAGGTAAGGGATTCTGTACTTTGCGGTTCCTATTATCCATTCTTCCTTTACAGGCACATGGTAGCTGATCTGTCCTTCCTGGTCAAAGTGTTTGTTCGTAACAGGGTTGTCCCCTTTTGTGACGTATCCTGAATAAGGGGCAATTGGCCCGTTTTCCCACATTGGCTTCCCGGCCTCGACGCGGTACATGGCCCTGTGGATGATTGGGGTTACTCCTTCCTGGCCGTAGGGCCGATAGAGGATCACGTCCCCGTAGTCCCCGAAGGATTCATAGCCGGAACTTTTCCCATCTTCGTTGGTGACCAGGTCGACCCTGTCGATATTCTTGATAAAGATGATGTCCCCTACCTGCATGTGAGGTTCCATGCTCCCTGACTCCACGGCTACCATGGGAGTCCAGAGCCCGAATGCCAGCTTGGAAAGGATCATGAAAGCGACCAGGACAGCCAAAACTGAGAGCATGTCCTTTCCTAGGGAAACCCAGAAGTTTTCTTCTTCCTGGGTTCTGTTTTCCGTGTTAGCTTCTCTCATAATCAGTCTTTTTCTCTTGATATCGCTTTAATTTTCGATGCCGCTTTATTTCTGATACTGTTTTATTTTTGATACCGTTTTATTTCTGATGTTGTTTTATATTTTATTCGGTTCATCAGTTTCTTTCGGCTCTCTCTATTTAATTTTTCCCATTTATTATACTTATATTAATATTTTTATTTACAACAACATCTGTCCATCGCAAACAATTTATATCTTTGTCTTAATTTCCCCCACCATACTCGTTTTAACATATCTACAATTTGTTTTTATCCTATATTAACTTTCAATTTATTCAATCAGTCATGATATTTACATAGTTATCATCTTCGAATTATGGGCAGGCACTACTACAGAGAAGTGCCCCTGGTAATTCTAATGATGGCCGGACCTCTCACCTTAGGCTTTTACTAATCAACCTGAGACATTTGATATTATACTGCAGTAAGTTAAGATCGTCTCTGATAGTCAAAAACTTCATAAAATTCTTCAGCATAATATTTCATTAATTTTGTATCACATTAATTTTTATATTTTAAGCAGGTCTTTGCCTTGAGGCTTTGTTCAGGTTAAAGTTTGATGAATTAACGCTTCAGTTCAGTTTCAAATCAGTTTCAAATCAGTTTTAAATCAGTTTCAAATCAGTTTCAGGCAACTTAAAACAACTTCAAATAGATTAAAGTCAGCTTCAAATTACTTTTGGATCGTGTTCGGAATCATTTTCAGAATCGGGTCGAAACCATGAATGAAATCGACATAATAAGAGCGGTTGTAGAGGAAGGGTACCAGATAAGCCCGGAAGCTGCGGCACTCATCAAAGCAAGTGATGTTCCCGGGCTCCTGCTCGAATACGTCCTTTCGACCATTGATGAATCTGTTTTTGTCATTGAAGCCGAGCACATTGACCTGGCAGGCTTTGCAGTTTCGAGAGCTACAGAGGTTGCAGGAGCTTCTTTAGAATCTGCTATTTTGGGAGAGGACAGGAATGTCCCGGATTCCGACTTTGACCGGGATTCGGTTTCTGATGAAGTTGAGAGACTTTCCCTTTCGGATGCTGTTCAAGACCCTGTTTCGGACTCGATTTCAGATCCCATTCCTGATTCTGTTGTCGGTTCCGAATATGTTCCTGTTTCCGGTTCAGTCCCGGGGACTTTCCCGGATCCTGTCGCTGCTTCAGATGCCGGTTCAGATTCGGTTTTATCGCCTCCCGTTAGCTCTGCAAGCAGGGCAAATTCAGCTTCTGGAGCGGGTAGTTCGCTTCTCTTTTCTTCTCCGGCTCCGGCTTCGAGGGGCAGGCCCTTTTCTGCGGCTTCGCTTGGGAAGGCTTCAGGTTCTTCTTCTACCTCAGTTGTACGTTCTATTGGAGGCTCGAACCCTGTAACTGTGCTCTCTGACATCACCGGGCATTCCACCTGCGTGGGAGAGTATATGCAGTTTGTGCAGTACTTCCGGGACAGGTACAGCAGGCTCTCCGAGATCATCCGGGGGAGGATCAATGCGCGGCCCATCGAGAGCCTGAAAGGCCGGGGTTTCCGGGGGGGAGGGGAAAAAGGCTCTGAGGAGATCTCGATAATCGGGATGGTCTCCGATACCAGTAACACAACCAACGGGCACAGGATTATTTCCCTGGAAGACCCGACCGGCTCTTTTCCCGTCCTGGTGCGGAACAGTGATAAGGAGCTCTTCGAACTGGCTTCCCGCATCCTCCTTGACGAGGTCATCGGGGTCACGGGATCGGTCACCAATGACGGAGGGCTTATGATGGCCAGCAAGATCATCCAGCCCGATGTCCCGAACAGTGCGCTTCGGAGGACCGGAGCCAGGGGGAAGGTTGTCCTGATCTCGGACGTGCATGTGGGAAGCGCCCAGTTCATGGAAGACGCCTGGCTGAATTTCCTGGACTTCCTGAAAGGAGACTCGGATTCCGAAGCCCTCAATAAAATGTCGAAAGAAATCCGTTACCTTGTTGTCGCGGGGGACCTGGTGGATGGGATCGGGATCTACCCTGACCAGGAAAAGGAACTCACTATCCTGGACATCTACGAGCAGTACAGGAAAGCCGCCGAATACTTTTGGGAAATCCCGAAACACATTCAGGTCATCATCAGCCCTGGCAACCACGACGCTGTCCGTCAGGCAGAGCCCCAGCCAGCCCTCCCGGAACGAATCCGGGAACATTTCCCTCCAAACGTTACTTTTGTAGGCAACCCCTCCCTTGTGGACCTGGACGGGATCAGCATCCTGATCTACCACGGACGCTCGATTGATGACCTTGTGGCAAGTGTCCCGGGAGTGTCTTACCAGGAACCTGCAGGGGCCGTCCTCGAGATGATAAAGCGCAGGCACCTAGCTCCCACGTACGGCAGCAGGGTCTCCATATCCCCCGAAAAGAAGGACCACTTCATAATCGACCCGGTCCCTGACATAATCCACACCGGCCATGTGCATACCATGGGGGTACAGCGCTACAAAAACGTCCTTCTGGTCAACTCCGGGACCTGGCAGGCCCAGACCGAGTTCCAGAAGCGTGTCAACCTTATGCCCATGCCAGCCCAGGTGCCTGTTGTGGACCTTGCAGACTTCGGGGTCACGATTCTAAAGTTTGATGACTAACTCTTTCTCCAAAATTATTTTCCGAACCTTATATATACGACGACGAATTAATATGGCGGAAATGTCAATGGAAAACCAGAATCAAGACCAATCGTCGGGCAAATCATCCTTTCCCTTCGACATCCCGGATTTTGAGACCCTTCTGAAAAAACAGGGCTATGCCATGGCAGGCTGCCATTCTGCAGTAAAGACCTGTCTCTGGCTCAAAAAAGCCATGAATGACGAAGGTTTCTGTTACAAGGGAAAGTTCTACGGGGTTGCTTCCCATCGCTGCCTCCAGATGACCCCCACCCTGATGTGCAACCAGAGCTGCCTTTTCTGCTGGCGTCCGACTGAGGTTCCGGTCCCGTCATCCGGGGGATGGGACTCTCCAGAAAAAATCGTGGAAGAGAGCATTGCCTGCCAGCGCAAGCTGATCACGGGTTTCGGAGGTTCTCCCAACGCCCTCAAGGAACGCTGGCTTGAGGGAAACGACCCGAACAACGTTGCCATCTCCCTTTCCGGAGAGCCGACGATGTACCCCTACCTTCCCGAACTTATCGAGGAATACGAGAAAAGGGGCTTTACCACTTTCCTTGTCACAAACGGGACAATTCCCGGGATGTTTGCAAAAATCAATCCCTGCCAGCTCTACATGAGCCTTGACGCCCCGGACCTTGAGACCTACCTGAAAGTCTGCCAGCCGAAATCTCCCGCTCTCTGGGACAAAATTTCCGAGTCTCTGGCCCTCATGAAGGATAAAAGCTCAAGGACAGTTATCAGAATAACTCTGGTCAAGGGAGTGAACATGTTCAATCCCGAAGGCTATGCCGAACTCATCAAAAAAGCCTCCCCTGATTTCGTGGAAATCAAGGCCTACATGCACCTGGGCTTTTCCAGGCTCCGTCTCGACCGCTCTGCCATGCCGGCCCATGCGGAAGTGCTGGAGTTTTCGGAGCAGGTAGCCAAACACCTGGGCTATGAGATTGCAGACGATTCCGAGATAAGTCGGGTGGTCTTGCTTTCAAAGGATGGGAAGAAGTCTCCGGTTAGAAAGAAAACATTAGAGGGACATAAAGAAACTTGATTATTCTCCTTTTCCCTTTCCCTTTTTCTTTCTCTTCTCCCTTTTTCTTTCTCTTTTCCCTTTTTCTTTCTCTTTTCCTTTTTTCTTTTCAAGGTATGACCTGAAAATTTGAGATAAATTTTTACAATAGGAATCATTTTTATATTCGGAGGGATATAAAAACTAAGTCTGGAGAATGGAAACACATATAAACTCAAGTTTCAATAAGGTACTAACCTATCAGGGTTATTTACTTTAATCCACCAAGTATCCAATTTGAGTATAACATGTCTCACATCTAGTGCGATTTCCGGGATGCGAACCTGAGCGGGTTTTCGCTATTTAAGAAAAGGATTTTTCATTAGCATGCCAGATGCCTGTATAAAGATTTTTACAGGCGCAGATGTATGCTTCTTACCCGCAGGTTTTTAGCATTCGGAACGGTTTTTTGTGCCCGGGACCCGGGCAATAAGGCAATTTTTTGGAGATACGGTTTGCATCAAATACTTAGGCATCAAATCCTTGGTATAGTTCTTATTTGCTGCCGGGTATCTGCTGGGTATCTGCCGCATGCTCATAGAAATGTTAACTGAAATAATAACTGAAATAATTAAACCGACTGAATTATCCAACTAATGATCAAACTGACCGAATTATCTAATTAATAATCAAATTGACTGAATTATTTACCTGAGAATTAAATTGACTAAATAATTAGATTACTTAGATTAACTATCGTTAGATCACTTTCTTCATCGGGGAATTTTAAAAATGACTGAACAATCAGCACACGAAAAATACGAGTTCAAAAAGAAACTTGAGGGTCTCCGGGATAAACGGGGGAGAGGCACTGAACTGATCTCCCTTTATATCCCTCATGATAAGCAGATCTCGGATGTCACAAACCAGCTCAAGGATGAACACGGGCAGGCTTCGAATATCAAATCCAAGCTTACCAAGACAAACGTGCAGGGTGCAATCGAGTCCCTCTTATCAAGGCTCAGATACCTGAACAAGGTGCCTGAAAACGGGATCGTCTACTTTACAGGGGCTGTGGACATCGGAGCGAACAAGACCAGCATGGAAAGCGAGGTCATTTACCCGCCTGACCCCATTATCACTTACAAGTACCACTGTGACTCTGCCTTTTACCTCGAACCCCTCGAGGATATGCTCAAGGATAAGAACACCTTCGGGCTGCTGGTTCTGGACCGCAGGGAAGCGACCGTAGGGCTCCTTGTCGGGAAGAAGATACAGGCTTTCCGCCGCCTGACTTCCACGGTTCCGGGCAAGCAGAGGAAAGGTGGGCAGAGTGCGCACAGGTTCCAGCAGCTCAGGCTCATTGCGATCCATGAGTTCTATAAACGGATCGGGGATGCCGCCAGTGAGATCTTCATGACGGTCGACCACAAGGACTTCAAAGGCGTCCTGATCGGCGGACCTTCCCCCACAAAAGAAGAGTTCTATGCCGGGGAGTTTTTCCACCACGAGATCCTGAAAAAGATCCTCGGACTCTTTGATGTCGCCTACACTGACGAGTCTGGACTTTCTGAGTTGGTGAACGCAGCCGGGGAAAAGCTCCAGGACCTTGAGTTAACAGCCCAGAAAAACGTGGTCCAGGATTTTTTCAAGGAACTGATTTCCGATTCCGGAAAGGTAGCATATGGTGAAGACCAGGTCCGGGCAAACCTTGAAATCGGATCAGTGGAAAAGCTCCTGCTCTCCGAAGACCTGAGGGCTGAAAGGGTTACCGTGAAGTGCAGTGTCTGCGGGTTTGAAAACAAGTGGACCCGGCGCTGGAAACCCGGTGAAGCGGCTCCAACCTCCGGGAACTGCCCTGAATGTGGCTCCTCCCTGGAAGTCACGGACGTAACGGACATTGTGGACGAACTCTCCGAACTCTGCGACCAGAGCGGGACAAAAGTTGTCTTCGTATCCACGGACTTCGAGGAGGGGGCTCAACTCATGACTGCCTTTGGCGGAATTGCCGCAATCCTGAGGTACAACACGGGAATCTGATCCCGTCTACCCCTCCCCTCTCTTTTTGACCGGGATCCAGGTCCCACACCTGTCATATCCACTAACAATCCACTAAAAAACCCACTAGCAACCCACTAACAACCCACTAACAACCCACTAACAACCCACTAACAACCCACTAACAACCCACTAACAACCC
>JAENYU010000011.1:88919-118726 GCA_016841625.1 Methanobacteriota archaeon
ACTAACAACCCACTAACAACCCACTAACAACCCACTAACAACCCACTAACAACCCGCTAACAGCCCACTAACAGCCCACTAACAGCCCACTAATAACCCAATAATTTTTATCAGATCATTATTCTATTAGGTCAAATTAGATAAGGATCAGATTAGATCAGGATTAGGTCAAATTAGATCAGGGTCAGATTAGACCGGATTATCCCGTCAGATACGATATTAGATTTAACAGTTTTCACAGGTGATTCTCTTGTTCCTTGAACTTAAGACTCAGGCTGCATTAATCTTAAAAGCCGCGATTCAGAGTGCCGGGCTTGAAATCGAGGATTCCGAACTCTATTTCGAAACCTCTCCCCATGCCGACCTTGCGAGCAGGGCGGCCTTCAAGCTGGCCAGCCTTGCTAAGAAAAACCCGAAAGAGCTTGCCTCTCTTATCGCCTCGAAGATCGAAATCCCTGACGGTTCCTACATCGGGGAAGTAAAACCAGTTGGCCCCTACATCAACTTCTGGGCTTCCAGGCGCTACCTGGAAGGGACCGTGACAGCCGTCCGGGAAGAACAGGATAAATTCGGCTGCGGAGCCCCCAAGGACAAAATCCTCCTTGAACATACTTCCGCAAACCCGAACGGTCCTCTCCATGTGGGGCACATCCGCAACTCCATTATCGGGGACACCCTTGCCAGGATCCTGAAGCGCGCAGGGTATGATGTGGAGGTCCAGTACTATGTCAATGACATGGGCCGCCAGATTGCCGTTGTTTCCTGGGCCTGCGAACGCTTCGAGCTGGACCTTTCCAAAAAGTCGGACTCCGCCATTGCCGAGGTCTATATCAAAGCCAACGCCGCTCTTGAAGCGCACCCGGAATATGTGGATTTTATCGACTCCCTCATGGAAAAAGTGGAGGCAGGGGATGTCGAGACCATCGAGAGCTTTGACAAGGCCGTTTCCCTTTCCGTTGCAGGCATCAAGGAAACCCTGCTGCGCTTGAACGTTTCCCACGACAAATTCGTAAAGGAATCCACCTTCCTGAAATCCGGAGCCGTGCACGACATTGTGGAGCGCATCAAGGCTACAGGCAGGACCGACATCGACAAAGGAGCCCTTGTAGTGGATCTCTCGGACTACGGCTTCGAAAAGACCTTGGTCATCCAGCGCTCGAACGGGACCTCCCTCTACACCACCAGGGATCTTGCCTACCATGAGTGGAAAGCCACCCAGGCTGACCGCCTCATCGACGTTTTCGGGGCTGACCACAAGCTGATCTCGGGCCAGCTCAGGGCCACCCTGAACTCCATCGGGATCAAGGAACCCGAAGTCGTGATTTTCGAGTTCGTCTCCCTCCCCGAAGGTTCCATGAGCACCCGCCGCGGCCAGTTCATCAGTGCCGACGACCTCTTTGACAAAGTAACAACAGAGGCCTTCGAGCAGGTCGAGTCCCGCCGCCCGGACACCTCCGAGGAGTTCAAGCGTGAGGTTGCCGAGATGGTTGGTATGGGGGCTGTCCGCTACGACATCGTCAAGGTCTCCCCCGAAAAGTCCACGGTCTTCAACTGGAAAGAAGCCATGGACTTCGAAAAGCAGGGCGCCCCCTACATCCAGTACTCCCATGCCCGTGCTTGCAGCATCCTCGAAAAAGCAAAGGAAGAGGTTGTCTGGGACCCCAGCGCCGAAATCGACTCCTCTCTCCTTGTCGAGGATAGCGAGATTGCCCTTATCAAGAAGATGGCTCTGTTCGACAGCATCATCGACAACTGCGCCCGGGAACTCAAGCCTCACACCCTCGCCATCTACGCCAGGGAACTTGCCGACTCCTTCAACCAGTTCTACCGCTTCGTCCCCGTGATTGCCGCAGAGGACGACCAGGTGAGGGCTGCCAGGCTTGCCCTTGCGGACTGCGCAAGAATCGTGATCGCAAACGCTCTGGACACGCTGGGAATCGGTGCGCCGGAGTCGATGTGAAGACCTCGGTGTGAAGACCTCGATGTGAAAAAAGAGAAAATCAGATATAGAGGCTGATTTCTCCCCCAATTTTCTTTTCTCTCCTTTTCTCTCTTTTCCTTTTGTTTTTGCCTTATTTCTTTTGGTTTTTGTCCCAGGGTACCTTTTTTCGGCTGGATTTTCAGAAGCTGGGGCTCTCACCACCCGCCGCAGCAGGTGACTTTTGTATGAAAATTCTTTACAAATGAGAGCTGAAAAAATAGGCAAATATTTTGTTTGTCCAGGGGGACTTCAAAAAGGCGTTTCTGTTGTCCTTACGGTGGCGGAAAGGCCTGAAATGCCCATAGTCAGGCAAAAACTGAAAAGCAGAAAAGACGATAACCCTGTGAGATGTCATGAAGACTATAAAAGAAGCTTTCCAGGAATTTCTAAAAGAGCAGCAGGCACGCCTGAGCCCCAAAACCTATTCAGGCTACGAAAAGGCAATTTTCTATTTCGAGAAATGTCTCAACAGCCAGGCTCCTGTATATTTGAATGAGAAAGATGAGGTTCGTCTGGCCGAACTTTACGAAAAGGAGGATAGGGAGTACTGCGAAATCTTCGGACCTGTATACATCGGTTCTTCGGAAATGCGGGATTTCCTCGGGCATTTCATGATAAGGGATGTGGTAACCAGCAAGGCTTTTTTGAAAACAGTTGGGACTGTCATGGCCAAACTGGTGAAGTGGATGCATGAGAAGGGTTACATGGGCTATGGGGAATATAAAGTAACATCCGACCTCGTTAAAAGGCTCAAGGTCGATATGCCGGAGGCCGAAGAAGTTTCCGATCTGATTTGCCTTTATGCCGTGAACCATCCTGTTGCATCTTACACTGAAGTTCTGGACGATTTCTTCTTTATCACCGGGGTTGAGCCTGGAAAACTCTGGTTCAAGAGTCGCCTGACCGGGGAGAAAGTTGGGCCGGCAATTGTACCTGAATATATCAGTTCCATGTGCAAGCCTGGCTGGACTATTTGCCTCCTGCTCGGAAAAACCGGGAAAGTGTGGAGAATTCTGGAAAGTGGAAGTATGTACCCGTACCTGGTATGCGTTTGAAAAGCGCCCCGGTTATAAAATATATTTACCATGTCATTTTATTATTTCTCTTTCTATTTTCTATTCTTCTTCATTTTAGTGTTTGGCATGGGAAAGGCCGTTCGCAATTTGATTTTTTTTTTTCATTTCACTCAAAATTATATTGCATTAAACTTAAATTTTTTTGTCTCTCAAGTTGCTCCGGCTATGAAAGGAGTATTTGTGGTAAAAGTGCAGTAGAAAAAATCCATGGTAACCCTTATTTTCTACTGTCCTTCTTCTTTAATTCTATAAACCCATTTTTATTCAAATCAATTCCAATACTTATAATACAGGCTAACATATTAAATACTAAATATGCAGGACATCACATTTATCGACGGAGGCAGCCTCCCGAACCCTGAGGGCTTTACAAGGGATTGGTTCAAGGCTGCGGCTGAAGCCAGGGACGAAGACGAAAAGCTCTTCTCGGTCATCAGGGAAGCTTTCCAGAGGAAAATCGATGTTGGAATCCATGTCCCTACCTACCCCCAGTACCGGGACATGATCGGGCAGTTCCTGGATATCATCAAGGATGAAAAGAACTGCTACGAGCCCTATATCATAAAAGAAGAGAATGCTAAGATCCTTGAACTAGAGATCATCGATGAGGTCGCGAAGAGGTATAAGGAGGAGACCGGGGAAACCCTGGAAGTCAGGGTCTGCGTGGCGGGCCCCACCGACCTTTACCTCCAGGCTTTCGGGGCTACGATGTTCCGGGACGCGTACCACTACCTTGCCCTGGACATCGACCGTTTTGTCAGGAAGGCTTTTGAGGTTGCTAAGAACTTCAAGATCAAAGTCGTTTCCCTGGACGAACCGAGCCTCGGGATGAACGACCAGATCCAGTTCTTTGACCCTGACATCGTTTCTGCGCTTACCCTGGCTTCCACCTATGCCCGGCAGCAGGGGGCTGACGTGGAAATTCACCTGCATTCCCCCCTCAAGTGCGACATCATCTGCGAAACCCCCATCAACGTAATAGGGGTGGAGTATGCAGCGACTCCTTCTTACCTTGACCTCTTCGACAGGGAGCAACTGGAAGCGTCAGATACCTATGTCAGGCTCGGGGTTTCGAGGACCGACATATCCAACCTGATCGGGACCATCAATGAAAAGTATGAGGTCAATGCCTGGAAAGAAACAGAATACATGCAAAAGATAGTAACGGAAATGGAAACCCCGGAAGTCATAAAGAAGAGGCTTGAAACCGCCTGTGCTGTCCTCGGGGACCGGATCAGGTATGCGAGCCCGGACTGCGGCCTGGCATTCTGGCCTGACCAGGAACTTGCATTCAAGCTGCTTGAGAACACGGCAAAAGGAATTAATTCATTCAACGCGGAAAGGAAGGATTGAGGGAAAGGGGAATCAAATCCGATACCAATCCTTTTCGCTTTCCTTTTTCGTTTTCCTTTTCGCTTTCCTTTTTCGTTTTCCTTTTCCTTTTTGAGTTCTTCCTTGTTCCAATTCAATTTTTTTATAATTATGAAGTCTTTCCAATAATGATAAATCCTTCCAGGTATAGTAACTGGGCATGGAAGAAATCATCTTTGACGATATCGGGAGCTATCCCCTCCCTGAGGGCGTGAGCAAGGAATGGGTCCAGAAAGCCTTTAAGACCAGGGAGGAGGATGAAAAACTTTTCACGGTAATCAATGACTCTTTCCAGCAGAAAATCGATGCGGGAGTGCAGATCCCCACCTATCCCCAGTATCAGGACATGAACGAGCAGTTCCTGAAGGTTATCCGGGATGAGGGCTGCTGTGAAGAGCCTTTTGACGTGAAGCTTGAATGTGCCAGGATCGAAGAGCTTGATGCCATAGAAAGCGTTGCAAAGGCTTACAAAGAAAAATTTGGGGAAACCCTGCAGGTAAGGATCTGTGTGACCGGGCCTACAGAACTTTATCTCAAGGAATTCGGGGGAACCAATTATGCGGATATCCATTCTCTTTTTGCAAAAAGCGTAAACAAATTCGTCCGAAACTCCATGAAATCAGCCAGGAACTTCAAAATTGCCACGGTCTCCATTGACGAGCCCAGCATCGGGCTGAACCCTGAACTTGCTTTTGATAATAACCAGATCATTTCCGCCCTTACCGATTGCTCGAAAGCTGCAAGCAAATGGGGTGCTGACGTGGAAATCCACCTCCATTCCGCCCTCTACTATAACCTGGCCTGTGAGACCCCCACCATCAACGTCATCGGTATGGAATCTGCAGGCACGCCTTCTTACATGGACCTGGTAGACAAAAAAGTTCTTGAAGACACGGACTCTTTCCTGCGCGTAGGGATTGCGAGAACCGATATCTACACCCTTGCAGGAACCCTGAACGAAAAATACAACACAAACGTCTGGAAGGAGCAAGAGTACCTCCCCGAAATCGTCACGGAACTTGAGACTCCTCAGGTGATTTCAAAGCGGCTCAGAATTGCCTACAGGCGCTTTGGAAACCTTATTAAATACGTCGGTCCGGACTGCGGGCTCGGTTCCTGGCCGGATCAGAGGATAGCTTTTATGCTGCTCTCAAACGTTGCCCGGGGTATCAGGGATTTCAGGGAATGCCTGTAACGAATGACTATGTATGAGGGTGCATGAAGATACATGCTGATAGATGCAGATAAATAGCGATGTATTATGATAAATGACAATGCAGATCCCTCTGAAAATCTATATTTTCTTCCAGTGGAAGCCACGTCTTTCGAAGTATTTCCTAAAAAATTAGTCAACTGTTACCCAATTACAGTGGAAATAAGGGGGTGGGTGTTTAAATATTTATCAGGTCTCTAAAATAGTGACCTAATCTTTCTTCATGCCATGTCTTATTCTTTGTTTTCAGTCTTTCAACCTGCCGTGCCTTCGGTCTATTTCGTCCATCATGTCAAGCATTTTCCGGACCGCTGTCCGGATAGCGTCAGATTGGTTCACGAATTTTTTGTTGTCTCCCACGTGTTTGTTCAGATCATCCAGAAGTTCCTGGGGTATTTCAACGCTTACTTTTGGCATCAGGGTCACGCTCCAGTTATTGTATAGTTAGTGTATAGCTTTATTGAGATACGGTTTTATTGAAATATAGTTTCACTGAGATGTGGTCTCATATAATATCCTTAATTGAAATTCCATTCGCGAAAATTTAAATGAATGCTCAGAAATGAACTTTCAGGTGAATAGGGCTCTCCTGATAAAACTCACTGATCCAATTTATATTTCAGCTTGGGCTTTTCTTCAAAGCCTGAATCTCTTTAAAATGGGTTTTCAGGTGTTAATATGGAATGAAAAAGCAGGTGGAAATGGAAATAGAAATGGAAATAGAAATCAAAATGGAAATATGAAATTATATGCCAAAAATCGATTCGAAGAAGTGGTCCTGAAAAGTAACGAAAAAGTGATTCTGAAAAAAGAAACCCTTCAAAAAGGAAATTAGCGGGCCCGAAGGGATTTGAACCCCCGGCCTACGGATTAAGAGTCCGTCGCTCTGCCTGACTAAGCTACGGGCCCACACTTTGTTTCCTGTCTGAATGAACGAACCTCATAACGTATTTCCATTATTTATAAATTTCGGTATGAATGCCAATACCTGTGATTCCTCCGGGGTCTGTCAGGTATAATAGCCTTTTTCCCCTCTTTTTTCCCTGCTTTTCTCCTGTAGTATCTAAAAAATTTACTTTTAATGTCTAAAATTTGACTTTTCATGAATAAAATCTTTATTAGATCTCTATTTATTTTGGAAGATTTCCCCTCCATATATTTTAATATTTTTATTAAGTGGGCAACCAGAACTTCGGAGCCGATACCTTTCAATACTTCCTTCCACTTCTTTGATTTGTTCATTCCTTCTTCCTTTAAAGCAAACTCTTATATACAAGTGAATCTGAATATGACCAGTTAGTTGACTTGTCCGAAGCTCGGTTGGGGCTCAGTTAATAAAGTTGGAGGCGTACTTCCTAAATTTGATTTCCTCAAGTTTGGTTTGCTAAGTACTATTTTATACTTTTCTGACTCATGGAGCTTTTTTGAGTTGATTAATAAAAGTTAAAGAAATTAAGCAATTAATAAGTAAATTAAAGGAATGGTTTTTTATGTTTAGAGATGAAAGTCGTCCTGTTCCCCTCGAAGAGGGCGAAGTCTATGATGTAACTATTGAAGATATTGCCCGCCAGGGAGACGGAATCGCTCGTGTTGAAGGTTTTGTTATTTTTGTTCCGGGAACAAAAGTTGGCGATGAAGTCCAGATCAAAGTCGAAAGAGTACTCCCCAAATTTGCATTTGCAAGTGTTGTAGAGTAATTTCCGATTAACGAAGCAAGTCAATTGATAAGTAAATTAAAGGAATGGTTTTTATGTTCAGAGAAGAAAGTCGCTCCGCTCCAGTCGAAGAGGGCGAAGTTTACGATGTAACTATTGAAGATCTTGCCCGCCAGGGAGACGGAATCGCTCGTGTTGAAGGTTTTGTAATTTTTGTTCCGGGAACCAAGGTTGGCGATGAAGTCCAGATCAAAGTCGAAAGAGTACTCCCCAAATTTGCATTTGCAACTGTTGTAGAGTAATTTTCGACTAGCGAAATAAATCAATTAAATTAAGTAAATTAAAGGAATGTTTTCATGTTCAGAGAAGAAAGTCGCTCTGTTCCTGTTGAAGAGGGCGAAGTCTACGATGTAACTATTGAAGATCTTGCCCGTCAGGGAGACGGAATCGCCCGTGTTGAAGGTTTTGTAATTTTTGTTCCGGGAACCAAGGTTGGCGATGAAGTCCAGATCAAAGTCGAAAGAGTACTCCCCAAATTTGCATTTGCAACTGTTGTAGAGTAATTTCCGACTAGTGAAGTAAATCAATTAAATTAAAGGAATGGTTTTCATGTTCAGAGAAGAAAGTCGCTCCGCTCCACTCGAAGAGGGCGAAGTTTACGATGTCACAATTCAGGACATTGCTCGCCAGGGAGACGGTATTGCCCGTATCGAAGGTTTTGTAATTTTCGTCCCCGGTACAAAAGTTGGCGATGAAGTCCGGATTAAAGTCGAAAGAGTGCTCCCCAAATACGGCTTTGGAAGCCTGGTTGAATAAACAGGATAACAGGGACAGGAAGAACTGAGACTGAATAATTATTTTAACCGATTATTTTTCAGTCTTTTCTTTCTGAATTCTTGTATATTTCTGGCACTTTTTCTTATTTTTCTTTTTATCCGGATATTTTTTCTCTTTGATTTTTCCTGACGTTTTTGTATTTTTTTCCCTTCTTGCTACCCTTTTTTCTGCCCTTTTTTCTGCCCTTTTTTCTGCCCTTTTTTCTGCCCTTTTTTCTGCCTTTTTTGCTTTTCCTGAATTTTTTCCCTTTAGTTGAGTCTAAATATCTCGATCTCAATTCGATGCTATTATATAATAGAGGATAAAATATGCTTTCGAAATTAGCTACCAAAGTTTTTACTGATTATATGGAAGGTTCCCTCAGGATCTTCATTATCCGGGGCAGGTCCCGGAGTGATTCCAGATGAAGTGTTTTATCAAGTACCACCCCCACTCCAATACCTTTGTGATTGAAAAAGGAGCTTTTTTCGATGAGCCCCTGATGCTCGACGGCAACTTGATTGTCGGTCAGGACGTTAATTTCTGGAAAGATCTCGTGGTTACAGGTCGGCTCGATCTTGGAAAAGGTTCCGTGGTCCAGGGGAATGTGAAAGCTGAAAGTGCCCTGGTCTGCACCGGGGCAAAAGTTCTCGGGAGCATAGAAGCTGTTTCGGAACTTGTCCTGCTTGACGGTGCCAGGGTAAACTCCGCATCCTGCGGTGGAGACATTTTCATGCGGCCTGGCTGTGCCGTGGGCTCTGTAAACTCAGGGGGTACCCTCGAACTTGTGGGAAAGGTTACGATCAGAAAAGTAGAGCCCCTCACAAAAGTAGTTGTCAGGGCCGAAGAGTGACCCTAATTCCGTTTTTGGTTTTTTTCTTCACTTCTTAACTTTTTCTTCACTTCTTAACTTTTTTCTTCACTTCTTAACTTTTTTCTTCACCCCCTCTCTTTCACCTTGTGAACCTTTCCTGTTCCAGAAGTTTCAGGACCTTGTCCCTCAGGAGATTTGCTTCGGGGCTGGTCCGACTCCGCGGGCGGGGGAGCTCTACATTTATGATCTCCTTTACCCTTCCGGGCCTGGAGGTCATGACAACGATCCTGTCCGAGAGGAAGACCGCTTCGTCTACGCTGTGGGTCACGAAAAGGAAGGTAACGTGTTTTTGTTCCCATATCTTCAGGAGCTCGTCCTGGAGGATGTTCCGGGTCTGGGCGTCCAGGGCTCCGAAGGGCTCGTCCATGAGGAGGACCTCGGGTTCGTTGGCAAGGGCTCTTGCAATGGCTGCCCGCTGCTGCATGCCTCCGGAGAGTTCGTGGGGGTAGCTGTTCTTGAACTGCTCAAGGCCCACGAGGTCAAGGTACTTTTCCACCTGCTTTCGGGCTTCTCCTTTCCCTACTCCCTGCATTTCAAGCCCGAAGGTGATGTTATCGATGACCGTTCTCCAGGGAAAGAGGGAATACTGCTGGAACACCATGCCTCTTTTGGGGTCCGGGCCTGTGATAGGGGCTCCGTTCAGGGTAATTTCCCCCGATGTATGGGTTTCAAGCCCTGCGACTATCCGGAGCAGGGTGGTCTTCCCGCAGCCTGAAGGCCCGAGGAGGCAGACGAATTCCCCGTCTTCAACATTGAAATTTATGTTTTCCAGGGCTTGCGTTTCGGATTCGTCATCTTTTTTCGAAAAAGTGCGTGAGACGTTTTTTACACTTACTCTGCCCATCTTATACCACGATCCCTGCTGTCCATCTGAGAAGTTTTTTGTCTACGTAATACCTGAAGGCCCTGTCTATGACAAGTCCCAAAAAGCCGAGCAAGAGCATGTACAGAAGCACAAAGTCCATCCTGTGCAGGTGGAAGTTGAACCAGAGTGCATAACCTAGCCCGCCTTTGCTGACCCCGAACATTTCTGCGGCTACCAGGCACATCCAGCCAACACCCATGGCAATCCGGATCCCCGCAACAATGGAAGGCAGGGCCGAAGGCAGGGCGATGTAGCGTATCTGGCTCACGCTTCGGGTGCAGCCCAGCACCTTTGCAGCATCCACATGGACTCTGGGGACGTTCTTAAAGCCTGTGTAGGTGTTGATGATGATGGGAAAAATCATCCCCACGAATACCACAAATCCTGCTGCCTGGTGGGTGAGCCCGAACCACACCATTGCAAAGGGGATCCAGGCAAGAGGGGGAATTGGCCTGAGAATTTCGATTATGGGATCGATAGCCTCGTTTGCTTCTTTAAACCACCCCATAATGATTCCCAGGGGGATGCCTATTAAAAAAGCTGCAATTATCCCTATCCCGAAGTGCAGTAAGCTTGTCAGAATATCTGTGACAATGACTCCGCTTTCGATAATCGCAAAAAGGGAAAGGACGACGTCATAAAAACTCGGAAGGTAAAGTTTATTTTTAACAATCCATTCTGCAGTAAATTGCCAGAGGACAATTACGCAGAGCAGAGAGATTACCTCTATCCCTTTTTCACGGACCGTTTTTATAAGTCTAAGATTCATACCTAGTTAAATAGTATTGATTCTTTTTCTACTTTTCCGGAAAACCGAGCCCTAAGGGATAAATTTTAAACCTCCGGATTCTCCATTCCGAAAAATAATCCCGAATCTGAAATTTTCTTTCCAGAAAGGGAGTTTCGTCCTTCAAATCATCTCTTCGTTAAAAATGAGACTAAGCTGCCCCTCTATGAGGGACAGCTGTTTTTTATCAGTTTTCGTTAGCTATTTTGGTTACTATTTTGGTTAGCTATTTTGGTTAGCTTTTTCGTAGCTTTTTCGTAGCTTTTTGGTTAGCTATTTTTGTTTTTCCTGTACACTCCGGCATTATTCTTCCTGTGAAGCTGCTTCATAGAAGCTTGTATCGAAGATTTCCTCTTTTGTTAGAGGTTTCTGGATGTATCCAAGTTCGTACTGGACCTGGGTGTACTGGACAGTCGAATTTGCGATCAGTTCGGGGTCAGCGATCCAGGCGCCGTCCCAGTCGGCAAGGGACTTTTCCACCTTTTCGACTTCCCAGCCGGTCTTGTCGGCAAAGATCTGGGCGGCTTCGTCCATATTGTTCTTGTTGTACTCGGTTGCCTTGATGTGGGTCGCGACAATCTGTTCAACGAGTTCGGGTTGTTCCCGGATCAGCTCTCCGCTTGCCACGAGCACGCAGCAGGCATGGTTGGCATTCATGTCTCCGGAGGCTACAACGGAGCGTCCGTTCCCTTCACTTTCAATGATTGCAGGTGCGGGGTGGGGCAGGAAGACAGCGTCCACGCTACCTGTGGAAATGGCACTGATGGCTTCTCCCGGGCCCATGGCCTTGATGTCTACGTCCGTATCAGGGTCAAGCCCGTTTTCCTGAAGCCAGGTGCGGAGCAGGGTGTCCTGGATGGTTCCAGGCGGGAAGGTCGCTATGCTGAGCCCTTCCAGGTCCTGGGGGTTTACATATTCGAATTCGGGGCGGAGAACCAGGTTTGAGCCCTGGATCTGGACCCCAGCAATAATCTTTGCGTCAAGCCCCTGGCTAAGCGCAGTGATCACGGGAGCCGCTCCAACATAAGCTACGTCCAGGTCCCCGGCGAGCATGGCCTGCATTTCAGGGGCACCTGTGGGGAATTCGTATTCGTTGATTTTTTCCACTCCGAAAGGAGCCAGGTCTTCTTCCCACCAGCCTTTTTCCTTGGCTGTCATGTACGCAATCTGGTGCGTGCTTGGCTGGTACCCGAAGTTCAGTTCCGTAACTGCAGGAGCCTCTTCTGTACCCTCTTCAGCTCCGCCTTCTTCATCGGATACGCAGCCGGATACGAAGGCAGACGCAACAAGTAATAATGTAAGGATCAATACGCCTAATTTTTTCAAAATCTCACCTCAATAATTTTCCACTCTCTAACACGCTCAATAAGGGTTTCAGTCTGAATCAATTTCTGAATCAATTTCTGAATCAATTTCTGAATCAATTTCTGAATAAGGTTTATGACCCAGGTTTATGACCTGAAAGACAGATTTTTCAAAAAATCCCGGTCAAAATTGGTAGAATGAAGAGTAAATAAGGATATATTCCTCTATGTATTATTATTCGTTGAAATTTACTATATATACTTTCTCGAATGTTCCCTGATTATGACCCATATGTATTAATATATCTGGTTATATTTCTCATTTTGGAAGAAAATACCTGTAAAATGTAAATTCTTTATAATTATCCAGGTTTTTTTATTCATTATTTCAGGAGCGTTTCCATGAATGTTGCAGACAAGGTTATCAAAGCTGCATTTGAATCTGATGAAGTGTTTCAAAAAATTCTATCCACTGTAATTAAGGAAGATTTGAACCTCACTGCTGTTGATTTTGCCAAGCAGGCAAACATCCCCCCAAGTACCCTCTACAAGATCCTGTCAGGGAACCGGGACCCGAACATAAAGACCCTGCGCCAGATCGTGAAGACTATCCGGGAAATCAAGGAATCCGATAGTGGAGAATTTATCGCGGTTATCGCTGCCCGCTCGGTGCTCGATAACATCGTGGAAACAAAGAAAAAGATTGCAGGCAGGCTGGTGACCATCAGGGAGTACTCGGCAACTTCCATGGAAGAGGCAATTATTGCAGCCGTACATGCCGAAAGGGACGGGGCCAAAGCCCTGGTCTGCGCTCCCATCGTAAGCCCCACGGTAGAAAAGATCCTGAACATCCCGGTCACAACCATCATCCCAAAAGACAGTCTGATAGACGCAATAGAGCTTGCCCTGAAGAAAATGGAATGAAGAATTTTTCGGACTTATCAGGCAGGAAACTTATCAGACAGGATTTTTCCTCGAACCTTTAATAAAAATTCAGCAGGAAGTTTTCCTGATACCTTTTTTAAAAAATTTTTCAAAAACTTTTATTGAAAAATAAGGAGAAATTTTAAAAAAGAGAGGTAAGTCCCGCGTTTTTAATGTCAACGCGGGTACTTGAAATTTGTTTTAACTTTTTTTGCCGGTTTCGGGCTTCACTTCCTGGGTTTAACGGAATCAAGAAGTTCCTGTACCTTTTCCTGTACCATGCCAACGGTCCAGCCGCCTTTCGTGAACATATAGGCAGCTCCTCCGGCGATTGCCAGGATCAGGGCTCCAAGGCCATAGAGCAGGCCAGAACTCTTTTCGAGTACCGTGTAGGTGCCGGTTTCTCCGCCGACTTCAGCCGTGTAGGTGCCGGGCACTTCTTCTGCGTGTTTAAAGGTAACGGTGGTGCCTTCCCCTATGCCCAGGGAAATGGTCTGGGAGTCGGCAACCGTTTCGTTCACAACAAGCTCTACGTTGTAGTCTCCTGCGGCATTGCCCGTATTTTCAACATCTATTGAGATGGTGGCTTCCTTTTCCGCCCTGACTTCCAGCGGGTCGATCACCAGGTTGGAGAACACGAAGATGGGCTCAAGATCCCTTACCTTCACATTTGCGCTCTCGTCCAGGTAGCCCTGCTTGGTAGCACTGACCTTGATCGTAGCGGGTTTGTCGGTGGAGTAGGTGACAGTTCCGTCTTCGTCGGTTTCTTTCAGGAACTCGCCGTTAATGGAGATTTCTGCACCTTCAACCGGGTCTCCTCCAATTGCCTCGACGACCTCGATGGTCATCGTGTCTCCGATATAGACCGTCTGCGGTGAAATGCCGATGGTCATCGCGACCTTGGGCTCAATGACTTCGATGTTCTTGTTTGCGGTGGTGTACCCTTCCTTTTCAGCACTCACCTTGTAGGTGCCTGCTGCTACCGGGGTGTAAGTGACCTCTCCGTCCTCGTCGGTCTTGCTTACGGTCTTTCCGTTGACCTTTACGGTCACGTCTTCTACTGCGTCTTCACCGGCAGTAACTTCGATTGTGAATTCCTCGTCCACGATGATTTCGTCAGGCACGTCGATTCTGAGTTCCCTGCTGGCTCCGCCCTCGGTTTCGACTTCAACGAAGGGATAGAACCTGACAGTGCCGGAATCGGCAACCTTGAACTTGACCTCTCCCATGATGTCAATTGTCTCGTCTTCATCAAGGTTGATGTCGTCTTCATTTTTCATCGTGATGCTGTTTGAGCTGATGGAAATTTCCATCTCTCCGAAGGTGTCGCCGTCTTCAATTTCAAGATAGTCATCAGAAATCTGGAAGATACCTTCAACAAACACTGCATTGGTTTCAGCACCCGCAAAGACGTTTGAGAAGTGGACAATGATCAGTGGTACGTCTTCAGCGTCTCCCAGATCGGTTTCGTAGACATAATCCTCATTTGATGAGACAAAGGCGTCGTCAACCGCATCTCCATCCTTTTCGAGCTGGACCCAGACAACCTCTCCGTTAATATCAACTTCCTGGATATTCAGAGCATAGCCTTCTTCAAGGATCAGGGCTGAGCCGGAGTACATGGACTCTTTATCATCGGTGTCAGTCAGGACTTTTGTAAGGATGTTGTCCGAGAGGAGGCTCACCTCGTCAATCTCTCCATTAACTGCATCTTCAGGATACCCTGCAAAGTATTTCTCTGCCATGAAACCAATTACTTTGAAATCTCCCCAGTTGTCGTGTTCGAACTCCACCGGTTGGGGTGTAGTTTCATAAATCAGTTGTCCTTCCGGGATCTCCCTGCCGTTAAGATCTTCTATCCTCAGCTCTTCGGTCCCGATCCCCTCGTCGATGTTATAATAGAAACCTTCGAAGTTGAAGGGAGTCCAGGTGGGGAAGGAGTCGCCGTCTACATCTTCGTCGTAGACTGTTCCGCGTAGCTCGTAGGTCCCGGGTTCCGAGATGTCCACGAAAGGTGCAAACCTGAGGGTGCTGTCATCGGCTACCTGTATCAGGATTTTACCCATGAGTTCAATGGTGTCGCCCTCATCGAGGTTGACGTCATCTTCATTTCTCATTGTAATTCCGGAGCCGGAAGCGGACTTGATTTCCATTTCTCCGAAACTGTCTCCTTCCTCGATTTCGACGTAGTTGTCCGAGATCTGGAAGATTCCTTCTATGAATACAGCAGATGTTTCCTGCCCAGCAAAAACGGTTCCTACGTGGGCAATGATTATGGGTATGTCTTCCGCATCCCCGAGGTCAGCTTCATAAACGTAATCGTCGTTAGAGGAAAGGAAGTCATCGTCCACGACGTCTCCGTCCTTTTCGAGCTGGATCCAGACAGTGTTTCCGTTAACGTCAACTTCCACAATGTTCAGGGCATATCCGTCTTCAAGGATAAAGGAAGAACCGGAGTAAGCGGACTCTTTGTCGTCAGTGTCGGTAAGCACTTTGGCAAGTACACCTTCCTTGATCAGACTGATATCCAGGCTTTCGCCCTCTATAGTCGTGTTTTCATTATATCCTGCAAAGTACTTCTCTGCCATGAAACCGATTACCTGGTAAGATCCCCAGTCATTGTATTCAAAATCGGTTTCCATAGGCTCTGTTGAGTATGTGATCTTTCCTTCGTCTATGTTTCTTTTTATATCTTTGATGGTCAACTTTTCCGAGAATTCCCCATCGTCAAGGTCATAGAAAAAGCCTGAATAACTCAGAGCGTCCCATGTATACTCATCTTTGGAAAGACCCAGATCTTCGTCCCAGATCCTGTTGCCTGAGGAATAGCCCTTGGGTACTACTTCGAGGGTCCAGGTCTTTTCGTCAGAACCTGCCCCCGATTTTGTAGCTGTTGCCTTTATTGTGAAGGTGTCAACCACCTTACCGGCTGCAAAGACGAAAGAAGAAGATTTGACTTCACTTGGTTCTGATTTACTTTCTACGGTGTTGTCATCTGAGTCTTTTACAGTCCATTCGATGGTACAGTTCTGGTTGGTTGTAATATTGAAGTTAGATGTCGAGTTGGAAGAGCTTGCAGTTATGGTTTTCACGAAACTGCTGCCCCAGTTACTTTCTGTGGGGTTGGCGGCTGTAATCTCTAGCTCACTTCCCTTTATCGTCCATTCTTCAGGGCTAGCATTCGCATTCCCCTCGACAACGGCTTTAATTGTACGCTGAATAGTGTCTGATACAGCATATATATAGGAAGAGAATGTGTCAGTGGAAGAACTTGGACTCTTTTCTTCGTCTTCAACAAACCATTTGACGGTTCCTGATTCGTTTAACGTAACTGTGAACTCCTGGTTTGTGCCAATGTCCACCTCAATATCTTTGTCTGAAGGCGTAGAGCTATTTATAACCGGAGCCGCAAATGCGGTTCCGCAAAGTAACCCCAGCATTAGAATTACTGCAAGTGTCTTCATTTTTTTATGGCTTTTCATGTGCGAACCTTCTAAACCTTGTGTAAAAATTGTAATTTATGTGTATTCTGTGTAAACTTCGGTGTAAATTTAATATTAATCTAGTTGGCTTTCGTTCTACTTCGCTTGTAATTTGTAGGTTTATCAGCCAATGTTCTTAATTTTATCTTTATAATCCTGAATTTTGTATTATTTCCGCTCAATGTTAATTTTCATGGGGTGGGCTGATTAACTGCTTCCGGCTTTCAGCTGCTGGTATCCGCGGCGTTTCACGGGAATGATGCTGCCGTCGGGACGTTCAAGTAGAATCCCCTCGTCGTATTCAGCGCATTCCCCTATGATACTTAACTTACATATATTTTGTACTTTTTTTATTTGTTCGGGATCGACTGTGAAAAGGAGTTCGAAGTCCCCTCCTGTGTAAAGGGCAAGTTCCAGCAGTTTTTCAGGGTCGTTTTCGGGAGTTGATGCAAAGTCCCGGACTTCAGGAAGGATTGGGAGGGAGTCTTCCTGGATTTTGAACCCTATACAGCCTGCCTTTGCAAGGTCGTGGAGGGACATGGCGAGGCCGTCGCTGGTGTCCATCATGGAGGTGACGGAGCCGGAGGCTGCCAGTTTCTGCGCTTCTTTCGTGCGGGGTACGGGTTCAAGCAGGCTTTTTATCAGGGTTTCTTTTGCCTCTCTGGTCTTCTCTGCTTCCTGTTCAGTTCCCTGTTCACCTGCCTGTTCACCTGCCTGTTCACCTGCCTGTTCACTTTCCTCTTCAACCCCCCTATGTTTCGACTGGAAAATCTCAAGGGCTGCCCCGGCAGATCCGGTATAGCCGGTCACGCAGACAAGGTCTCCGGGCTTTGCCCCGCTTCTTCGGAGCAGCTGGCTTTTTTTCATCCGGCCAAGTGAAGTCCCCGTGATCGTCAGTTCTTCGTGGGTATCGATATCTCCTCCTATCACGGCAGTCTCACAAAACTCGGCGCAGGCCTGGATGCCTTTCGCAAGCTCTTCAACAAAACTTATTTCGGTCTCGGTAGGCATGCCAATTGCCATCAGGATTCCCAGGGGTTTTGCACCCATGGCTGCAATGTCGCTGAAGTTTACGGCGGCGGACATCCAGCCCATCTGCCAGGGGCTCATCCCTACAGGAAAATCCGTTGTCCTGTGGAGCATATCGGTGCTGATGACCAGGCAGTCCTCTCCACCCAGGTCAAGGACGGCGCAGTCATCGCTTCCGGCTCCTTCCAGAACCTCTTTTCTTGCAGGGGATTTAAAAATTTCAGTCAGGAGGGTAATCAGGGCACGTTCCCCGATAGAAGAAACTTTTTTCGAGTTCATGGTAACAAGGTCGTAAGGGGCTTTTAGTTGTGTAGTAAAGTAAATGCAGGGGATAGTATAGGGGTTGATATAGTCCGGACTAAAAACTAAAATGGACTGAGTTTCTATTGTTTATGTAATTTTTGTAACTCCGGGGGTTACACGAAAAATTTTATGGGATTTCCAGTCACTAACGTTTATTGGCTGAGCAGGTATAAGACTTTTGTAAACTTCAAATAGGTTTGAACCTTAAGGCACTCTATCTAAAAAAGAGGCGGAAGACTATTCTGAAATGAATAGTGGTTTTATAAAAAAGGGATTCTGGAAAAGAGATCATAAAGGTATCGTAAAGAGATCACAAGGGTATCGTAAAGAGATCACAAAGATATCGTAAAAGGGATTCTGGAAATTGAAATTCTCTTTTCGGAGAATCAAACTTTCTCTTCTCCTTCTTCTGTTGTCCGGATTCTTACATTTTCCAGAAACTGTTTCGCCACTTTCCCGAGTTCAAGCATTTCTTCCCTGTTCAGGAACGGGATTTTCCGGAGTTTCTCCTGCATGCTGTGTTCGGAAATGCCCTGCTGGAGCACGTAGCTGACTTCCCTGTTTTTAACGTTTTCCGAAATCCAGGCAGCTATCCGGGCGACTTCTTCTTTGCTTCCGATTAAGTCCCGGATTAGTGTTGTCCGGAGTTCCAGGCCAGAGGCGCTGGAATCTGCTACCTCGATTGTTTTTGCAACTGCCGCTGCAATTTCTTCCGGGCTTTTCCTGACAGCTTCGTATTCTCCCCAGCCCACGACTTTCCCGTAAAGTTCGGGATCATTCGGGGGGGCTTTCACATCAATGAAGAACTTGTCGACCAGTCCTTTTTCGACCAGTTCGGCAGCTCTTTCCGGGTAATAGCCGTTGCTGTGGATGCCCACGGAAAGCCCGAGTCCCTTTGCAAACTCTGCCAGGGGTACGATTGCCGCCTGCATCAGGGGCTCCCCTCCCGAAAACACGACAACGCTCACGAAAGACCCGGACTTTTTGATCTGCTCCTGCACGAAACCGAGTTCCTTCAGGTCCGGCTCTTCGAGGTAGGAGTGGTTCTGGCAGTAGGGGCAGCGAAGGGGGCAGCCGCGGAAAAAGACGGTGACTGCGGTTTTTCCCCTCCAGTCCAGGGTGGAGAGGGAAACCGTGCCTGCGTAGTTTACTTTCATGGAAACTATCGTTCCTTGCCGTTTTTTTTCTTCCGGTACTTTTTCTTCTGGTAATAAAAAAGAGGTTTTAAGGGAAGTTCACTGGAATTCCCTTGTACCATAACGTTTCCGGTCCAGGAACTCCTGGGTTTTCCCTTTGTTCCATCCGGCCACGGGCTGCAGATAACCTGTGATCCTTGAGAGGTGTTCCACGTTCTCTGAGCCGCATTTGGGACAGCTGTCCAGAATTCCTGAAGCTACGTACCCTTCGTCCGTACAGACCGTCATGTCCCGCGTGAAGGCGAAGTAGCCGGTCTGGGTGTTCTTTGCGATATGCATTGCGAGTTCCTGCAGGCCGTCAGGGTCAGGTTTGCCTTCCCCGAGCCAGATATGCATGATATTTCCACCGTCAACGACCGGGAAGAAGGTGTGTTCGTAGTTGATCCTCTCTGCCAGGGAGATGTTAGCCCCCGGCGGGATGTGGGTCCCGTTTGTATAGTAGATGGGCAGGTCGTGGGTCTCATTTATTTCCCGCATTGCGACTTCCACATTCCCATTGACAACATCTTCGGCTTTGTCTGCATACTCTTTGTGGAGCATGTCCGAAACCGCAAAGCGCTGGGCTGTGGTTTCTGCAGGGGTCCTTGCAAGGGCGATTTCCATGCCTGTTTCTTCTGAGAGTTTCTGGGCATGCATTTTCATCTCAAACATCGCCCTGATGGCAAGCTTGTACGCAGCCGGAGATTCGTGCATCTGGTACCCGGTGTGATACTGGACCATCTCGTTGATCCCGACAACCCCGATGGTGTAGACCAGGCTGTCGAAGTCCACTGCTATGGCGCCTTTTTCTCCCGTGTTCGGGTCTTTCGGGCGCTGGGAAGCAAAGGGTATCCTGTTCATTTTTATGAGGCTGCTCATCCATCTCCGCTTGATCTTGAAGACCTCAATGGCTTTGTTCATCAGGAACTTCAGTTCATTGAAGAGCTTTTCATCGTCCTGCTCGGCTTTGTAAGCTGCCCTGGGGCAGTTAAGGCTCATAACCATCCAGGAACCCATGGAAAAGTGTTTTCCTTCCTTGAAATAGAGCTTGTCGTTGAATTCCTCATCATCGGTGGGGTTTGAGGAAAACTGATATGCGCAGCATTGATAACATGAAATGCCTTCTCCTGCTCCCCTGTATTCCGGAAGCTGGTTGTCAAAGTACGGGGTCCCGAATTTGGCGGCCAGTTCGAAGGTCATCCTGTAAAGTTCTTTATATGTCGGAAGGTCCGGGTGTTCCCTGTTGAATTCCTCGTCTTCTTCCATGAAGTCCGGTTCGAGAGATATTTCGGGTTTCGGGAAGCTGAAAGGCTTGCCCCAGGCATCCCCTTCGAGCATGACATCCATGATGGCCTTGAAGCCGAGGCGCACTTCCTTTTCAAACTCCCCGTAGGTCCGAAGGGGCGCCTGTTCCCCGTTCCAGACCTTGCCCATTGCAACAATCGGCTTGTCTTTCCAGAGTTTGGGAACGCCGGGGGACAGCTGTACGGAGGAGAATACGGTCTGTCCTCCCCGGGCGCACATCATCTGCATCATCTCATAGACGAACATCTGCATGAGCTGCTTGATTTCCTTATAGGACTTGTCCTCAAGGTAGGGAGCCAGAAATGCCAGGAAGTTGTAGAAACCCTGCCCGCCTGCAAAGTTCGTCTGGGCGGAGCCCATGGCTTTCACCGCGTGGAGGAAAGCGACTTCGGCATTCTTCGCAGGTTTTGCCACACTTGACTGGGTCCCGACCCCATCGGGCATGAGCCCATAGTAGAAAAAGTAGCGGAGGTCCCAGTCCTGGCAGTTGTGGATTAACAGGCCGTCGGAGGCATAGAAGGTGTGGCTCTCTTCGGAACCGTCCCCTTTCAGGAAAATATCATAGACATATTCTCCGGTTGCTTCCACAGGTTTGATTTCGGTGACTTTTTCTTCCTTTTCCGGGACATTGCTTTCCCTGACATTTTCAAGGAAATTATCAATATGTTCTTGGCGTTCATCCAGGAAACTGGCCCATTTCGAGAATATTTCGATATTTTTTCTCCCGTTCAACTGGATGCGGTAGATTGTTTTTCTTTCTTCCTCTTCGTAGAGTTCCACAACTCTCGGTTCCATGCCAAGTGAGAGCAGGAGCAGGGAAAGTTCTTGCCGAAGGGTGGGAGAAATGGTTGTATAGTTTACCACACAGTCTGACTTTTCCGGGCGATAATAGACGGAGCCGTCTCCGGTAAAGAGCGCTGAGAGGAATGCTCTGAGAGTTTTATCTGGGACGTGCCAGAGAACTTTTGGAAGGCGTTTGTTTTCTGCGCCAGCCGGGATTTTGAAAACGTGTCTGAAAATGAGCCAGGCTAGCTTCCCGCCGAAATAGACTTGCTGTGCCCGTTTCCTTTCGGTTTCCACGCTGTGGATAGTGGTTGTTTCGGGCACGCCGCCTTTGTAGATTGTAGCAAAGGAGTTCAGGCAGTTTTCGGCATATTGAGCAATAGTAGCTGACTGATGGTTTTCGGTGATTGCGAGGTTGTAGCTTTTATTTTCCTCATTGACATCATAGTTTCCTTCGGAAACGAAGAATCCGAGAAGAGATAGAAGTTCCTCGTTAAGTTCAAGCCTGACCGGGAGGTCATGTTCACTGCCCGTCACTCCAACTGTAATTTCTCCGTAATCTTCAGGTCCAATGCCGTATTGCTTGCAAAATGAGGCAAAGGAAATTATTGGCATAATTCCCCTGCTGTACCATTGTTTGTTGTATTCAACACCCAGAGAGCGGGAAATTTCTGCATAGCTTTTTGCTTTCCCGGATTCAATAATTACTTTAAACAGGGTCTTCAGGTTTCTTACATACACATTCCCAAGGTACTCAGAGGGGACGTTTTCAAGAAGTTCTCCTATCAGGTCCAGGGCTTCTACTGGCGTTCCTCTTAACTGGATCCCGGGTCTGGCAGGATAAAGCAGATCCCCTTCTTCTATTTGATCTGCCCTTTTTATTTTCATTCCTTCCTTATTGATCGGAATCCGGTGTTCTCCGGTCACCAGGATGGAGCGCCCACCACTTGTCTTTATTTTCAGCAGTTCCTCTCCATCTACCGGTCTTTTTGTGATCTTCTGGATCTGACGGTATCCTGCTGGGGTCTGAGCAAAGAGCTTCTCAGGGAAATATTCGTTCCCTTCAATTGGAATTTCATCGAGCCTGAGCATATACTGTGTTCCGGCTTCCTGTACGGGCACAACCGTACTCCCATCCATACAGAAAGGCCTTGTCCCCATGTATTCAAGGTCGTGGATGTGGAAGTCCCCGTTCAGGTGCAGGTCGGCAAGGTCCTTTGGCATGAGCAGGAGGTTCTGTTCCTTGGACATCTTGTCGGCTTTTTTCTTGTGGGAGGTTTCGGCATTATTGAGCTGGTTGGCGTTGTCGTTTGCCTCAAAACCGTATCCCGTATCAATTTCATATGCATCGTAGACCGAGGCCCCGACCCTGGTCATGATATTCCTCCACTCCAAATGTCCCCTCTCAAGGAGAATGGTGTTTACTATTTCCCGGATCAGGGGACCTGAGAGGAACTTTGCGCTCATCCTGCGGATGATTCTTTCAGCCTCTTTTGCGATATCGAAAGCTTCTTCTTTCGTGATCGCGGGCTTGTTGTAAAATATCTCGCTGAGTTTTGTTTCTTTCAGGAGCTGGTTCACAATGATGTTCCGGTCCCAGTTAACTATAAAACCGTCTGTCGTCCTGACCTTTGGGAGTGGGGAAAGGAACATCCCGTCAAGCGTTTTTTGCACGGGCTGGTTGTCGGAGAGCTGGTCATCGGATAAGAGAGTGTCGCCTGTCATTTTGCTCATCTTCACTTGCTGTTTTCAAGGGCTCTTAAAGGATGCCCTGGAATTTTTCCGGATTCACTTCATCGCCGTTGAAAAGTTCTTCATGGGTCAAGAAGGTGTCATCTACCTGTAAAACAGGTGCTGTTATCGTAAATACCCCGTTGAAGCGCAGTTCGGTGAGGGCTTCCGGGGTGGCCATATCCGCGATTTCGAAGTCAACTGAATTTGTTTCCAAAAACTGTTTTAACTTGTTGCACTTCGGGCAGCGTTCTGTTGTGTAGACTACTATTTTTGACATGCTTCCTGACCCTCTCTATATTTCTATTTATTGTATCTTATTATACATAGTATATTTATTTTTAGTGTGTGGGGGATGAGCGTCCTGATGCAAAGTGCATCGCAGTAACAAAACAAAGCCCCACCCGGGTTGCCGTTCCTGGGCTGACTCTCAAGGTATATCTTGCAACAAGGTACATCTTGCAACAAGGTATATCTTGCAAATTTCCGTGTCCGCCATACCTGGGACATGGAGAGTGGCTCTAGGAAGAAGACCCCTTATGATCCTGTTTTTCTCATTTTCTGGAATGATATTTTTCAACTTTTCGTGTAGATATTCTAAATGCCCTAGAGCTTAATAATGCTTTTTCATTCCAGTTCTGTATACAACTACTATCAGTTTGTTATCATATCTGATCACAAATTAGGAGAACTACGTTTTTCAGGAATTTTAACTTTATTGATTCTATTTATCAGTTCTTAACTTATCAGTTTTTCCACATTATTGTTATTCCAACATATTCTGCCGGTTTGTTCAGGTTTTTCTGGTTTCGGGTTTCTGGATCCTTTTAGTTCTTCAACCTTTCGTCTTTTCTTTTCGGGGGAATATTAAACTTAAAAAAAAACTTAATTACAACAAAATGTTATATTATTGGTCTGTTATACCCTCTGTCAAGTGTAAAGAGAGGTGTCATCCCATAGAAAAATTATTGCCTTCCGGCTGCAAACCCCTGGACGAACTCCTTGGAGGAGGTTTTGAAAACGGAATCGTAACCCAGATTTTCGGGGTTGCAGGGAGCGGAAAAACAAACGTCTGCCTCCAGCTTGCCGTGGAATGCGTCAAACAGGGGCAAAAAGTCGTTTTCATCGATACCGAAGGGCTTTCACCTTCCCGTTTCAAGCAGATTGCAGGGGAAAACGCAAAGGAAATTGCACAGAAAATCATCATCTATGAGCCCCTGAACTTTGAAGAGCAGTATGCGGCAGTGAGAGAGGTGGAAAAGATAGCTGCTGAGAACATTGGGCTCGTTGTCATGGACTCTGCGACCGCTTATTACAGGTTCGAACTTGAGGATGACGAAAAGAGCCTGAAAACCCGGCGGGTACTGGCAAACCAGATCAGTTTCCTCCATGCCCTGGCACGGAAATACGGCTTTGCCGCGGTCATAACTAACCAGGTTTATTCCGACATAAGCGCCGGCGGAGTGCGCCCCCTCGGCGGAACTTCAATGGAGCACATCACAAAAACCATCATCCAGCTTGAACGCACTGGCGAGGGGAAAAGGCGCGCCGTCCTCTTCAAACACCGCTCCCGCCCCGAAGGCTCCAGCTGCTTGTTCACGATTACGGCAGACGGGATCCGGTGATAGAGTTTTTGTGGAAACTAACGAAAAGTAGTGATGAATGAAAAGTAGTGATGAATGAAAAGTAGTGATGAATGAAAAGTAGTGATGTAAAGAAATCCGTAAATCCTGCCAACATTTAAAAAAAGTTTAAGTTTCTTGGAAACTTCCGGGATTTTCGGCTTTAAAAGCCGTTTTTAAAAGCTATTTCTGCTCAGATTGTTTCTTCCTTTTCTTTGCTCTCTTCTTAGCGTTCCCTGCTTCCTACCATGAATTTTTCGGTCCGTCTGTAGGTTTCGACGTCCGGGTACTGGATTGCGAGGTGTTTCATGAAGTATGAGGATGGAGAATAGAGCACTTCCCCTACTCCGTGGTCCAGGGCGCATTCGACATATAAGCGGATGGTGTTGAAGACCACACCTGCGGAGTTAGGGGAGTCTTCCCGAAAGCCGGAAGATTTTTCTGATGGAGAAGTTCTCCTGTTTTATCCTGTGGAAGTGGTCTTTATTGCAGTTAAGGTTTATAACTGCCGAAGAATTAAGCTTTACATCGATAACAGAACTCAAGCTTTACAGTGACATCAAAATTAATTTTTACACCGGACAGTGATTTGCATGAGGACGATTGACTGGAATGAGGAGTCTAATTCCATTGTACTTGTAGACCAGACCCTTCTCCCTAAAGAGTACAGGGTAATCGAATGTAAAACCCTTAGTTCCCTTTGTGAGGCAATCAAGAGCCTCAGGGTCAGGGGGGCGCCTGCGCTTGGGGCTGCGGGGGGTTTTGGGATTGCCCTTGCAGCTTCCCTGAGCAGTGCAAAAGACATGGATAGCATAATGCGGGACCTGAAGGTGGCTGGAAAAGCCATCGTATCAACCCGGCCCACAGCTGTGAACCTTATCTGGGGTGTGAAAAGGGTTTTGGACGCTTTGTCGGACGCCTATGATGTCGCCGGGGTCCGGGACATTGCCCTTTACGAGGCCCGGGCTATTGCCGACGAAGACGTGTATACCAATAAGCTGATAGGAAAACACGGGGCCAAACTCCTGGAGGACGGGGACACGGTGCTCACGCACTGCAACGCCGGCAGGATGGCCTGCGTGGACTGGGGTACAGCTCTTGGCGTGGTCCGGTCCGCAGTTGAGAAGGGCAAGGAGATCAAGGTCATTGCCTGCGAGACCAGACCCCTTAACCAGGGCAGCCGGATTACCACCTGGGAACTGATGCAGGACAAAATCCCTGTCACCCTGATAACGGATTCCATGGCAGGCTGGGTAATGCACCAGGGCCTTGTAAACAAAGTGATTGTAGGGGCGGACCGGATCACCCAGGACGTCGTCTTCAACAAAATCGGGACCTATACCCATTCAGTTCTCGCGCGGGAGCATGAAATCCCCTTTTACGTGGCAGCCCCGGTCTCCAGCTTTGATTTCAAGGGGTGGGAGGGCAGTGTGAAAATAGAGATGCGGGACCCTGACGAACTTCGCTTCTTTGGCTCCGAACAGCTAGCCCCTGAAGACGTGGAGGTCTACAACCCTGCCTTTGACGCAACCCCCATGGAAAACGTGAGTGCGATCATCACGGAGAAAGGAGTGTTCTACCCTCCGTTCCTGCTGGATGAGGTGCTCGTCTGAGGTGCTCGTCTGAGGTGCTCGTCTGAGGTGCTCGTCTGAGGTGCTCGTCTGAGGGGTATTCTCCCTTTTCCGGGCTTTCCCACTCTTTCGGATTCACTCTTTCGGATTCACTCTTTCGGATTCACTCTTTCGAATCCACTCTTTCGGATTCATTCTGCTGGATTCACACCCTGAATCCACTCTGCTGGATTTATATATCATAAATGTAAATTACCTGATTACTATTGAAATTGGCAGAAATCTCAATTGTTCGAACTCAATTTTGATTTCAATTGTTTGCATCTGCCTTATACGAACGTCTGATATTCATCAAAAATTACCTTACATTGATCAATAAAGGTGTTTAACTCATGGCTAAAAAATCAGGCAGCGGTCTTCAGTCCTCCGCAGGACTGATGCGCTACTACGAAGCGGACAAAAATGCAATCCAGATCCAGCCCAAGACGGTGCTGGTTGCCGGAGCCCTTGTGGGGCTGGCAGTATTATTCTTAAGTGCAGCAAACGGCTTCTGGCCGTAATCACAATTTTCCGGTCAGGGTTCCCTTGAGCAAACAAATTCCCGGGAAAAACAAAAAAACGAAAAACGTTTCTTCAGGGGGAAAAGTCCCGAAACCCGCAATTTTTCTTTTCGGTTTTCTCTTCATACTTGTGGGTATCTTCGGGCTCCTGTACAACCCCGCAAACTCCGAAACCGATGGAGCAGTCTGGAATGTTTCGGAAGAAGGAATCCTATCTTTTCCCCCGAGAGGGGAAGCTGCGTTCACTGTTGAGGGGACCGAGGATCTTTACGCCCCGGAATCCGGAGATTCCCTGAAATTGCTCACTTTTGAGAGCAAGGGCGAGACTGTGCGGGCTCTGTTAAGAATTCCTGCGGACTCTTCTCCCGCAAACTCTTCCGGCGTCCCCGGCTTAGTCCTGCTCCCCGGGGCAGGGGTTAGCAAGGAAAAAGAACAGGGTCTTGCAGCGGAACTTTCGAAACTCGGGTATGCCACCCTAACCCTGGATCAGCGCAATTTCGGAGGCATAAACCCCGAAGGAGACCTTGAACTCTTCAAGGCAGGTCTCGAACCCATCGAGTACAAAATGGTTTACGATGCCCTGAAAGCCACGGACGTCCTTTCCGTCCAGCCGGAAATCGACCCTGAAAAGCTTGCCATCATCGGAGAAAGCAACGGCGGCAGGTTCGCAATTATTGCCTGTGCTCTTGAACCCTCCCTGCGGGGAGTGCTAGGGATCAGTACCGCGGGCTATGGCACCGGAGAAATCGATCCATCCCAGGTAAAAGACCCTGATGTCTTCCGTTTTTACCGTTCCGTTGACCCGGAAACCTATCTCTCCGAGCTCCCGCCGGCAAGGTTCGTGCTTCTGCACTCCTCCAATGATACCGTGGTCCCTCATGAAATGGCGCTTGGCACTTTTTCCCTTGCAGGGGAGCCAAAGGCGATGTATAACGTGAGTGAGGCCACACATGGGTATACGGCTTCCATGCATCCATATCTCGAAGAGGAACTGGCTATTATTTTTTCCTGATTAACCGCTACCTTTGATTAACTAATCTCATAAACCTCTCAAAGTGTTTTGAATATGGTGTTTGTTCAGCAGCTTTCAGGTGTAAGGGAACTTTCTGGAATAGGTGAACGAGTTGCCGGAAGGTTGGTCGAACATTTCGGGACTGAGGATGCGGCGCTCCGGGCAATTCTCGAAGGGGACGTTGCCGCGCTTTCCGAGGTTAACGGGGTCAGCCACAACTTTGCCCTTTCCCTTGCCAGGGATGCGAAAGCCAGGGCTGAAGGCTGTTCGATTTCCGATTTTCTGAAGACTAAAGAGGCAACAGACCTCTACTCCCGCCTGCTCGAACTGGTCAAAAGCTTTGCACATACGCCCCATGCCCGGGACAAAATGAACCTCTTTTATCCTTATCCTGCTTCCCACAGGGACCTGATCGAGAAGAGACGGGTTTTCATGGAGAAGTATCTCGAAATCGCCCGCAGCCTTTCCGGGGATTCGGAATTCCCGGGCCTGCTCTCAAAGGTCAGGAGGCTTAAGCCGGTGCCCGGGAACCTCCGGGCCAGGGACAGGATAATCCTCTCCGGGGACCCGAAAACTTTCGGGGTTGTAAAGGAGAGGTTTCAGGGCTTTCTCCCGGTCCAGGCCGTGGAGAGCCTTTCCGAGTTCGTGGACCTTGCCAGGGGTTATTCCCATACGATCGTTTTTGATAATACTTTCCTCGGCTTCGACCTGCCCGAGGACCTTGAACCCGAATTTTTCCCTGATCCGGAAAAGGTGGAATTCTGGCAGGTAGTGCCGGAAATGGAACTTGCCTTTTTTGCCCGGAACCTGGACTGCATCCGGGCCTGCTTACAGGTCTTATCCGTCCTTCGTACCCACAATTTCAGCTTCTTTGAGGAAATGTCGGGGAAAGACCTTGAAACCCTTGAAACCGCCCTTTCGAAGCTTGGGGAGGACGGAAAGCCGAAAGAGGGTTTTGATCCTGAACTGGACCGTCTGGGAGCTGCCCTTGAAGGTCTGGACACCTTCCTTGCCGCTGCCCTGAAGGAAGCAAACCTGCGGATGAACCGGGCACTTGAAGAGAGTTCCCTTACCCTGAGTGGGCAAGACCTCCTCAAGCTCGTAAGCGGGGGCATTGAAATCAAGGACCTGCTGGCAAAGGAGATCTACAAACTCTACAAAGAAGAGCTTGAAGCCTTAAAGGAAGAACTTTCCGGGAAACTCGGGCTGCTTTCGCATGAAAAACTGCTGCTGGATTCACTTTTCTCTGATGAGATTTCCTATCCCCTCCAGGCCGACCAGACTCAGCTCCAGATCTTCAGACAGAAACTTTCCAGGGGACTGGAAAAGGCCAGGCTTTCCCGGAAAAGAGAAATTGCAAAAGACCTTTCCGCTTACGGGCCGCTTGTAGGAAAGCTCGTCAGGGAAGTCCTGGAGTTTGACCTTGGCTTTTCGGTAGGTTGCTTTGCAGAGCATTTTTCCCTGAAAATGCCGGAAATGATCCCTGATACGGGGATCGGGCTTTTGGAAGGGGAAAACCTTTTTTTGAAAGCCAGGTACGGGGAAATTGACCCTGTCAGTTATTCCGTCGGAAAGGCGAGTTTTTTCCCTGAAGCAGGAGAAAACCGGGTGGTGCTCCTGAGCGGCGTGAATTCAGGGGGCAAGACCTCCCTGCTCGAACTTCTTGCCCAGTGCGTTATCCTGGGGCACATGGGCTTTCCTGCCCCTGCAAAAGAGCTTGAGCTCGGTCCCGTCGAAGAATTCTACTATTTCGGGAAATCGAAAGGGACTCTGGACGCAGGGGCTTTCGAGACCACCCTTAAACAGTTCTCCGTGCTCTCCGAAAGTTCCGGGAAACTGGTACTTGCCGACGAACTTGAGTCCATTACCGAGCCAGGGGCTTCGGCCAGGATCATTGCGGGCATCCTTGAGTACCTTGTCCAAAACGAGCAGAGCCTGGGGATATTTGTCTCTCACCTCTCGGAGCTGATCCTGGAAAATACGGAGACTGAGGTCCGGGTGGATGGAATCGAAGCAAAGGGCCTGGACTCAAAGCTGGAGCTGGTCGTGGACAGGACTCCGGTCTACAATCATGTGGCAAGGAGTACTCCCGAACTGATCGTGGAGCGCCTTTTCAGGAAAACCTCGGGAAAAGAACAGGAGTTTTATGCGCATTTGAAAGGGAAATTTAGGGGATAAATCCGATTTATTACGGTTCGTTCGTTCATGGTCTTTGAATATATATTATTCTGTTATCTTTCCGAACTCTCTTTTTATGAACTCTCTTTTTCCGAACTCCATTTATTCGTTCTTTAATAATATATTATTGTTTGATTGTAATTATTCAGCTACCTTTGCTCCTAACTTATTTTTCTGCTACACTCAATGC
>JAENYU010000012.1:0-35609 GCA_016841625.1 Methanobacteriota archaeon
TTGATTCACTTCATGCGGCGCTTCAGGGAGATCCGCCGATACCTGAATAATTACCAAAAAGTTATATCAAAAAGTTAAGCTCGGAGGAATTTCGACAATTCCCTCCGATCTCTCTACGCACCTTCTTTCCTTGAACCTATTTTCCCTGCACCTGTTTTTTTTCTCTGCGTTTCCGTTTCAATGTTTCTGTTTCAACGTTTCCGTTTCAATGTTTCTTTATGTACTCGATCATCTGTGGGGTCAGCAGGGGGATGATCTGGGGCAGCATGTTCGGCATCAGGTTTTCCATGGCTTTTGGCATGAGGTCCGGGAGCTGCTCTCTCATGTAGTCGGGCATCGGGACTCGTCTTTCTACGGCTTTGAGCATGTCCGGCATGACTTTGGGCATGACCGAGGGCATGAGCCTGGGCATCATAACCGGCATCATGGGCTTCATCATGGCGTCCATGCCGGGCACGTACTTGACCATTTTCATCATGGACTGCAGGGGTGCTGGCATGGCAGCCATCATCTCGGGCAGGAGTTCTACCATCAGGTCGGCCATGTTTTCGGGCTGCATGAGGTCGATCATCTTTTCGAAGGGAGCCCATGACTGCAGGGCGAAGTTTGTCGTGTCCGGGATGTCATAGCCGAGGCTTCTGGCCACAAGAGCACCGAGGTCCTGGGACTCTATGTTCATGTTGTTTTTCTCGGCTGCGACACGGAACTGGACCGTACAGCAGGGACACAGAGCCGCAATGATGTCCGCGTTCACATCTGCAGCTTCCTGAAGCCTCATACCTCCAAGTTTATATGCAACCGGAGGCTCGGCAATCAGGCTAACCACCGAACCGCAGCAGTGGGCCCGTTCCCTGTTGTGTTCAAGCTCCCTGAACTGGATGCCCGGGATGGCCTTCAACAGCTCTCTCGGAGGTTCGTAGACTTTGCCTCCGGCTCTTCCCAGGTGGCAGGAGTCATGCCAGGCAACCACTTTATTCAGAGGTATCTTGAATTTGGGCTTAAGCACGTCCAGGCGTTCAACCAGGACTTCGGAATAGTGCTTTGTCTCAAGCCCGTATTCGATTCCTAGTTTTTCCGCCCACTGGGGATAGACGGTGTGCCACATGAGCCAGCAGGCAGGACAGGAAGTAATCACGGTTTTTACGCCTTTCTTCTTCATGTTCGAGACATTCATCCGCATGATCTTTTCAAAGACGTCCCACTTTCCGGCAACGAGCATGGGAATCCCGCAGCACGCTTCTTTGTCAAAAAGCCCCGTGAATTCAACACCGGCATCGTCGAGCATGCGGACAGCCCCTACAGCCACGTCTTTTTCCACAAAAGAGGCGGTGCAACCCGCAAAGTAGGCGTACTCAGCTTCGTCCTTCATCTTTGCCCGGATATCGTCCGGAATCCATTTGTCCCGGTCTTTCATGTAGTTTGCCCAGATGTTTCGCTCTTTCAGGAGGCTTGCGGCCATGATCTCGAAGGGCGGGAAGGTCATTTTCTTCTCTTCTTCAACCAGCTTTCCGCGCATGGTCATCCAGGCATGTTCGATTGGCATGTCCAGTTCACAGCGGGAGTCACACATCTGGCAGGTGGTGCAGGCAAGGAAAGTGTTGGTCTGCCTCTGGTCAAGCTTTTCCCGGCCTGCCAGGTATTCCTTGATGAAGAACCATTTTCCCCGGGGGGACTGGGACTCCCAGCCCCTGCCGTAGTACTGGTCGCATTCGCTCACACAGTAGCCGCACTGGGAACAGGAGTAGGCAAGTTCCGCGACCTCTGCCGGGATATCCTTTTCGTCTTTGAAGGAAACTTCTCCTATCCCCGACATGTTCCCGACGATCCTGCCGATGGGTTCGAAAGAAGAACCCATGGAAACGGTGGTGTTCAGGACCCCTTTACCTTCCAGGGTCTCAGGGTTCATGATCTCGTTGGGATCGAATTCTTTCCTGAGGGCTTCGATTTCCGAAAGCCGGTCACCAAAGACGCTCTTTTTCTTGGAGGCGAAGAAGAGACCGGAGGAATAAGCTCTGCCCCCGTTTTCTTCTGCAATCTTCAGGATGCTCAGGGAAAGAGCAAAAGCCGTGTTGAAAAGGACGGAGCGCTCGGAGTGGCGCATGAAACAGAGGAGTACGACGTTCCCGTCCCTGATCACCATCCCTTCGGTAAGCACCGGGAGTTTGATTTTCTTTTTGATTTCTTCAAAAACGCTGTCCATTTTTTCAAGCGGCACCAGGACCTCTGCCGGGATAAAGGAGGGGCCAAGCCTTTTAACCTTCATGGACTTGAACCATTCTTCGGTTTCGTGCTTTGCGATTTCTTCGGGAAGAACCGTGCCTCCTGCGCTTTCGATTGCTTCTTTTAAGCCGGAGACGTCCCTGGAAGCAGGGTACATGAAGGTGCAGACGTAAGCTGTGGGGAGTACGGGCCTGTCCCTGTCCACGACTTCCCCGTAATGGAGTTTCCTGGGTGCTTTGTTCTTCATGTCTGCCCATTCGGGGTTCAGGAAAGAGATTGACCAGAGGGGTATGTCCTTTTTCCTTATGGTTTCGACCGCTTTTTTCATGGCCGAAGCGTCAGGGAAACTTGCGGAAACAGCCTTTCTCTCTTCAAGTTTCTGGACCTTCAGGGTTATTTCAGTGATGATGCCCGTGGTCCCCATGGTCCCTATTAGCTTCTTGAGTTCGGGGCCTGAAAATTCCTTTATTTTTCCGTTCGGGAGGACAACCCGGGCTTTTTCCATGCTCTCGTAGCCCCAGCCGAACTCATAACTTCCGTATCCTGCTCCGCTTTGCATGAGCCAGCCCCCTACGGTTGAGGAAGGGGCGCTTGAAGGAATCGCCCTGACCGAGAGTCCCTCCTCGTTCAGCTCTCTTTCTAAGTTTTCCCAGATTATCCCGCTCTGCACAACAGCTGTCTCTGTTTTCGGGTCAATGCTGACAACCCTGTTCAGCAAGGTGACATCAGCAACGATCCCTCCTTTTGTCGGAATTACCCCCCCGTATCCCGAAGACGCCCCTGCGCGGGGGACCACCGGAATTTTCTGCCTGTTCGCAAATTCCAGGAGTTTGACAGCATCTTCTTCACTCCTTACTTTTACGACCGCAGCAGGATCGGTATTCCCTATCACCTTCTTTACAAGAGGCGGCAGGGCTCCTATGTCGTGATTGTAGTAGTGGCGTTCGCGTTTGTCAAGATTGACGTACTCCCCGAAGAGTTTGGAAAGTTCCGTTTTCTGGGCGGCTGAAAGTTCCGAGACACGGCCTGTCATGTCCTTTTCCTCCTGTATTTGTGTCTGGGTTCCCGCAAACCTTAGAAATGTAAGTGGACTATCGAATCAAGTCAGTTCCAGCTGGAATAACCCCTGGTCCAGCTGGAATAAATTCATACCAAATTTGCATAAAGTCATGTCCAATTGGAATACAGTCCATTCCAATTTGCATAAAGCCATGTTCAATTGGCATAAAGTCAGGTCTACTTACTAAGGTGTTTCCGGGCTCCCCATATTCTATATTGTATATTAACTGATTAAAACATTCTTTTCAGGGCATCATTTTTTAGTCCCTGTTAATCCTGTTAATTCCTGTCAATCCCTTTTTTGATTCATTATTATGTCAAAGTCTCTTTATGGAAATTAATATTAAAAAAATAAAAAAATAAAATTGGGCAAAAATAAAAATGCTCAGAAATGCAGGGCATCTTTGGGGCATGCACTCACACAGCGCCCGCATTTGATGCAGTCGGCTTTTGTCTCGTTCTGGCACACCTTGAGCTGCATCGGGCAGACTTTGTCACATTTCTTGCAGTCGATGCACTTTTCCTTTTCGAGCTGCAGTGGGTATTTCTTGCCTCCGAGCAGGTTCTGAGCAGTGCCCATCGGACAGAAAGAGCACCAGGCCCTCGGGCTCAGGTAGCTTCCCAGGAAGACTGCAATTGCAGTGGTCACAAGGCACATGGTGACAAAGACCATGCCTATTTTTTCGAAAATGTTCAGGGTTCCGATCACGCTGTAGATTCTGAAGCCCATGAAGCCCATGAGCAGGAGAAAGATCGGAAGGCGTACCCAAAGGCTTCTTAAGATGCCGGGTATCTTTCTTTTCATTGAGACTTTGCTGATCCAGAAGTCCACAAGGCTGCCCCTGGGGCAGAGGTTTCCGCAGAACCAGCGGCCTTTGAAGGGGCTTATCAGGAAGATGGCGGCAAAGATTAGCAACATGAAATACCCTAGCGCAGGGTACCAGAGCCCTCCGATGGACACGATGAGGACAAGAATCCCCAGATAAGGCGTTATTTTAAGCAAGTTTATCAATCTCCGTTTTCCCATTGTTCCAGTTCCTGCCCCAGTCTTTCGGCCCAGGTCTGGACAACGTTCATGATTATGTTTTTAATTTTAGTTCTGGAATGAATTTTGTAGATGAATACGTAGCCTCCCCCGTCCAGGTTCTGCTGAGATCTCTTGAGGATCTCTTTTTCGTACAGCTTTTTCACGGAGCGCTGGACAGTGGAGATGTCAAGTTCAAGGGCTTTTGAAAGAGTGTCAGTGTCAAACCAGTGTTCGGTATCGTTTAAGAAATGCTTCAATACCTTCAGGTCAGCCCTGGTAAGGGTCAGGGCGCATTTGATTACGTCTTCTACCTTGAATTCCTTACATGCAAAATCTATCATACCATTGCCTCCCAAATATCACAGTACTGTATTATATCTGCAGTCTTATATAAACGCTGACAAGTACTGAATTCTGCTTCTTTAAAGTCGAAGTACTTAAATTTTTTAATTATTATCTCTGCTGCAAAAAGAGTTGAGAAGAGCTTCCAGTCTTAAAATAAGGAATTATGTTAAATTGAGTGACCTGAAATTGGGTGCCCTGAAATTGAGTTGTTTTATGATTGATTGATTGATTGATTGATTGATTGATTGATCTAAAATTAGAGTAGTTTGAAGTTTATCTGGAGCTGATTATTCTCAAATAAATCAAATCTAGTTGAATATGTAAAAATTTACTTTAAGGGGTGCAAGTCTTCCAGGGAAAACTTAGTTTTCTATTTGGCCCACATGTGGTCCTTTATGTGGCAATATGGCCCATTTTCCACACTGATTTTTCTACTTTTGTCCAAAAAACTTCCCTTAATCTGTCCGCTACAGATAAGTTTTTATATCCCTTATTTAATCTGCAAATTGAGGTTTAATGAGCGGTATATTCTCTCTGGTTTCTCTTCCACAAAGAAACCTTTCTTTAGAGTCATACTTCCAGTTCATTTAAATCCACAATACTCCACAAAACTCCACAAAAAGTAACCGGCAGGTTTTTCCTTTTTCCTGCCGGTTCCACACTTTTTTTTCAACTTATAATATTGGTCTTAAAATAAGGTCAAAAATAAGGTAGACAGATCTCGGGAGTTTTACATCCCGAGAGCCGTCTGGGTTATAGTCTCTTCTATTTCTTTTCTGAGTTCCTCAGGGATGCCTTTTATACCCACGTCCAGGAAACCGCGAACGATCATTCCCACAGCCTCGTCTTCGGTCAGCCCCCGGGCCATCAGGTATTCAACCTGGTCCTGGGCGATCTTTCCTACGGCTGCTTCGTGGGTCAGTTCTATATCGGCCACGTTTGCTTCCAGGATAGGGATTGCCCTCTGGCTTCCTTTGTCGCTCAGGACGAGCCCCCTGCATTCCAGGTGCCCTTTTGCGCCTGCCGCGTTTCCTATCATTTCACCTCTCGCAATAATTCTCCCGCCGGTGGTGATCGTCCTCGAGATGAGTTCGGCCCTTGTGCCCGGGGCATTGAAGATCGCCCTGCTCCCCAGGTCAAGTTCAGAGCCCGGGTGGGCTATTGCAATGGTGCTGAGCCTGGCAACCGCGCCTTTCCCTTCGAGCCTGACAGTAGGGTAGCTCTGGACCGAACGCACAGGTTTTAAGCAGATGTAGTTGCTCACAAAGGTCCCGCCTTCTTCCACGCGGACAACAGTCCTGGGGCGGACCCCTATGTTCTCAGCCCAGTTGTGGATCATGGTGAAGTTCAGGGTTGCGCCTTTTTTTACGTACATTTCGGAAATTCCCAGGTGCAGCCCTTCCTCAACTCCTTTCTGCGTGGTACAGCCGGTGATGATGTCGAGCCGGGCCTCTTCTTCCACGACCACTATGTTGTGTACGGTCTGGGAGACTTTCTTGCTTCCCAGCATGAGACAGGTCTGGACCGGAAAGACGGTTTTTTTGCCTGCAGGCGCCCGGATGAAGTACCCGTCCGCATCTTCCAGGTAGCTCTTTGCCGTGTATTTGTCCGCGTCCACAGCCACCAGTTTCCAGGCATAGTCTTTGAGCCATTCGTGCGTTTCCATGGCTTTTTTGGTGGACATGAGCTCGATGTTCTTATCTTTCAGGGAGGTGTGGGAGATTGCATTGTCCTTCATAAGCAGGGTGCCGGCCCGTCCTTCCTCGCTCGGGAGGACTCCTACCTGAAGAAGGGTCCTCTGGCTCTCCTCATCCAGTTCCTTCATGTTTTCGATGGGCTCGGAAATCTTTGAAGCCTCCCCGAATTCCCCAAGCTCGAAATCTTCCCCGAAAGCCGCTTTTTTCCCAACCGCACTTTCAGCTTTCTTCTTCAGGTTTATTTCATCAGCTTGCATTTGACACACTCCTCATACCCTTTTTTCTTGATCTCTTCCAGCATTTCCAGGGGGTTACCCGAACACATGATCGTTCCGTTGCAGAGGATGTAGCCCCTGTCCGCCTGCACGTAGTCCAGGATCTGGCCGGTGTGGGTGATGATCAGGGCGGATTTTCCTTTCTTGCAGCGTTCCCCGGGACATTCGATTTCCCGGTTCAGCAATTCACTGATCTTCGTTCCTACCTGTCCTATGCTCACGAGGTCAACTCCGGACTCGGGCTCGTCCAGAAGGTAGAGGTTCGGGTTCTGGGCTGCAAGCTGCAGGAGCTCGGAACGTTTGATTTCCCCTCCCGAAAAGCCGACGTTCACGTCCCTGTCCAGGAAACGCTGCATGTCAAGGTTTTCGGCAAGGTCTTCCGGGTCCTTTTCTCCTTTCGCTACCGTGTGCACAAGGTCCCGGAGCTTTATTCCCGACATGTTGGGCGGGCGCTGCATCATTATCCCGAGCCCCCTCCGGGCCCTTTCGTCCACTGGAAGGTGGGTTATGTCTTCCCCGTTGAACAGGATCCTGCCCTCCACGACTTTGTATTCGCTAAAGCCCATGATAGTCCGCATCAGGGCGGATTTCCCGGCTCCGTTCGGCCCGAAGAGCACGTTAGTATAGCCTCTCCCGACTTCAAGGTTGACGTCATGGAGCAGGGTTTTTCCGTTTACCTCTACTCTCAGGTTCTCTATTTTAAGCATCGGCAATTCTCCTTCATTTTCATCCGCACTGTTCCTAATTTATTCCGCATTCCGGAATAATTATTTTTTCAAAATACGTCATTCAAAAAGCATCATTAAAGCACACTACTAAAGCTTGTCATTCAATTAGCATAATTCAATGCGTATCATTCAAATCACGTCATTCAACTCTGCAGGCAAAAACAGAAGAAATTCCAACATAAAAATTACTTTGTCCAACTCTCCGCTCTCCCCGCAAGAATCCTGTATTATTTTAAGAGGGCATCATATTTCTATTATACCTCCGCATCTCTCGCTTTTCCCTGTCTTCTCACTGTAAAAGCAAAGGATTGCTTTGTTGAAAAAATATATTAGACAATCATCTTTATTGAAAAAAGAAGTAAGGGGTGAATAAGATGTGTATTATTTGAGAGCAGAGGAATTACTAAGGAGCAGGGGAAGGGTGGGGGAATTACTAAGGAGCAGGGAAATTCGGGGGTCAGGGATTGAAGAATAATTCATCTTACCTCAGCAGGAGACCCCTTCCTCGACAGCCGAAGGCTGGCAGGTGGGGGAGGAGAATGCGTACACTTTCCCGCATTATCTCCTTAACAAACTACTTTAGGATCAAGCCAGCAAAATCCTTTGCCGTACTTGATTAGCTTTACTTTTTTTGGCGTTAAACTCTTTTTTAGCCCTTTGAAGGTTACTGATTTCCCTTTGTTGTGCATTCCTGCGGAATAGTACAACTTTCCTTCAACCTCTACCAAATCCATTGGCTGAAGAGGGTATCTCTGTTTCCTGATACTGTAGCGTCCTTTCTTGATTCTTTGTTGCCTGTACTTTCTCAGGTTTTCCGTGTTAAGGTTCTTACTCCTGCAAGTCCGTCCAGAGTTCAGGTCTTGACCTGATTTGGTAGAGCCGTCTCTTGAATCAATGTACTTCGAATCATAGAATTTCGACAGACTACGGTTATTCCGGCGAATCTGCCTGATTATGAAAGGTTGATGTCTGATCTGCTTATCCACATTAACGGTGCAGAAAGCATCGTTGGCATGGGTCTTTTCAAGACCAAGGGTTAACCTTCTCATTTTGGTCAGGTAACCGTAGGTAGCTTCGACATTCTCATAAGTTTGTTTCAGGATATCGAACACTTTCAGCTTGACCGTGTTCATAAACATAGCGTCCTTGAACCCTCTCGTTTTTGGCCTCCACGCCAACAGAAAACCCTTATGGTTTTTCGGGGTATGACACCGGGAGCAGAGGGTAATCAGGTTAGCGGGGCGGTCAGAGCCTCCGTTGCACCGGTAAACGATATGATGAATGTCGAGTCTGCGATATTTCCCGGCAGTGACAGGACAATCAGGATTCTGGCATTTGTAACCGTCCCGGTGCAGGATGTAGGCACGAAGGTTCTCATAACCCTTTTTTTCGCCTTCCTGATACTGTTTGCCTTTGATATCAGGATTCTTGATTTTCTGGATGTCAAACTTGCCAATCTCAACTACAATTTTCGTAATTGGTAGAAGTTTGTACAGTTTTGCAACAAACCTCACATGACTGTCAAGCTTATGCCGGATCGAAGGAGCAAACCAACCTTCCTTATTGGTGTTCTGGTCAAATCCCGGTTTTCGGTGTCTTAACCTGTTTCTCCGAGTCCTCCGGTACATTGTTCTTTCCTGGTTTCTCTCCACCATTCCGGTAAGAAGCTGGATTTCTCCCGCTATCAATTCCTCCTTCTTGGTAACTGCCGAAAACCCGATATTGGAGTAGCCGGTATCAATTCCGAGAGTGATTGGCTGAGTAGCATTCCCGGCAGGATAGAGTAACCTAATGGTAAATGGGATTCTTTGCACCACTTCCGCCTTGCCCGATTTTAGCAAAACTCTTGCCTTTCTCGGTGTGGTCGGCATCAATGGGTTTCCGTTATTGTTTATGACAAATACTTTCAAAGTTTTGTCCTCCTGAATGGAGTTAGTCCACTTCGCCACTGTTATACTGGCTTGTCAGTAACCCTTCCACTTCTCCTACCTCTCAGAGATGTTTAGTCGGGTCGAAATCTCCGTGGACGTGTGGAGTATCCACGAATATCGTGACCAGTATAACGTACTTAGGCTAATCAACTAGGGCTTTTGCAAGCCCCTTACTCTAAAATCTAAGCCATACGGCTTAGATTTTAGGGAGGGGTAGTTGACTCTAATTCAAGGCTCATCCCGGCTCTGATTTCCAAATATTCTGTCTGGAACAGCTTTTTTATTTCTTCTTTATGGGTTGTGCAGTGCCCGGCTGCAACAAGTTCCAGCCCTTCAAGCCTTTCGAATTCCTTGCTGTCGTGCAGGCCTCCGATAATTCCCTTTACCTTTCCAAAGTTAAGGGCAGAGTCCATGATTGCTGAAAGACCAGGGTGGGTGCAGCCGGTCAGCACATAAAGTCCCTTCCCGGAATCGAGGAGGAGGGACTGTTCTTTGATTTTATTTCCCAGTTCCCCGGTACTCCTGACTCCGGGGATTATTTCCCGGCTTTCCCTAATTTCCACAAGCCTGGCTCTTTTTGCAATTTCAGCCCTGATGTTTTTTGAAAAGGAAGCGGGAACATATACCGTAATTCCGGGACTTGCCCGGAGGACTTCGGGCACCCCTCCGATGTGGTCCCAGTGCTGGTGGGATAGGACAAGTTTCCGGATGCTTGTGGGTTCGATCTCCAGTTTTTTAAGGTTTTCAAGAAGGAGCCCGCCGTCCCATCCGGTATCAAAAAGGAGCGTCTCTTCTTCAGTTTCAAGCAGGGCTGCAAAGCCCCAGCTCCCGGTGAATCCCGGTTTTGCCTCGTTGTCGTATACTATGGTCAGTCTGAGCAAGCTTCTGCCCTTCTTCTATCTCAGAGTTCGGACATGCTGCTGTATTCCAGCACCGTTGAGATTGGGTCGGTAATAATCTCGATCCCGGTTTCTTCGAGGGCACAGATCCCGTTGATCCCGCCTACCACTGCAATTCCGAACTTTCCTATTTCAACGGGAGCCCCATACAGATACTCGTCAATGTCTCCCAGAGGAAGGCAGCCTTTTAAGCCGGCTTTTTCTGCCTTTTCAATGATTTCCTTTACTATGCCATATGCCGAAGCATTTACCTGGCGCATGTTTGCAAGGATTTTCCCGTTCCCGTGTTCAAGCACTTCGAGTACCGAGGTCGGTTTCCTGGCCATGAAGACTTTTATCGGGTCGATGGATGTCCCGCTGTAGGATATCAGGTCCAGGAAGTGGGTAGGTGAGTTGTTTTCGATCTGCATGACCCCCCCGTAAGCAGGTTCTACAGGTATCCCCGCTTTTAGCATGAGCCCGTCAAAGGTAACGCTGCAGACGGTAGCAATTCCTATTTTCCCGGGGGGAAGGGTGATTTCCGTATCCGTATCCTCTTCAAAGATCCTGACCATCGGGCTTATTGTGTACCCGGAATTTGCCGTATAAGAAAGCACGTCACTGACGGTTTCGAAATCGTCCTTGTCAAAATATGAAACGTTTACTACCACATCGCCTTTGTTGGTCTCGGGGTTGTACGTGGTCCTGAACGCCATTTCTTCGATCCGGGAGATCACAAAACCGAAACGGTCTCCGATAAGGGCGTCGTGCATCTCGCTTTCCCCAAGTTCCGTAAGCGTGCGCCCTGCATACCCGTGCTTGTGTGTAAAACCTCTCTCGTCCAGGATCCTAAGGTGGTAGCGGACTGCCCGTTCCCCTATGTCATAGCCCCTGCTGTTCAGTTCGTCGGCTATGGCCCGGGCACCTATGGGCTTGTCACTTTCGTGAATTACCCTCATGATCTCTATGAGTTTTCGCTCTATTTGCGGATCCATCATGTTAAACACCGTTGTACCCTGTATGTAAAATCGTGATCTTCGCGGGTTTTCGCGAGAAAAACTGTGGAATATATGAAAATGTTCCTGAAAATGTAAATTCAAGTATGTTGATGATTTTGATTCAATGCTGGTCTTAAATATTCAATTATAGTAAATCTTTTAGTACTTAAATAAGTTTGTCTCCTATGCCGCCGGGGACAGATTTTTACCTGACCGGAGCGAAACAATTTTACGGGTTTGGAAGGACGTTTTTTTCCGGGGTTTCCCTCTCTCTGGATAATGAGTACTTACACAATTTTTATATTTTCCTGAGGGATGAGAACTTACACCATTTTTATCATCCCTCTGGCAGGGGAATAAACTTCTCCTGTCTCCTGAAGCTTTTTGAGGGTTTCGTCGAATTTTTCCGGGTCCAGGTCTTTTTCAAGGACATTTTCCCTGAGTTCTCCGGTTTCCATTTCCCCTCCGGCTGCTTCAAGGACTTCGAGAATTACTTTTCGCGAATCTTTTTTCCCGGCTACGGGTTTTGAAGACCTTCCGGCAGTTTGTCCCGGTAATTTCCCTCTGGTCCTCCTCCCGAAATCCGAATTTCCGCTTTCCTGAGAACGGTCTCCTGTAAATGGTCCTTCCTCTTTCCCCGAGATTTTGGCCTGCAGGCGGGTCCTGGCAGCCACGGCTTTTTCAAGCTCTTCGGAAGAATAGAATACCCGGAGTTTCCTTACCCGCAGGCTGGCTCCGCAGTGCTGACAGCTTACGGTTTTTATCCCGGTCTCGATGATCTGGGCATGTTCCCTGCACCTGGGACAGACTACCACAGAGTAGCGAAGTTCTTCCGGGCTCATGCCAAATTCCAGGCTGGTTCACCTCCCGTACCTTCTCTGCCGCTTCTGGAAATCCCTGATAATCCTTAGCAGGTCTATTTTTCGGACTTCCTTCCAGTTTACGTCCGTGAAATAGAGTTCCGAGTACACGGACTGCCAGACCAGGAAATCCGAGAGTTTCTGGCCCCCTGACCGGATCATGATGTCGGGTTCGTGCTTGACAAGCAGGCGGGATTCCAGCTCCTTTTCATCAATCTCTTCGGGTCTGACGCTGCCCTGTTTCACGTCCTTCAGGACTTCCAGCACCGCCCGGGTTATTTCTTCTCTCCCTCCTAAACCAAGAGAGACATATACAAAGAAATCTTTTCCTTCGCGCCTGGCTGTAACTTCTCCTTCCTGCCCGTAGATCCCATATCCTGTCTCGGGAGGTAGGTTAGAAAAGCTTTCTTCCAGCCGGGACGCAATTCCGGCCACAAGCTCCGTTTTTAATGCAGGGTCATCCTTGAGGATGTCCACGTAGATGCTCACAAGTTCTACCCTGAATTTTCTGAATTCGAGGAATGCCAGCCGGAGTTTTTCCATACTTTTTGAGTCCAGAAGGTCTGTTTCCTTGAGAATTACTGCCACATGCTTCGGAGTCGTTGAGGGGTATTTGGATATCTGCCAGGTCAGGTACCTCTCGTAGACTGGATAGCCGAATGAAAGCAGGTTCATCTGGAAAAGCTCCTCCCTGTGGATACTGCAAAAAGGTCCGGGGTTCTTACTTTGCGGTGGATACGATCTTGATTACGTCCCCGTTCTTAAGCTCGTGCTTTTCCCCGAGCCTGAGCCTGGTCCTCGCGTCCACTGCGTAGAGGAAACGGTCCCCTATTTCGGTGTGGATCTGGTAGGCAAGTTCGTGACAGGTCGAACCACGTTTCATGAGATAGGCGTCAGGAAGCATGTTCTCGTTCTTGTCGGTCCATTTCCCTTCGTCTTCTACGGGATAGACCACTATCATGTCAAGCAGTTCGAAGACTGCCCTGTTGATGCATTCCTGAACTCCGCTTCCTTCCAGGTGCTCAAGCACCTTTTTGATAGCTTCAAGCCCTTTTTTCTGGGCTGTTGTCAGCTCCTGGGCAAGTATCTCGAAGCTCTCGTTTCCGGGGGTATATTTGATTGCCCCACTTTTGGCGGCGGATTTAAGGGCAAGTTCTGCGGCAGCACTTGTGGACACGACAATCCTGTCGAGTTCCTCCAGCTTATCCAGGTTCTCCCTGGGAGCCACGTCTGACTTGTTTGCGGCAATTATCAGAGGTTTGCTGATTTCCCTCATGGTATCGCAGAGCCTTACCATGTCTTCTTCACTCCACTTCAAGTGATCCACCCGGAAAAGCCCTGTTTCAATCAGCGCGGCATTCACGTTGGATTCACTGATCCCTGCCCCTGCCAGCTGCTCGGCGATCACGAGTTCTATCTTGAGCCCTTCTGCCTGGATTTTTCTGGAAAGCCTGAACCAGTTCCTTTCCAGGATCCCGTAGAGCCACATGGTGATCTCCCTGTTCAGGAACGCAACATCTTCGAGGGGGTCGTGCTCTCCGATCTCCACGGGATTGCCTTCGGAGTCCGTTCCCCCCGAGGCATCGACAACATGGATGATTACCTGAGCTTGCCTGAGTTCGTCCAGGAAGGTATTTCCAAGCCCTCTCCCTTTGCAGGCGTCAGGCACAAGCCCTGCCACGTCAATAATGTCTATCGGGACGCGCCTGACTCCTTCCACGCATTTCCCGCAGGTTTTTTGCTTCTCCCCGCAGGGGCATTCGACCTGGACATAGGTGATGCCGTGGTTGGCATTGATGGTTGTGAATGGATAATTTGCAATTTCGACATCTGCAAGGGTAGCAGCTTTGAAAAAAGTGGATTTCCCTGCATTGGGTTTTCCTGCAAGTCCTATAGTCATCGACATAAATTATAAAAACGAGCTAGTTGCATTTAATCTTTATTGGTGGGGATGCCGGAGAAACAGGTTTTTCCCGAAAACCCCCCTGAAATTCCCAAAGGGGTCACAAGCTGATTTCCGGAATTCCGGCGATAAACTTTATATCGTTGAATGTTCTTATGGAGAGGTGCTCGTTGCGTACAATGCGTCCCGATAGGGTAGCGGATATCCTTGAGGCCTGCGGAGCCTTAGACCTGAGTTCGAGTCTCAGTCGGGACGTTAACTTCTTTTTTGTTTTTGATTTTTGTTTGACTTTTACGATTTTTGTTTGGTTTTTGATTTTTTTTATTCTGCAAACCGGGGTTCCCATTTCTCTTTGCTCAAGAGGATTTTGTATTAATGTTCCCAGTTACGAATGGGTGGAAATCTGGCCCTTACAACCGTTATGTCCTATGCCCTGGATCAAAAAATGGATAATTGAATATAAGAAGTGGGAACATATAGATTATAAAAACCTGGAGCTATACGAATCAATAAATTCAGGGAATACAAAAGTCTATCAAAACAAGTGAATACAAAAGTCCATGGAATTCAGGGTATACTTATGAATACAAAAATTTTGGTTTTGTTTTTGGTGCTCGCGTCACTTTTTATCTCCGGCTGTGCGGAGGAGGATGCAGGGCCAGTTGAGACTGATGAGGCCGGGGTTTCGGAATCAGGTGCCGAGGAGCAGGATGAAAGCTTGCCTGTCGGACCTACCGAAGAGCATATCGTTCGCCTGGAGTATTATGGAGTGATGACTCCTCCGGAAAGGGAGATCAACCGGGGAGATACGATTGCCTGGTGGAGCGATAAAAGGCAGGGTAACTACGTCCTTGTCAGTGAAGACGGGCTGTTTCCGAATGAAGAACTTTCGTACAGGGTTCCTTTTAAGTACACCTTTAACGAGCCCGGAACTTACCTGTTCACGGTGGAAGATGTCCAGGAAATGAACCTGACCGTTACGGTGAACTGAATTTATTTCCCGGGGTCCGGGAATCCCTGCAACAAAAAAAGTTTTCCGTTTTCTCTGATTATTTTTTGATAAAAAATAGACTGCCTGTCATTCTTTCAGGAATCACAGGCAGTTCCCCTGGCATCAGGGGGCGGGATGTTTTTGCATCCCTGATCATAATTTTTCCGGGGTTTGATTTTTGATATTTTTTCAGGAAGCCAGCTATTTTTTCGGGTTTAAGAAACGGTTATGTATGCGTATTTTGTTTCCGTATCCGTCCCTTCAGGATTGCTAACCGTAAGTGCTACGGCGTAGCTCCCCGCCCTCTTATATATGTGGTAAGGGGCTTTTCGGGTTGATGTGTATCCATCTCCAAAGTCCCATTTCCAGGCGCTTGGATCCCCTACACTGTTGTCTTTAAACAGGACTGTCAGGGGCGCGCTTCCGGATCTCCTATTTGCGGAAAAATCAGCCCTCAAAGACCCGGTTGATTCTTCCACGCTTATATATCCGTACTTTATCTCCGTGTCCGTCCCGGCTGAATTGCTTACTGTAAGCTTTACTGCATATGTCCCTGCTTTTTCATATGTGTGTTCGGGGTTCTGCCTGGTTGATGTGTATCCATCCCCGAATTCCCATATCCAGGCTGTGGGAGTTCCGGCACTTGTGTCTGTAAACCTGACCGTTAGTGGGGTCTGTCCTATCCTCCTGTCTGCAGAGAAATCCGCTTCCGGGGAATTAGGGGTGTCTTCCACGTTTATGTACCCGTACTTTGTCTCCGTGTCCACACCTGCCGAATTGCTTACCGTAAGCTTTACTGTGTAGCTTCCTTCTTTTTCATATGTGTGTTCGGGATTCTGGAGGTTTGATGTGTATCCGTCTCCTAATTCCCATTTCCATGCTGTTGGGGTACCTGTACTTTCATCTGTAAATTTCACAACCAGCGGCGCCTCTCCAGTTCTCCTGTCCACGGAATAATCTGCTGCCGGGAGTGCTGCTGATTCTTCCACATTAATGTATCCGTACCTTGTCTCCGTGTCCGCACCTGCCGAATTGCTTACCGTAAGCTTTACTGTGTAGCTTCCTTCTTTTTCATATGTGTGTTCGGGATTCTGGAGGTTTGATGTGTATCCGTCCCCGAATTCCCATTTCCAGGCTGTTGGGGTACCTGTACTTTCATCGGCAAAACTGACCTTTATCGGGGCTTTTCCTTCTGTGAAGTCCGCGGAAAAGGCCGCATTCGGGGATTCAATACTGTTCCCAACGTTAATGTAAGCGTACTTTGTCTCCGTGTCCGTCCCCTCTGCATTGCTCACGGTAAGTTTTACTGTGTAGCTTCCATCATTCTTGTAGATATGGTAGGGGGTTTTCCTCGTTGATGTGTATCCGTCCCCGAATTCCCATTTCCAGGCTGTCGGGGTTCCGGTACTGGTGTCTTTATACAGGACTGTAAGGGGTGCGCTTCCTGACATCCTATTTGCGGAGAAATCGGCATTCAGGAGTCCTGCTGATTCTTCCACACTTATGTACCCGTACTTTATTTCCGTGTCCGTTCCTGCCGAATTGCCTACTATAAGCTTTACTGTATAGCTTCCTGCTTTTTCATATGTATGTACAGGATTTTGCAGGTTTGATGTGTATCCGTCCCCGAATTCCCATTTCCAGACTGTGGGAGTTCCGGTACTGGTGTCTGCAAACCTGACCGTTAGTGGGGTCTGCCCCTCCTTCCTGTCTGCAGAAAAGTCCGCTACCGGGAGACCGGGGGAATCTTCCACGTTTATGTACCCGTACTTTATCTCCGTGTTCTCTCCGGCTGAATTGCTTACTATAAGCTTTACTGTGTAGCTTCCTGCTTTTTCATATGTGTGTGCAGGGTTCTGCTGGGCGGAAGTATATCCGTCTCCGAATTCCCATTTCCAGGTCGTTGGATTTCCTGTGGATTCGTCCGTAAACAGGACCGTAAGCGGAGCCTGCCCCATTCTTTTATCTGCAGAGAAGTCAGCAACAGGTGGATCTATTGTCGGATAGGGGTTGCTGCCGGTGGTTGTGAAGGCTTTGATACATACGTTAGAATTCGTGTATCTTTTTGTGGCATCTGTCCAGAATTTTCCGTCCGAACTGATGTAACTCTCTCCTGGATTTGCCGTGGCTTTACTGCTCCAGCCGGTGACTGGTGACTCAAGGGCAATCGGGTAGAAATAGCCGGGGGTAGCAAGCTTTATTGCTACTGAAAATTTCTGTCCTTTGCGGAGTGGGACTCCGCTTTCCAGATGCACGGTGTGGTAACCGGCAGCAGGGATTGTTCCGCTTGCCGTGTAAACCGGGCCTGCAGAGTTAACGGGTCCGTTTGCAGGGTCTTTGTAGACATAGAGTGTGTAATCCGTGTTTGAGTCCGTTGTATAGAAACTCACAGCTTCCAGGGTTTCATCGGCTTTTGCACTGAAGATGTTTGCGCCCCAGGCACTGCTTGTTCCGTAACCGGCTGTCTTTACCCAGCCAAGGGGGTCGTACTGGTAAACTCTTTCATAATTGCCTGTTTCTTCGGCAGTAAAGACGGCATTGTTCCTGCCTATTTTCGAATCATAGTAGGAAATGTAGAAGTATCCTCTGTCCCCCCAGTAGGATCCCCAGGTATTCTTTATTATAAATGCCCCGTCTCCCGTGGGTGTCCGGGAGAATTTGTTCCGGTCGTAAGAATCGTCCCAGCCCACAATGGCTACTGCATGGTTGGCAGCCGAGGAGCCTGAATAGTAATAACTGTCTGTCACGGAGTTGTAGTAGCTGCTGCTATAGTACATTGTTGTGTACAGTGCTCCGTAGTTCTGGACTGCCCATTTTATGTCTTCGTTGTCCAGTGCACCGGCCCTGTTGGGCAAAAAAAGGACATCCTGGACATGTTTCTTCGCTGGCAGGTTGGTTGGCGAGTATCCGGAAATGGCAGAGTAAGGGTCATCACTTTCGTCAACAGGCCCACTCCAGCGGGCTAGATAGGCAGTTGACTTGAAATGGTTTCCTCCGTCATCATGCTCACGGTCGAGACCTTCCGGATACGCTGAAGAAAGCAGGTTTTTCATGTTATTTTCCGAAAAGTCCCTGGTTTCTTCCGGTTTCAGGTATGATTCAAGGGATGAGTAGGTGGTGAATGCCCAGCAGACTCCTGCAGACCCCTGGCTCTTTACGGGGGTGACCCTGTCTAGGGTGCGAAGGTCGTAGTAGGAAGGGGTTCCGACGTCTTCAGAATTGGTATATATGACCATCCCTTCCACTTCTACCGGGCTTTCTTCCAGGGAATTTGAGATGTCCGCCAGGTGGGAAAGGTCAACAGGAGCAGGAACTAGGCCGGTGGGGGGTTCAGGGGATAAACCTTCAAGAGTATTGTAAACGTACTCTATTGGGACAATTTCTTCTGTAAAAAGCCTGACCTGATTTTCTTTTTTTACTCTTTCCTGATATTCTGAAAATTCGGGGTTGTGTGGTGCGAGAGTGGATCCGTCTGCTGTATTTTCTGCGTCAGAAAAACCGGACAGGTCTTTTATCTCTGTATTTTGTAAAAGAAGGTCTGAATCTGCCGACGCCGTTAAAGGCCCCGGGAAAAGGCAGATTATCAGAAGTATACTTAGGGTTTTTAATACATTTTTCATAATGAGCTCCATTTTTTGTTTTCAAAATTATGGCTTTTTCAGGGGGTTTCTTCCTGAGTTGGATTTCTTTTTGAGCTGGAGTTTTAAGTTTACTTTTTTAAGTTGCTTTATCTCAAATTCGGGACTTCCCAACACTTATAACGGTTTCATAATGTAAAACAGTCAAATATTTATTTACATTATTAAAAAAATCTTCATCATATTTATAAATTATTGATTAACTTGTTCAATTTTATTTCAAAGGTTATTATTAATATATTTTTTCTGTTTTCACTTATTCTCCCGGCTTCTGAAAGATTTTCAATCCCCCCTCATTTTTTCCGTTCTAACCTTTCCGGTCGTGGGGGTCAGTTACTGAAACTCGTAAGCAGAGGAATGGCACTCAAATCTGGTCAAAAGCGGCAAATGTGCCCGTTTTTTCAGATTATATCAATAACTCAAGGATACGGCCACCTTTCCGGGAAGAAGTAGAATTTAATCCATGTATGCAGAAACAGTATCAATAGAGCTGAAAAAAGTAGACTTCGTCGGATCTCTGGAAATTGCTGTTTTTCCCTATGTAGGGAGCTTTTTCCGGGAAATTTTCAAAAATTACTGTTTTGATGTGGATATATTTTTACTAGTAACGGCGTTACTAAATAAATTAATTATTGGTCACTGATACTAAAAATTATAGAAATGTTCTGGATTTTGGGTAATGGTCTTATGACTGGAAAACGTATTCGTGTAAAAAACTCCATACAGTTGAGTTTTTTTAAAAGCGAAACCCAAAGCAAGTTTTCTGGTTAAAAAAATTGGAAGTGGGGCATGATTCTCTTCCGGGAAACAGAGGAAAGCTTGAAGACTTAATTTCAAACCCTGGTTATCGGCCTTGCCACATTCTTGTAGTGATCGAAAAGGTCTCTGCCCCATTTGAGTGCGCTGTCGTCGAAGCTTACCAGATTGTGGTTATAGTAGATGCCGCTGTTGCAAAAGAGGGAAATTGCCATGAACTTTTCAGTAACAATGCTTGAGGCAATTTTCATGTTATTGTTGTTGCAGACGTAGAGTTTTGTATATTTCAGGTTCAAGAAGTGTTCAAGCTCCCGCCTGTAGTCGTTAAGCATCCTGTCATAGACGTATTCCGTAAACACCAGGGAAATTTCCGTCCCCTTGGCGGCAAGTTCTATACAAAGAGACGGGTAGATTGGCAGGAAAAACGAGGAAGTGATCATCACTTTCCCTGATTCTGCCAGGTGGTTCACAACTTCTTTCGGGTATTCAAAAACGTGGTTTCGGTCGGGGTTTACCTCGAGATAGTCTCCAAGTTTCCCGATTTCGTCCAGAAATCCCGGTGGGATCGAGTTCATGTCCTGGTTTACCCAGTACTCATGGTTTTTATCAAAAACATTGAAAGTTTCGAGGATGTTTTTCATTTTGGGAACAAGGATTTCTCCTATACTGGACAGTTTGTAGAGCCTGTTATTTTCAACTATAAGGTCATGCTTCATCAGGATTTTTATCTGGGTCATTATCGGACTTGAGCGGACATTAAGCGTACTTTTTATTTCTTCAATGTTCTTGGGTCCGTCAAGTAGCAGTGTAAGGAGGCTTTTTCTTTTTTCCGAAAGAAAGAGTACGTCCAGTAATGATGACTCCATTAAGATTCCCTCTCTCTTATAAATCACCTTATTTATATTCAAGGCTATTTATATATCAATGCCTGCGCGTCCTGCAGTCACGACCTGTCAATTCTGAAATTTCCGCTTCCTGTGGGATGGAAGCTTTGGGGTTCTTTCCCTCTACTTCCGGTGGGATGGAAGTTTTGGGACTGAAAACATACTTGAAGTTTTATTTTATGTCAACAAATTACTACTATAAAATATATAATTATTTTTCATTACTTTTTTATATTGGTTCTCTGGAAAAGCCATTTTATGTATAATTTCTGTAATTTTTCAAGAGTGCCGCCATTTTATGCATAGTTTTTGAAATTGTCCCAGAGTGCCAGCGATAGAGTACCAATCGTGAAGCTACTATTTTATTTTAATGCCATTATGGGGTTAATATGATTTGTTCTCGCTCCAAAATCTGTCTTTTTATTTAGTAAGTTGATCGGATCCTGTTTCAGATCTTGTTAACCTGTTTGGACAGGGTCTTGAAATAATCATACAATTCCTGGCCCCAGCGAAGGGCTCTGGGGTTAAAGCTCATTATGAACTGCTGGTCGAATTTCCCATTTTTATCAAAAAGTCCGAGGAGCATGATTTTATCGGTAATTGTGATCTCTGTTGGTTTTGTCCCTTCTCTGGAAACGTAGAGGCTCACATTTTCCATTTCCATAACTTCTTTTATCATATCGGAATGTTCGCTTGAGAGGTGGTCCCAGACTGACTGCGTAAAGTTCAGGGAAAGTTCGACTTCTTTTCTTCCGAGTTCCACGTACAGGGGCAGGTAAGATGGGTTGAAATAAGATGCAAAGGTTGCCACACGCTTTGAGTTTGCCATATTGTCAATGATTTTCTGGGCCGGCTCGTAAATATGGTTCAGGTCCGGTTCTATCAGGATGCAGTCTTCGAGTTCGGAGATCCTTTCCAGGAGGTTGCGGGGAAGTGCGTTCAGGTCATGTCCTGTCCAGTAATTATTGTTCTGTTCCACTACGTCAAGGGCGCTGATCAGCGGCTTGACCTTCTTGACAATGAATTCCCCCAGCAAGGTCAGGCTGTACATCTTATCTTCCTGGACAATCAGGTCACTATCTATCAGTTTCTTGATCTGGGGGAGGATTGATGTGGCTGTGACATCCAGTTCTTTCCTGACCTCGTCAATACTTTTTGACCCACTTTCAAGTAGCAAGAGCAGGTTTTTTCTTTTATCGGAGCGGAAAACCAAATCAACCAGTGAAGATTCCATGTCTCCTTACTTCCTGTGCCGTTATTTCTAATATGTACAGCCGATTTTTCGGCTTGGTGGTGATTCCAGACCGGTCTTTTTGCGCAGCAGGCCAATTCCTCGTCTTCCTTTCAAATTCCAGTGCTTTTCCTGCCTGCCAGGTGAATTTTTCGGTCATGTATCCGGTGTTCTTCATAATCTTCAGTTTACGTGTCGTCTGAAAATCCCGGAGCGCAGATCCCGACAAAGGTCATTTTAGTTTCCATGGGGGTGTGTTTCCATTCCGGGAGGGTCAGGTATTCCACGCTGGTGTTTATCTTTATCGAACCTTCCGGGAGGCCGAAATTTTTCAGCGAATTCTGAATAAGTTCTTCTCCTGTTTTCTGGGCATATTCCACCGCGACCCTGTACTGATCGAATTTCTTCCTCCCGAGTGGGGAAAATACCAGGAAATTCTGGTCCGGTTTATCCATGGATGCGGGCCTGATCATTATTTCTATCCGTTTGATGCCTTTTCCTACGAGAGCCCCCACTGCATTGCCTACCTGGGCATATTCCGGGACTATGATCTCAGCATCGATCAATTTCTTAAGTTCCCCGTAGTAGGTCTTTACGGGCCCCCCTAGCATGACTATGGGGATTTTCAGCTTATACTGGGCAGGGATTTCCCCTTCAAGCATCTTTTTTATCCCGTCTTTCCCCCTGCCTTCCATGACAAAGGACATCAGGCTGTATGCCATGTTCCTGGCCATTTGCTGCTTTACTTTTTTGCAGAAGTTGTGGGGGTCCAGGTGTGTAAAGCGGGCAAGTTTTCTGGCTCCTATCTGGGCAGTCTCGACATCCCATTCCGTGTAGTCCCCGAGGACATGGAGGGCATCTGTGGGGGTGAAGCCGATTACCTGGATCACCCGTTGCTTGATTAAAGAGTCAAGGACTGCGGGGGAAGGGAATCTTTTCATTCTACTCAAAATATCATTAACGGAGAGGGGCTCGTCTCCTATCACTTCAAGTAATTTTTCCTCCCCTTCCGTGGGGTTTATTGGCAAATTCCCGGTCCTTACAAAGAACTTGGTGGGCTGGATATGTTCGTTGAGCATTGTCCTCAGAGGCACCGGGTTCTTTTCCAGTTTTTCCCTGAAACCCGGATAATTTTTAGCAGCCACGCAGAGAGGCATGACTCTCCTTGGCCCTATCCGCGTATATTTTTTGAACCATACGTGGCTGTCTCCCCCACTGGCGGATGTTTCCATTTTAATTGCCTTTACCCTGGTCTGCCAGTCTCCTACGATAGCACCTCTCTCACAAAGCTCAGGAACCCCGTTTTTTATGATGGATACGTCGGTACTTGTCCCTCCAACGTCGATTACTGCGCAGGTATCAAGCCCGGAGAGGTGGGATGCACCCATGATACTGGCGGCGGGGCCTGAAAAGATGGTTTCTATCGGGCGCAGTTTCGCTCCTTTTATATCTATTACCGAGCCGTCGCACTTCAGCATGAGCACTTTCGCATCAAGTTTTCTTCCCTTAACTTCGGCAATTATGGAGTGGATGAACTGGTAGGTGATGGGGATGAGCTGGGCGTTCAGGACTGCGGTTGCTGCCCTTTCGTAAGCTCCAAGTTCCTGGGTCAGCTCATGCCCGCAGACCACGGGATGCCCTGTGAGTTTAAGGAGCACTTCTTTTATCCTGAGTTCATGTTCCGGGTTCCGGGTGCTGAAATAGGCCGAAACGGCAAATGCGGACACTTTCTTTTTCATACTCAGGGCAAACTGTTCCACTGCATTGATGTCCAGGGGGTGGAGTTCATCTCCGTTGCTGTCATGCCCCCCTCTTAGGGTGATGCAGTGTTCTGCGGGAAGCTCTTTTGGAATCGTGTAGTCCCCCACAAGGATCAGGCCCACAGGGTACCCTGTTTTTTCCAGAATAGTGTTGGTTGACAGCGTTGTGGAGACGGACACAAGTTTTACTTTCTTCAAGTACTTCGGATTCAACTTATCGATAGAATTTCGAATCCCGGTCATCAGGTCCGGATAGGTGGTAAGTGCTTTCCCGGAATCAAGGATCTTACTGTCGGAATCCCTTAAGATCACTGTATCGGTGTAGGTGCCACCCGCGTCAATACCCAGACTATATTGCATATTAAAACAGCCCCATTTTTACATTTCTTTCTCAGGCGATCCAGGTTCTTTTTTTAGCTGGATTCATGGAATTCTTATTCAAGTGATATATATTTATCTTTTTATTTTAACTTCAGTCTTAAATTGTTTTTAAGTTGTTTTTAAATTTTTTATTTTGCCTTCTTATTTTGCTTCTTGCCCTGATTTCTTTCCTTTTTCTCAAGCTGCTATGGAATTTTTCGGGATTCCCACACCTACGTAAACAAGCTTCGTTTCCATTGGTGGGCCTGTCCATCCTTTGGGTGCAAGATTTTTTTTGCTGACTTCTATCCTTATATCTTCTTTTTCGAGTCCCGCATTTTGCATATAATCCATAACAAGCTGCTTTCCGGTTTTTTCTGCGTATTCCAGGGCTTCTGGATGTTTTTCGAATTTTTCCCTGCCCAGAGGGGAAAAGACGATGTAGACGTTTTTCCTTTCCTGATTCAGGGTGTCCCTTATAATCTCGCTTTCGGCTCCTCCTTCGGAACTGCCTGCCGCCAGTTCTTCGGATTTCGGGACAACTTTTGTTTTTATGAGAATCTCAATCCTCTTGATGCCTTTCCCTACAAGGGCTCCTACGGCATTTCCAACGTCGGCATGTTCCGGGACCCTGAAATCGGCATCAATGAGTTTTTTCATGTCTTCGGCGTAAGCCCCTACAGGTCCTCCCAGGAGGATGACCGGGATCTCTATCCTGAAGCGGGTAAAGTGGCTGTTCGAAAGTACCCTGTCAATTTCGTTTCTGGGCATTCCTTCCACGAGATAGGCAATAAGGTCCTGGGCAATGTTAAGCGCAACCTTTTGCTTCACTTCCGCACTGAACTTTTCAGGGTCCTGTTTCAGCAGTCTTCCGAGCAAGGATGCCCCAACCTTTGCAGCTTCGACATCCCAGTCTGTATATTCTCCCAGGACGTGCAGGGCGTCTGTGGGGGTGAAGCCTATTGCCTGGATCAGCCTTTTCTGGATAAGGGAATCCAGAACAAAAATGGACGGCCTCTTTTTCAGTTTCACGATAAGGTCATCGTAGGAAACGGGTTCCTTTCCGATATGCCTGTAGACCTCTCTTTCCCTATTCGTCAATTCGATGGGCTTGAAATCAGTCCTTATGAAAAATTTGGTTGACTGGACGTTTTCGCCCAGGTGGCTTTTGGAGACCCTGTTCTTTCTCAGTTTGTCCAGAAAATTAGGGTACATTACGGATGCCCTGCAGAGGGGAATGACCCGGCGGGGGCCCACGTGGACTCTCTCATGCTTTACCCATATGTGACTGTCTCCTCCGGTGGCTGAAGTCTCCATACGGATGGCTTTCACGCGGGTCTGCCATCCCCCGACGACCGCCCCTGAACTGCTGAGTTCCGGGAGCCCGTTTTGCATCATTGCAACATCCGTACTCGTACCTCCAACGTCGATTACTGCGCAGGTCTCAAGCCCCGAGAGGTGGGATGCCCCAACAAGGCTTGCGGCGGGTCCGGAAAAGATGGTCTCGATGGGTTTTTCCAGGGCTTCTTCGATTCCCACCACCGAGCCGTCGCATTTCAGCATTAGCATGTTTGCTTCGATCCCCCGGATTTCGCACTCCTCTATGATGGACCTGGTGAATTTGTGGGTGATGGGGATGAGCTGGGCGTTTAAAAAAGCGGTAACTGCCCTTTCATAGGCACCGAGGTCCTGGGACAGTTCGTGCCCGCAGACAACGGGGTGCCCCGTAAGTTCTTTCACTGCCCTCTTGACAGTGAGCTCATGCTCCGGATTGCGGGTGCTGAAATAAGAAGAAACGGCAAAAGCCGAGACCTTATCTTTTATCTTCAGGGCAAATTCTTCAACGGCTTCCAGTTCCAGGGCTTTTAGCTCTTCCCCGTCGCTGTTATGTCCGCCCTCCACGGCTATCCAGTAGTCGCTGGGGAGGTCTTTGGGAATCACGTAGTCCCCCACCATGATCAGCCCTACGGGAAAGCCGGTCTTTTCCAGAATGGTGTTTGTTGAAAGGGTGGTTGAAACGGATACCAGTTTTATATTCTTTAGATACCCCGGGTCCAGTTTGTCAATGGCGTTCTTCATTCCCGGGAGGGGATCGGGGTAGGTGGTAAGCGCTTTGCTGGAGGCGACTACCACTCCGTCAGAATCCCTCACTATGACCGCATCCGTATAGGTCCCTCCGGCATCGATTCCCAGGCTGAATTGCATTTCTTATAAACCTCTTCCATTAGTTGGATTGTTGACTTTATATATGCCCGTATCCAGATTGCTTATTTTCCGGGTTTCTTGTTTCCAGATGACTGATTTTTCTGGTTGCTGGTTTCCAGGTTGCCGACATTTCCTTCCCTGACTTGCTATTTTCCAAACCCGGAGTCCGTTTATTTTTATGCTTCTTTTTTCTTTTCGATTGATTATTAAGTTTTGCCATGTTCTGGAAACGTGTGCGTATTTATGGAGCTCTCGGCGGTGATTTTTTCCTCTTACTGCTCCGATTTCTTCTTAATTTCCTCTATTTCTTCTTAATTTCCTCTTATAGTGATTGAGGTTTATCTCTGCTATCATATCTACGTTATTATTTTAATTTCTGGATATAATTGGTATTAATTTTTTTATATTAAGTTTTTCCCTATTCTTTTCAGGGGACCTGCTTATTTTTCTGAAGGGGCAATTCCTTCCCTGATCAGGTTCCGCTTTAATCAGGGTATAAGTTTCTTCCCCATACGCGGCTTTTAGCCTCTCTTCCACCCTGCCCGATATTCCGACTGCTTCCCGGATGTTCAGGGAGTCTTTAACGCTGATGGAAACATTAATGGCAATGTCCTTCCCGATTCTCCGGGTCTTGAGCCCGCGGCAGGATATAACGTCTTCCGTTTCGCTTATTATTTTCCTGATGTTCCGGTTGTTTTCCTCGTCAAGGGAAGCTTCTATCAACTCATCGGCAGTTCCGTAAAGAACCCTGCCCGAAGCTTTCAGCACTAAGAGGCTCAGGAAGACCGCTGCAAGGGAATCGGCGGCTGCCCATCCCCTTCCCGGGAGGAACGTGCATCCTATGCCGAGGAGCACGCACCCTGAGAAGAAAATCTCCTCCCGGAGGAAACGGTATTTTGCAGGGCTCCTGCCGCCTGGGTAAAGCTGCCCGTTTTCCTTCTCATTGTAACGCAGAAGGAACCCCTTTGATAAGGGGGAAAGTGCAGCTGCAAAAAAAGCAGAGATCCCGGGAGTTACCGGGTCCTGGCCCTTTATGAGTATAATAAGCTCTCCCGTACCCCGGGAGAGGATCTGAAACCCTGCCAAGAGCAGCATAACTGCCCAGGCACCCATAAAGAGGGTCGCAACTTTCCCGTGCCCGTAGTTGTGGGACACGTCTTCGGGTTTGAGGGCGATGTGATGGTCCAGGAGTTTCATGGACCCGGCTGCGAAATCCTAAAAAGAGCGGACTGCATCCGCGAGGAGTGCCGTACTGTTTCCGAAAAATCCTGCGCCCAGTTTGAAAACAGCCAGCATCAGGTTCAGGAGCAGGTCTTTGCCATGCATGCCCTTTGCTTTCTCTAATGTATCTTCCGCTCTCATTTTTGGATGCACCAGTCCGTTGAATTAATTCCTCCTCCTTTGCGAAGCGGAGTTTTCTTGAGTGGGTAGGCAGCAGGGAATGGTTATTTGTAAAAAATTTGGGGTTGAAGTGAATTGCTGGCAAATAAACCGTTTACATAAAGGATGCACGGTTTTTGTCCATAAGGAAATAATCGAAACGAGTAACAGGTATTTTCAGGTTCAGAGATTTTGAATTATAGGTATTTACAGGTTCAGAGATTTGAATTATAGATATTTCCAGGCTGAGAGAGTTGCAAATAAATTGAAAACACAGATCCCGGAACCTGTGTTTTTTTCATGCGGTTGGATTGATAGGGTTAGTCACTTTCCGTTTTTAACCGGGGTCTTCTGTAGTATGCTGCTTATTTTCAGATTGGGGCCACCGTCTTTCCAAAGATTTCATTCAGTACCATGGCAAGAGCAGTGTACAGGGCTCCAAGGCCCATAATAAGTCCAACAATGCCGGCAACTGAGAGCAGCCCGGTGCTTCCGGTTGCGTTTACAACTGCCAGCATCATAAACAATGTAAACAATGTAACAAATACAAACTGGATCGCCCTGACTCCGATCTTCATCGTAGCAATCAGCATGACAAAGGTGTAGACACCCCAGATAAAGAGGTATGCAGCCATTGCGGTTGCGGAGGGTGTTTCAACCCAGCCCAGTGCAGGCATGATAATAAGTCCTGCAAGGGAGAACCAGAACAGTCCGAAGGCTGAAAATGCAGTGCCTCCAAAGACATCGCCTTTTTTCCAGGCCATCATCCCTGCAAATACCTGTGCAAAACCTCCCAGGAATATCGCCATGGATACGATCATGGATCCTACCGGGTAAACCCCGATGTAGCTCAAACTCAACAGGACAGCAGACAGGCCAAGGCCTGTGAACCCTAGAGGAGCGGGGTTCGCTGTCTTGTCTATAATTAAAGTTGCAACTCCTTCGTTTTCGGTCATCAATATACCCCTGAAGCCATTTTTCCAAAATAAAAATAAAAATAAAAATAAAAGAAGTTTAGGGCTTAGAGCCCGTAGTTTTCAGTTCTGAAAACTGCAACTTCTTCCTTGTATTTTGTTAGGCAGTCGCTCATGAACTTGTCGCTGTCATCGGTGAGGCCTTCGAGGTCGGCCTTGACCTTTGCAAGGGCGTTTGTTTCGAACCTTGTGAGTTTGAGCTTACCGGATGCGACACCTTCTCCGACAATGTTGCAGCACTCGATGGCTGCGTTCTTGGCACGGAGGTAGTTGTCCTCTCCGTCCTTGACAATTGCCTGGCCCACCCTGTAGGCGTTGTCGTAGGCAAGCACGTAGCCCTGTGGGTCTCTGTACTTGTCAGAGAGTGTGAGGATGTCTCTGAGGTCCTTTGCCTTCCCGAGTTTCAGGGAAGTGTTCATCATTGAACAGTCATAGGCGAGGGTCTCGACCCAGCACTGTACGGTGGTACCGCCGAATTCCCCGTGGTATTCAACGGATTCGTTGGACCAGAGGTCACAGCACTGCATGGTCAGGTTACCCATGACGTCAGAGTGTGCACAGGTTGAGGTCTTACCTTCCTGAGAGATCGGGACCCCTGAGATGGACTTGATGATGGTGTTCTCGTATCCGCAGTCCTTACCCGGACCGGTTGCACCGGCTTCGTATGCACAGAGGGACCTTCCTGCAGCAATTGACCTTGCAACGATTGCGGTGGTGTGGGCAAGGTTCTTGTCGAGCAGTCCGCCTGCGATGAACATTGCGGTGTTTGCCTGGGCACAGTCTGTGTCACCTGCTGCTACTACGCCGTTCTTCTTTGCGACGTCGGCAATGTCGGACCAGATCATTTCCATGTCCATGGAACCGAGCACACCGATACCGAAGAGGATACCTGCTGTGTCGTTTCTCAGGATAGAGTAGTCGAAGACTTCCTTACCACCCATGCTTTCTACGGAAAGCAGGTCTGCACCGTTCTGGGCGCACTGTTCGAAAGCTTCCATAAAGACGGAGTACTTGTCTCCTCTGAGCTGGAGGTAGTCACGGTCTTCACGGATGTCACCGATGGTGTGCCGCAGTGCGCACTTGATGCCGTATTCATCGTGGTACTCTTCCATGATGGTCTTCTGGGCGTGAGCCACAGCGCCTCCCCACTCGGGGTTGTTGGACATCTGTTCCACGTGTTCGGTTTCAAGCACAACGGAAGGTGCACCGATCTGGACCATCCTTGCCATTGCGTCGGTGGTGATCCTCTCATATTCCTTGACAAGCTTTTCCTTGGACTTGCCTGCCTGGGGTCTTGGGGCGTAGTTAAGTTCGGGGGTTGCGTAGCCTGCACCGATCTCGAGACCAAGGCCTGCCTTTACGGGGAATTTACAGTTCCCGAAAAGCATGTCGTCTGCTTTAGCATAAGCCATTGAAGTGTATTTCTTTACCATTATTGCTCCCTCCGATTAGTGCTTGTGGAATTCCTCTCTTAATTTCTCTATATCGTCTCCGCCGCCTACAATGAAGTTTGCAATCTTCACTGCGTCAGAGGCTTCTTCACCATAGACTCCGAGGTCATACTGGGACACGAAGTCCTGGTTCACAGCACCGCCACCACATGCGAAGGGGAGCTTGATGCCCTTCTCGAGGAGCTTGTCGTTGATTTCCTTGAAGGCATACATGGTTGTTGTCATGAGAGCAGTACCTGTTACCATCAGGGGTTTCTCTTTCTCGACTGCTTCGATGACTTCGTCAACAGGACAGTCCCTGCCGAGGTCGACTACTTCGTAACCGCTTGCTCTCAGGAGGGCAGCAACAATGTTCTTACCGATGTCGTGAACGTCACCTTCTGCGACGTGGCAGACAATCTTGCCCCTGGGTTCAGGCACTTCAGTGGTCTGTGTCTTACAGAATTCTATACCATCCAGCATAGCGTCTGCGGACATCATGACGTTGGGGAGGAAAATGATCCCGTCATCGTAGAGTTTGGATACAACACCCATCCCTGTCATAAGGGCTTCGTTGATAAGGGCGATCGGGTCTTTGCCTGCGTCGATTGCGGCTTTGAGCCCATCAATCACATCGTCTTCTTCACCCTCGTAGATTGCCTTTGCAATCGGGTAGATCTGTTCATCCTTCGGGTAAAGCTCTTCTGCAGCTTCGTCAGGAGTCATTTCCTTTTCGAGGGCGACGTTATAGCGTACTAATATGCCATCGATGTCTTCCAGTTTCAAATCCAACATATTTTAACCTCCAATATGAAAGAAGATGATCTCAGATTCGCTCAAATCCTCGATCCAGTAATTTGCTGTCCCGGATGCCTCCGTTTTCTCCCTTCTAAAAAATGTGAATGAATTCGAAAACCTCCATAATCGAATTCTTCCACATTACAAGAGAGTTGGACAACCACATGGCGCTGTGTTTTACAGCACCTTTGCGCTGAATATTAAGGCCCGCTTCATTTCGTTTTTCAGGCACCTTGAAACAACATATCCCGTTTTTTTGCACCTTTGCAGTATACCCATTTTTCAGGTGCTTTTCAAAGTATTCTCCGGGGGTTTTCATATCCCGGATAATTTCTGTTTCTGGTGCCTTTCGGGCTTTCTCTTCCCAGTGATTTACAGGGGTGTATACTCCCTGCTTATTTGGGAACGTACTTGCAAAAAACAGTTGGATTTATTTGCTTATACCTTAACCGATGCTAATTTTTCGGCATCGATAATTTTATAATTCTATGCAGAATTTTTCGTGCATATGATTTTATTAAAAAAGAGTTTTTTTTTGTTGGCATTGATATAATTAATGCCTTTAAAATTTACCGGGCAATTATTTTTCTGTTTTTCATCCCCCGGCTGTGCAGGGTGAGAAATTCGCCAATTTCTTCCGGATTTTAATATAACTCAAGTGAATTTGTCTTTTATGGAATATTCAAATGTTCCAAAACAGATTTTATATGTCTGTTTTTCCGGATTTATTAAAGTTAAATGAATCTTTGCAGCAAAGTTTATGAAACTTTCTATATTTTATCTCTGCACGGAAAAAACAGGCCGATAATTTAAAAGTTTATTTCAGGGAATTACCTCTGCATTCAGAGTTACCCAATTATCTGTCTTTTTTCTGCCGTTTTTTAATTTTTTTCGAACATTGCCATCCAGGGTTATTATGGCTTTGTCCTGATTTTTTCCTCTGTCTTAAACCCGCTAGACAGTTAATTCCATCCGGTCCGCTGTCCGGATTTTTGAGTCTCCATTCCCGGAAGGAATGTCTTTTTGAGACGGTGGCGATTACCGTATTATGTTATATATACATTTCGCAAGGCCCCCCGGGGGGAGCCAAATCCGGAAAACACGCGGCTTTTCACCGCCCTTAATTTTCCGGGCCTGCCTGCCTGCCTGATCTTCTTAGTGGTGGTGTCCGTGATGGCCTGCACGCTCCGTCTTTTTGAAAGAAAGCTGCTGGTTATCGAGCTGCCCGCAAACAGCCGTATCCACAGCCCTGACAAGCTCTTCCCGGGGCACTGCGGTCAGAGCGGAGAGGACCTTTATTTTCGACCGTGTGTTCCCGGTTTTTTTAAGGACTTCGATTTCCGGTTTTTCCCGTGCAGAGGTCACGCTCCCCTTTACCAGGGTTCCCTGCTGGGTGAAGGAGAGCTTTATATGCCCGATAAACTCCGGGTTCAGTTCCCTTGCCCGGTTCCTTATTTCTTCCAGAATCCGGCCTGAAACCGAGACCGTTGTTTCAAGGGAGAGTTCCGGGGACGTGAGCTCGAATTCCGAGGAGTAAGCCGATACCCCTGATATGTCAATGGAATTCCTTCTCTCAGGTGCCGATTTTGCACGGCTGCTTTCTCCAAGCATTCCCAGCAGGGTGTCGAAGGAGTCCCCTCCTTCCCGGGCTGAGAAGTGGAACATCCTGGCTTTCAGGTTGAGTTTGCGCAGGAAAACACAGATTTCAAGAAGTCTTTCCTGTTTGACGATGTCAACTTTGTTGATTCCCAGGATCTCAGCTTCTTCAATCTGGTTCCTCATGAAATTCTGAAGCTCTTCCGGGTCAGTGCTGAGGCGGCTGGCGTCCACGAGGTTTACTACCGGGGCAAAGGAAAGTCCCCGAAGATCCATTTTTTCGATATTCCCTTTTATCTGTTTTGGGAAAGCTATCCCGGTAGGTTCTATTATAATAGTATCCGGCCTATAATCGGACATCAGGCTTTTAATGGTGTGTTCCATGCTGATCCTGAGGGTACAGCAGACGCAGCCGCTTGTGATTTCCCTTGTCTCGACTCCACTTTCCGAAATCGTATCCCCATCAATTCCTATTTCCCCGATCTCGTTGACGATGATGGCCGTTTTTTGTCCCTGTTTTCCCAGGTATTCCACAAGTTTCCGGATTGTTGTGGTCTTCCCGCTTCCCAGAAAGCCGCCGATTATCATGCACTTCATGGTTTTTACCTTCCTCTGTAAAGCTTCGTCTGCAAGAAATGAAAAATCAATTTGAAAAATTAATTTGAAAAATTGACATTATTTATCTCTTTATCCCCCTCTGATCGGGATAGTGCCCCTTTCACTCTCGGTGGCCCGGGGTGAAAGACTTCCCAATCCATTGTGTTTCAGGTCTTTCGATACTATCCTTCCCGGTAAATGGCAAAACCGGTTTTAAGAGAGTATCTTTCCCTGACTTTTTTACGGTTCAGGTGTCCCCTGTGGCGTCCGGAGCTTATAGGCTTCGGGCACCGGACCTTTTTTGTCTCTTGTTTTCGGGCCGGCATTTCCCCTTAAAAATGGAGAAAACGGGTTGAACCGGCCTTCTTGAGATGTTTTGTGGATATAGACTGTCCTTTCATAGGCACATTAAAATGGCAAATATGTGCCTTCCGGGTAAGGCGTTGCAGGTCTAACTCACTTCCTGGGGGATAGATGAACAATGCCCATGAGAGAGGGATTTAAGGCATTGTCATCAGCGTGATTAATTTTTTGTTCAGGCTTTCGGGATTATCTCGTCAATCCTGAGCACGTTTCTAGCTGTTTCTGTTGCCGAGACCAGGGCAAGTTTCTTGATCGTTGCCGAATCGTAGACTTTCGGCCCTTTATCCGTAACCTTCCTGGAGAGGTCTATCCTCGCCTCAACTCCTCTTACGTAGGCGTTTCTCATTTCCACCATCGCATCGATGGTTTTCATGCCTGCGTTTCTTGCAAGGGTTTCGGGAATCTTTTCCAGGGCTTCTGCATATGCCAGGACAGCCAGCTGTTTCTTTCCCTGCTGGGTTGCTGCAAAGATCCTGACCATGTGCGCCAGTTCAAACTCAATTGCCCCTCCTCCGTTTACTATTTCCCTGTTTTTCATAAGGAAGGCGGCGTTATTGAGTGCGTCGTCCACGGCTTCTTCCACCTTGTCCAGGCCGTACCTTGCGGGCTCCCAGATCAGGATCGTTGAGATCGGCTTTCCCTTCACTGTTATAAAGACAAAGTTTTCCCTGTTCCTCTTTTCGAGCTTAATCCTGTCGGCTCTACCCAGATGCCGGGGCAGGATCTCATCTTTCTGGCTCATCAGGGTTGTACCCACGGCTTCCGCGAGCTTTTCCAGGTCTTTCATCTTCAGCTTCTTGAAAGCCAGCATATTACTGTCCCGAAGCAGGGTCTCGATGTAGGGGTCTATGTCTCCCTCACAGAAGAGGACGTTTGCGCCCGAATTGATGATTTTTTCCGCGATTTTCCTGCACATCTCCTTTTTTCTCTCCTCAAAGAGCAGAGCCGTTTGGACGGAGTCCATTCTCAGGTTGTGCTGGGGGTTGAGGTATCCGCTTTTAATCTTCAGGTCGTAATTGATAATGAGCACCGAGGGGTTTTCGAAATCCTTTGGCATATCCGTCCTTGCCGGGTTTTCGTCCATTATGAGTCCTTCCAGGGCAACTATCTCGGGCCCTCCCACTTTCTTCATGACCTTCACGTTCCTGTTAAGGTCGAGGCGGCCTTTTTGGGTTCCGTCCAGGTGCTCGATAACTTTCAGTACGATGTCCGTTATCTCTTCTGCCTGCTTTCTTTCCACCCCTTTCCCTGTGGCAGAGCATGTAATTGTGGTCCTGACATCTTCTTCCCTTGCCTGCCTGATGCTGTACTGGAGCATCTCATAGGCTTTTTGCAGGGCAAGTTCGTAGCCTTCGATTATAATAGTGGGGTGGACTCCTACCCTAATCAGCTTGACTGCGTTTTTGATCAGGTTGCTTGTCAGGATCACTGCGGTTTTCGTCCCGTCCCCGCAGGTCTTGTCCATGGATTCCGCAAGTTTTTTGAGGGAAGTAACGATCGGGTGAAGCACATCCATTTCCTTCAGGATCACTTTCCCGTCGTTTGTGACGAACACATCATTTACCTGGTTTATTACTATCTTGTTCATCCCTTTCGGGCCAAGGGATGATGCAAGGAGCTCATCGATTTCCGTTGCAGCCCTCTCGAGCTGGTCGATAAGTCCATCTTCTTTTACCGGCTCGTTGATGAGAATCTTATCTCTTATGGTCCGGGCCAGTTTTGCCATTCCGTCCTGGCTCTCCAGACCTGTTCCGTTAGGTATTTTTAGTTCGCTTGCCATGTTTTTTCCCCAATTGCGGTTATCCTGACCTGCTGGGCGGTCTGCTATGTTTCCTTTTGCAGGAATTTTCTCCCTACTTGTGCAGGACTTGTCCATCCGTGTCGGTTAAGTCTGCATTTTTATATTTTTTTGGTTAATTTTTTATGTTTTGCCTGGAAGTTTTACCGGACTTTTTTTGGGCATTCAGGTTGGAAGTTTTAGTTGAAGTTCAGTTGGAGTTCAGTTGGAGTTCAGTTGGAGTTTAGTGGAGGTTTTAGTTGGGCATTTAGGCTGGAAGTTTTTTATTGTAGCTTTTTTGATGGAAGTTTTTTGATGATGCCAAAAAGGTTTCAGGAAGCATTTCCTTTCTTTAGAAGTGTCCGTAAGCGCATTCTCAACTGTCCTGACTTTTTCGGTGCAGGTTCCTTTTTCCTTTCCGGTTTCGGGATGTCTGCGGATTCGGAATGCTCCTGAATGCTTCCGAGATAAGCGTAAGGGGCTTCCATTGTAAGGCTTGTTTCAAAAGGCAGCTCGGAATGCACAGGATATGCGTACGTCGTGAATGCGAAATCCTGAGTGAGTTCATAGTTCACAGGATCTGCTTCAATATCCGAATAATGGAAGAAAATCCTCTTAGATGAGTGGCTCGGCTCTTGCTCATAGGCAGCAGGACAACTTTCAGGAATCGGATGGATATGTTTTTCTTCAGGTTCGGGTTTTCTCTGGGATTTCATCCAGTCTCACCTCTTTCCTAAAATAATTAAAAAAGGCTCTTCGCCATTTTTTCTGCAAACAGCTAAATACTTTTTTTCGGTTTGCTAAGTTTTTCTGTTTGTTTTTTAATTCGTTTTTCTGATTGTTTTTCGATTCGTTTTTTAATTCGTTTTTTAATTCTTTTTTCGATTCTTTTTTCGATTCTTTTTTCGATTCTTTTTTCGATTCTTTTTTCGATTCTTTTTTCGATTC
>JAENYU010000012.1:35619-68440 GCA_016841625.1 Methanobacteriota archaeon
TCGATTCTTTTTTCGATTCTTTTTTCGATTCTTTTTTCGATTCTTTTTTCGATTCGTTTTTTAATTCGTTTTTCTGTTTGTTTTTCGATTCTTTTTTCGATTCGTTTTTCGATTCGTTTTTTAATTCGTTTTTTAATTCGTTTTTTAATTCGTTTTTCGATTTTACCTGCGCTTTTTTTGAAACATATATTTGTGCAGGAAACTGTGGGAATCTGATTCAGTTCCAGGGATGAATAAGAAAAGGGCGGGCAAAAAAGCCCGTCCTTCCCAACAGCAAGCCTCAGCTTGCATTTTTTTCAGGAAGCTACTTCCCGGTTTATCCGATGATCTGCTTGTAGATTTCCGGGCCTTTCTCTGCCACGGTGTAGGTCTGGGCAGTGATGGTGTCACAGGGTGCACCTGGAGGGACTTCACAGCCGGTTGCAATCATGTACTTGGACTGCATTCCGTTCTCCTTGAGAGTGTTTAAGACGCTCTCCTGAAGAGCCACGGTGTCTGCTTTCATCTTTTCGATGCCTTCTGGGCTGTTGTCCAGGAAGACGATCGGACTGACTTCTCCACCGAACATTGTGTCCTTTCCGTAGGTGGAGATCAGGTGCTCGTGGTTCCTGGATCCCTTGTCTACCTCATCCGGATAGAAGGTGTAACTGTAGTACTTGGTGTCCCACTTGTTGATGAGGTCCCAGTGCGGGACGTCGGAACAGTTGTGGATGACTACAGGCTTGTTGTACTGCTTGTAGAGCGGGGCGATCCTGTTCTGCATGACCTGCCCTTCGGATTTCATGTATTCGTCAGCGCTGAGGATGACGTTGTTAGTCCAGAGAGTAACCATACAGAGGTTGTCCGGCTGTGCTTCCTCGAACATGCCCTTCATGATTTCTTCAACGTAGGTTGCAGTCTTGTCGAGGGCCTTGAGCACGACGTCGGGGTTTGTCCTGAGGTCGGAAAGCACGCGGGTTGCTCCCATGATCTGGGTCAGGGCGACCATCGGGCCTTCGATCAGGGCGGTCATCGGGGCGTCGAGGGAGTGTGCCTTCTCGGTTGCGAGCTTGTTACCCTGAATGAGGTTGTGAGCCCTGGTCCCTTCCTTGATTTCGGGGACTTCGAGTTTCTCGTAGTCTTCAAGGTGACCGATTGCGGCAGGGGTGTCCTCTTCAGGGTACCTGATTCCTGCACCGAAGTCTGCTGCGTCAACACAGAGGTCAGTCAGTCCGACGAAGGTGTCCATGTTGAAGTACTTGATACCTGTGAAGGCACTTTCTGCGTACTTCTCTGCCTTGGTAGAGTAGTCAGCGTAGGAGCAGGGTACAAACTTCCTGGACACACCGCAAGCGAGCGGGGAGACCGGGAGCCTGTCGACTTTCTTGTCCTGGAAGGCGGAGGTGAACCTCTCCTTCTTGGTCATGGTCTCGTTGAACTTGGGCACAACGGTGTCGAATTCTGCCATGACTACCTCGGCAGTTACGAGGCCGACATCGACCTTTTCCCTGGTACCTTTCTGGGCAAGGACTTCCTTGTACTTCATCTTGCTTTCTGAGATTGCGGAGTCGCTCCAGGCACCTGGCGGAAGTTCGCTTTCAAGGGAGGTCATGGTTTCGACTGCTGCGCTGGCGTCAAGAGCTGTGCCGTCTGCACCGATGGAGTCTGAGAAGTCCCTGGAAACAGGTGCGCCGCCTACCATAACTACGAGGGAGTCCCTGATACCTTCTTCCTGAAGCTGCTCAATAACGGTTTCCATGCCGCCCATGGTGGTGGTCATGAGGGTACTCATGGAGATGCCGGTTGCCTTGTTTTCCTTTGCGGCTTCTGCGAATTTGTCGAGAGGTACATCGCAGCCGAGGTCGATCATGTTGAAACCTGCTGCGGTCATCATGGTCTTTACAAGGTTCTTGCCGATGTCGTGCACGTCCCCTTCGACCGTACCGATGATCACGTTTCTGGGTTCAGCGCTTGTGTCTGCGTTGATATATGGAGTGAGGATGTCCATTCCGGCATACATTGCGTCAGCTGCGAGCAGAAGGCTTGGCACGAATGCTTCTCCCTTCTCGTACATGTCACTGATAATCTTCATGCCCTTTGCAAGCCCTTCGACGATAGCTTCGTATGCGTCTACTTCTTCATCAAGGGCTTTTTGTGCAAATTCTTCTGCAATATCGTCGTCGCCTTCAACTACAGCATCCGCTAAAGCGTTCAGAATGTCTTCTTTTGCCATTGAAAATCTCCTTTTTTTAGTGAAGGATCCAAACAGCCAGTTGTCTGTCTGTTTTTCCGGATCTCAATCCTTGGTTTTTTTACTGCATTTAGATCCTTAAGCGGGTTCCACAGCCCGTTAATTCCCTAAATCCACGAATATACTCCTTAATCCACACAATAATCATCATCCTGATAATCTGTTTTTCTTTGTCCTGTCTTGAAGGACCCGGGAGTTTTCCCTTAAGCCTGAGGCCTGGTTTCTAAACTCCCATTCAGGCTAATAACTATTCCATATCAATTGATATGCTCCCTGATATATAGCTTAAACGACGTCGTTTTTCAATAATTGGTCATTATTTATCAGCATTAAAATTCTGTGTTCCGGGGATTTTTTCATTCCTCTGTATGTTCCTATCTGCGGCATTTTTTGGGTATGGGTTGTTCTTTAGGGGCCGTTAAAATATTGCCCCCTCAATAAAAACGATTCTTTCAAAAGGGCTTGCTTTCCAGAAACCGGGGGATTTTGAAAAATGCCGCACGTTGAAAAAATAAGAGGCATTGAAATAATGAGGGTATTGAAAAAATGGGGGGTATTGATAGGGGAGTGCCGTATGTGTGCTCTTAAATAGTACTCTCCCGTTTCATTCCCGGATTTGCATGCCTCCGATGCTTATCGAATCCTTCCTTAAAAACAGTGGAACCGGGTTTTAAGTCCGTCATAAATGGAAAATTAATATCTTCCCTCTGGTTTTTATAATTTTTGATTTTATTCTTCATATGGTGATTTAAATATGGTGTTCGTTGTTTTTGTTTTGTTGTTCAGTATCAAGACTTAAATATAATCTATGTAATATATTTGCATGGGCATTATTAGAAAGTTGTTTCCCATTTTAAAAAATATGTCTAATTCAGAGATCATTGGAGTATTCTGGCGATTTAAAATCAACAAAAAAGAATGTAAATCTCTCAATGATACAGTATCACGATACCATATCATAATACTATATCATAATACTATATCCATAACTTCAATATATGATATTTGTAGCACTCTACCGATTTTTTGCCCGGAGCCGGGACATCTTTATCCCATGGGCTGTGTGGGATCAGGATTAATTCCGGAAATCGGTACCTTTGAATAAAAAATGTGTATGGTTGGAAGTTGATAAATATGAGTTCCCTGATAGACTTGATTTTCTTTTCTGAAAAGAGAAAAAATATCCTTGTCATGTTAGCAAACGGGCCAAAGGATATTGATGAGATCAAGGAATCCCTTACTGTGAAGGCATGTGCGGTAATGCCTCAGATAAAAAAATTGAAGGATATGGATATTATCGAGCAGAGCGGTAACATCTACAAACTCTCGGACCTCGGAGAAGTAATCGTTGAAAAGATGCTCCCCCTTACCTCTCTCCTGAACGTTTTTGACGGTAACAAGGATTACTGGTCAAAACATGACCGGGCTCCAATCCCCAGGCATCTGATTAAGAAGTTAGATATGTTGGGGCAGTGCACTCTGGAAGAACCCGATCTGGACCATCTTTTCGAGTTCCCAAATCTCTTGCGGGAGTCTCTGCACAAATCAAAGGTTCTTAAGTCCTTTTATTCCTACTTTTGCCCGGAATGTCCCACTATCCAGGCCACCTGTGCAAAGAACGGCGCCGAAGTGCACCTTATCCTTGACGAAAAGGTCTATAACAGGCTGAAGAACGATTTCGAGGATGAATATAATATACTCCTTGAAAACAAAGTGTCCCTCTATATCTATTCCGGAGATGTAAGACCCTCTTCTTTCATGGTTGCGGATGATTTCATGTTGTTGAAACTCTTTGGAAAAGAAGGGGAATTCGATCACAGAAAGATCATGAGTTTCACTCCCGGTGCCCTGGAATGGGGGGACGAACTGGCCCAGTATTATATAGAGCATTCCGAGAAGATAAATTGAAATAGTAGTTGAAAAAAGAAGGATCATCGGGAATCTGTGCTAAAATGGGGGTTTTCGGTCCCGGTGGCCCGTGTACGAATCCGTAAGTTTACGGATTTTTTCTCAACATCCAGCGAGCACTCCGGGGTTCTCGTCTGTGTTCTTCACGCTCGTATTAATGTCCATGCTGTTCACGCTCGTGCTCTTCATGGTCATCATGGTTATGCCCGTGTTCTTCATGCTCGTGATGATGTCCATGCTCGTGCTCTTCATGGTCATCATGGTTATGCCCGTGGGCGTGAGGAGTATGCTCTACTTTATGGATGCTGATTTCCTGCTTCTCGAAAATTTCCTGCACTGAACTGTTCACGACATCGTCGAGTTTTTCTTTCTTCACGTTTGATACCGCGGAGAGGATTTTTAAGGAGGGTTTTGCTTCGGGCTTTGAGTTTATGATGTCTTCCTGGGGATCTTCGGAGTAGATGGTTACGCTCTGTTTTACGGTTTCCGTGCCGTTGTCCAGGAAGAGCTTGATGTGGCCTATGAACTCGGGGTTGAGGTCGAGGACTTTTGTTTTGATCGTTTTCATCAGCTCGGTGGTGATCTCCCTGGAAGCTTCCCTGTTAAGGTTCCGCTTTTCGACTGCAAATTCCACCGCGTAACTCCCAACCCCCGAAGCTTCGATGGAGTTTTCGGTTTCTTTCGGGGCGGCAGGAGACAGGTTTTTGGTTTTCTCCGGGGTTTTTTCTATTTTTACCGGCTTTTCCCCGGCGAGATCCGGAAGCAGCATTTGCATCAGGGCTTCGAACTTCCTGTCCATAGCTTTCCCGGATAACTGGACTACCTTAGCTTTCGGGTTTAACTGCTGGACCGAGGCTTCGAGGATAGGGACCCTTATAGGCTCGATAAGGTCAACCTTATTGATCCCCAGGATCTCCGCGTCGATGATCTGGCGCATGGAGAATTCTTTCACTTCTTTCATGAGGTGCTTGAAGCGGCTCCCATCTATCAGGGTCACCAGGGGAGAGATCTCCACGGTATCCCCCAGGTTCATAAGTTCGATTTCCTTCTTGATCAAGTTGGGAAAAGCGATCCCTGTAGGCTCGATCATCAGGATGTCAGGCTTATATTCCTTCGCCAGGAGGGTCACTGTTGTCCTCAAGCCTACTTTCAGGGAACAGCAGATGCATCCGCTTGTGATTTCCTTTGTATCGAAGCCGTACCTGTCGATTACGTCCCCGTCGATCCCTACCTCTCCGATCTCGTTCACGATAATGGCGATCTTCTTCCCTCGTTCGGCAAGGTATTTCCCCATATTGATAATGGTGGTGGTCTTCCCGCTTCCGAGAAAACCTCCCACCACAATGACCTGCACGGTTCTTTCCTCCATTTGCTGCCGTTTTTTTCCTGGCTTTTACTTATATTTTAGTTCCGATAAGCTTTTCCTATCTTTCATCCGGTCTCATTTTTTCAGTTTCCTGCCACTGTCAGGTTTTCCCACTTGAACCTGTCTTCGGGGCAGGCATGGAGGCAGCGCTGGCAGTTTGCTCCGTCGCAAAGGTCGCTCCTTATCTTTACAATCCCGCCGTCACCAACCCTGAGGGCGCCGTTCGGGCAGACCTTTACGCATTCGTGGCAGCCTTCGCAGCCTTCGATTACCATGGTAAGGTAGGTCCCTACCTTCTCAAGCACGTGCAGGCCTTCTTCTCCGAGTTCCGGGATGTCCCTTTCGACCAGGCGGTCAATTTTCAGGATAGGGGAAGGTTCGTCAAGCATGGGGAGTTTTTTCTTCTTCAGGAACTTCTTGTGCATTTTGAACATCATGCCTTCGTTCCAGTAGGCAAGTTCCAGCATGTAGGCTTCCCTGAAAGCTTCCGAGGTTGCAAACATCACGTGGGTCCCGACGATCTCCTTTGCAATTTCCTGCAGTTCCCAGAGCCTGTCTTCCGAGAGCAGGATCTCCCGGGCAACGGCCAGGGAGGTGTTTCCTATCTGGGAGACGTAGCCTGCGTTGTAGGGGATCATTCCTACCTGGTGGGCTTTTGCGGCGTCCATGTATGTCCCGGCAGCTCCTGACATATGGGCGATTTTCAGGTCTTCCATCTCTATGCCGGCTTCGACGCAGAGGGTAATGTGCCCTGCCCTGATTGCACCGATGGCTCTTCCGGCTTCGATGAGGTCTTTTTCCGTAAACTTGATGCCGTCCTGGAGGTGGATGACGCTGTCCGGGGTCATGATCTTTGGAAGTGTGATCAGTTTGTTCCGCATCCCCGCTTCTATGAGGGCAATGACTCCGGTTCCTGTGATGCCCTTTGCCCTGGTATCCTCCTTCTCCACCACATCGCCGGTCTTCGGGTCCACAAGGTCCCCTTTTATGGAAGTCATTTCTTTATCCAGAACATAGCAGCGAAGATTTTCCCCCTCGAATTCCACATCGCTGATCGTGTGGGGGGATGCAATGGACCCGTACTCTATTTCCTGTCCCTCAAGGGCAGGGCCCGCGGCCGCAGAGCCTGTGTAGATAACACCGTTTGCTTTCAGGGCCATTTCGGCGTTTGTCCCGTAGTCTGTAGCGATTGCGATTTCTTCACTCCCCAGTATCCCTGACTTCTCAATGAGAGCCAGGGCATCTGCTCCGACCTCGTGTTTGATGGCAGGAGGGACGTAGAGTTTGCAGTTCTCGAATTCCTCAAAACCCTCGATTTCGGCCAGAGGAATTATACGGGCGTCCCGGTTCTGATCTTCAATGTGGTATTTCTGTTTTTTCCGTTCTCCTGCGTATGCAAGGTCTTCGATTGGAATTTTCTGGAAGATGGACAGCTGGATCGGGTTTCCGCATATTGAGAATTTTTCCAGTTCTTCAGGCTTTACTTCCAGCTCCTCAAGGATGTGCTTGACCGCTGTTATGGAGAGGCCGTGGGCTTTGTCCTGCCCGTAGTGGATCGCAAAATCAAGGTGGTCCATAACGTTTGCGCCTGGTAGGGGGTTTCGCAGGGTTATGACGGTTTTTAGAATTGTTTCGTTTTCCAGGTCAATTTTCTGTGCTCTGAAACCACTGGTTCCAAGGTCGATTGCAACGCCAGTTCTCATCTTTTAACCTCCTCCTGAAAAAATCTGAGACACTATTTGGTGAATGCGCCTCAAGCATTCATGAATTTATTAATAAATTTGAGTAAGTGTAATTCTGAATAAATTTTCCACTTGTGAGTTATGATGTTATGATGTAATAATGTAATTATTCGCCTGGATGGGTGGCCTGCAAGGACTGCAGTTCCAGACGCCCTAATCCGGAATTTTAATCCCGGGCAAAGTTTAAAAAAATGTTAATAACCGGGCAATGGCTCCCGGAGCCTGAGTTTTGCCCCGGGATGCCCGAAAAATAAAAGAAAATGGTTTTGCCTTTTCAGGCGTAGTACTCGTCTCTTGCGGTGACCATGGCCTTGATATTCTCGAGTGGGGTCATGGGTGCAATACCACAGCCAGGAGCGAGCACATCGATGCCGTCTACAAGGGCCTGCCTGGCTTCGGTGTTGATCTTCTCAACAGGTCCGGGCAGGAGGGTGAAGGGGCTGGAGATGTTTCCGACGAGCCTTGCTCTGTCTCCGATGACTTCCTTTGCTTTCTTCACATCGCCGATTTTTTCTTCGACGCTGAGCCCTTCGAAACCGCAGTCTGCCATGTAGTTAATGACAGGGTTTACGTTACCACAGATGTGGAGGATGGTCACGGAGTCCACTTCAGAGGCGAATTTCTGCAGCCTGGGCATGAGGAAGTCCCTGAAGGAATCCGGGCTCATCAGGTCGGGGGATGCAACGGGGTCTGCAACGGAGATGATGTCTGCACCTGCTTCGACCATTGCGTTTGCGTAGAGGACGGATGCTTCGGTTGCGAGGTCCAGAGCCTGTTCGAAGAGTTCAGGCTTCTTGATAGACCACTTCATGAAGGACTTTACACTTACCAGGTCGGAGGCAACGGTGATTGGACCTTCCATACCGCCGATGATGGGTACGTCGGGGCCGAGCTTTTCCCTGATGATCTTGATGGCTTCGAGCACTGCTGGAATCCTTCCCTTCTGCAGGAGGTCTGCGGGAACTGCTGCGCCGTCCAGGCTCTTGGGGTAGGGGTGACCGGTGACAGAGGGCTGTCTGTTCTTGGTACCCATGTTGATTTCACAGTCCATGGCTTCGACAAGGACGGTCAGGCAGTAGGGGACCCTGACAGCTTCGAGCCCGCTGAGCTCGTGGTTTGCGATGGCCAGCTTTGCCATGAGTTCGGCATCGGTGTGGGATTCCGGCCAGGGTGCTCCAACTTTGTCCATGAGTTCCACGATTCCGGTCTGGGTAACGGAACAAACAGGTACCTTGTCAACTTCTTCGCCTTTCAGGGCGGCTAACAGTCTCGTTTTAAGTGTGAATGCGCTCATAATCGGTCAAACCTTTTTATCGATCTATTATTACATTTATTTTAATTATATTTGCAATTTTATTTTCTACTGTGCGATATTATATAGACTTTTTCAATCCAAAATGTTTCATACTCAGGGCTTTTGAACTCCTGAGTTTTCAAACATTATTAAAAACCATGGGATATGTATAGGGGAAAAGGAGCAGGAAAAATCCTTAGGCTGCTCCTTTCCATGTTCGCTTGCACAGGGCCGAGAACCTGCGCGTAAAATGAATTCTCAAACCCTTCATTTTCGCATTGAGTAGAGGTTATTTTTCGTTAGCAAGTTATAAAACATAATTGCCGGATATTTTTTTTTGCCATATTTCTGATAAATCGGGTGAAAATTTTTGATCCAATGATCCGTGTCTTTCGAGATCCAGATACCCCTTCTTTTCGAAATGTCAAGCTTATATGCCTGTGTGGCATTGAATATAGGGGGTACGATGGAGTCAGCATCGGCTGAAGGCGGGGTAGGTTTTTGCTTTCCCCGGGGTGACGAACACAGGATTCCTCTTCCTGAATTTCTGGAGAGGTTCGGGACGGATGAAAACGGGCTAGTGGAACAGGAGGCTGCCCGCCGTCTGCGGGACTGCGGTCCAAACGTCCTGGAAGAAGTGGGGAAAGAAAGCATAACCCGAAAATATTTCCGGCAATTCTGGAATTTCTTTTCTATTCTGCTGACCATAGGAGCCCTACTCTCCTTCTTTGCCGAGTACCTTGACCCCGGGAAGGGTAACCTATATATAGGGATAGCTCTCGGCGTGGTCGTTGTCCTGAATGGGACCTTCACCTTTATCCAGGAGTACCAGGCCGAAAAGACAATGGAAAGCTTCCGGCAGCTTATTCCTCCCCACGCAAGGGTTTTCAGGGATGGGAAAATCCGGGACATCCTGGCTTCGGAACTGGTTGTCGGGGACTTGATTCTCCTCGAAGAAGGGGACAAGGCCCCGGCGGACGGGCGTTTGATAGAGGTTAATTCCCTGAAAGTGGACAATTCCGCTCTCACCGGGGAAGCCGAACCTCAGTTGCGTTCTCTGCACTGCACCCACCCGGACATGCTGGAGTGCAGGAACATGGTTTTTTCCGGGACCCTGGTGCAGAGCGGAAACGGAAAAGCTATTGTGTTCGGGACGGGATCACACACACAGATCGGGAACCTGGCTACCCTGACCGAACAAACTTCTGCCGTGGACACCCCTATCCGGAAGGAGCTCAACCATTTCATAAAGGTAATTTCTTCAATTGCTATTTTTCTCGGGGTAACCTTTTTCCTGCTTGCCTTTTTCCTCCAGGACATCTTTCTTGCAAGTCTCATTTTTTCCATCGGGATAATCGTCGCCAATGTGCCTGAAGGGCTTCTTCCGACAGTAACCCTTGCCCTGAGCCTTGCCTCGCGCCGGATGGCCGACAGAAATGCCCTGATAAAACAGCTCGAGTCCGTAGAAACCCTGGGTTCAACCACCGTTATCTGTACAGATAAGACCGGGACCCTGACCCAGAACAAAATGGCTGTCCACTCCCTTCTCATCGGGTCTGAAGATGTGGACTTCAAAGGCCCTGAAGGTCCCGCAGAGGATCCCGCAGGGCAGGAGTCAGGTGCGGAGCCCGGAGAAAAAACAGCCTCCGGGGGAGAGGGGATTTCTGGCGAGGGTCTGCCGGGTACGGGCTGGGATCCCGAAAAGATTCCTCCTGTTTTCATAAGGGTTGCCGGGCTCTGCAATAATGCGAGGCTTTCAGAAAGGGCTCCGGGGTATACGGGGGACCCTACCGAAGGAGCCCTCCTTGTCTTTGCAAACGGCTTTGCAGATCTGAAGGAACTCAATGATAATTATCCACGGCTGGAGGAATTTCCGTTTGATTCCCTCACAAAGCGGATGGAAGTAATCTGCCGCACTCCCGAAGGTGGATTTGAAGCCTACCTCAAAGGGGCTCCGGAAATTGTGGTGGAGATGTGTAATTTCTCAATTGAGGCCGGGGAGGTGAGGGAACTTGGCAGAAAGGAGAAAGAAGAACTGCTGGACCGGCACCTGAGGATAGCAGAGAGGGGAGAGCGGGTGATCGCCCTTGCGTACAGGGAAGCGGAAAAGCGGGAAGAGTACACTGAAGGTTTCGTTTTCCTGGGTTTTATCGGGATTGTGGACCCCCCTCGCCCCGAAGTAAAAGAGGCTATTGCAAAATGCCATGCTGCAGGGATCAAGGTAGTCATGATTACAGGGGACCATCCTGTAACGGCAGAGTCCATTGCCAGGACTGTGGGGCTTTCGGATTCCGAGACCCTGGAAATTATCACGGGCGACGAGCTGAAAGCTCTTTCCAGGGAAGAACTTGCAGAGCGTTTGAAAAAGAAGAGCATAGTCTTTGCCCGGACCTCCCCTGTGCAGAAGCTGAAAATCGTGCAGCTCTTCCAGGCTGAAGGGGAAATCGTCACCATGACAGGGGACGGGGTTAACGACGCCCCCGCGATCAAGAATGCGGATATGGGGGTTGCCATGGGCAGCGGCACTGATGTTGCCCGGGAAGCTGCGGACATGGTGCTTCTGGACGACAACTTTGCCACCATAGTGAATGCTGTGGAAGAGGGCAGGACAGTTTTTGACAACATAAAAAAGTTCATTGCTTACATCCTGACCAGCAATATCCCTGAGATCCTGCCTTTTATCGTCTTCGTCCTCTTCGCCCTGCCCCTCCCAATGAACGTGCAGTTAATCCTTGCAATTGACCTTGGGACTGATATCCTGCCTGCCCTTGCCCTGGGTGTGGAAGGCGGGGAGGGGGATATTATGAGGCGGCTTCCCCGGTCCAGGGAAGAAAAACTGCTTACTTCCCAGATGCTGTTAACTTCCTACGGGATAAAAGGGCCGATAGAGGCGGCTGCCGGGTTTTTCTGCTACTTTGCCGTCCTTTTCGACGGGGGATGGAGTTTCGGGGAAGAGCTTGCAAACAGCAATCCCCTCTACATGCAGTCGATTACTGCTTTTTTTTCGGCGGTGATTATCTGCCAGGTTGCAAACGTCTTTACATCAAGGACCAGGTTGCAGTCGGTCTTCACCAAAGGACTTTTTAAAAACCGCTATGTCCTGGTAGGCATTGTGAGTGAGCTTCTTATCCTTTCATTTATAATCTGGAGCCCCCTGGCCCACCTGATTTTCAATACCTCCCCCATTGACCTCAAATACCTGCTGCTCGCTCTTCCCTTTGCCCTCTTCCTTCTTGCAGTTGACGAGCTCAGGAAGTATGCTCTCCGAAAGAATGTGGGCTGGGCCTCTCGCTTGTTCAGTTGGTGAAGTTTGAAAATATTTTTGAATCATTTCTCTCTTTTTCTTTAGTGTTTAATTATATTTTTTTAATTGTACTCATATTTGGTAATGAGGTTAACAGATTCATTGTCGGGGTTATCAGTATAATTTTTTATGCCATGTTGCCCAATACAAGTATTTATACTGACGTCAAATTAAATGATCAATTTCCTTTGTACAGGTTGGTCAATTCCTTCTGTACAAATGCTCTCAATTTTCTCGTGTAAAAAAAGCTCCTCTGTATCAAGTTTATATTATGAATGTTAGCAAAAAGGTACTGGTTATCATCTACGTGATTTTTGCCTTATTGATTTCAGTCGTTATTTTTTCCCTCCCAGAGTATCCTCGATTCCGGTTTTTCCGGCCTGGGAGCACAGGAAGCGATTGATAACATGGAAAATGCAAAAAACGTTATTGATTCACAGATTATCGAACTCGATGAGGCTAACGTTGCCCTTTCATCCAGGGACGAGGTCCGGGATTTTATGCAGAGTTCCGACTCCCGGACGAGGGATATACCCCTGATTGTCTGCACGGCAGGGGATTTCGATGAAAAGAATATTGAAGAACTGAACAATGAAATGCGGATAATTTGCTCTCTATCATGAAGAAAAGCGGGTCGTGGGGGTCAGTCATTGAAAACCGGTTGCAGAAGAACTTTCTGTAAATATGCCTAATCAAGCTGAATGTGTCTGTTTTCTCAATCATGATCAATGACTCACGGACACGACCGAAAAGCGCTTTCGGAAGAAAAGAGTTAATTAACAGGATAAAACAATTAACTATGCCTGGGAGGCATAAAGATGAAAGAGATTCTGATTGTTGAAGACAACCCAATGAATATGGAACTGATCCTTGATTTGCTGGAATTCTACGGGCACAGCGTAACCGGAGCGGAGGACGGGATAAAGGCCCTCGAGTGCCTCGATGGGAATAAGTACGACATCATTCTCCTGGATATGCAGCTTCCGAAAATGGACGGGCTCGAGGTGCTTGAAAGGATAAAGCAGAACCCTGCCATCGCCGACATCCCGGTGATTGCAGTGACTGCACATGCAATGAAAGGAAGTGAGGAACACTTCATCGAAAAGGGATGCGTTGATTACATCTCAAAGCCCATCGATATAAACAAGTTCAGGGTTCTGATTGAAAAATATCTCCATGATTAAGGACAGGATAACGGTATCTCTGGTAAAAAATACCAGGGGGTTAAACACCCTTTTCCGGGTTAACCAGGTGATAAAATCCATTCGGATCAAAAACCGTTAGAAGATGGTCGATAGAAAATCGAAAATCAAAAGCCAGTCGACTATCAAAAGCCGTTTGACTCCTGTTGACTCGGTTAATAGCAAATCAGGAGCTCAAAAACCTGTAGACTCCGGTTGATAGCAAATCCGGAACTCAGTTGAATGCTAAGTGGAAATTAAGGGGATTTCTATCCTTTTGATCTTTCTTCATATCTTTTCAAGGGGTTTTGACATCTCCTTGTAATGATTGAAGAGTTCTTCACACCATTTCAGCGAGCTTTCGTCAAAGCTCATCAGGCGCTGGTGGTCGAATTTCCCCTTCCTGTCAAATAGTACCAGGGAACAGAAACGGTCTGTTACCACGTTTTTAAGGGTTATTTTCTTGTCGCAAATGTAAATTTTCGTGTTTTTGGAATCCAGAAGCTCCTGAAGTTCTTCTGTGTAGTCTTTTTTCATTCTTTCATAGACCGGTTCGGTCAGGATGAGGTACATCTCCGTCCCTTTTTGCGCCAGTTCGGAATAAAGGGTCAGATAGAGGGGGTGGAAATAAGAAAGGAATGTCATGACGCGACCGGACTCAAGGAGGTTTTTCTTGAAGTCTTCCGGCACTTCAAAGAGGCGGTTAAGGTCGGGCTCGAGCAGGAAATAGTTTCCCAGTTCCTCAATCCTGCTAAGAAGGTTCTCGGGAATTGCGCTCAGGTCGTGGTTTACCCAGTAATCGTAATTTTCTTCGAAAACCCTCACGGTATTTAAGAGGGGTTCCATCTTTTCGACAACTATTTCCCCCATTTCCGAGAGCTGGTACCTGTCGCTTTCCTGATTGATCAGGTGGCCTTCTTTCAATTTCTTTATCTGGGGCATAATCGACGTCGAGCTGACGTTCAGGGCTGTTTTTATCTCGTCGCTGGTTTTTGGCCCCTCTTCCAGCAGGAGCAGTACATTTGTTCTTTTTTCAGAAAGAAACGCCAGATCAATAAGTGAAACCTTCATGCAAGTCTACCTCCCCGGAAACCTCTTGAATATACCGGAGGTAATTTTCTTTCATTTTTTTTCCCAAACCCTTTTTGCTTAATTTGAAGTCCCGGTTTCATTTCCTGAAAGCCCCACCGGCAACTTCTTGAGGAATTATTGCTCTGAGTTTTCCAATTGATTACTTATATCTTTTTCCAAAAAACATTTATTTTTTCCAGTCCGGGACAATTTCCGGTTCCTTTTTTTCCTTCTTCTTTTCTTTTTCTTTTATTGAGCCGGTTTTGTCAACGATTAGCTTCTATTTTATCAACAATTAACTTCGGGGTTTTGCCCTTACCCATAATTTTCAGTTTTTCTTATATCTTTACTTTACAGTTTTCCTTCAAGTCACTTTTCGGGCTTTGTTCCCGTAGCAAGCACATAACCCACATACTTTGCGGTTGACTTTTTCCTCAGCAGGATCTTTTTTCCTTCCCCCAGCTGCCTGAAACGGTACCTGACCTTTTTGCTGATCAGCGTGTACTTTATCATTTTAACCATGAGGCCGGCAAAGTACCGGGCAAATCCCAGGGTCCCACCCATTGCCCCGATAAGCTTCTTTGTCTCTTCCAGGCTTGGCGTGGGCCTGCATTTCCTGGACCTGACATTCACCAGCCCTGCTTCCTCGAGCTCCTTTTTCCATTCTTCCGGCGTCTGGAGGGTAAAGGGAAGTCCGGTTATCTCACCGAAAATGTTCTCGGCATGAGTTATCTTTTCTGCATGTCTCGGGGGAATTTCCTTTTCCCTGTACATTTCATTGATTCCCACACAGCCGCCTGGCTTCAAAACCCGGGCAAATTCCCTGAAAGCCCTGTCCCTGTCAAGGAACTGGGAGACAAACTCGGTAATTACGGCATCGAATGTTCCGGCTTCAAAGGGGAGGGCATAGGCATCTCCTATCCGAAAATCCGTTTTTTCTTCAAGGCCTTCCTTTTTTGCCCTTTCCTTTGCCTTCTCGATAGAAAGCTCCGCTATATCGACTCCCACAACTAAACAGCCGACTTTTTTTGCGAGGTAACAGGCGGAAAAACCCGTGCCGCACCCGACCATCAGCACCTTTTTATTCCTGTCAAGCCGGCAGAGTTCCGCCAGTTTTTCCGTGGAAACGAGGCCCCCTATGTGGAAGTAGGGAACCTCAAGGTAGCTCATGAAATCGTAGTAGCCAAGGGCTTCTATTTCCTGAATCGAAAGTGGATGTCCTGACATAAATTCCTCTGGAAACCCCGTCCCAGGGCACCTGATAAATATGAGTATTTATTTATAAATTTTTCTTTATGTACTCTTCCAACTTTTCCAGCGCTTCCGGCATGTTTTTCCTGCCGAACCCCAGCCTGAAGTACCGGTTCCCAAAATCATAAACAGTCCCCGGAAGCAGCATGACCCCCTGCTTCTCCACGACATCTATGCAGAATTCCTCTGCATTTTCGTCATAATTTATTTTGGGAGAGCCTCATGGTCATGCTTTCGGCTTTACCCACTCGAAAAGTTCCCCGTGTTCTTCAAAGAAGTCATCCAGAAGTTCCAGGTTTTCCCGGATTATTTCAGTCGAATTGGAGCGGTGGCGCGAACATACCCCGTTGCTTGCAGCGGGGTGCGCCAGCGCAACTTTGATTGCCTCTGTTAATATTTTATAGATTTTACCTGGCTTTTTGATTATGTTTTCCCACCAGTTCTGACTTCTGATTTTCCTTCTAATCTCTAAAATTCACTTTTCTCCCTGCAATTTGAAGAAGATAATGTTTTTCCTTTTCAAAGGTTACAAGCCTACCCCAAATATGTAGCCGGATGGCAGTATATGCCTGGCATGGTTGCTGACGATAGCCACCTTAACGCGCCCGGATACTGCAGGTGTAGCAGGTACGTTATCTACGCCATCCTGGGTTGTTTCGTCAACCGACATCTGGCTTATGCTGTGGAGCTCCATCGCACTGTTTCCCACTGGCTCAGGATAACGCGCTGTGGGTACCCACTTAGTATCTATGGTAGTCACGCCAAAGGCGTTTTTCAGGATGCCGTCAGTAATATACCAGCCAGTTGATGTCCAGCCATCTTCTCCCGATTCGACATCCTCAAAGAAATCGATTTCATGGATCTCGATATCATCAACGTACATCATCTGGAGGTTGGCGGCCCCATCCTGCCAGGTGGTGAAATAGAGGTCAATCGTATGCCCTGCAAAGGGGCTCAGGTCCATAGATACCGGGATCCAACCTCCGCTGTTACCTGTGAAAGCATGCCAGCAGCCGGTGGCTTCATAGTCTATGGGCTCACGGCCATCAGGGGTATTGGGATTGTCCTGCGAATGGGCGATATAGTTCACCGTACCTGTAGAGTCCAGCGTGCACCACTCTCCAGTGTTTCTGTCGTAGACTTCCACATAGCCGTAGTCCCAGTCCTTCTCGATTTCGTATAAGGTGCTAAAGTTGAGAGTTGCCCCGTCAGTCGGGATCTCGAAAGTCTGGTAGAAGCTGCGCCATGCCCATGCTTCGGTATCAGAATACCATTCGTAGGTTCCGCTGCAGGCGGGGGTGCCGGCAAAGTCCTCTCCATCAATTGAGGCGGGGGTCATCTTATCATTGTTAAAGCGGAAGTAGTGAGCTGTATACGGTTGAGATTCTATTCCACACCAGTCCGAAGATACACTGAATGGTGCTTTAACCGGTAGTCCCCACCACATATTGCTCATTGCATACTCAATGGAATAGCCCCAGGTATCAATGGTGCCGATCTCAAGGGTGTCATAACCATATTTTCCGCCTGCCTTCTCTGTATCATCCAGGTAATTGGCGATGGTCCAGTAATCATAGATCTCATCAAAGGTATCGGTATAGCCTGAGGTCGCCAGTGTCTTTTCAATACCCTCTATACCATTAGCCTGTTCCTTTACAAGAGCAGTAGTAAAGGCCGATTCTCCATAATTCTCGTAGAGGTAGAGCTGAAACAGGTAACTTGCGCCGTAATTCTGCAACCCTCCGTCCCAGAATGTGAGCGAGACTATCGGGTGGTATACCATATAGTAAGCGATGTGGCCTGCCGGGTGACCGTAACCGCACAGGTAACCGGCCAGATCCGCCAAACCTTCATTAACCCAGATAGACTCGTCAGGATCCACGTCAAAGAGGATAAGGTGCTCAAACTCATGGGCAAAGATCCCCTCGTATAAAAAGGGACGTGCTGAATCAGGGCCGACTCTGTTTGTCCAGTCATAGCTGTCAATGTGCATCATGTTCTTATTGTTGGCAGCATCCTCACTGGCTGAGAAGTAGCCTGCAACATACGAAGTTTGAGTACTGTCGTAATACGCTGCATCCCTTATGTTATGGATAAGGATCCATGTTTTCTGTCCCTCATTCCCACGCGGCAATGGTTCTCCGAAGACCGAAGTATCCTCTGGATATATTACTGTGTCAAATTGGTCCAGTAGATAGCTCAACTGCGCGGTAGAGATGCGGTCCTCTGCCCTCCAGGTGCCAGATGGATTGGGGAAGACATACTCATCAGTAGCTGAATCGTATTTGTCGTAAGCCGCCTCCTCAATCAGAATGATCCCGTACGTGCCATCCATTACAACTACAAAAGTCTCGTCGTAATCAATGCCATAACCCATGTCAGCGACATTGATGGTCAGCTCTTCACCGATCTCAGCCGGTTTACCGGTAGGTGAAGCTTCAGTTGCTTTCGCCGACCCTACCTGGGCTGCATACTCGCGAATAGCAATTTCATTTTCCCCCAACATTTCAACGGTGGCATCCATCGTATCAGGGCCAACTGGAGCCATACTATTGCGTGGAAACTCCATCTGGGAAGCGGATTCTGGGCTAGCTGCGGTGGCTTCGGCTGTTGATAAAATCAAGATAAAAATTAAGCCTGCTGAAAGTAAAACACTCAACAACTTTAGTTGAGTAGTAAGTTTCTCTTTCTCTATTATTTTGGATCCATTTTCTTTCATTACTCTTCACTCCATTAAATAAATGCATCTGTTATCTAATGTACAATTCTTCTCCAAATTTTATTTCATGTTTAAAAAACAAGAGCAACTTTATTCCAAAGTAATAACTATGCACCCTGGGGTTCGGCAGGTAACCTTTTCTTCTTTATATCATCAAGAAGAGTAACTGTTCAGCCCGACAAAAACAATATCTATAACCATCTTTATGAAATTCAATCGGCAAATTTCTGTGAATTGATTCATTTGATTGTTGGATATTGATTCTGTTTTTTCATTTCTCTGCCTTTAGTAATCAGGCTTCTCTGTTCATCAAAACCAATATCAATCAGCTGAGTTTTCCAGGCTGAATGGCTGCCTTAATATGTTTGGCTCTTTGCTGTTTTGTGCAGGTCGAAACTAATTTTCCAGGTAAAAAAGTAACAACACCAGAGAGATAAACCTCGAACTTGAATGTGATTTTTTTATACTGAATCTTTTCAAAAAAGTGTTGCATCTACACTAGAAAGTTACTACACTATTTCCCATCCAAAACAACAAAGTGCCACATTTTTACTAATAATATTTTTTTTATCTGTCCCGAATGCGGTACTTATTTTATTATGTTTCTATATAAAATTACTGAAAAAGTTCTCCCTGCATATAATCTGTATTATAACGATGCAATGAGTTTCTCTGCAGGGAAAAACAGAATCATAGAAATTTTTGTGAAAATGAAAAGAACTGCCTAAAGCAGGATAAAATGTTACTGTCTTTTATCAAGTACTTATATTCCAACCGTATCTTCAATTACTCGAAGTCTGCTTCATCAGTAAAAGCAATCCTTTCAAAATCTCTTTCGGGGAAGGCGGGTTTCCAGGGATTTTCATGTCCAAGGGCAGTATTTTGTCGACCCCTCCGAGTACGGCGTAGGATCCCTTGTATATCCCCCCCCGTCGCAGGCGTCATCTCCTACTGCGACCACGAATTTGGGGAAGGGCATGGCTTCATAGGTTTTTTTCACGGCTTCAGCCATGTTCAGGGTGACTGCTCCGGTTACCAGCAGGACGTCGGCGTACCGCGGGGATGCCACGCATGGATTCGTTCTCTTTACGCTTCGAGCTCTTCACAGTAATGATTCATCAATGATATCGGCTACAGTAATGATGCAGCAATGACACGGTAATGTCCTTCTACGCATCGGAACAAAATCGATCATAATATAAACCCCACGTACATATTATATTTCTCAGGTATAAGTTATGAACGGGGAGTCTATCTTCGATTCAAGAAAGTGGTTTTTGATTGAACTGCTCGCTTGCCTCGGAAAAATAAAAGGAATAACCAAGCTTCAAAAAGTGGTTTTTCTCGGACAGGAAGAACTGGAGCTTCCAAGGCTTTTTCAGTTCGATGAATATCATTACGGGCCCTATTCCTGGGATTTGAGTGATATTCTTGAGGATATGATTATAACCGGTTTTGTGAGTGAAAAGAAAGAATATCATGATGACGGTGTAATTTACACTTACAGCCTTGCCGATACTGCCCTGGAACAGGCTGGAAAAATAGGCGTGTATATCCCTGAGAGCAAAAAAGATATGCTTATAAAATATTCAAAACTTCCAATGTTTGCAATATCCGAGTTTGTTTACCAGAATTTCCTTCACGAGGGAATAGCCTCTTAATCCCTCACTCTTGCCTTTTCTATATACATTTTCGGTTTTCAGTTCGTAACTTCCGCTTTTATCCTTCCCTTTTTATGATACTTTTTACTCTTCCCTATCCTTTTTCTGCTTCCCCCTTTACAAAATCGGCCTCCTCTTCGAGAGGGATTTCTTCACAGAAAATTTTGATTCCGGTTTTAGCGGTGTTCGAGCCGACAAGCATGGCATAGGGCCTGTAGCTGCTTAGGGTCCCGTAGTGGAGTTCGAGCCTGGTTTCGAAGCCGCTTATTGAGCAGTCGAGGATGATATTGTTGTGGATGATTAGTTTCGGATGATTAGTTTCGGATGATTAGTTTCGGATGATTAGTTTCGGGAGCATTGTGTATCTCCTGAAGAAGCGGGCATGTGGGTATTTTTTCGTATTATGGACTGAATTAACTTTATTGCCCTATGAGGATATAGTTAATCGGATGCATGTTGTTGAAGTTGAAGGAGTATCAAAGTCCTTTGGGGGAAAAGATGTCATCAGGGACATTTCCTTTTCCGTTGAAAAGGGAGAGATCTTCGGGCTGCTCGGGCCAAACGGGGCAGGGAAGACCACGCTCATCAGGATGCTCCTGGACATCATCAGGCCTGATTCGGGGGAGATCCGGGTTTTCGGGGCGTCCCTGGACCCTTCCGGAAAGGACAGGATCGGCTACCTCCCGGAGGAGCGGGGGCTGTACCGGAAAACAAAACTTGTCGATATGCTGGTCTACCTGGCGCAGCTCAAGAACGTTTCCGGGAAGCAGGCCCGGGAAAACGCTGATACCCTGCTGCGGTCCCTCGGGCTCTACGAGTACAGGGGGAAAAAGGTTGAAGAGCTTTCCAAAGGGATGCAGCAAAAAATCCAGTTTCTTTCTTCAATTATCCACCACCCGGACCTGGTCGTCCTGGACGAACCCTTTTCGGGGCTTGACCCGATGAGCACAAAGACCATCAAGGACAGGATTCTCGATTACAGGAATGCCGGCAAGACTGTCATCCTCTCAACGCACATGATGGAACAGGCCCAGACGCTCTGCGACCGGATCCTGGTGGTCGACAGGGGCAGAAGCGTGCTTTACGGCAGCGTGGAAAGGATCCGGAAAGAGCGCGGGAAAAATTCCCTGCTTGTGGAATTTGCAGGGTATGGTTCCGTCCATGGCGAAGTGTATGCTTCAGGTTATGGTTCCGGACATGATTCCGTCCATGGAGAAAGGTTTGGCTCAGAGTCTGGCGCAGGGAATGTCGCAGGAGGTAACGCGGGTGGCGACGCTCTGAGCGTACTTCGTGGAATCCCCGGGGTCAGGAGAATTGTGGAGCACGAAGAAGATAATAAAAAGTTCGTGGAGATCTTTCCGGAGGAGGGTGCAGGTATGCAGGTGATTCTGGAGGAGCTTGTCCGGAGAGTCGAAGTCCTGCGTTTCGAGCAGGCACTCCCGTCCCTGAACGAGATTTTTATTGAAACGGTAGAGGCCAATGCCAATGAGTAAATTTTCAGGAAAGGCTTTTACGGTTGCCAGGCACGAGTTCCTGAAAACCGTGAAGCGCAAGGAATTCCTTTTCATGACCTTCATTTTCCCTGTCTTCCTGGCCGGGATTACCCTTGTCCCTGCCCTGCTTGCCGGCATGACCCCTTCCGAAGACCAGAGCATAGGTTACGTCGACAGGACCGGTTCCCTTGACTTTCCCGGGGAAGTCACAAACGGTGGATTTGCGGTGGGACCTTTCGGGGAAGAAACCACAACAATAGAGTTTGTCCGGTACGCGGAAACTCCTGATGCCAGCCGGGCGCTCAGGGCCGGGGAGATCTCTTCCTACATCGTAATCCCCGTGGACTTCCTGGAGACCGGGGTAATCGAACTTTACGCCTCCGAAAAAGGAGTCACCGTCCCCAGTGTCGATCTTGCGGCAGACCTTTCCGATATCGTTGTCACCTCCCTCCTGCAGGACGAGGTGGACGAAGCCGTGCTCCAGAGGGTCAAGGACCCTGTTAACATTAAGCTGTTCGACATCGAGGAGAGCGGGGAAGCCAACGAGCAGGGTGTTGCGGATATCCTGGGGGACCTGGGTCTCCCTTTCCTCACTGCCTTCCTCCTCTTTTTCAGCATTTTTTCGTCATCAGGCTACCTCCTCCGCAGCGTCTCCGAAGAGAAGGAGAACAGGATTATCGAAGTCCTGCTCTCCTCCGCAACCCCCACCGAACTCCTGACCGGCAAGATCATGGGCCTGGGTGCAGTCGGCCTCCTGCAAATTACTGTCTGGATTTCCGCAGTCGCCCTGGGCGCCTCGTACGCCCTCCCTCTGAGCCTGAACCCTTTCCTGCTTTTCCTGGCTGTCGTCTATTTCCTTTTTGGCTATCTCTTTTTCGCAAGTCTCATGGCCGCAGTCGGAGCCATGTCCTCCTCTCTTCAGGAAAGCCAGCAGGTAGCCGGAATCTTCACTTTCGCAGCCGCAGTCCCCCTCATCTTCATGCAGCTCCTGCTTACAAAACCTGACAGCCCCCTTGCCATCTTCCTCTCCCTCTTTCCCATTACCTCCCCTGTCGCAATGCTGGTTCGGATAGGGGCTACGGAAGTGCCTTTTTACCAGATAGCAGTGAGCCTTTTCATCCTGATGCTCTCAATCCACGGCGTAATCATATTCTCCAGCCGCCTCTTCAGGGCTTACCTCCTTATGTACGGAAAAAGGCCGGCTGTCAGGGAGATCCTGAGGAATATGCGGGAAGGATAAGTAAGTTTCCGGTTCATGTAATCTCGAATATTTTAGCCCTTATTATGGGACCCCCTGATCCCCAAAATAATGGGACTAATTGAAGAAACAGATATTCTATCGCCAGTGATTTATATTACCCCTCACATAATATTGATTGATTCATAGGGGTAGAGAAACAAAGGATGGGGAAGCCGTACAACTTGATAGGTACGGGACTTCATTCAATTGTGGAAGATCCTTATGAATCACCCCTATATCGAGCTTTTTTTCACTTCAAGTTTCTAATTTCAAGCATTGTTTTTCCTTTCTGAAATAAGGTTTTTTTTTGTATGGCTTCTGTCCTTTTTTCATTTCAGGGAATTGGTGGAAGGTTTCAGCCGTCTCCGGGACATGTCCGGACCTTGCAAAAAGGAAGGGTCTGTATAAATAATAACGAAAGCTTCGAGAGCCGTGGCTGCTCTGACTCCGAGGACGGGGAAGGTCAGGAGGATGGGGAAGTTTCATGAGTTTGCTTTGGACGGGGCATCTTCGTTAAAAAATTGAGCAACTAAATGAAAATACTTATAATGTATTACGGTATATTACAATTATTATATAATGTAATTTCAAAAAACCCCCATGAGCTAATGTAATTTCAAAAAACCCCACGGAGCTAATGTAATGGAATATTTATGTTATGAAGAATGCAATCAATGTCCTTCATACGAAGAAAATCTATACCCCACCCATTGTAGAAAAATGAACGAGGACATTAAAGTCGGAGGGGCTATGATTGGTGCAGAAAGAGTAGAAAAATACTGGGATGCAATAATTTGCGAACAAAAATCCGAGCATAAACTCTGATTTGCCGCCGGTTCCCAAATTATCTTTAATTGAACTGAGGCGATAGGCAACAAAGTCTATGAAATTGCTATCGTCAAACGGAAAAACTTTCAGCAACAGGACATGTGGTTCCGAGTTTCATGCCTCATGTCTTGAGTACGATTTTTTTAAACTCCACATGCGGTAGTCCACTTTTTCGACATTTTTGGTTTTTTTGCTTTGAAAATATGCAGGTTGGTGAGGATTCGAATTTATAATGCCTTCATTAACCCCGAAAAGCTTTTTCTCTAATAATTGCAGGGTGCCCCCGCCAGCTTGTCTGGCGGCTCTCTTCTAAAATTAAAATGGAGTTTGGAATAGGAATCTCCAGTGAAATAACTTTTAAATTATATTATTCCATGACGGTTCATACCGTTTTTTTCCTTCCCCTAAACTACAGTTCTTTTCCTGCTGCCTCGAATGTTTAAGGGGTTCCGGGGTCTGTGTCTGGAGAATGTAAAAAAGAAGGGTCTGTAAAGCCAATGAAGATGGCAAAGAGTAATGATGGCTCCGGTGGCGAGAACGAGGAGGATTCGGAGGATGGGGAAGGGTTTAATTGGATCAGTTTTCTGGCGGATTTTGGGATTTGCTATTATAATCAACGTTGTGTATTTTGAATCATGACTGTGCAATTATTATCGGACAGTGGATTGGATATTGGCATGCAAAATAAATTGCATAGTAGAAATATTTTTATATGTTCAACACACTATTAATATTTAATTAGACTGTTTGTCGCTCCCTCTACTTCATGTTATTCTGTTTAAAGGGTATATTCGCAGCGTCTAAATTGGTATTTTTGCGCAATCGAAATTGGTGCACCTGATGATTATTTTTATTCTAATTCGGTGAATATTTATGAAATTTGTAAAAATAGTTATGCAGGTCTTCATTATATTTTTTTTGATAAGCCCTGCTTTTGCAGAATCTATGGGTAGTAGTTCATTAGATGATAATAAGGCAACAAATACAGAACTGTTGACTGCCTCGCTTAATCCCGAGTTTATTGAATATCAAAAACAATTGAAACAGTATGAAAATACTGACCTTTTTTTGGTCCAATCTTTGGAATATAGAGGTGAACCGATAAAAAACATTTATTTCAAAAACGGGCTTATACCCTCACCTGTTGATAATTCCCACATAGATAAAATTCCTGCAAGAATAAATAATAATATTAACTATCTTTCATCAAATTCGCAAGCTTTGCCATCATATTACAACCTTCGTGATGAAGGAAATGTAACTCCTGTAAAAGATCAAGGTCGTGCAGGTAGTTGCTGGGCTTTTGCTTCATACGCTTCTCTTGAATCTTGCACAATTTCAGATGGGATATACGATTTTTCGGAAAATCACATGAAAAACCTTCTGAGTAACAATTATCCCAATGGGTTCGATCGTGCTTCCGACGAGGGAGGGAATAGTTTAATGGCCCTGGCTTATCTGGCGCGCTGGACCGGGCCTGTTTATGAGTCCGATGATCCTTATAATGATCGCTCCAATCTTTCTGACGCCGGTATCCCTGAAAGAAAACATCTCCAGGAGGCAATATTTCTTCCTGATCGAGACGAGGGTGACCCACATGATAATGAATTTTTGAAAAGGGCTGTGATGGATTACGGGGCTATATTCGTAGCTATAGAGGTGAACTGGACCTGTTTTAACGACGATCGTTCTACATATTATTACGACTCCCCTACCTCTCATATCGTAGACGGAGGTCATGCAATTGCTCTTGTTGGCTGGGACGATAATTTTGACAGAAACAACTTTGCGGTTACACCCCCTGGGGACGGGGCATTTATTGTTAAAAATAGTTGGGGTACTGATTCTGGGGACAACGGTTACTTCTACATCTCCTACTACGATCCGTATATTGGGAGATATTGTACGAATACTGTTTTTATAAACGCCGAAGATGTGGACAACTATGATAACATCTATCAGTACGATCCGCTTGGATATGTAAGTGAATATGGATGTAGTGGAGGTACCACATGGGCTGCAAACGTTTTTACGGCAGATTCAAATGAATATCTGAAAGCTGTCAGTTTCTATACAACGGATGAAGGGACGCAATATGAACTGTACGTATATAGAGGATTGGACCAGGCACCGCTTGATTCCAGCGGGCCTGTATACTCTGCTTCAGGTACTTTTGAGTATGCGGGATACCATCCCGTAGACATCGGCAGCTCTCTACCTCTTGAATCCGGCCAGGATTACTCCATTGTGATTAAATTCACGGACCCTGATTATTCTTATCTTGTGGCAGTCGAAGAGCCTTATGACTTTTATAGTAGCAGGGCAACGGCAAATTCTGGTGAAAGTTACTTGAGTTGGGATGGAGGGTCCTGGATAGATCTTACCAATGTAGGTGAAAATACTAATATTTGCATTAAAGCCTTTACAAACACCCCTTCCCCGGAAGCTTTCATCGATACGCTAACCCCCACATCTCCTTTTGAAGGCGATTTAATTACTTTCACCGGCCACGGGAGTGACCCCGATGGCTCGATTACTGCCTCTGAATGGACTTCAAACCTTGAGGGACAATTAAGCACAGATGCCGTTTTTAGTACTCCGGCTCTTTCTCCGGGAACCCATTCCATCCTTTTTAAGGTAAAAGATGATGCAAATGTCTGGTCAGAGGCTAATTCAACTACGATTACTATTAAAAACAAGCTTCCATCTGCCAGAATCCTTTCCATATCTCCCGATCCCTGTTCTGAGGGGAGTTTGCTGAGTTTCAGTGGCTCGGGAACTGATCTCCAGGGTTCTGTAACTGCTTATGAGTGGAATTCGAGTATTGATGGCTTACTCAACACAAATGCCAGTTTCAAAAGTTCTCAGCTTTCTTTTGGAAAGCATACAATCTATTTCAGAGTTAAAGATGATGAGGGGGCCTGGTCAGATCCTGTTTCATCAACTGTAACCATTATTGACGACACAAGTCCGGAAGTTAATATAAATGCGGTCTCCATAAAACTTATAGGTATTAATCAGCCGGCGACTCTCATTTTAAACAGTACTGACGCCCGTCCCTGCTCTACAGAGTTCTTAATTACGAATGCTGCAGGTACTGAAATAAGGAACGAAACTCTTACGGACCAGGTTGCAAACGGAGCAAATTACGAATACATCTGGAATGCAACCGATTCTTCCGGGCAAGCAGTGCCGAGCGGGGAGTATCTTCTTACCTTAAGCAGTACCGATACATCCGGAAACAGCGCTGATGTAAATATTTCCGTGACCGTGGATAACGATAAGCCGGATGTACATATTGGTGCCGTACCTGCGGAACATATCAGTACCAACAATCCGGCAACTATCATTTTAAACAGCAGAGATGCAAATCCCGGTTTAACACAATTGGTAATCAAGGGTGCTGCAAATACTGAAATTCTTAATGAAACAGTTACAACTCAGGTTGCAAACGGAGCAAATTATGAATTTTCCTGGGATGCATCCGATGTTTCGGATGAACCCGTTCCAAGTGGGAAGTATCGGTTGTTTGTAACCAGCATCGATGCCTTGAAAAACAGAGCTTCAATTAATGTTTCGATAGATGTTGATAACGATAAACCAGTTGTCAATATTGAAAGCATGGAAGGCACCGGTTCAACGGGCCTGGACGTTTATACAAATTCAACGTTAAGAGTCAATGCTTCTGCATCAGGAACTCCCGGAAACGCTGAGGAAGTCCTATTCACTTTAAGTTCTGAGTTTACGTGTTTTAAGCGTGTATTGAACGCGGAATTTATCGCTGAAAACTGGACTGCAACGTTTGACCTTTCGTCCTTTCCTGATGATGGGAAATATGTTGTGAATGCAAGTGTGAAAGATGCTGCGGGGAACATTAACTCAACAATGGTACCTGCTGTTGTGACCCTGGACCGAAATGCCCCCGCTTTATCTGCCCTGGTCACAAAGTTCAATGACACTCATGGACGAATAAACATAAGTTCCAGTGAACCGCTTGGCCAAAATCCTCTTGTAAAATTAAATGGAACGCCAGTAGCATTGGAGCCAGTGGCGTTGGAGGCAGACCACAGAAATTGGTACGGTTTGATCCTGCTGGACTGTGAGATGTACACTATTGATATGAGTGGTGCGGACCTTGCAGGAAACAGGGGGGAGGACAGTTCGAAAGCTTTCCTAAAAACAATCAGGACTTCGGAAGGAACTGCTTCATTGTTTAACGAAGATACGGGAACTTCTATTATTTTCAATACAACAAAAGATATTGAAGATTTTGTAATTCTCACTGAAAGCAGTGTCCCTATGGTAAATGTAAGCAAAAGTTCCATAAGTTTTTACTGCATCGATATTGAACCCGGCACTTTCCTGAATGAGAATCTATCTTATGCGACAATCGCCATCCCGGTGAATGAAACAAATTTGCCTTCAGGTATTACGGTTGAAGATGTCTCAATCCGCTACTATAACTCCTCGGAAGGTACATGGGAGATTCTTGATACTGAGGTCAGGGAAATAAACGGAATCAATTGCTGGGTTGCCCAGGTTGATCACTTCTCAACTTTTGGGGCGATTGCAGATGATTCCGTAGCTCCCGTGCTTGAAAGTGTAACCCCGGCAAATGGGGCGGGTTTTGCTCAGGGAACCACATCTGTTAATGTAGGGTTTGATTATACTGATGGACAGACAGGCACCAATGCAAGCTCGATAAAGTTTAGTTTTGATGGGGACGAAGTGAAGAATAGCGAAAATCTGGAACTTACGGGTAGCTACGTATGTTATACTGCAACGGGCCTGAGTGCCGGGACCCACAAAGCTTCAGTTACTGTCTTCGATAACGCAGGAAATTCTGCCACATTTTCCACTTCATTTTCAATAGCTTCTTCCAGCAGTGGTTCTAGCGGCTCCAGTGGTTCCGGTGGTTCTGGCAGCTCTTCCGGCGGCGGGGGAGGCGGTGGGTCTCCTGAACCTCAGAGTAACGTCGAGGTAAAGGAACTTTCTCAGCAGTTCATTGCAAACGGAATGCATGTTGAGTTCCAGTTCCCACAGGGAGTAACCTGCCTGGAACACGTGGGCTTCGATGCAAAAAGGACCCTGGGAAAGACAACAACCATTGTTGAGATGTTGAAGGGTAAGTCCGAACTGGTCTCTGAACTTCCTGCCGGTGCCGTCTACAAGAACCTGAACATCTGGGTTGGAAATGGGGGAGTTGCGACCCCTGAAAACATAGAAAACGGAGTTATAGGTTTTAAGGTGGAAAAGGGGTGGCTCGAAGAAATAGGCTCTGACTCGAAATCCATTAGCATGTGGCGCTATAATGAAGGGAACTGGTCAGAACTTGATACTGGCCCGGCAAATGAAGATGAAACATACGTCTACTTTGAAGCAAAAACTCCCGGTTTCTCGCCTTTCTCAATAATAGCAGATGGTGAGGCGGTTTCCGTGTCTGGCTCTGGAGTTTTGAATATCTCCCCTCTAAAAGATGTCTCTGACTCTTCTTTAGATACTTCATCTGATGTTGAAATGCCAGGGGCTGATGAAAAACCAAAAAGCACTCCGGGTTTTGGTTCCATGCTTGTGCTTGAAGTTGTTACCGCTTTATATTATGTGTTTAAAAAAGGGTGTAAGTAAAAAATGGGTGTAAGCGTGAAACAAATCGAATAAATATCTGCCTGCAGCTACTCAGCTGCAATTTTTTGATTTTGTTAATTTAAGATACATATTCTATTTTTTCCCTCTAAATTCAACAAAAAAAAGGCCCATCTCCATAAAAAATAGTATAGTCCTGAGCGGATTCGAACCGCTGTCCCGGGCTCCAAAGGCCCGAAGGATTGACCGCTACCCTACAGGACTGCGCATGAAGGCTTTTAGCTATACCTTATTTATGGTACTTAATTTTTGTGCCATGGAGGGTAGTTTTTGGAAGTCTGTGTTTCTGGTTGAAAATACGTATCCTGTCCAATTCTATGAAGGGTTCGAAACATTTTCAGGGAAATACTTTTTCGTGTGATTAAAAATTTTCAATCAATTAATTTAAAATAATTTCCAATATAATTGTATGATTGGGACTAGGAGAGAAAAGGGGAGAGATCAGACGCAGAATGAAATGCCTGAGGACTCTGATCCTGCTTCGTATCCATATGCATGGGGCGCATATCTTCGGAGCGGTTGTATTGGGGGATACATTAAAAGGGTGAAGCGTTCTCGGGCTTCTTCTTCAGCTGCTTTTTTTACTTCTCTTGCTATGCTTTTTTATTGATGTGTTTTTTTGTGTGCTTTCATGCTTTTTTATGTTATTTTTTACTGTGTTTTCATCTGTTTTTTTGCTCTGTCTTCTTTTGGAAATGGCTTTCTCCGGGGTACTTTTTTTGGCATGTCGATAGAATCCGGTTTTTTGGGGATTTAGGAGAAGGAAAGTTAGGCGGCGGCAGGAATCCTGAAAGACGGGGAATTACTGCTCTCTTGATTCACTGGCCTCTTGATTCCGTCAGTTCCATATCCCATCCATATCCAGGGTTTCTGGTTGAAAATACATTCATTGTCCAATTCTATGCAGGGCTTGAAAGTTTTTCAAGGACTAACTTTTTTTTTTGATTAAAAATTTTCAATGAATTAATTTAAAATAATTTATTGTATAATTGTATATTTGGGAAATGGTAAGTGAACCGGGGAAACGAATCGGGGGAAATAAAAAGATTAAAATAAATGCCTGGAAATAACTGATCCTGCTCCGGATCCGTGCTTAAGGGGAGCACATCTTCGGAGGGACTGCAGTGGGGGCTGCAGTAAAAAAAGGATCAGGAATTTCCGGGCTTCTTCTTACGCTGCATATCTCTTCTTTTTTCTCTGTTTCCTGCTCTTCTTTTTGATTTTCTTTTGTTATTCTGTTTTTCTGGCCTGTATTCTTTGGAAATGATGTAATTTCTCCGTTTATTTCTGTTTCTGCCCGCTACCGTGCTGGTGAGCTCAGGTTTTATGGTCCTATTTTTACATTCTGCGGCAGGGATGCGCCGAATTTGAGGAAACAGCCGTGCCACTATCGTGTCTGTTTCATTGGACGATGTTTCTGATTAAAAATAAGTTTCCTGTCGAATTCTATGCAGGGCTTGAAAGTTTTTCAAAAACTAACTTTTTTTTGAGATTAAAACTTTTCAATGAATTAATTTAAAATAATTTCCTGTAGTATTGTATATTTGGGAAATGGTAAGTGAACAGGGGAAACGAATCGGGGGACTAAACCGATTGAAAATAAATGCCTGGAAATCACTGATCTTGCTCCGGACCCGTGCTTAAGGGGAGCACATCTTCGGAGGGACTGTAGTGGGGACTGCAGTACTAAAGGATCAGGAATTCCGGGCTTCTTATTACTCTCATTTTCCTCCGTTTTTTTATTTTTTTTACTTGTTTACGCTTGTGTTTTTCCCTGTGAGTTGTTCTGCTTTCCTGCGCGTTTAATTTCTCTGCTTTTTCTGTGTGTTTGCTTTATTAGCTTCTTCTCCCCTTTCAAGCTCCTGCCTCACGCTGTGTCTCTGTGAAAGGAGGTATCTTTTCCGGAATCTATCTCTCTAATTGAAAATATGCCTCCTGTACAATTCTATGCAGGTTTAGAAACTTTTTTAGAAAGGGTATTTTTCATATGATTAAAAATTTTCAACGAAGTAATTTAAAATAATTTGGTGGGTAATTGTATATTGGATATGGAAAGTGAACAAGAAAAGACATGATAATTGTGAAAGAAATGCCTGGGTTTGCTAATCCTGCTCCTGATTCTACTCTTGAGGGAGGGCGGATTTCCGGAGCTGCTGTATGAGGGATGCAGTAAAAAGGATGAAGCATTCTCGGGCATCTTCTCACTCTGTACATCTCACTCTGTACATCTCACTCTGTATATCTTACTCTGCACATCTCCTCATTTTTATTTTTATCTGTTTTTACATTCTCTGTTCTTCTCTGCTCTTTTATGGGAATGTAGGGCGAGTTGCTCAGCAGGCCGTGAGGCAGAAAACGTTAAAAAATGAGAATTTTCCGGGTGCTCCTGTTTTTGAAAGTTTTGGGTAACTGCTTCTTCGATTGTTTCCCCCCCGGCTTGTTACGTCCAGTTCCAGGCAGAGCGACTCGTAAGCTTCCCCTTTTTTTGTTCACGATTGAAGTTAGTGTGAAAGTTTCCTTCATGTTTCCAGATCGGGATCGGGGCTAAGTTAAATATTTCGCAGCTTTTTTGAGGTTTTTTGCAGGACCGGGCTTCCAGGGTCAATATTTATAAAAGTAATTTTATACGGATTATTGTTTGGAAGCACTTACTAAAGGAAGCTATCAGGAAGTGGAGACAAAAACTCATGGTTGAAAAAATGACTTCCAGGGAGCGTTTTATCAATGCTCTCGAAAGAAAAGAGGTGGACCGTGTTCCTTACGGCTACCTCTGGTTTGGCGCCGGGAATGCGGTGCTGGAGCGGATGGGCGCAAGCCTCAAAGATGTGTATTATTCGGCAGAGGGGATTGCGCGGGCGCAGATCCTTGCCCGGGAAATGTACCACCACGATAACGTGATGTCCCCCTGGGGCTGCCTCCTTGTGGAAGCCGAGGCGCTCGGGACGAAGGTGAACCTCAAGGAAAACGGATACCCTACCGTGGAGAAGTACGCCCTGAAGTCTGCCGGGGAACATGAATTGATCAATCCCCGGGACATCGGGAAGTCCGAACGGGTAAAGACCATAGCAGGGTCAATCGAAATCCTCAAGAAGGAAATCGGGGATGAGGCTTTTATTTCCGGGGCAACGCTGGCCCCCCTTATGCTGGCTTCCCAGGTCCTGGGAGGGAGCAGGCTCTGCATTGATATGCTTAAAGATTCCGAAGCTTTCCATGCCCTGCTCGAAAAACTCACGGAAAGCTGCATCCTCTTTGCTGACTCCATGCTCGAAGCCGGAGCTGATGGCATCTTTGTCGAAAACGGGGAGAGTACCGGCGACCTCTTCAGTCCGCAAATGGCCGAGGAGTTCATGCTGCCCTACACAAAGAAACTTTACGACCACATCAAGGCAAAAGGCGGGTACGTCATCTCCCACAACTGCGCAGCCCTTGCCTTCTACGACCTGGAAATGAAACTTGAGCCCCACGCCCTGAACTTTGCCTTCGGGGACGTCAAATTGCTCGGGAAAAAGTACGGGATCGAATGCAAGAAGCTCCACAACCACAACAACATTGGCTGCGGGCCAAGGCACTGCTTCAAGGAGTTTAAAGCCTTCTCCGATGCCGGCATCTGCCTCATGGGCAACATCATCCCTGACGCCCCCCTGGCCGGAGGTCGGACCGAAATCGAGCATGAGGTGAAAAGCTGCCTTGAAGCTGCCCCCGAAAAAGGTTTCATCCTTTCCACGGGCTGCGAGATCCCACTAAATACGCCGCTTGAGAAAATGGAAATACTCTGGGAAGCAATAAAGGGAAGGCTTTGAAACTCTCTTTTGGAGTTGTCCCTTATTTTCCCTTTTTCATTCTTCATTCTTCATTCTTCATTCTTCATTCTTCATTCTTCATTCTTCATT
>JAENYU010000012.1:68540-74201 GCA_016841625.1 Methanobacteriota archaeon
TTCATTCTTCATTCTTCATTCTTCATTCTTCATTCTTCATTCTTCATTCTTCATTTTTCGTTTTTTATATTAGTTTTTCATTTCCAGCTTTCCGGTGGAAAAGAAAACGTTCGGAAAAAAGGCTCAATAAAATACGATTTTTGAAAAGCCTCCTGGAAGCTCTTCCCCCAGGAATTTTTCGACCTCTTCTTTCAGGTTTGCAACGGCCTCTTCAACGTTTTTTCCCTTGCATATGATGTCTGCTTCGGGGCAGATAGAGATATACATCTCCCCTTCCTGAATATCCTTCTCCCGGAGGATGGTTGCGGAGAACGGGAACTTTATCATATGCCGGAATACGGCAATAGTCATATTAAGGGTTTCTTCAGGGTTTCTAAGTTTTCTAGAAAAAGCTTCCTGGCGCCGGGATTTTATACTTAAAAACCTATTGACTGCCAAATTTATGGCAACAGGTTCGGTGCTCTCCTCTCTTGCGGCTTCATTTGATTTCTCGGTCCTGGTCCTGCTGGGCGTGTTCGTACTGACGGCTCTGCGGCAGGTGGGGTCTTTCAGGTTTCAGATCTGGCAGGTCATGTCCGGGGGAGCGGTGGCAGTGCTACTGGTAGGGAAGATTGCGCCCGGGGATGCGCTCAGGGCAATAAACCCCGATGTCATGCTTTTCCTTTTCGGCATGTTCGTGGTGGGGGAGGGGCTCAACCGGAGCGGCTACCTGGGCTTGCTTGCAGGCCGGCTTTTTGGGAAGGCACGCAGTGTGGACCAGCTTGTTTTGCTTTTGCTCTTTTCCACGGGGATCCTTTCCGCCCTTCTCATGAACGATACGCTTGCCATCATGGGGACGCCGCTTGTGCTGGAACTTTCCCGGAAGTACGGGATATCCCCGAAACTCCTTTTGCTAGCCCTGGCCTTCGGGGTCACCACGGGAAGCGTCATGAGCCCTATAGGAAACCCCCAGAACCTGCTCATCGCAGTGGAAGGCGGGATTGAAAATCCTTTCCTGGTCTTTTTCAGGATGCTGGGGCTGCCCACACTCATTAACCTGTTCGTGGTTTATGCCGTGCTGAAGCTCTTTCTTCCCTCTGAATTCAGGAAAGGAAGGCTTGAACATGCAGAGGTCCGGCTCAAAGACCCGGAACTTGCCGGAGTTTCAAGGCTGGCTCTCTGGCTCCTTCTGGGCCTGGTTTTCTTCAAACTGATGGTCTGTTCCCTCTATCCTGCACTTGACTTCGGGCTGACCTGGATTGCTCTTATCTCTGCGCTGCCCCTGCTCTGCGGCAGGAAAAGGGGAAAAATTCTCAGGAATATCGACTGGCAGACCCTTGCCTTTTTTGCTTCCATGTTCGTGCTGATGGAATGCGTCTGGGATTCAGGGTTTTTTCAGTCCCTGGTGGAGGTTTCGGGGCTTGACCAAACCTCCCTTCCCACGATCTTTGTGCTCAGCATCGGACTGAGTCAGTTTATCTCAAATGTGCCCTTTGTTGCCCTTTACCTGCCTGCGATGGAGGCTTCGGGAATTTCCATGGTCCACCTCATGGCCCTGGCTGCAGGGAGCACTATTGCGGGGAATTTCCTTATCCTGGGGGCGGCAAGCAACGTCATAATTATCCAGAATGCTGAAAAAGAAGGTCTTAGCATCTCTTTTTTCGAATTTGCGAGGTTTGGATGCCTCATAACTGTTTTAAATAGTTTTATATACTTATTTTTGCTTAATTGTTTTTGAAATAAGGATTATTATTGGAATGTGCTTGCCATTTCCAGTAATATCCTTCTAAAAGGTATTAAAATGGTATATTATTCAAAATAAAGCTTAAATATCCTCAATTTGCATGATTGAACCTTTAATATGGCTTGAAAATTTAGAAATAAGGATCAGTAAATTATTGATTTTCGGAAGACATCAGATCATGAAGCAGAACGTAAGCCGGATAACAAGCCCGCAGGCAGTGCGGGCAGCTGTAAGGACGATGGTACCGCAATCCCCTATAATCATGGGTTCGGAATCACTTGAAGAGTCAGGGCTCTCCCCCGAGGACATTTCAGAGTTCGCTCCACCGTTCGATCCGCAGGCAGATACGGAGTTTTCCACTCCTGTCGCACCGGATGTTCGGAAGCACCCCCGCAAAGTGGGAAAGGGTAACGGAAGCGGAAACAGGGATGGAAATGGACGCGGAAATGGAAAAATTCGGAAAATCAGCCTGGGGCCGGTTCCCGAACTCGAAGCCCATGTGGACCCTGATTGGTGGCAGAAGATTTTCAATTCCATGTACCTGAAAACCGATGCCGATGTCCTGGAAGACTCCGAGATCACGGGCCGGGAAATCGACTTATTTACAGGAGCCCTGGGTCTTTCCCCTGAAGCCCGGGTCCTTGACCTCTGCTGCGGGCAGGGGAGGCATACCCTGGAAATGGCAAGGAGAGGGTTTTCGCACGTTGAAGGCTACGACAGGTCAGGGTACCTTATCCGGAAGGCGCGGAGCCGGGCAAAAAAGGAAGGGCTTCCCGTCAGGTTCAGGGAAGGGGATGCTAGGAAACTGCCCTACCGTTCCGATTCCTTTGATGCGGTCCTGCTTCTTGGAAACAGCTTCGGGTATTTCGATTCCGTGAAGCACGACCTCCAGATTCTAAGAGAAATCTTCCGGGTGCTCCGGCCGGGAGGCAGGCTGCTGGTTGACAGCGCTGACGGGGCTTACCTGAAAAAGAATTATCAGCCCCGTTCCTGGGAGTGGATTGACAGGAAGAGCTTTGTCTGCAGGGAGAGGTCCCTCTCTGCGGACGGAGAGCGCCTTATCTCCAGGGAAGTCATCAGCCATGTGAAAAAAGGGGTCATTGCCGACCAGTTCTACGCCGAGCGCCTCTACAGCAAGGAAGCCCTTGCAAGCATGTTAGAAGCCGCCGGGTTCAAACAGGCCCGCTTCCACAGGGCTTACTCCCCCGATTCCCGAAAAAAGCAGGACCTGGGGATGATGGGACGCCGCATCATTGTCTCGGCATCTGCTGAAAAGTTAGCAGCTTCCCCAAAAAGCGCCTTCATAAGAAAGGAAAAAAATATAGTGGTGATCATGGGCGACCCGCGCAAGCAGGATATCGTAAAACCTGACTGCACTTTTGACGAGGACGATTTTGAGACCATCGCCCGCATGAAAAGGGCCCTCTCGGAGATCCCGGGCATGCGCTTCACTTACATGGACAGGCACGACACCCTGATCGAGGACCTGAAAAAGCGGGCCGGAAAAATCGACCTGGTGCTCAATCTCTGCGACGAGGGCTTTGACAACGACCCGAAAAAGGAACTCCACGTCCCTGCCCTCCTCGAACAGCTCAAGATCCCGTATACAGGGGCAGGCCCCCGCTCCCTTGCCTTCTGCTACGATAAGTCCCTGGTCCGGGGCGTTGCAAGGGAGATGCAGATACCCGTGGCAAAAGCCGTCTACATCTGTCCGGGCGCTCCAGTTCCTGAACTGCCTTTCCCCTTTCCTGCAATCATAAAACCAAATGCTGGGGACTCGAGTTTCGGGATTACCCGGAAGAGCGTGGTCCACAGCCTGGAAGAACTTGAAAACTCGGTCCGTGAAGTCCGGGAAAAGCTGGGCCTTGATGTCCCCCTGCTCGCGGAAGAGTTCCTCACGGGCAAGGATATCAGTGTGGGGGTCATAGGCAACCTCCCTTCCTCGTATACGGTTCTCCCGATTACGGAAGAAGACTACTCGGAAGTGCCCGAGTCCCTCCCGCAGGTCTGCGGCTACGAGGCAAAATGGGACCCCGATTCCCCCTACTGGAAGATCCGTTCCGTGCCCGTGGAGCTTCCGGAAGAGACCCGAGAAGCCGTTACAAACTACTGCCTTGCCCTCTATGGGAGGCTCGAGTGCAGGGACTATGCCCGCTTCGACTGGAGGCTTGACGCCGAAGGGAAGCCAAGGCTCCTTGAAGTCAACCCCAACCCCGGCTGGTGCTGGGACGGGCACCTTGCCAAAATGGCTGCCCTTGTCGAGATGTCCTACTCCGACATGCTCAGGACTATCCTCGAAGCTGCAATGCAGAGGCTTCACCCGGGAACAGCGGACTCCATCTTGCAGCAGAGGGTGCAGGAATACGAGGTGGATGGGCCTGAAATAAGGGCTGTGGAGATGAACGTTAACGAAGGGAATGGAAACTGTGAGGTTTCCGCCCTTTCCTTCAAAGCAGTGCCGAAAGTGAAGGCAGTGTAACAGCACCGGGGTGGTAAAATAAAACAAAACTAAATGAAATATATTAAAACGGGATAAAATAGGACAAAACAGTTCTAACAATATGAACCGATGAAGCATAAAACAAAATAATGCAAAAAAGTGAGAATTAGCAAGTTACTAATTAAGTTACTAATTAAGTTACTAAGTACGTTCCTGTGGTACCGGGAAAGGCGCAAAACAGGCCTTTTCCTGATTTTTCTGATTCTTTTCTTTCGATACCCTGCGTTGATCTCCGAATTTATTTCTGGATAATGACGGTCAGGATATCCTCATCTTCCAGCATGTGTTCCATTCCGAGCCGCTGTCCGGGGTGTTTTGCGGAGGGGCCCCAGACCTGGGCGTAGCGGAACTTCCTGCGGAAGTCGCGGTGAAGCCTGTCGCAGATGTCCCCTATGTTCGTGCCGTTCATAACGATCATGGGCTCTTCCATGTCTGCGGGCTGGCCCTGGGGTTTCATGTAAACCCGGATGAAACCCAGGCGATTGTAAATGGCTTCCTTGAGGGTTTCGATGTTAGTGCCTTCGTGGGCGGAGATATAAATGGCTCCGGGATACATCTTCCTGCATTCTTCAATCAGCTCCGGGTAGGCAAGGTCCACCTTGTTCACAACGATCAGGGAGCGTACATAGCTGCGGTTTTTCAGGACTGCATCGATCAGCTCGTCAACGTCGATATTTTCTCTGATAAGGACGTGGGCGTTGTGGATCTTGTATTCGTCCAGAACGGCTTTGATGGTTTGATCATCCAGGTCCAGGTCTACGGTCTTGTTGATCTCGACTCCGCCCCTGTCCCTTTTCTTTATCACGACGTCAAGGGGCACCTGGTCGACTCGGATCCCGGCTTCGTAGAGCTCGTCCATGAGCACTTCATAGTGTTTGGGCTGGAAAACGTCGAGCAAAAAGATGACCATGTCGGAGTTCCGGATGACCGAGATGACCTCTTTCCCGCGCCCTCGTCCTGAAGCCGCTCCTTTCACAAGCCCCGGAACGTCAAGGAACTGGATGGTTGCTCCTTTGTGCTCGAGCACCCCGGGAACAACGGTAAGTGTTGTGAATTCATAGGCCGCGACCTCCGATTTGGCACCGGTAACCTGGTTCAGGAGGGTGGACTTCCCAACTGACGGGAACCCGACAAGGGTTACGGTCCCGTCCCCTGACTTCCTGACCGAGTACCCTTCTCCGCCGCTCTTTGCGGACGCCTTTTTCTCAACTTCGTCCCGCAGGCGGGCTATCTTGGCTTTCAGCCGACCTATATGGTGAGAGGTAGCCTTGTTATACTGGGTCTTCCGGATTTCGTCTTCGATTTCCTGTATTTGCTCCTGTATGCTGCTCATCTGGAACCTGCCAATTTAAAGAGTGAATAAGTAATTTTGATAGGTGATCTTGATTTAGATTATCTTGATTTAGATTATCTTGATTTAGATTATCTTGATTTAGAT
>JAENYU010000012.1:74211-98595 GCA_016841625.1 Methanobacteriota archaeon
TGATTTAGATTATCTTGATTTAGATTATCTTGATTTAGATTATCTTGATTTAGATGATAGTGATTTAGATGATAGTGATTTAGATGATAGTGATTTAGGAGAGATTACGATAGGAAGCCATTGAATCCTTTTTTGATCCAAAACAGATTCGTTACTCTGGATTTTTTATCCAGATAGTTGGATGGAATATATAAATCTATGGAAAGCTTTCCAGTGGTTCCCATCCTCAATCTCATTTATATAACTTAATAAATATAATAGTATTTAAAGGTTCTCTATTGGAAACTTTCTTCCGGAAACTATCTTTTACCAGGGTATGTTTTCCTTATGAAGCTTCATTTTGTTTCGTTTTCCCACCTATTTTCACTCGTATTTCCTACCCGCTAATCGAAATTAACCATCTCCCCGGTCCTTTCATAAACCTTTGCCCCTACCGGGAGTTTTGCTGCAAATTCGATGGATTTCAGGGTCTCCATAAACTTCCTGACTTCCGGGATATCAAGCAGCTCTTTACTTATAAGGAAGTCATAATCTTCTTCCGCGATTTTTACGAATTTAAGGCCGTTCCGTTCGGCGCAGGTCCTGGTGCCGACTCCTGCATCTACTTTTCCTGAAATTAAAGCTTCGCAGACCGCAACTTCGGTCTTTGCTCCCGAATCATAGCCCCGGATCGAGGCCGTAAGTTCTTTCTTGCCGATCCCCTGCTCGCGGGCAAGTTCGAAAAGTTTCAGGTCAAGGAGCGCTCTCGTGCCCGAACCCCGGTTCCGGTTGATAAGCTGTTTGCCCGGTAAGTCCGAAAGCCGGGAAATACTGCTGCCCTCCGGGACGATCAACCCCTGCTCGCGTCTGTATCCTTTCACGAGTACCGCGGAAGACAGCCCCATGCTTTCGATTGTCGGCACATTGTACTCTCCGGTCTGTGAGGGCATGTTCACTCCGGCAATGTCGGCAGTCCCGCTGGCAATTGCGCTGAAGCCTCCGCTTGACCCGGTTCCCAGCACCCTGAACTTCAGTCCTGTCAGGTCTTCCAGGATGTCCAGGCCTGGACAGGAGCCCCCGGCTATCAGGAGGTCCGGCTTTTCCACCTCTCCGAAAAGGGTCACTTCCACCGGAGTCCCGGCTGCTATGAACTCGGTTTCAGGGCGGATTTCGATAAACCCGTCTGCCCCTGCCAGTGAAGTGATCGCCCCCGATCCCCGGTCTGCCGGATAAACCCTGCCCCGAACCAGGCCCACGGGGAGAAACTGCTGCCTGCCTTCGGAGCGGAAGTTCGTTCCCATGACCCCTTTCTCGGTCATTTTTAGCCCGGGTTCGGCTCCCAGGCTTTTCCTTATCAGGGGGGCTACGAATTCATTGAAGATCATGAGCGCGGAAGTCGGGTTTCCGGGAAGCCCGATTATGGGGGTCCCCTTAATTATGCCTATTACAACGGGTTTTCCGGGTTTGATGTTTATCCCGTGGGCAAGGGTCTCTCCCATCTCGTCGATCAGCCTGTACATCACGTCCCCTGCTCCCGAAGATGTACTGCCCGAGCTGAGGATCAGGGAAGATTCCGATGCTGCGGTTTCGAGGACTTCTTTCATGGCGGGCTCGTCGTCCTTTACGGCTCCGTACATCACGGGCAAACTTCCGCATTCCCGGACCCCTGCGTGGATGGTGTATGAGTTTGCGTCGTAGATCTGCCCGAATGCCAGTTCTTCTCCCGGCTGCACGAGTTCGTCCCCTGTCGAGATGATCCCCACCTTTACCCTGAGGACTGGAACTTCCTTTCTCCCTACTGATGCCAGCACCCCGATTTCCCGGGTTCCGAGTTTCCTGCCCTTCCGGAGCACTCTTTCCCCCCTGAGGATGTCCGAACCGGCTTTCATGATGTTTTCCCCCACGGTCACCGGCCGGTAGGCGAGCACCTCTTCGCTTTCCGCTATCCTTTCGGTGTACTCAACCATGACTACGGCGTCCGCGCCTTCCGGGATCGGGGCACCGGTGGCTATTTCCACGGTCTCCCCTGCCGCAAGCGTATACCTGGCATCCGAGCCTGCAGCGATCTCTCCCTTGCGCCTGAGTTTCACAGGTTCGGTTTCACTGCTGGCGTAGGTCTCCTCTGCCTTTACCGCATACCCATCCATCACGGACCTGGGGAAGGGAGGAACGTTTATCTCCGTTCTGATGTCCTCTGCAAGGATTTTTCCCAGGGCCGCTTCAAGGGCTACACTTTCCTGATCCCTGAGGACCGGAAGTCCGTCTATAATCTTTCGTGCCTCCTCAACGGAGACCAGTTCCCGAAATTCCTTGCGCTTCATGAGACTCAGATCCGAATTTTTCCGGTTTTCAGATGAATGTTTTACTTTAATATCGTTTTCCCGGTACTTCTTAGCTTTTTTTGATAACATGGCGTAAATAAGGGTTAAAATGAAAAATACGGACTGAGGAAAGAATGAATGTGATTAGAAGTTATTTTGATGGGTCTAATTTGAAAAAAAGGAATTTAAATTGAATAAATGTGAAAAGAAGTAATTTACCCCGATTATATCTGTATTCAATAAAAGAGGGGTGCCAGCAGTCAAAAAAGAGGTTGCGGCGGGAAATTGTCCCCCGCCTTCGTTTTTCTTTTTGGCTTCCGTGCTTTTCCGGCTTATCTTTCCGTTTTCTGCCGGTTTACTCGTAGATGGGGGTGCCTGTGTTCTGGGTGATGTATTCGAAGGCCTCGACCATCTTCATTGTCAGGGTGCCTGGCTTGCCGGTTCCTATGTGCCTGCCGTCAAGTTTGACAAGAGGCGCGGATTCGGCTGCTGTCCCTGTGACGAAGATTTCGTCTGCGGTGTAGAGGTCGAAAAGGCCCAGGTTTGTCTCTACGGTCTCGTACCCCATCTCTGCCAGGAGTTCAATTGCCGTTGCCCTGGTGATTCCTTTCAGGTTGTTGATTGTGTAGGGGGTGTAGACCTTGTTGTTCTTCACGATGAAGATGTTGTCTCCCGAACCTTCGGACACAAAGCCGTTGTTGTCCAGGAAAATGGCTTCATCCCCGCCTTTTTCGTTGGCTTCGATCTTTGCCAGGATGTTGTTTAAGTAGTTAAGGGACTTGATGTTCGGGGACAGCGCGTCAGGAGCGTTTCTCCGGATTGCAACGCTGATCCCGGTCAGGCCCACTTCGTAGAGGTCGCCGTACATGGCGCCCCAACCCTGGGCGATGATAATTACGTTGGGCTTTTCGCACTTGCGGGGGTCAAGCCCAAGGTCACCGTTCCCGCGGGAAACGATCGGGCGGATGTAGGCGTCTCTTAAGTTGTTTTTGCGTAACGTCTCAAGGATTGCCTCGCTCATTTCTTCCTTTGAGAGGGGGATTTCCATTGCGATTGCTTTTGCGGAGTCGAAGATCCTGTCAACATGTTCCTGTAACTTGAAAACACGTCCGTTGTAAGCTCTTATACCTTCAAACACACCGTCGCCGTAAAGGAACCCGTGGTCGTAGACGGAAACCTTTGCTTCGGCCTGGGGGACAAACTCACCGTTTATATAAATCAGTAATTCGCTCATATCATCATCATCTCTATAATTTCGATCAGCTGTATGCTGTATTCCCCTGACGTTTCAATCTAATATAATCTTTAATGTATTACTCTTGATGCACCATTCCCGTCCCGGTATCGTACAGAGCTTTCGATGGGGGAACTCGCAAGCTCCCGGGAAAAGCGCATACTAACAAATAATTAAGAAAGATCCAGGATATAGCGGGTATATACTGAATGTATATTACAATTCCGCTTCTATATAAATATTTTAAGATTTTTTACAACATCCAGATCCGCCTTCATGCAAAAAGCTTTTATCTTTAAAGGCCTATTTCGTACTCTCGTAGTATGAAAAGCAAAGTGGGCTCGTGGCTTAGCCTGGATATAGCGTCGGGCTTCTAACCCGAATGTCAGGGGTTCGAATCCTCTCGGGCCCGCTAATTTTTTTTCTTCAAATATTTATTTTTCTTCAAATCTCTTTTTTCTGATAGTCTTCTCTTTCTTCTCTTTTTAGTCCTGATGGCGCGTACATTACAAAACCATTTTTTGAGTCCTTTTTACTTTAGGTTTCTTTTATCGTAACCCTGGAGCTTTCCGGGCATTGGAAATGTGCGGTCCGGACTGCGGGTCGGGGTGGAATGAATTATAATCTAACGGATGTGTGCGGGATGTATTGGAAAAGAAAATATTAGAAAAGGCAGCCGAATAGTTTAATCAAAATCTCAAAATGAATTTTTCAGGAAACGAAAGGGTCCGGAGGTTCCCGATAACTCCCTCGCCTTTCACTCCCGATTTTTGTGTAGCAGCCAGGCTCCTCCAAGGATGAAGATTGTGGGAATGAAGAGTTGTTTGAGCCACCAGAATACTGTGTATTCGCTCAGCTCGCCCAGCAAGAGATAAATGCCAATGATCAGTATGATAACACCAAGGAGCTTTCCGCGCCCCACCCTGTCTATCTTTTCTTCCCCTGCTGCCTTCCCTGCCTGTTCGACCCCAACCTACTCTTTGCTCATTTCAATACCACTTTCCGAAGGCATAATGACGGCAAGTATGATGTAGATGGCAATCCCTATCCCGTTCAAAAAGGCGAAGAGCACGAAGGCAAGCCGGATAAGTGTCGGATCTATCCCGAAGTACTCTCCAATCCCCCCGCAGACGCCAAAGATAATCTTGTTGCTTTTGCTTTTTGTCAGGCGGCGTTTCATGGTGTAGGCGGAGCGCTCTTCTTCAGCCGCTTCTTCTTCAGCCGCTTCTTCTTCAGTCGCTTCTTCTTCTTCTTCTTCTTCTTCTTCTTCTTCAGCTACTTCTTCTGCTTCTACCTCAATTATCTCTTCTTCAGCTACTTCTTCTGCTTCTATCGCAATTATCTCTTCTTCAGCTACTTCTTCTGCTTCTACCTCAATTATCTCTTCTTCAGTTACTTCTTCAGCTTCTTTCGCAGTTTCCACTTCAGCTTCTACCTCCAATTCTTTTTCTGCCTTTTTTTGGGCTCCTTCTTCCGGCTCAGGGACGGCTTCGGAGGTATCTGCTTCTACATCCTTTTTTTCAATTGAATCGGGATTTTCTTGCATACAGGTAATTCAATTCCTGCGGATTTATATTATTCGTATGTCTTTTTTTTCAATGGCACCCACATTCCTTTTTTTGCCGGAAGATCCCGTAAAGCATCAGGGGTAGGAGGATGGCTGCAAATCCAAGCTTTACGGTTTCGGGGAGCATTTCTCCTGCGCTTCCCAGGGTTGCTGTCGCACTGATTCCCAGTTTCAGGTAAAGGAAGTCCAGCAGAATCCCTGCCCCGAGGGCGCAAAGGGAGATCACTCCAAGATAAAGGGCAGCAGAACGTTTCCCGAGAAAACGGGCTACCATTGTCACGGTCGCGGCGTTGGTTGCCGGGCCTGCCAGGAGGAAGACGAAGGCTGTTCCGGGGCTCATTCCTTTGGCTACCAGGGTTGCGGCAAGGGGAGTCGAGGCGGTTGCACAGATGTAGAGGGGGATTCCCACCACAAGCATGACCAGCATCGAGCCGAGCCCTCCTCCCAGGTAGTCCCGGATCAGGCTTTCCGGGACAAGGTAGGAAATGATGCCTGCAAGCAGGATTCCTATAAGTATCCATTTAGAGATGTCCCCGAGGAGTTCGATGTAAGCATACTTCATGCCTTCAAGGAGCCGGGTATGCATGGGTTTTTTCCCTTCCTCGATTTTCTGGCTTTTCCTTTCCTCCTCGTTATCGTTACCGCTGCACCCACAGCTGCACCCGCATGAGGAAGTTTCGTCTTGTGGGAGGTTCGTGGAAATATTTTGAGTAGAAATATTTTGAGTGGGAATTGTCCGGGTGGAAAGGGTAAGAGGGCTGATTTTTTCCGTGGGATGTTTGTTGATGGCCACGGCTTTTACAGCCTCTGTTTTTTCGGGGTGGGGGTATTCGGGCAAACTGCAGCCGCAGGCAGAGCTGCAGGCAGAGCTGCAAGAAGAAATGCTGTCCCTGCCCGAACCTGAAGCAAGGGCTGAAGTTCCAGGGAGGGCGGGGATGGCTAGTAAGTCCACTTTTTTCGCTGTAATGTCCTGCTTTTTCTCTTCCTCTTCCTCTCCTATCAGCAGGTTGTCCGCTAGCCCTGCCAGGATAGCTGTTGCAAGGGTTGCAATGGGGCGAAAGACCGTCATTATGGGGTCCAGCAGGGCGTAGGTGATGGCTATGGAGTCAACGCCGGTCTGGGGGGTTGAGATCAGAAAGGACAGGGTTGCGCCCCGGTTCGCTCCCCGCTTCCGGATTGACATGGCAGCAGGGATTACGCCGCAGGAGCAGAGGGGGAGGGGGAGGCCTGCCAGGGAGGCGTTGATTACCGAACGGACTTTTCCTGCAGAATTTCCCAGGTATTCCACTATTTTTTGGTCCGGGACCAGGATGTTCAGGAGCCCTGCAACTCCGAACCCGAAGAGAAGGTAAGGGGCGGCTTCCACGAAGATTTCCCATGCCGCAAACAGGATGCCTGATAACAGGGCAAGGACGGGGATCAGGATTTCAGAGCTCACGTTTTTTCCTCCACGTGCTCCAGGCACATTTCAATCAGCATGCGGACATGTTCGTCTGCGATAAAGTAAACTGTAAATTTTCCCTCGCGCCTGACCCGCACAAGGTCAAGCTGCCTGAGGGTCCGGAGACTGTGCGAGACTGCGGACTGGGTGACTTCCAGGGCCTGTTCGAGTTCACAGACACACATTTCCTTTTGTCTGAGTAAAAAGAGGATTTTTAAGCGGGTATCCGACTGGAGGGCCTGGAATACAGCCGCCATTTTGCTTATGCTTTCCGCCTCAGGGATCACTTTCAGCAGGGTTTCTATCTGCTGAGTGTCCACTCTTTCACATCTTTCTCCCATGAACATATGAACAGTTGTTCATATATTAATGTTTTTCGAAAGACTGCTGGGCTTCGGGGCTAAACGGGGGGACTCAAAATTCAGGTTGGGACTTCTGGTTGAGACTTCGGGTTGAAACGGCTGCTTTCTGTAACGAAACTTAAGGCTACCACTTAATCCAGTAATTTTAATCCTGCCACTTATCGGAATTTTAACCGAAATTCAATTTGTCATTTCAAACTGCTAGAAAAAGGAGAGAAAATGCCCCGAGCACGAGTAGCGCTGCCCAGTCGAGTTTCTGCATCCTGAGTTCGTGGAGGGAGGTCCGGCACTGTCCCTGGTAGCACCTGCTCTCCATGGCTTCGGTCACTTCTTCGGCCGAGAGGACCGATCTCTTTATCAGGGGCACTGCAATTGCCGTGATCCCCCTGCGCAGGTCGTGCCTGAGGTCAAGGCCCCGGGCGAGCTGGGCTGCCCTGATAGTCGCCGCGTTTTCCAGGAAACTCGGGAGGAAACGGATGGAAAGTGACATCATTGTAGCCAGGTCGAAGGAAGTCACCCCGAGGTGACGGAGCGGGAGGGGGCGGAGCAGGCGCTCTATCCCGTTAGTAATCTGACTCGGGAGGGTACTTGCCGTAAGGAGGGCCGCATAGAGCAGGAGAAGCCCGAAGCGTAAGGAAAGCAGAGCCCCGAGTCTCAGTCCTTCATAGGTAGGGGTAAGCACCGGCAGGGGGATAATGGGTGTACCTTTTGTTGAAAAGAGCTGGAAACAAAAGATGAAGAAAATAAAGAAGAGAAGGGGGCGGACTGACCTTAGCAAAAAGGAAAGGCGTACTCCCGAAATCCCGGTCAGCAGGAGGAAAAATGAAATAAGCAGCCCCATTCCGGCAAAACTCTCTTCCCTGAAGACGAGGATGCTCAGGCACATCACTGCCGCAAGCTTGGTCCTGGGGTCCAGTCTGTGCAGGAGGGAATCCCCGTAAACGTAGTTGAATGCAGTCTCAGGCATTGTCCTGCGTCTCCTTTTCAGCTGCTCCTTTCTCAGCTATCTCCGTTTCAGTTGCTCCTTTCTCAGTTGGCCCCTTTTCAGCTATCTCCGTTTCAGCTGCTCCTTTCTCAGCTATCTCCGTTTCAGTTGCTCCTTTCTCAGTTGGCCCCTTTTCAGCTATCTCCGTTTCAGCTGCTCCTTTCTCAGCTATCCCCGTTTCAGTTGCTCCTTTCTCAGCTATCTCCGTTTCAGTTGCTCCTTTTTCAGCTACCTCTGTCTCAGCCGTTCCTTTCCCTGATATTCCCTTTTCTTTTTCCGGCTCTTCCTGCCTGAGTTTTTGAAGCTCTTTCAAAGCCTCCTCTGCCGTAAAGATGTCCTCCCTGAGGTCGGCTCCTTTCTTATTCAGTTCTTTCATTAGCCTGGCAAGCGGGGGCACCGGGGAGTGCCCTGCTCTCAGGTATTCTTCCGGGCTGCCTGTGAATACGACCTTGCCCTCTTCCATCGAAATGAGCTTCTGGGCGAAGGGCAGGACTTCTTCCAGGTTGTGGGATACTACGACGATTCCGACTCCTTTTCCATGGATATTTTGAAGCCTTCCGAGCAGTTTGGCCCTGCCTTCGGGGTCCAGGCCGGCAGTGGGTTCGTCCAGTACCAGGTAGTTAGGGCGAAGCGCCAGGATCCCGGCAAGTGCAACCCGGCGTTTCTCTCCCCCGCTCAGGCTGAACGGGGAGCGTTTCAGGATTCCGACATCAAGGTGTACGAGGGACAGGGTTTCATGCACCCTTTTTTCAAGTTCTTCTCCCCGGATCCCGAAGTTCGAAGGGCCGAAGGCAACTTCTTTGTATACGGTTTCCTCGAAGAGCTGGTTCTGGGAATGCTGGAAAAGCATGCCTACTTTTCTGCGCACTTCCCGGGTATGGGCGTCAAGGCCGTCCACTGTTACCCTGCCGCTTTCGGGGCGGAGAATCCCATTGAAGTGTTTGATGAGCGTGGATTTCCCTGCTCCTGCGGCTCCGGAGATGACGGCAAATTCCCCCCTCGCAATCTCCAGGGAGATGTTTCCAAGGACAGGCTTTCCTTTCCGGTTCCCGGAATAGGAATAGCTCAGATTTTCCACCCTGATTCCCATATCTCCTCCGCAAGGTTTTCGATTGAAGCCAGCCTTGCCCAGTCCAGGGCAAAACCGCGGGCTTCCAGGCTGTTCAGCAGTTCTACGACGGGGGGCAGTTCCAGGCCGAATTTCCCCGGGTCCGAAGCTTTGAAAACGGTTTTAGGGCTTCCTTCCCGCACTATTTCCCCCCTGTCCATTATGATTACCCTGTCGGCGTACAGGACTTCTTCGAGCCTGTGCGTCACATACACGATGGTCCGGACTTTTTTCCGCAGTTTCCGGATGATTTCCCTTACCTGTTCCCTTGACCTCGAGTCCAGCATGGAGCTTATTTCGTCAAAAACAATGCATTCGGATTTCATCGCAAGGGCCGAGGCGATCGCTGCACACTGACTTTGCCCCCCGCTCAGGGTTTTCGGGGAATGGTTTTTGAAATTCTCAAGCCCTACCACTTCAAGCGCCCTGTCCACCCTTTCTCTGATTTCTTCCGGGGGCAGGGCAAGGTTTTCGGGTCCAAAAGCCACGTCTTCTTCCAGGGTGGTACCCACGAACTGGGTGTACGGGTTCTGGAAGACCATGCCCACGGTCTGCCGGATTTTGAGGAGGTTTGAAGGGTCTGCCGTGTCCATACCGTTTATGGACACTTTCCCTTCCGTCGGCTTCAAAAGCCCGTTCAGGTGCCGGACAAGGGTGGACTTCCCCGAACCGTTCCTGCCCACTATCCCGAGGAATTCCCCTCTTTCTATTTTGAGGTTTATTTGCTTCAGGCCCTGCGCCCCGTCAGGGAAGTCGTAGCTCAGATCCTCTATCCTGATCATTGTTTCTGGCTCATTGCTGTTTCTGGCTTTTTGCTGTTTTTCCTTCTTGCTTACTTTTTCAGATCCTGTACCTGGAAGCTATATGGGCAGCAACTGCCAGTTTCAGGAGGTCTCCGGGGATGAATGGAAGCACCCCCAGGGTTATTGCCTGCAAAAGGTCCAGTTTGCCTACAAGTACCAGTTGGTTCACTCCCAGGGCATAGACGATTACGAGCCCTATGCCGATATAAAGGGCATTTGAGAGGTAGTCGTTCTTCCCGATTTTCTCACTCAGGTACCCGATTACAAATGCCGCAAGTATGAAGCCTATTATGTATCCGCCGGTGGGTCCAAGGATCACCCCTGGCCCCGAAGCCCCTCCTGCAAAGACGGGAAGCCCGGCAATCCCCAGCAGGGTGTATACAAGCATACAGAGGGTGCCCCATTTTCTCTTAAGCATGCTCCCTGCCAGGAAGACAAAGAGGATCTGCATGGTTACCGGCACCGGGGATATGGGAAGCGGAATTCTTATGTACGCCCCGGCTGCGGTCATTGCGGCGAAAAGGGACGCAAAAACCATTTTTCTAAGTTCCGAGGATGGGGCAATGTTGCCTGTTTTGTTTTTCCCTTCCATTCCTTCATTTCTCCTTTTATCGAAGCTGTTTCAGCTATTGTTAACCCCGTGTATTCGTGTGGTTTACATATCATCTAGGACTTATTTATTAAAGTTTTCTCCTTACTTCGTTAATAAATGGTTTCTGTGCATGCCCTTTTACCCGGATTTCGGGGCTTTTTTCCTTTTCCGGGCGATAATTAAATATATATGTTATGACTGGTATTATGCACACCTCGCCTGAAATGCAGTCTCGGAAGAGAACTATCGTATCCATGTATTTCAGGAGTGTCAATGTGGGCGCGTGGCCTAGCCTGGATAGGGCGGCAGCCTCCTAAGCTGTAAATCGGGGGTTCAAATCCCTTCGCGCCCGCCATATCACTTTCTTTCATCTGTTCTCTTTTCGGTTTTGCTTTATCATTCAGACCTTCTACCCTGAACTCTGGTTATAATCAATTTCCGTGTATCGTAAGGGGCAGATGAATCATAAGCTATTCCGGACATTAATTGGGCAAGATAAGTTTGGATATTCCGAGTATTCATTGGCCAGCTCGAATTGTTCCGGATATTCAATGGATAAATCCGGATAATTCCGTATAAGTAAAGGACTAATCCAGGTCACTGCCGGAAAGACAAATAGAGGAATAAATAGGGGAATATAGACCGTGATAAGGAAAGCCCAGGTACAGGATGTTGTTGAGATGAAGCATATCATCTACAACTATGCGAGGCAGGAACTGATGCTTGCCCGCTCCCTGAGTGAACTCTACGAAAATATCAGGGACTTTTATGTCTATGAGGTGGACGGCCAGGTCGCAGGTTGCTGTGCGCTCCATGTATTCTGGGAAGACGTGGCAGAGGTGCGTGCCCTTGCCGTAAAGCCTGATTATGCCCGGCAGGGGATTGGCACCGAACTTGTAAGGGCCTGTCTTAAGGAAGCAGGGGAACTTGGCATGAAGGAGGTCTTCACCCTTACCTATGTCCCGGAGTTTTTCGAACGTCTGGGCTTTGAGGTTGTGGACAAAAACAGGCTTCCAAGAAAGGTCTGGTCCGGATGCCTTAACTGCCCGAAATTCCCTGAATGTGATGAGACCTCCCTCATTAAACCGATGCTTTACTGATACAAACTTTTCCGGGGGTTTCCCGGGCTGACTTTCTTTTTAAGACTTTTGGATGGCCAGAACGCCTTTCTTCAAAAACCAAAAGCTATTTATTTAGGCAGTTTTATTTTTAGGTTACCCTAACTATCTTCTCTGGATTTCCATACCGGACTTCCAGGCGGGTACTGGCGGGATGGTGTCATGCATACTGAAAGATTGGAAGAATACCTCGAGACGATTTTATACCTCATAACGAAAAACCAGGGTCCGGCCAAGACCAAACAAATAGCGGACGAACTCAACGTTGCTCCCCCCAGTGTGACGGAAATGATCAAGAAACTTTCCTCCGTGGGGCTTGTGGAATATACCCCCTACAAGGGTGTAGAACTGACTGACAAAGGGACCGAAAAGGCCATAAAAATCAAGCGGAAACACCAGGTTCTCGAAACTTTCCTTGCTGATGTCCTTAATTTCGACCGGAAAGTGGCTCACAAGGAAGCCTGCGAACTCGAGCATGCGGTTTCGGATCCCGTGCTTGAAAGGCTCTACGAATTCCTGGGAAGCCCCGAGTATTGCCCTGACGGGCATCCAATTAACATTGATAAATGCGCCCTTGGAGAGCAGGAAAGGTTCATTCCCCTTGACGAAATGAATGAAGGGAGTTCCGGGACTGTTGCCCGGGTGACTCTTCCCAGGGAAGCAAAAGAACGCTTAAACTCCCTCGGGATCCTGACCGGGAAAAAAATCGAAGTCCGACGCAAGCAGAAACATGGGTGTATTTCGGTAATGGCCGTCGGGTCGGAAATTGCCCTGGGCAGGGATGTAGCCAAAAAAATTTTCATAACAGCCGGTAATGGTAAACAGTAATCGGGCTGATGTAAATCCCCCGGATACCTTCCGGGTGCACTGGAGAAATACTGGAGACGCAAATATACGCCGGAGACGTGATCCAAATTTCAGCTTCATGTTGCAGTACCCGTGACAAAGAAAATAAAAAATCTTCTTATGATATGACTCTGGCTTTCGTAGGCAACCCGAGCGTGGGGAAAAGTGTTTTTTTCACAAGGCTTACGGGGGTAGGGGTTGAAGTTTCGAATTATCCCGGCACAACGGTAGAGCTTGCCAGGGGGATTGTGAAAGGCAAGGGAAGGACGATCGAAGTGGTGGACCTCCCCGGGACTTATTCCCTGGGGGCTTCAAATGAGGATGAAAAAGTAGCAAAAGAGTTTCTGATCCTGGAAGAGCCGGACGTGATCATCAACATCCTTGACGCAAGCCGGCTTGCGCGGAACCTTTACCTCACCCTGCAACTGCTCGAACTTGGCATACCCATGGTCATAGCCCTGAACCAGGTCGACCTTGCCGAAGAACTGGGATTCAGGGTCGATGCTTCCAAACTCTCGGAAATGCTCGGCTTGCCCGTGGTTCCCACGGTGGCAACCCGGGGGGAGGGGCTTGATGAGGTGGTACTGGTGGCCCTGGGGGAAGCGGGGAAGGTCCAGGACCATCACAGGGTCAAATACAGCCCCTGGATCCGGCAGGCCCTGGAGGGGCTTGACCTGGCTTTTCCTGACTCTCTTCCGAGTGTGAAGATTGCGGCGCTTTTGAATGATGCGGAGTTTGTAGAACTCTGCTGTATGCCCCCCGAGGCCAATGCCCTGCTGTCTGCCGCCCGGAGGTTCCGGCAGAACCTTGAAATTGAACACCGGATCTCGGTTCCGGATACTGTTGCGAGGGATATTTACGGGGAATCCGGGTATATCGTGGACAGGGTTGTCTCCCGGTTTGAGCCTAAAAAAAGTCTGAGGGACCGGGTTGACGGGGTCCTTACTTCTCCTAACTTCGGGATTGCCGTGCTTGTCTCGGCTTTGCTCCTAACTTTCCTCCTGGTTTTCAGGATCGGCGGGTTCCTGGAAACCTGGATAGTGGACGATTTATTCGAACCCTACCTGATAGAACCTGCGGAAGCTATGACCCTCGGGATGCCTCCCCTTTTCAGGAACCTTATCCTGTACTCCTTGCGGGGGTTGGAGGCGGGGTTTGCAATTGCCATTCCCTACATAGCTGTCTTTTACATCATCCTCTCCGTTTTCGAAGACTCCGGCTACCTTACCCGGGCGGCTTTCCTTCTGGATAACCTGACGCACAAACTGGGGCTGCACGGAAGGGCGGTTATCCCCCTTGTACTCGGGTTCGGGTGCAACGTCCCCGCGATCATGGCGGTACACGCCCTTGGGACCCGGAGGGAAAAGAGAATTGCATCTCTTTTGATCTCCCTGATACCCTGCTCTGCGCGGACGGTGATTATCCTCGGGCTGGTCGGGACTTTTGTGGGCTTCTGGCCGGCGGTTTCCATCTACATTATGGAGTTGTTTATCATTGCTGGCATGGGCTGGATCCTTGCAAAAACGCTCCCCGGAGAGCGCAGCGGCTTCATCCTGGAGATGGCTCCCCTCCGGAAACCCGAGCTTAAATCAACCCTCCATAAAACCTGGCTTAAAAGCCGGGAGTTTGTCTACATCGCTTTTCCCCTGCTGCTTGCGGGCAGTGCAGTCCTTGGAATTGCCGATTCCCTCGGCTTGCTTTCGATTTTCCAGGACTTTATGGAACCAATTTCCGTAGGCCTCCTGGGCCTCCCGGCGTTTGCGGCAACGGCGCTGGTTTTCGGAATTCTCCGGAAGGAGATGGCTCTCCAGATCCTTGCTGTGCTTGCAGGCACAGCCAACTTTGCAGAGGTGATGACTCCCCTTCAGATGTACCAGTTTGCGGTAATAACAACCATCTATGTGCCCTGTGTGGCCACGATAGCCGTTTTGAAGCATGAACTGGGAGGGAAGGATACCGCGCTGATAGTGACTTTCACCGCTTTCCTTGCCCTTGGGGTCGGGGTCCTGATCCGGGTGTTCGGACCTGCCTTCCTCTGAACCCTTCCTGAAAGCTTGGGAGTGCGGGCACCGCAGAATGACATATTCAAAAGAGGAAATGGTGAAATGCCAGGGGAAAAATGACGAATTTAAGGGAAGGCTTTACAAATTCATGTTTATAGCTGCGTGTTCAAACGAATGGCTCTCTATCCGGGATCCGGAACTGAATGTTCAGTGAAAGGTATGGGGGTTAATCTGTGGCACAATATTTATATATTAACATGCTGCTATATTCTCTTTAATCTATTTTCTTTTCTAGCGCAAATTATTTATACTTAGCAATTACTGAGTGTTTCCGATGACCCGAATTACCAATCACCTGCACAAAAACGTGTTTAGTGTTATTATGGATATTTTTGAAATGGATCATTTCCGTGAGCCTGAACTGGAAGAGTTGCAGTTTTTCCTGGAAAGCACGGGTACTCATGGTTCCATAGTCCGTGAAAGTGCCCTGGAAATGGACTGTAGCGAGATCAGGATTCAGTCCCTTCAGAATGTATTATTTGATTCTGAGGAGAGTTTTTCATCCATTAACTAAACACTAAATCTTTATAATATTCAACCCCGGTTTTGGAATCCTGCCCATTTATCGGAAGGTTTTCAGGTGATTCTGGATCCATTTCTTATTTTCCTTTTCTGTTCTTTTTCGTTATTTCTTTCCCCCCGGGAGCTGAGAAAATGAGTTCCTCAATCTATAAATTATTTCGACTGATTATTTAGAAAACTATTTATTTTATTTCTCCCCGGCTTGCTCTCTTATCAATGGGATACTTTTATATATTGTACCAATTTTCCCTTCTCTATTTAGATGTTTTAAAGTCAATATATTCTAAAAGATCAGCTTGAATATGGAGTTTTTCAGAATAGGTCCTGGCCCCTTTCTCTTTTCCTACAATATGGGGGCAGGTTCCGATTCCGGTCCAGGTTTTAAATAATCTATCATTTTCTCCTTATTTTTTCATATTCTTTTAAGGATATTTCATATTTCTTGTGCCTTCTCCGCGAAATTGGGCCGATCTTTCCCTATTTTTCAGAAAGATTAATAAACATCTTCTTATTATAATTTAATTGGAAGTTGCTCTCTGCTTGAGAAAAGCCTTCGATTACCATTATATATAAAGTGGGATTTGTACTTTGTATACATTATTTAAATTTGTCTGAATAATACCATCTAATTATAGTTACGATGATCTAACCCCATAGCCAGAAATTTTGCATATTACCCGGGACCCGAATTTATTGCAAGAGGAATTTTATGAGGACTGGACAGAGGGATCTGAATAATAAGCCGGTTAAAAGGCGTTTGTCAATCAGCTATGAAGAGCTTGAGACTCTCAAGAAATCAATTAAGGTTTCGGTTCTCAACGAACTTCGGACCGAAATGGAATGCAGTTCCGACCTGGACTCCCTGAAGGATCTGGTCCTTTCCGATATAAGGGCCGAACTTATGGGGGTGCAGAATCCTGCTTCACTTAAAGCTTCAATCCTTAACGAACTGCGCATGGAGCTGAATCAGGCGCCTGTAAATAATGTTGGGGCGGCTGAAAATAAACTGAAAGAACTTGCAGGCATCCAGGCCGGGCTGGTGAAAGAACTCCTTGACCAGAAGACTGTGGTAAGGATGCTGGAAGCAGATGTTGAAAAACTTACCAGGAAGCTCGAAGAATTGCAGAACTCCACTCCTGCTGCTGCTCCTGCGGTCTCCCTCTCCGTGCTTGAAGACCCCCTTGACCTTCCCCCCCTTTCCAAAAAGCCGAAACAGAAACCGGAATTCCGGAAAGAAATCCCCTCTTCTCGTGCAAGAATCGAGGTCCGGGAAGTCCCCGCTCCTCTGCCCGGGACCAATGCCAGGGTCCGGTTAAAGGTCCGGGAAGTAGAACCTGAAGAACTCGATGAAGAGGAAGTTGAGGAAATAAAGTGCGAATACATCATTGCCGATAGCGGGGAGCTGAAGCGGCAGAAAGTTGCACGAACGGCGCAGCGGTCCAGAGAAAATAATGAGTGCGAATATATCATCGCTGAAAAGCATTTCAGGCAGGTTGATAGAAATGAGACCGTTGTTGCAAGGGATGACGAAGACGCAGAGCTAATTACCTGCGAACGAGAAGTCCCAAAGGCGCAGTGAGAGCCGTAAATACAGGGATTTCCACATAAAACTTTTTTACGAAAACTTTATTCAAATTTTTTTAAAAGTTTTCAAAATTTTCTCTTCAAAAAAAACGCGAAATTGCAGAGGCATCCTGTGTATATAAAAGAAATCGAATTCGTTAACTTCAAGTCCTTCGGGAAAAAAGTGAAAATTTCCTTTTACAACGACTTCACCACGATTTCGGGACCTAACGGGAGTGGGAAGTCAAATATCATAGACGGGATTCTCTTTGCTCTCGGACTGACAAGTTCCAGGACGCTCAGGGCCGAAAAACTCACTGACCTCATATACAACGGGGATGAGAAGAAAAATCCTGATTTTGCCCAGGTTACTATCCGCTTTGACAACAGCGACCGCAAACTGCCGGTGGACCTGGATGAGATTACTGTGTCCCGGAAGATCCGGCAGACAAAGAGCGGGTACTACAGCTACTTTTACTTTAACGGGAAATCCGTCACCCTTTCCGAGGTCCATTCCCAGCTTGCCAAAGCCGGGGTGACTCCCGAAGGGTACAACGTGGTCATGCAGGGAGACGTAACCCAGATCATTTCCATGACTCCCAAGGAACGAAGAAAGATCATTGATGAGATTGCAGGGGTCGCGGAGTTTGACGAGCGCAAACAAAAAGCTCTCGGAGAGCTGGAAGTCGTAAGGCAGCAGATCGAGCGTGTGGATATCATCCTGGAAGAGGTGCGTACCCAGCTTGAAAAGCTTTCAGGGGAGCGTGATCAGGCCCTGAAATACCAGGCCCTCAAAGCCGAGAAGATAAAATTTGAAGGTTATGTCCTGCTTTCCAAACTGAAAGACGCAAGGGCCGAACTCGGAAATGTGGATAAGGAGCTTGCAGGAAAGGAAGAGCACCTTGAAAAGATCCGGGCTATCCTTGAAGAGCGGGAACAGGAACTCGAAGCCCTGGAAGAAGCCCTTGAAAACCTTTCCCTGGAGATCCGGAAAAAAGGGGAAGACGAACAGATCCAGATCAAAAAGGATATCGAGGGGACAAAGGGGGAAATTTCCAGGTGCGTTGACAGCATCGAGCTTTCCGAAAACGATATGGAAGAGGCCGATGTGCGGCGCAGGAAAGCTTTTGTGGAGATCGATTCCACCAAGGGGAAGGTCGGGGACCTGGACGAGAAAATCGAAGCCGAACAGATCCGAAAAGACAGCCTTGAGGCCGAACTTTCGGAACGCAGGACCGAGCGCATGCTGCTCCAGAGCAAAATTGCCGACGTGGACGCGAAGTTTGCCGAAACAAGGGACGAACTTTCGGCTGCCAAAGGGAAGCTCGAAGAAGTGAAGAATGAAAAGAACGAGCTCATGCGGCATGAGGACCGCCTGCTCGATGCCCTCCGGCGAAAGTCCGCGGAACTCCGGGAGATCGAAAACGAGATCAAGGAAGCGGAGGCTGCGGTTGCGAGTTCGGACAGCGATACCCGTTCGGTCCAGTATGAGATTGAAAAGCTTGGCGAAAAGAAGGAGTCCCTCCTGAAGGACCGGGATGATATCGAAAGCAGCCATTTCAGGATCAAGGAAGATATAAGGAAACTTGAGAGCAAGCTCCACGGGCTCCAGCAGGAGTTTGCCCTCACCGAAGCGCGGGTCCGGGCAGCGGAACATGGTGGTGGGTACTCGAAAGCCGTGGAGATGGTGCTCGGGGCGACCCGGCAAAACGAACTCTACGGGGTGCACGGGACCATTGCCCAGCTCGGGAAAGTTGACCAGCGCTACTCGAAAGCCCTGGAAGTTGCCGCAGGGAGCCGGATGCAGGCCCTGGTGGTGGACACGGACTCCGACGCCGCGGAAGCCATCGAGTACCTGAAGAGGGGAAGGGGGGGAAGGGCCACCTTCCTTCCTCTGAACAAGATGGCTCGGGCGGGCAGGCTCGATAAGCTCAATTATGATTCCGGGGTCGTAGGATACGCAATCGACCTCATAGAATTCGAGTCGGCTTTCGAGTCGGCTTTCTGGTATGTTTTCCGGGACACCCTGGTGATGGACACGCTGAACAATGCCCGGCGCCTTATGGGCAGGTACAGGATTGTCACTCTGGAAGGGGAAGTCCTGGAAAAGAGCGGGGCAATGGTCGGAGGGTCCCTCTCCTCGAAATCCGGATTGTCTTTTGCAGCAGCAGAAAAAGACAAGCTTCTAAAGCTCAGGGACGAGATCCAGGGCCTGGACGCCAGCCGGACTGCTGCAATAGGAAAACAGGACAGCATTGAAAGCCACCTTTTCGAGCTTAACCGGAAGGTCCGGGACTGCGAGGAAGAAATTTCCCGAAAAGAACTCCAGCTCGAAGAAATCGCGGGCAGGGACGCAAAACTTGAAGGACTCCTGCATTCCAAACAGGCCGACCTCAGGGCAATAGAAAAGGCAAGGGGCGAACTTAAGACCGAAATGGACGAGGTCATTGCCGAAAAGGCTGAAATGGACGAAACCGCCTCAACACTCGGGGAGCAGATTGCCGAACTTGAAGTCAAACTTGCCGATTCCCCTCTTCCGGAGATCAACAGGAAAGCGGATTTTGTGGACGAGGAAATCCGTCGGCTTGACGGGAGGGTCCGGGACACTGAAGCGGGCTTAAACGCGCTGAAACTTGAAAAAATCTATGCCGAACAGAAAATTACCGAGTCCAAGGAACTGATAGGAGAACTCGATTCCCGGAAAACGGCTCTTCGGGCAAAGGTCGATTCCCTTCGGGCAAAGATCGAAGAACTCGAGGCGGTACTGGAAGACAAAAAGAAACGGGAACTTGAGCTTTCCGATGAGCTCCTGGAGCTCCAGAAAGAGAGGGAAAAAGTCCAGGCAGAGCATACCGCCATAAAGCGCAGGGTCAGTATGGCAAGGACCAGTCTCGAAAAAGCAAACCAGCAGGTTATGACGCTTTCAGCTACCAGGGCTGCCCTCCTCGACCAGGAAAAGCAGTTCCTGGGTGAAATCGAGAGCAGGGGTATAGAAGAAAGCGATGAGGTCCCGAATTACGAGACTGTCTACCTCCGGATCCAGGCGATCGAGGAGGCTTTGCGCAAGCTTGAGCCTGTGAACATGCGGGCAATTGACGAATACAACGAGGTGGAACTCAGGCTCTCGGACCTGCAGGGAAAGCGCGATACCCTCTTTAACGAGCGCAAGCAGCTCCTGGAGCGCATCGACCAGTACGAAAAGCTCAAGCGGGACACTTTCCTGGAGGCTTTCGAAGGAATCAATGCCAATTTCAAGGAAATCTTCCACGAACTTTCCGAAGGGATGGGAGAGCTTTTGCTGGATGACCCCAATGACCCCTTTGCGGGGGGCATGACCCTGAGGGCTCAGCCCAAGGAAAAGACCCTCCAGAGGATCGAGGCAATGTCCGGGGGGGAAAAGAGTCTTACAGCCCTTGCTTTCATCTTTGCGATCCAGCAGTACCGCCCTGCACCTTTCTATGCCTTTGACGAGATCGATATGTTCCTGGACGGCTGGAACGTGGAAAGGGTCTCGAAAAGGGTCAGGACCTCGGGTTCGAAAGTCCAGTTTATCGTTGTTTCCCTTAGGAAGCCCATGATCCAGGCTGCAAGCCGGACCATCGGGGTCACCATGCAGGAAAACAATATCACGAGCATTACAGGGGTGAAGTTGAATGGATGAGCTTGCGGAAGGTGCCGGGACTGTGCTGGAGATCTTTAAGTTGAAGGCTCCGGATGTGCTCCCTGACGTTTCGGAACCTGTTGACAGAGACTCTTCCTTTTCTTACTCAGCAAATTTCCGGCTTCCTTCCACTCTCTCCAGCATAGGGGTTGACCTGGAGGGGCTTGAACTTTCGGAGTTCGAGACCTACGAACCCCTGGGCATCATGGTCGAACTTGCAAAAAGCGGAAAAATCGACCCCTGGGACATCGACATCGTGGAACTGACTGACAGTTTCCTGGGAAGGGTGGAGGAACTCAAGAAAATGGACCTCCGGATCTCTTCCCGGACGCTCCTCTATTCCGCTATCCTGCTCCGCATGAAATCCTCCGGGATTCTTGAGGAAGAAGAGCCCGAAGAGGAGCCCGGCTTTTTCGATTATGATGAATTTCCGGAGCCCGATGAATTCCCTATCCCGAAACTCCCTGTCCGCCGCCTTTCCACTCGCCCCGTGACCCTGAACGAATTGATTTCCGAACTCCGGAAAGCCGAAAAAGCCCTTTCCAGAAAAAACGATAAGAAAGTCCTGCAGGCTTCGAAAGAACCTGAAGTTCCGAAAGGGCCAAAACTCAGTACCGGGGATGTCCTTGATATCGCCCACGATGAAGCCATCAGTGCCCGGCTGGACCTGATCTGGGCCAGGCTTTCAAAACTGTTTCAGGTGCAGCCTTATGTGGTCTTTTCTGTTCTCCTGGAGGGGAGTGAAGACAAGGTCATGGATTACATTTCTCTTCTCTTCCTGGCTTCCAGCAAGAAAATCTGGCTCTGCCAGAAGGAACTTTTCGGGGAGCTTTTCATCCATCCCGGGGCAGAATCGGGCTTTTCCACTGAGCACAACCCCCCCCTTTTCCATGAAAATAGCCTGCAAAACGGAGAGGGTTCAGGACATGAAGCCCCGGGAACTGCTGTTCCGGCATCTGCAGGTAACGGTTCTGGCGAAAGTTCTTTAAGGAAGGGTGTCCTGAAGTCCGAACCTGTAGAGGCCTTCTCCGTCGAAACAAATCCGGTAGAAACAAATCCTCTTGAAGACTAAACTGTTCTTCTTAAAAAATAGACGAAGTCTTTGAAGACTAAGTTCCTTCTTTAAATTTAATGAACCCTCTTGATAATAATTCTTATCTTTCTACGGCATTCATCCTTTTTCCGGAAGTGAAACCTTATGAGTGAGCTTGAAATTATTGAAGCGGCCCTCTTTGCTGCGGGCAGGGCAGTAAGTCTTGAAAAGCTTACGAAAATAACAGGGCGGCCCAAAAAAACCATACTTTCCTTACTCGGGAAGTTGATGGAAGACTATGCTTCCCGCGAGACCGGGCTGGAGGTCCGGGACCTCGGGGAGCGTTATGTCATGCAGGTCAAACCCGAATATTCCGAGCTTATGCGGGAAGTCGCCCCAAAAGAACTTTCCGCGCCAAAACTCCGGACCCTTTCCATGATCGCCTATCACCAGCCCCTGCTCCAATCCGATCTGATAGAGATGCGGGGCAGTGGGGCTTACGAGCATATCAGGGACCTGATCGAGCGGGGCTTTGTCGATTCCGTGCCCTGCGGGAGGAGCCGGCAGCTTTCCACAACCTCGCTTTTTGCGGATTATTTCGGGATCATGCGAAACGACCCCAGGGCTATAAAGGAAAAGATCATCGGACTTTTGAAAGAGGAAGCCGGGCAGAGCGATATCAACCGGTGGATAGGCAAAAAGACCATTGCAGTAACTCCCATGTACGAGTCCCTGATGGGGATGTGCGGGATTAAGGACTACCTGGTGATAAATGCCTATTCCCCTTCAAAAGAAGAAATCTCCCGCTTGCTTGAAGTGGATGTCCTGGTCATTACGGCCGGCTACCTGGAGGAGGTTCGGCAGCACTGCGACGGGGAGATTCTTGAGATGCACTCCACGACCTTTGAAGACCTGATAGAAGCTGTTACTTCAGTTGTCGAAGAACTTCAGGATGAAGTCGACCCGGAAACCGTGGCTAAGACGCTAAAGGAAATTAGGGAGACAAGGGAAAAATATGTGTCTTCAGCTTTTCTTATCGAAAAGAAGGTTAAGCCTGCCACGGACATGATCTCAAAAATCGTAAATGACATGAATCTGGGAGTTTCTGCGGACGGCGTCCTGATTGCCCCTGATTATGGGACCTCGAAAAGCGGGGCGAAAATCGGGAAAGAGGCAGAAATCCTTCTCCCCACTCACCGCAGTGTGGAAGGGAACCTTTTCCGGCGGGTCTGTGCTAAGTATGACGCGGTACTTGACGGCCTGAAAAAAATTGAGGACTGAATCCTCCTATAATCGGTTTATCTCTCCCTCATCTTTATTAATTTTTTCTTTTCCGCTTGCGCCTTAGATTTAAGTTTTCCCGTCGTATATATACTCTCTTTATATAGCATTTATATAGGATGCGTGTCATTTAACTATAGCTTTATATACTGGTTAAAGACTATTACTTTTGCTTTATATACCGAGGGTTGACTAATGAGTGAATCTAGCATCAAGATAGAAAACGTGGTTGCATCCACCAAACTTGCTGAAGAATTCGACTTAATCGTAATCGAATCCGAGTTCGAAGGGGCCGAGTACAACAAGCAGAAATTTCCGGGGCTTGTCTACAGGGTATTGGACCCCAAGGCCGCATTCCTGGTCTTCACCTCAGGGAAAGTGGTCTGCACCGGAGCAAAGAATGTGGCTGACGTACACACCGTGATAGGCAACATGGCAAAGAAGCTCAACGGCATAGGGATCCCAACTATAGAGGACCCACAGATCACGGTGCAGAACATTGTTGCCTCGGCTGACCTGCACACAATCCTTAACCTCAATGCCATCGCCATCGGGTTAGGGCTTGAAAATATCGAATACGAACCCGAACAGTTTCCGGGCCTCGTATACAGGATCGATGTGCCAAAGGTAGTTGTCCTGATTTTCAGTTCCGGGAAACTGGTGGTAACAGGCGGCAAGTCCCCCGAAGACTGTGAAAAGGGTGTGGAAGTCGTCCGCACGCAGCTTGACAACATGGGGCTTTTATAAGAACAACCCCTCATCCTTTTTGAAAATCCTGCCTCCTTTCCGACGGTTGCCATGTGCGGAAAGGAGCTTTACAAGAAAAACGGATTCCACAGTATGTGTAGGGGTCCGGCAAAGGATATGTGTGAACCTTGAACAGCGCAGACGTTTGCATCCTGATTCCAACACTGAACGAAGCTGCTACCATAGGACAACTCATTACGGATTTCAAGGCAGAAGGCTTTTCTAATATTCTGGTAATTGATGGGAACAGCAAGGACAGTACGAAAGAAATTGCAGAAAAGGAAGGGGCAAGAGTCGTCCTGCAGACCGGAAAAGGTAAAGGGCAGGCTATGATCCAGGTTTTCGAACTTCTTGAAAGCCCCTATGTCCTGCTGATTGACGGAGACGGGACCTATCTTGCACGGGAAGCCCGTTTACTGCTTGACCCCGTTCTTGAAGGTCGGGCCGATCATGTGATCGGAAACCGGCTGTTTAATTACAAGCCCGGGGCGTTTACAAAAATGAATCTCGTGGGCAACCGCCTTATAAATATGCTTTTTGATTTTGCATACGGGGCTCATTTAAGGGATATTCTCTCAGGCTACCGGGCTTTTACCCTGGAAAGCATAAGGGAACTGGAACTGAACAAAACCGGGTTTGAAATAGAGACCGAAATCTCGGTGGAGTGTATCCTGAAAAACCAGAAGGTCCTGGAAGTTCCCATCAGCTACCTCCCGAGAAACGAAAAAGGTGCAACCAAATTAAATCCCGTGAAAGATGGGTTCAGGATCGGGTCCACTATTTACAGACTTGCCAAAGTGCATAACCCAATGTTCTATTTCGGAATCATAGGCTTCTTTTTTATTCTGTCAGGCATTTTCACCGGAACCTTTGTGGTAGTCCAGTGGTTCCAGGGAATCACCCGCATCCCTCTCTCGATCCTTACGACCCTGCTTATTATCTTCGGCCTCCAGATGTTTATTTTCGGGATGCTCAGCGACATGATAGTTTCCCTGCACAGGCAGACTATCCGCCTCATCAAAGAACAGAATAAGTAAAGGTTTTTTTTTCTTTGCTGGTGGCCCTTTACTATTTTCCGGGCCCTGGCATTTTGTCCCCTTTTTTCTTTGTTTTTCTCCTGTTTTCTCTTTGTTTTTCTCCTGTTTTCTCTTTGTTTTT
>JAENYU010000012.1:98695-116064 GCA_016841625.1 Methanobacteriota archaeon
TCTTTGTTTTTCTCCTGTTTTCTCTTTGTTTTTCTCCTGTTTTCTCTTTGTTTTTTTCCTGTTTTCTTCATTTTTCATTTTTCATTTTCATTTTCATTTTTCCCTCTACTTTTCTCTTTTTGTTTCTCTTTTTCTTTTGCTTTCCTTTTTCCTCGAATTTTTTCTTCAATTTTTCCGTTTTTCCATTCTTTTTTCTTTCAATTCTATTTTCTTTCTATTTTCTCTCCATTAACTCAAATTTACTTGATTTGAGGTCAAATGATTTTTAAAAATTCTTTATAAAAAAGGTTTTTTTAATTAGAACTCTTATAATTTCAGTATTGGTTGACCCCCAACTCAAGTAAATTTGATCTGGGTTAAAGTTCGTTTTTTAAATAGTATTATATATAATTACGCGCTTTCTATGTTCAAATATTCTCACCTACTCTTACACAGATGAATTTTACCACTGAATAAAAACTTGAGGTTATAAAGATGTCAATCTTGGAAGATGCCAAAAATGGAATAATTACCGAAGAGATGAAGATCGTTGCACAGGACGAAGGTCTTGACGCTGAATTCGTCCGCCGTGGAGTTGCATCCGGAAGAATCGTAATCCCCACCTCCCCCTACAGGCAGGTAAAGATCTGCGGGATCGGAGAAGGGCTCAGGACCAAGGTCAACGCCTCAATCGGTGTGTCCTCCGATATCGTGGACCCAGAGATGGAAGTCACAAAGGCAATTGCTGCCGAGAAAGCAGGAGCTGACACCCTGATGGAGCTCGGTACCGGCGGAGATTTCCTCGCGATCAGGAAAAAAGTCATTGACAGCGTTTCCATTTCCGTGGGTTCAGTTCCCCTTTACCAGGCTTTCATTGAAGCCGCAAGGAAGTACGGTTCAATCGTGCACATGACCGAAGACGAGCTCTTCAATGCAACCGAAGCCCAGGCAAAGCTCGGAACCAACTTCATGGCAATCCACACCGGAATCAACAACATCACCCTGGACAGGCTCAAAGCCCACGGCAGGTACGGCGGTCTTTGTTCCCGTGGTGGGGCTTTCATGAGCGCCTGGATGATGCACAACGATAAGGAAAACCCGCTTTTCGCAAATGTCGATTACCTTATTGAAATCCTCAAGGAACACGAAGTTGTCCTCTCCACCGGAAACGGGATGCGTGCAGGAGCAGTCCACGACGCAACCGACCGCGCCCAGATCCAGGAACTGATCATCAACTCCGAAGTGGCTGAGAAGGCACACCAGGCAGGCGTCCAGACAATCGTCGAAGGTCCGGGTCACGTCCCCCTCGACCAGATCGAAACCAACGTCAAGCTCATGAAGGAAATGAGTGGCCACAAGCCCTTCTACATGCTCGGCCCTCTCGTTACTGACATCGCCCCCGGCTACGACCACATCGTAACCGCAATCGGTGCATCCGTGTCTGCTTCATGCGGCTGTGACTTCCTCTGCTACGTAACTCCTGCAGAGCACCTCGCCCTCCCTAACCTCGAAGACGTCATAACCGGAGTCAAGACCTCCAGGATTGCAGCTCACGTCGGCGACATGATCAAGTACCCCGAAAGAGCAAGACAGTGGGACCTTGACATGGGCAGAGCCAGAAGGGAACTCGACTGGGAAAAGATGTACTCCCTTGCAATCGACCCCGAACACGCAAGAGCAGTCAGGAACAGCAGGGCACCCGAAGACACCGATGCCTGCACAATGTGCGGCAACTACTGCGCCCTGAAGATCGTCAACCAGAACTACAACCTCGCAAAATAAATTTAAAAAAAGTAAAGTAAGGCCTTCGGGCTTTACTTCATCACTTTTTTGTTTCTTCATCACTTTTTTGTATTATTTCTCGGTTTTTTCCAGTTTTTCTGTATTTTTCCCTGTTTTTCTGTTTTTTTCCCGTGTTTTTTGTGAATTCCGGATTTATGCTTTTTCGGGGATGGACTCTGCAATTTTCAGCAACTCGTCTTTTTCCAGGGAAGCGGTAAGGCTCAGGTCAATACCTCCTATCTCCCAGCTCAGAATCTTCATGTCTCCAAGGGCAAGGTATTTTCCGTCCCTCCCGTTGATAGAAACATCTTCGGCAGTATTCATGATTGCATTTTCCGAGGTCTCAGCCTCAGATACGGTTTCTGTAATAATTATTCTGGCTTCTCCTTTCATGTATGTCAGGATGACCGTTTCGGCAGCCTGCCCTTCAGGGACAATTTCGCTGGTATTGTAGGCCATCGCATGGCTGAATTCATAAGCTTCGGGGAGGTATTCCGGGACCAGGATTTCAAATCCCGCGGATTCTCTGGCTTTTTCGAGGGTCATTTCCCCGGGAAGTTCAAATGAGTCCAGGTCCACGGTCTTTACGGTTGCCCCTTCCGGGATCTCAAATACAAACTCAGAGTCCGGGATTCCCTTATTAATTTCCAGATCGCGGATCTCGAGTTCTATCATCAGGTCTCCGCTGCTGTCATACATCTCATACCTGAGAGGCATCCAGGTCTCTCTGTCGAGCCAGATTTTCACCCCGTGTACCATCTGGGTTCCTTCTTCCTCCTCTTTCGGGCTGGTCTCCAGCAGGTATGCGGACCTTCCGTCAATTTCCTCTAAGCCAAGCAGGGAGACATCCGTTTCGCTCAGGAACTCGCCAATAATTCTGACGTAATCCATCTCCTCTGCACCCGGGGTATCCGGCATTTCCATTTTCATGACTGTATTTGTCTTCGGGTCATAGGTCCACATGAATTCCCCATCCGAAACCGCGGCCAGTTCTTCCTCTTTTCCTGGCTCTTTTGCAAAGGTTTTTGCCTTGTTAGGTTTCTTCTGCAGGATCCGGACCTCGCTTTCCTGGGTCTGTTCCCCAAAGTATGAAGTCATGTGCATCGTATACGAATAATCCTGGATACTGGCTTCTTTTTGCTGCATCTGTTCTGCGATCTCTTCCGCACTGAGTTCCTCGGTACAACCCGATACAAAAAGGACCGGGATCAGCAGGAGCAATAATGTAAGTGTTGTAAGTGCTTTCCTGTTTGTCATTTTCTTCACCACTTTATTTTCCGGATTTTTCCCGGGATTTTTTTTCCTCATTTTTCCCCTCTGCGGTTGAATCCTGTCCCTTCCCTTCAGGGGCAAAGGCCTATGATGAGCCCTGAGGCAATCTGCCTGTCTCCGTCAGGGGCTGTCAGGTCTTCAGGAGGATAGTGTTTCCCGAACTCCCTGGTTTCTACCGTTACCCCTTCCGGGACCTCAAATTCAAATTCTGAATCCGGGATATCCGTGTTGATTTTCAGGTTTCGTATTTCGTATTTTACTGTCAGGTTTCCGCTGCTGTCATAAGTCTCATACCGGAGAAGCATTCCTGTCTCTTTGTCTATCCAGAACTTTTCTCTATATCCCGGAAGGGCTCCCTCTTCTTCTCCTTCTCCTTCTTCTTCCCCATTTTCTTCGGGGGTTTTCCCCAGTAGATATGCAGGCCTGCCGTCTATTTCTTCTGTCCCGAGAAGGGTTGTCCGGTTTTCATTCAAGAGCCCTTCAATGAGCCCGATTCCGCTGTTTTCTCCGGAATCTTTCTCTGCAGGTTCTTTTTCCTCAGGTTCGGAAGTTTCAGGCAGTTTCACTTTTATGGTGGTATTTTTCCAGGGGTAGTAGGTTCACATGTACTCCCCGTTTGAGACCTCTACTTTCTCAGGTTCCTTTCCCGGTGTTTCTGTAAGAATCCTGTACATGTCCGGTTTCTTGCCCATAACCTCAAATTCCTTTTCCAGGGCTTCCCCCTCGAAATCCAAATTCAGGTTAAAGGTAAAAGAATAATCATTGACATTGTCCTCTTTCTGTTGCATCTGGGCTGCTATCTCTTCTAAAGTAAGTTCCTTTTCTGCGGCGAGTCCCTTATCTTCGCAGCCCGATACAAAAAGGACCGGGATCAGCAGGAGCAATAATGTAAGTGTTGTAAGTGTCTTTTTTGTTGTCATTGCTTTCATCGTTTAATCTTTGTTTTCTATTTCTGTTCAAGCGCTGAATTCCTAACACTTTAATTTTATTTAACATATTTCCTATGGTCAAATCTTCAAACCTTTTTGATGTTCTTTCTAATTCCTTCTAATTCCTTTTTACCTATTGCTATGTTCTAGCTTCAGTACCTCAACTCTTCTTTTGAAATACTGTTTCATTTAAAATCGGCAGTTATTTACCTCGTTCCGGAAATTACTTCCTATCTTTCTAATAATTTCTTTCAAAGTTTTGACTCAATCTGGCAGGAAATGGGAATTGATATATTTACATGCAAATCGAGGCGGTATTTTTATGAAACAGAAAATAGTTGCGAGATTCACGATTCTCGGGATGCTCTTATTGTTTGCTTTTTTTTCGGGGTGCAGTGCCCCTGGTGACATCGCGGAAGCTTCCAAAATCGTGGTTGAGGAATATGAATTTGAAGAAATCGATCCCGATGAGATTACGACTGAATGGAACGAATCATATCTCTTCAGCAGCAGGGGAGCTGCCATGGATGAACTTGAAAGACTGAAGCCGCGGTCGGTGGAGATCGGCGAAACCTTCCGCCCGGAATTCGAGGAGCTTTCAGGGCCTGCTTTGCTGGACTACATTGAAACCAATAAGGAGTTTTCAAGGTCCTTTGAAATCCTGTATATTTATGGACACATCGGGCTCAGCAAAAACGTAAATGATCCGTTCTTTGTTTCTCTCATTGCAGACGCCCAGGACCTGGCTACGGAACATGGGAAAGCCACCTCATTTGCTACTATAAAGCTGACCTCGCTTTCAACGGAAGAATGGGAGCAGCTCTTTTCCGAGGAGCCAGGGCTTGAAGAGTACCGGGCCTATCTCGATGGCTATATCAGGTTTGCAGAGCACAGGCCCAGGGACGAGGCGCAGGCTGCATATCTTGCAGATATCGGAAACCAGCGCATGAAACTCCAGACCGAGGCATTTTCGAAGATTACGAACAATGTCACCTGGGCAGGGAACATAACCCTCGAGAACGGGGAAGAATATACAGTCAACTCCCAGTCCTACTATACTCTGCTTTCAACAGACCCTAACAGGGTCAACAGGGAAACATGTTATGACCTGAGGTTTTACCACCTGATTGACGAATCAGATTCAATGGCGGCTCTCTATTCCGAAAAAATCCGGCTCGACGACCTTTCTGCCCGGGAACTTAACTTCCCTGACTCCTATGAAGCCTGCCTCTATGCCCTCTATCTTACCAGCACCCAGGTTGATGAAATGAATGCGGTCTTCAAGGATCGAAAAGGCGTATTTGAAGGCTGTAACGATTTTAGGAAAGCAAAGCTCGGGCTCGAAACCCTGAAACCCTTTGACCGCAACTTGCAGTTGACAGGGCAGCCCGGAGAGGAGTATGCTTATGCGGATGCGCTCAATGGCATCCAGAAGTCCTATGCAGGCATGGACCCCTGTTTCAATGAAATATTTTTAATGATGGTGACAGGGAATTTCATAGACGTGTACCCTGCCCCCGAAAATGGGAAACAACCCGGAGGCTACTGCATCGAACTCCGCTCCCTGCAGGCCCCGGCGCTGGTCTTCATGAACTATAACGGCCTGATCTCAGACCAGAAAGCCCTCACCCACGAAGTGGGGCACGGGATTCATTTCTACCTGATGGGCCAGTCCGTTGATTTCCTCTACTGCAGCACTCCTGCCTACGAAATGGAGGTTCCTTCCACTTTCAACGAAGAACTCTTTGTCGATTATGTGGTCGAAAACTCCGATCAGGATTCCGCTGTTGCAGTGCTCTCCCAGCATATAGGGGAATACCAGAACTACTTTACCTTCCAGCCCATGATCACGGAATTCGAATGGAAGGCACACCAGCTATGCGCTGAAAACGGGACGGTCAGCGGAGCCGAACTCAATGCCCTCTGGACCGAAATCTCTAAAGAATACAGGAGTGACTCCATTGAATACTATGCCGGAGACTCTGCAGAATGGACATATATCAACCACATCTACCTGACAAATAACTACTATACATTCAACTACGCAGTTTCAAAGGCAATAACTCTCGCCCTCTTCAAGCAGTACAAAGAAGACCCGGATAATTTTAATGAAAACTACATAGCCTACCTTTCGGCAGGCAGCACAATGACTCCCGAAGAAAAACTGGAAAAATACTTCGGGATCGAAATCAACAGGCAGCTCTTTGAAGATGCCATGGACGTCGTGGAGTTAAGGATCAAGCAGCTTGAGGAACTTGAAAGAGAGAAGAACAGCCCGAAATTTGAGTCTGCAGCAGAAAGCCTGAATGTCTATTCAGGTTCTTTCTGGTATGTATCATCGGGAGAATGATTAATTGGAAGTTGATTAATTGGAAGTTGATTGATTGAAATTTGATCGATTGAAATTTGATCGATTGGAAGGCTCAATGAATTGAGAACCCGGGGCTTCTGGGACATTTAAGTGCCCTCCGCCTCCAACTTCTTTTTCCCTCTTTCTTTTTTCCGGCTCTTCTCTTTTTGTTCTCACGGTATGCTTTTTCTCCTTTTCATCGTACCCTGCCTTCTCCCCGGTCGTGCCTGATCGACAGGTTTTTTCCTGACAATTCAAATGAAGAAACATAGAATCTAGCTGAGTCACGGGTTCGAACCCTCAATGTTTAAGCTGGTTTTCGGCTGTTATCCCGGGGGGGCAAGGTCTTGAATAAACATTTCTACCAGAAGCGCCAGAACTACCTGTAAGCTGAAGGAGCCAACAGAAATGTATTACCACATAGTTGAATCCCCAATCAGCCCCATACTCCTTGCAGGAGACGAAGCTGGGCTGAAATACGTAAACATCCGGAAAGGCAAAAAGAAAGTCAAAGTTCCGGACGGCTGGGTGGAAAACGAAGAGTTTTTCAGGGACGTTTCCGGGCAGCTTGAAGCTTATTTTGCGGGGGAACTCAAATCTTTTGACGTTGAGCTTGCCCCGGAGGGAACGGAATTCCAGAAATCCGTCTGGAAGGCTTTATGTGAAATTCCTTACGGGGAGACCTGGACTTATGGGGAGATTGCAAAAAGAATTGGAAACCCGAAGGCTCCCCGGGCTGTGGGGCTTGCAAATAACAGGAACCCTATTTCGATTCTCGTGCCCTGCCACAGGGTAATCGGGGCAAACGGGAAACTTACGGGCTATGCCAGCGGGCTGGATGTAAAAGAATTCTTATTAAAGCTGGAAGAATAATATGTAAGGAAGAATAGTTAGAAGAGCTAATAATTGGGAAGCAATAAATGGAAAGCTCCTGAAAAACCCTGCTGCTCGGAGAAGAAAGCATGCACTTCAAAAATAACACGGACCAAAATAACACGGACCAGAATAACACGGATCTCAAAAATAGGATAGAAAAAATCATCAAAACCGAAGCCGCAAATCCCGGCACTGAAACCCGCTACAGGGAGCCTCTGGTCGGCTTTGCCTCTGCAGATGACCCGATATTCGATGAGATGAAGGAAATCATAGGACCCTATCACCTGCACCCGAAGGAGATCTTCCCGGAAGCAAAAACCGTGGTATCTTTTTTCCTGCCTTTTGAAGAGAAACTTGTGGAATTGAACCGGAAGTCTTCAGATCCTGTAAAAGAATGGGTCCAGGCAAAGGGTGAAACCGACAGCTTGATCGTGAAGATTAATGAAAAACTCGCTGCCGAGCTTTCTAAGGAAATAATAAATGCCGTGGTTCCGGAAGCTGCTTTCGATTATACCAAATCCGGGTTTGATGTGGCCTGGTCCCACAAGAGTGCAGCTTACGCTGCGGGGCTTGGCACTTTCGGGGTCCACCACATGCTGATTACGAAAGCCGGGTGTGCCGGACGCTTCGGGACTCTTCTGATCTCCGCTGAAATTCCCCCGACTCCCCGGCCCTCCGAAGAGTTCTGCCGTCACAAGAAGGGGGGAATCTGCCTCGTCTGCGTGGACAGGTGTCCTGCAGGTGCCCTCCGGGCTGGCGGCCTTGATAAGAAAAAGTGTCTCAAGCAGGTGAGGGAATCTGGCAGTGCGTTCCCCGAACTTAAGCAAGTTGCCTGCGGGAAATGTGCAACCGGGCCCTGTGCCCTGAGGTCCCGCTGAAAGAAGAGGCATCTGAACAGTTTCCCGTGACAGAAATGGCATTCTAGACCTCCGTCGCTGTATTCTCACTGTATTCCCGCTGTATATCCGCTATATCCTCGCTGAAATAGACTTATAGTTTAACGGCTGAATTAAAATGGGGAGCAATATGTCTGTCAAAGTAGAATCATATAGGGTAATACTTCATATTTGATATTAAAAATATACGAAAGTAATCATTATCTCACTTTCCGCAGATGTACACAAATGTATCATTAATTTTCCGATTTGGCTGATATCCTTAATTTTATTACGAGTTGGCTTTTAAGTCATGTCCATATTGAGAAAATCTGTGGCATTTTTGTGGACTTCTGCGGAAGGTAGGATTATGACTCAACAAAATACAGCCTTTTTCTGTCCGGACAGTACATATCAAGCTCAAGCTGTATCCTCTCCATAAGCTCCCTACAGCAAGCCCCCTTAACCCCGTAGTTTTCCTTCAAAATCCCTGCCAGGACTTCAACCTCTATCCCAGCCGTGTCGATATAGAATCTGTCTTCGGCTGTAACTCCCGACGTGCAATAAATATTGATGAGAACGATCAAAATTCTCCGAAGGCACAAGTGGTTAGACAATCCCTATAGCCGCTGGGCCTTCGCTGGTGAAGCTAATGGCCTGTTGCAGTTCCCAGCTACTCCACGGCTCGTGTAGTTGGTCGATTTAAAGTCAAAGATCGTGATCTATCGATACAGCGATTTCCCAGAGGCTACTGATCCGCATTTCGGTTAATTAACTCAAAATGATAGCAGTAGCATGTATAACAGAATTTAATGATTAGACCTCGAATTTCCTGCAGGCAAAATCAGTGGTTAAATATCCATCAGGACGCGGAAACCGAGGTATTCGAAGTGGGCGTAGCCTTCATAACTGCTTAAGCGGCCAGGATCAAAACCGCGGCGATCCGCTGACCGGCAATACCTATCTTTGTCGTTCCATCCACCACCCCGTTTGACCCGGAGAGAGCTACCTCCATCTTCCCAGGCATTACCATCTGAAGGAGCACCATTATAGTTATCATGCCATCTGTCTTGGCACCATTCCAAGACATTACCGTACATATCATAAAGACCCCAAGGATTAGGTTTCTTCTGACCAACTGGATGAGTTTCCCAACCAGAGTTGTCACCATACCATGCGTAATCCCCAAGTTTTGATTCATCATCTCCAAAGTAATATCTTGTTGTTGTCCCGGCACGACAGGCATATTCCCACTCGGCTTCGGATTGCAGACGATATTTATTTGTACCTTCCATCTCATTGAGCTTTTCGATGAATTTCTGAACATCATCCCAGGATACTTTTTCAACGGGAAGATTATCGCCTTCAAACCTTGAAGGATTGCTGCCCATTACTTCAAGCCACTGTTCCTGAGTAACTTCGTATTTACCAAGGTAGTATGGTTCTTCAATCATTACTTTATGGACAGGGCCTTCATCACTACATTTGTCCTTTTCACCTGAAGGCGAGCCCATCATAAATTCCCCTGCAGGGATCTTCACGAATTCCATGCCGATGGAGTTTGTATAAGTATCAGAATTTTGCGAGGAAGATGTTTGAGCAGAACTAGCTGTTGTTTCAGAGGTATCTTCTTCGGTATTTTCAGAAGAAGCAGTAGCAGAAACGGTCTGGATTTCCTGAGGACTGTCATCAGAGTCGTCATTCAAACCAAAGAACGAAACTGCGGCGCCTATAAGAAGGACGCCGAAAATGAGGCTGAAGACAAGGATTCCTTTTCCGGAAGAACTTCCCGGCTTTTTTGGAGGGACTTTCTTTTGAGCCGGATTTTGAACTGTTTGCCGGGGGGCCTGAGCTTTTTCGGCTTCCTCAAGCTTTTTTCTTTCGAGTTCTTCCCTTTGCTTTCTGCGCTTTTCCTGCTCTTCCCGTTCCCTTCTGGCTTTTTCCTCTTCTTCTCTACGTTTTCGTTCCTTTTCTTCCCGCTGTTTTCTTTCCTTTTCTTCCCACTGTTTTCTTTCCAGGGCTTCTTTTTCTTTTCTATTCCTTTCTTCTTCCCTTTGTTTTCGCTCAGCTTCTTCTCTCTGCCTGCGGAGTTCGTCCTGAATCTTCCTTTTGATTTCTTCTGCATTCCTTGCAGCTTCTTCCAACTGTCTCCTGAGCCTTTCCTCTTCAGCTTTCTTTAAGCGGGCTTCTTCTTCTTCTTCCTGCTGTCTCTTGAGTTTCTCCTGTTCCTCTATTTCCTTTCTTTTGAGCTCCTCTCCATCTCTTCTGGAGCCAATGTTAGAGTGCTGTATCAAACTATCTTCAACAATGAGATTAACAGGACATGTCCCATCCATATCACAGAGGTCAAGAAGGTTACTCCTCTGGATCACAGAGTCCTTTATCGTGACATTAATGACGTTGCCCTTGCCACTGGCTCTGACCTCAACACCGTGCTTCAGATCCCTTCCGATTTCTGCCAGAAGACCGGTGAGAACTTCCGCACTTTTTGTTGCGGCAAAAAGTTCAAGAATACACCTGTCAGCCACTATGGAAATCCTTATCACGATGTCATCTTTGTGGACCTTCGTTTTCCCGTAGTACCAGATCTCACAGTTCCTACCATCCGTTGTGTGCAGGGTCCGGATGTGCCTGACATCGTGTTTTTCTACCACTTTCCGGGCGATACCTGCAAGTTTGGAGATCTCAAATCCCTGATGGATTTCATAGACCTTGCTATCCCTGCTCGGGAGCTTTTCGATAAATTCCTTGAGCCTTCCGATGTTGATATCCGAATCGGTCTTCAGCATAGGACAAACGACACTTATCGTTTTCGAATCCATGAAGGCTGAGTTAAACTTCCCCTGGGCATCCTTGTATGTTACAAAACAGTCGAGATCCGTTCCTTTGGAGCAGAGCAGGGGATCAAATAAAACTGCAATAGACTTGGATCTGCCTGAATCAATGTTTCCAAGAATGATTTTCCCGTTCTTGGTTTGATAAGAAGAGGGTTCATATATGTCAATGCGAAGCAGGTCGTCATCGAAGCGAAAATCAAGGTTCACATTTGTGATTACAAAAGGAGTTTCGTTTGAAACAGACATCTTGAAGCGGATAAAACCCTGATAGAATTCTGTTTCACGTGTGACCTTAATTCCGGAATCCAACTTTCTTTACCCCTTGAGAGTGAAAATCTGGTTACTATATGATCCACCCTGTAAAGTAATTTTTGATTTGAGAGGGAAATCATTGGGATGAATTTAATAAAGGGACTGTGCACCCCTGGCTTTCTAAACTATGCCTCCCATTTGTGTACTGTTATTCTGATTTGAGAAGGCATGACAGGACACCTCCTGGACGCACGTCACTTCCCCCACATTTGAACACAGATACGATCTTGCTCTTACTGGCCGTGCTCTTAAGCAGTGTAGAAGTAATCCGTCCATGCCGTCCATTTACACATTTACACTATCTGTCCTATGATTTTACCCTTCTCCTGACAAGATTCCTGCTGAGCAGGTATTTATGGATTGCATTATGCGGTATCTTGTAACTATACTCGCTTTCTATGATTCTCTCAAGGGAACATGCTCCGGCTTTATGTTCAGAGTAGGCTTCATCTATCATTCTCTTTTCTTCATCCGACAAGATATTTTTTGTTCTACCAGGGTTCCCGTCAACTCGGGGAACTCCCCCAGTTTCACGATACTCCTTCAAGATCTGCTGGACTCGACGGACTGAAATTCCTAAGTTCTCAGCTATAGGAGCCGTCTTTACCCCTGCCTTCTTCAGAGCAATTATCCCCTTGATCACTCCTGCATCGAGTTTCGCAGCAGACGATTGATTCAGACCAGAGAATTCAGTACTGAATCCTTTCGGAATACCGCATTCATAACCACATCTTATTATTTTTAGGCACCCAGTTGATAGTATTCTATTCTCAACATCTTCAGCTACGCATTCAGAGTTGAAATATGCAGACTCCCCCCCATATGGATGAGATGGTTTTACATCCTTCAATATATCGGAGATTACCCTAGCTTCTTCCTGTGTTACATCATTAAACGAATGCTTAACTTCCTTATTGGTAACATAATTTGTACAATCTAATATTTCCTTCAAAATATCTAGTGTTTCCATGCTCATTTTGAGGGGGGGATTCACTAATTTGCTTAAATTCATAAAACTAGGAATTAACTGAGCTTTTAGAAAAACCTGATAACGTTCGTGTGCAACTCTTTGGGATTCCTCGTTGGAATACTCCGCAAGTTCATAAATTAACATCTTTAATGTAGAATAAAGAAAAGTCCAAATTATCCTGTAATGATTCGCTTCAATAATAGAATGGGGTTCATTCTTTAATTCTTCTAATAATTTTTCCATATACCAGCCAGTCTTCATATTATCGTAATAACTGGAACTATGAAGGTTATTCTTGATAGAAATTTGAATTTGTTTTCCCCTCCCTTGACCTTTAACTTCTCTTCGGTCAATTATTCCAGAAAAAATTAAATAGTCCAAACATTTCTTAAATGTACCTTTACTTACCCTTGCCCCGGTCTCATTTACTAATTCTTCATATAGTTTTTTGTATTGAATGGGACTGGAATTATTTAATATTTTTAAAATTGGCCCAATTCGTTCTAGATATGTTACTGTGCTATCAACTACAGAAGGGTTTAGTTTTTTAAATCCTTTTGTAGATAAGTTTTCTATATCTATTTCTAAAAATTTATCACCAAATTCATTTGAATACAAAAAAGAATTATATGCGTAATCGAAAGATCTGCCTATGAGCCCACATGTTTCAAAACTCATTTTCAGTGGGGGGTTCACTAATAAACTTAATTTGAGAAAACCGATCTGATAACTTTCTAGGAAAGCTTCAAACTTATCAAGCGCAACTTTTTGATCTTTTTCTTCTGAATATCTATACAATTCAAATAGTATCCCCCTCAATAAATCAACAACAGAATATACAATTTCTTTAAAATGTGTTGCTTCGAAGCCAAAAGGAGATTCATATTCAATCTTTTCGTGCAGCTTAATAAGTGCTGCTTTTCTCACTTTTATTTTTTCATCAATTTCATAAAAGTACGGAGAGCCCTTCCCGTGAAATACGACTTTTTCCCAGGTATTTAGATATTCGAAACCCCAATTAAAACCCGTGTCTGCATTAGATTTCTCATCTACTTGGGTACATTTGTCATCTTTTATTTTTAAGTTAACTCTTTTTAGTCCCCTCTTCGTTTTTATTTCTGTACGTACAATTTCCCCTGCATAAATTAAGTAATTTACACATTTTTTATACGATTCCTTACTATGAACTTTTCCTATTTCACAAAAATCGCAAATTTCACTTTTCTGTAAACAAAAACCCTTTCCGTCGTAGTATCTGCAAGTTTTGTCCTGCTTCGAACAACTCCAATCTTTCTTGCAATACTCACAAAGTCTGTAATTTTTAAAGCAACTCCCATCATCTGTTCGGTATCCGCAGGATCCATTCTCCCGTGTGCATAACAATTCATATTTTATACAATTATAAAGACAAGTGTATGACAGGGGAGAATTTTCTTTTAGAATTTTTAAAATTGGCTCTTTGAGCTGTTTATAAGACTCCATTCTTTTGGCCATTTGTTGACTCAGCTCCAGGATCCAGTGATAAAAGCAAGTGCAGCACCAGTACATATGACTAATAATTATTTGATAATGTAAGGATGTTAGGACAATAATAAATGAGAGTGTCGGAAAAGTCGATAATTGCCAAAATTTAGGCACATTTGGACTCTGGTCCAAAATCTAGTGATTTTTTAGTTTACACCAATCACTGGATTTTGGAACTGAGTCCATCTTACATTCAATAAGATAATTTCACCTACAAAGTGCTTCCATTTAAAGGCATTAGATAGCATGTCACTACCTTTGATTTCCTTTTTATTTCATTATATCCTTAGCAGATATTTTTTGCAACGGAACCGCTTCTTCCCACTTTTCTGATTTCACAGAAACGTCCATGCGGTTCTGAGGACTAGAAGATGGAACCGTTATAATATCAACATCATTTGGTACCTTGCAATGCTTGAGGTATTTCTCTGCTTTCTTTCCATTGCAGATAATTTTATTGATAGAGGTTACTTGAGAAAAGTCATTGTACTCTTCGTTAGAGATACTCTTATCTGAACCTCCCTCGATGTCACAATGTTTCAAGGTATCCCACAATCCAATTTGATGATCCTGCAAGACCTGAATCCTGCCAGTGTACTCCAATTCTTTCAAATCAGTGTCAAGTATGCTGCCCATTAATTTCCAAAAATGGTTTTTAGGATTTGCATAATATTGATTTGTATCTCGGGATATTGGTGAAGGGTAAGTTCCAACAATTAGTACTGTCGTATTTTCATCAATTATAGGTTCCATTTTGATTATTCTCCTTTATACGTTTCTATCACTTTATTTTAGTAGAAACCATGATTAAATATAGAATACATACTTTTCTTTTAATGTTCACAGGGTGGATGCTTATAGTATTTATTTTAAAAATCGAGATGTGGGGATTAGTAAGTAAAGATTCTCAATATTTCTTATGTCGATTGGAAGAAACTAGGGTTTTCTAAAGGTACTTTGCATTACATGAAGCAGAACGCCAAGTCAGATAAGCCATTTACGTAGTTTCGTCATCAATTTTTTTTCACAGTAACAATCCCAAATGTTGTATATTTCATCTGCCCAACTCTCTAAGCATCCCTCTTTATTAGTAAGATCTATATCTTTCATCCATTTTTCAAAAAAAAGGATTGCTAGGAAGGAAGATTTTACTGTTTACTACAAGAGCAGATAATACCATTGGTTTAGTAGAATCGTTTATCTCATCTAATATTCTAAATAGTTCATTTTGATGTGCTTTGTTTTTGGGTATTTTCCCAAATTTCTTGAGAACATCACCATAGGTAACAAGAAGCCCATTTTCACGAAGCGATTTTCTAGAAGATTTATCACTATTCTGATCAAGATGAAGATTGCTTGTACAACCATAATATGCAATTTTTTCTAGATAGTTGTATACATTCTTATAATTTAACATGTTTTCAGACTTCCCCGGGAACCGTTGATGATATACGATATATCAAATCCATTTTTTGTTTGTTAAGTTCTGCTCGTACTAAACGACTCAGTTCCAAAATCCAGTGATTGGTGTAAACTAAAAAATCACTGGATTTTGAAATTTGTTGTGATCCTTTGAACATGGCCTCTTGATTGAAGTCTTTAGATGCCGAATGTTGAGTTTGATTGAAGAACTAATTCTTCCTGCAAATTCATTGTTTCAATCAATCAAATGCAAAAATCACTAGATTTTGGACCAGAGTCCTCACGTGCTTGCTTTTACATCTCAAGTGCGTAACTCCTAATAATAACATTTCGTTTTGAAAATAGGATAATATCCCGAATCCTCACTTACTCTTCCATTTCCTTTTGAAAAAAAGTTTAATTGCTTCGTTGAAATCAAATCCACATCCTGCCACACTGGGCTTCAACATAACAACCTTATTTATTTTTCTCGATAAAGTTTCCTCATTATCAGATTCTTCAGCTATTTTCTTTAAAAATTGAAAGATCTCCTCAAGCTTTTCTTCTTCATTTTTCTTAGTAAGAATGTGCAGGATTTCTTCCAACAATTCTTCTTGTTTACTCAAATTGTTAACCTTTCCAAGCAAATCACTTACACGGCAAGGATTTTTTGACCCTTCAGGTATAAAAGTATCTATACCCATTTTTTCCAGAGTGACTAGGTGTTCGTAACTGACAGCTACATCGGATTCATCAGGAACAGGAATTTTTTCGACAAATTTTAACTTCTCAAAACTCCGGTTAATTTCCCGTAAATTGAACAGTATAATTGAAAAATAATCGCGTTTCTGGCCTCCATTCACGCTAATGTAGATTCTCTTTGCCTCGTTATCAGATTTAACCACCGCACAGGAATTAAAGTCCTTGTTTTCCAGAACTACACCTGTTCTCCACTGCAAATTATCTTTTATGTCCCTGTTCATCTTCACTATAAAGCGGGGCATAACTGAACGCGGCAGAAAATCGTACTCAATGAAAAAATTCAGGGCTTCGTTAGATTCAAAATCAAAATAAGGCTCAGGAACCGCCAGCAGGTCAGGAAGGAGTACGGTTTCTTCGTCGATTGTATAGCATAACTTAAATTTTTTCATTAAATTGATAATGTAATTATAGCGCGTAGGGGGATAATAATAGTCATTTTCATTTTTCTGCTTTAGAATTTCATCCAGCAGAGCAAACTGAAGAACTCCTTTTTTTTTCACCAGAGTCTCCGAATTTATGATCTTGTATACACCGTCAGTAATCCACCTCGGCTCAAGCACATGCGTATCAAGTAGCGAAATCTCCTTAAAGTGCAAAATCACTCCCAGATCATTAAGATAATCAACAAGGGTATTTTGGGATGATTTATCACCCACATTTTCTTCCATGCACATATTCCGATATTCTTCATAAGTAATGAAATCACTATTCATGTTCTCTAATCTGGTCTTCACGTTGAACCAGCTTTTAGCCCATTCTCTTTGCAGGTGTTCAACTTTTAAAAGTGCCCTTTTTAGTTCACTGGAAAAGACCTCAATTCCCCTGTTATCCTTACACGAAATACGGAAGAAACCTTTTATTGCGGGGTACTTCTCCTGCAAAAACTTCCTGTTTAACTCAAAAGAAGGATTTTCATCAATTTTGTTCAAGGCAACCAGTACCGGTGAATCCCCTCCAAAACTCCTTATATGCTTGAGCCAGTACTCGGCTTTTTCATCCCTCCTTGAATCCAAAATTAGAACGTAAAGACTCCTCTCAGAAAGAAAAAACTGATGAGTAGCATGCATTATTTCCTGGCCACCAAAGTCCCAGAAATTAACTTTTATTTCCACATTTTTATCTTTGAAATTCCATTCCTTGATATTAATCCCCTGGGTTTGATTCTCATTTCCATCAAAACCTTCGCCTAAGAGCCTCTTCACAAGCGAAGTTTTACCTCCACCCCCATCTCCTACCAGCAAAACTTTAACTTCGTTTAATGGCTTCTTTTCCTCTTCCAAAGACTTGAAATAGTTGAGAACTGCCTCCCTGCCCTTTTTCACAATCTCCACAGGAGGATTTTCAAGAGGGTTTCCTTTTAAAAATATTCCTTCTTTTCCTAATTGATACTCCCACTTTATGTCCAGACCTAATTCTAAGATTTCAGGCGGCAGCGAACTCAATTGATTTTCAGATATGTTAAGTTGAGTAAGAGTTTTCAACTCTGAAATTTCAGGCGGC
>JAENYU010000052.1 GCA_016841625.1 Methanobacteriota archaeon
TAGATAAGGCTCTTCAATTTAATCTATTCCCTACAAAAAATCGGAGTTAAGGTTAGTAACGTAACCTCAAAATTCATATTTTCGTTTTCATAAGGTTCCACGGGTTCCCATGAAATATCCTCTATGATCAAATCAGGAACCGGATCATCGGATTCAGGATTATCTGATACAGGAACATCGGATTCTGGATTTGCTGGCGGGGAAATGGTCCCACTAACGTTGGCTTCTGCAGAGCCTAAAGTTGCATGCCCGGCTGAAGCCCGGATAGTACAGGGGGTAGCATTCGAACCACTAGCGATTATTGCCGGAATCCATTCATTTGTGAATATTCCGTCATGAGCTGAAGTATCCCCATGTGTCCCATCATCGAATAGCTGGAGATCGGAATCTCCGTTGCTGAAACTGGAATTAACAAAACCGATGCCTGAATCAGTGACCGGATTTCCGGAATCGTCCGTAACTCTGACCTCCACGGGCTCGGAAATGTTCTTCGTGGCAGTAAAATTAGCTGTCGGAGCCAAGATTTCCACAAGCAGGGAGCCCGGGGTCGTAGCGGTCACGGGAATGGAATGAGTATAAACATACCAGCCCTGCTGGTCAACGTCGGCTGCGAAAACGGGGTCTAATTCATAATCAATGGCAGCGTCATTTTTTAAAGCTGCCCTTGCGAAGAACAGGATTTCATCCGAACCTGCATTCGGTTTCACTTCGATGGTTAAGGTTTCTTCCTGTCCTGAGTCCCAGTTAAATTCCTGGAGCTAGCCCATAGGTTTCTCTGAAAAAAAGAGCTGGCCGTCCTTTCCGTAAATAGGACTGCCTATCGGATAAAGTTCATTATACCCGCCGCCGGTACCCGTAACACTCAATATTTCCTCCTCGTTCGGGAAAGAAACGGCAATATAACCTTCACTGGACATTCCACCGTCGTTTCTTACGGTTACGGATATGGTGGCGGTCCTGTCTTCGGGAACTTCATCCGAAGGGTCAACCGCAACATCGGTAATATCTGGTAATGGGGCACCTTCGGGAGTGCCGTTGGAAAGCTCCATTACCCAGATGTCAAAGTTCCCGGACCGGTCAGAGCAAAAGGCAATTTCTGTGCCGTCAGGACTCCATACGGGACAGTTATCAGATGCCGGACTGGCAGTCATCTGCACTTTGTTCTTCCCGTCCACATCCATGACCCAGATGTCTTTGTTTCCGGTCTTATCGGATACGAATACGATCCTGCTCCCGTCCGGGGAAAAACGCGGATTACGGTTATCTGAGTCAGTTGCCGTCAACGAGGTTTTCCCGGAGCCATTGGCGTTTACGGTGAATATGTCCCTGAAAAACTTTTCCTCAGGGTCGTTTTCATAAGAGGAATACAAAATTATTGAACCGTCAGGAGACCACAGCTCTGGCTGCCAGGACTGGGTCTGGGGAGTCAAATACCCGTATGCCACCGTAGTCAGCCCGCTTCCATCGGAATTTAGAACTCCGATATATCTTCCCACCTCCACCGAATCCGATTCGAACACCAGCTTTGATGCATCGGGAGACCAGGCAACAGCAGAGAAATAATTTCCACTGAAACCTGCAAGGCTCTGTTTACCGGAACCGTCCGGCTCCATTACAATAAGGTTACTTGAGTGAAGCCCGAGCACGGAAGTATAGGCTATTTTCAAACCTGAAGGAGACCAGGCCCCAAAATCATTTTTTGTCGGTTCCACATATTCTTCCGTCGGAGCTGTCAGTCGGCTCGCAGACGACCCGTCTGCATTCATGACCCAGATATCGGAATTAAACTCCTCTTCAATTACAAGGGTATACAGAATTTTAGTCCCGTCCGGAGACCAGGAATAATCCCCAACCTTTCCGCCGGTCTCGGTTAGCCGGGTTTCTCTCGAACCGTTCGAATATACCCTGTAGAGCTCCCCGCCCCTCAGGAAAAGGATTTCATCCCCATCAGGAGACCAGACAGGAACCCTGTCGTCTACAATGTCAGATGTCAGCGCCGTTATATTGCCGACTGTTAAGGCATCAGCTGCTGCTGTATTTGATGCAATGACCGTCATAAAAGCAACACATACCAACAGAAAAATTAATCTTATATTCATTTTCATGAACAAATATCTCCCACTTTCGATGAAAAATCAAGTATAAACCCCTTAAAGGCAGCATAATCAGGAACAAAGCTACCCCCGTCATAATAACAAACATTCGAACGAATATATAATTAACGTAAGATTCTTTCAGAGGAGGTTTCTGTGAAAAAAGCCTGGTTAAAATAATTTATTCTGGATAATAAAGGATTATTTTACCTTAATTAGAATAATAAATGCATAAAAATAGAATAATTTGCAAAAAAATGCATTATATTCCTGAAAAAGCCTCAAAAATCAATATTATTTTTATTGTTAAACCTTAATCTCTTTGAAGAAAACAAGAATAACCCGCTCAAAACTTCCCCCATTCTTCTTATTCTCCCCATTTCCATCACTCTCCCATTAACCCTAAAATCCTTGTTGATGTTAGCTCTTGATAATGATTCGAATCCCTTCCCTGGCGACTCTCGCTCCGGAGCACAACTTCGGTTCAAGGGACGATTTTTATTCCACGTACTCTACGCTGACCTTTGCCGGGCGGAAGAGCCGCATGAACTCGTGCACCTCCGGAGGAAAATCCGTATTCACGTTAAGCCCGAGTTGCTTTGCTTCTTCAGCCGAAAGGGGAGTAATGTGGATCATTTCCCCACTTACCAGTTTTTCAACCACTTCATCAACCCAGATCTCTCTGCCCTGTTCAGATCCAGCTTTAGCAGCCATCCCCGGATTATCAGACATCCTCGGACCATCACCCATTCCTGCTTTGTCAGCCCTTCCTGCTTTGTCAGCCATTCCTGCGCTATTAACCATACCTGCTTTGTCAGCCATTCCCACTTTATCAGTCTTCTTCGGCTTATCAGCCAGGAGCTCTTTTGCCACCTTCCGGGTGAGGTTCAGGGATTTCCTGGAGATGTCGCTCATGACCAGGGTGCTGTCGTCTGCATTTTCTTTTTTCGTTTCTGCGGCATAGATCCAGGAAGGGGCAGGGTAGAGCCCGCGGAACATGTCTCCGATCTGGGGGTCTATGGGGCCAATCACGGCATCTTTGTCCATCACGATTTCGTCGGCGGCAAGGGCTATGATCGTACCCCCGGACATGGAGTAGTGGGGGATGATCACCCTGGTCTTTTTCGGGTGCTTTTTCAGAGCGCGGGAGATCTGGATGCTGGCGTGGAGCTGGCCCCCGGGGGTGTGCAGGATCAGGTCGAGGGGGTATTTCCTGGAGGCCCGGATCCAGCGCAGGATCTGTTCGGAGTCCTCCTCGTCTATGAACTGGTAGGCAGGAAGCCCGAACAGCGAGATAGACTCCCGCCTGTGGATCATGGTAAGCACCCTGCTCCCCCAGCGCTTCTCCATCCGCTTCAGCCTTACCTGCCGCTGCATCTTGATCACCTTGAGCTGCCACTGCGGGTAGAGAACCATGTAGAGAAAGATAAACAGGAACAAAACGCTGAGTATATTCCAGAAACTAATGGTTGTGCTGTCAACTGTAGCCAGAAAATTCCTCCCTGAAAAATTGCCCCGAAAATTTTCCTGAAAATTCTCCTGAAAACTGTCACCGGGTATCGGCAAAGCTATCCGAAAAAGGATACAACTCGGACCCCCGGGCTTAATCAGATAATGAATCCCCATACTAACATTGTCCTGTTAGCTATTAATTTTTAGCCCCACGCACAACACAAAAAATATACAAAAAAAGAGATGAGTAAACGAAATATATAAAAAAAGAAATGAACGATTGAATGAATGGATAAATGAATGGATAAATGAATGGATAAATGAATGACTGAGTAAATGTGTCTAACAAATACTACGAAATAAAGTTAGTGTGTGAGAAATTTAAGCCCCATTACCCCGGAAAAAATCAGCATTATGCAAAGAAGCTTTCCGATGTCGCAGGACTCGTTGAAAAGCAGGATGCCAAGGACAGTGGTGCCCAGGATTCCGATCCCGGTCCAGACAGCGTATCCGGTCCCTATGGGGAGGGTCTTCAGGGCCTGCGCCAGAAAATAGAAGCTCAAGATCATGCAGGCTACCGTGAACACGCTGGGATAAAACCTGGTGAAGCCTTCCGTGTACTTCAAGCCGATTGCCCAGGCAGCCTCAAAAATACCTGCTATGAAAAGAACGAGCCATTGCATAAACGGCTATCCACATACTAAAAGCACTTAAACATGTCGGCACCACACAGCATTCCTCACACAGCATTCACCGTAAAGCATTCCCAGCACAACATCCATCACAAAACATTCGCAAAAAAGCATTTACCACAAAACATTCAATCCATGCAGACCAATACTCCCTTATGGCAGCTCCGAAGTACCTGAAGCGCTATCTCAGGGTACAGAGAAACGAATTACCTGCCTTTTTCAAGATAAGCGAGCGAATCCCGGCAGAGTTTGAAGCTGATATGCCGCTTGAAGAACTCTGGGCCGCCCATGCCCGGGAAATGGATAAATACCGGATACTCCGGAAAGAGCTCGAAACCGAAGCCCTGAGAGCCCTTGCATACCCCGATGCCCAGGATAAGTTAAAGCTCCTGACCGAAAGCTTCCTGGAATTCGAGAAAGCCAGCCCTTCCCTCCTTGACCTGAAGGTAGCAATCATTGACCGGATCCTGGAAAGCTGTCACTGCTGCGAACACCGCTGCGAGGTTAACCGGAAGGCAGGCGAGAAAGGCTACTGCAGGCTGACCGACGTCTCACGTATTGCCTCGGAGTTCCTGCACATGGGAGAAGAGCCCGAGCTTGTCCCCTCCCACACGATCTTTTTTACAGGCTGCGTCTTTGCCTGCGTCTACTGCCAGAACTGGGACATCTCCACCTTCCCGGATTCCGGAACAGAAGTCGAACCCCGGAAACTTGCAAAACTAATCGACGTCCGGAGGCTGCACGGGGCAAAGAACATAAACTTCGTAACCCCAACCCCCCACCCGCACACCGTCCTGAAAACCGTCCGGGAACTTTCCGAAAACACCCCGGTCGTCTGGAACTCGAACATGTACCACTCCCCCGAAATCGCTCACCTCCTGGAAGGCGTGGTGGATGTCTACCTCGGGGACTTCAAGTACGGCAACGACGAGTGCGCCCGCAAGTACTCGAAAGTCAAAGACTACCTGGAAGTCGTCCGTCCAAACTTCGAATTCGCATACGAGACTGCCGAAATCCTGCTGCGCCACCTCGTCCTCCCCGGCCACCTCGACTGCTGCACAAAACCAATTGCCGAATGGGTCGCAGAGCACATCCCCATGATCAGGTTCAATCTCATGTTCCAGTACAGGCCCTGCTACCGAGCCATGGAGTACCCGGACCTCGGGAGGGGGCTGACCCTGGAAGAGCAGACGGATGCGATTGATATTGTGAGAGGGGCAGGGATTGAGGATTTGCTGATATGAATATTAATGCTGATTTGAGTATCAAATGCAAAAAATACAAGAGCACCGGGCTACTGATGATGAGGTAAGGCGAAGAATTTCCGGGATAATATTTAATCCAAAATATATATAATTAAGTTTATATAAGTTAATCGCAAATAATTATTTATGGGGAGGGTAAGCGGAGCCTGTAAATTTTTGGGGATGATCTGTATTCTCAGCCTGCTAATTCAGGGGAGTTATGCAGCAGAAGAAAGCAATGAAGCAAATATTAATTTGAATTACACAATAAACGATACGCTAAACGGGACAATAATTGGAACCATAAACGGCACGATAAATGATCCCATTAATGGAACAGCGATTGGCACCATAAATGGGACAGTAAATGGCACGATAAATGGAACAATAAGCAGTACGAAAAGCAAAATAGATCCGTTTCAATGGGTTTTGATACTACCAATTTTAGCAGGCTATCTTCTGTTTTTGTGCTGGCTGTGTAGGTTTTTTGATAAGATGAACTTTTGTCTTGTAGTTTTTGCACTTATAGCACTGATTTTGTGGCTCTTTTTATTCGCCCCTCTCCCAAGGGAACTCCTCTATGCCCTTATTAGCCTGCTAATTCTTCCAATCCTAGGTTTCATTTTATACGAGGAATTCATCAAAAAAGGAAATGGGGATCAGGGCAACCTGATAATGAACTTTCACGATATAGTAAGGAATTTCATTGTGATTTTTGCAGTTTTAATATGGCCCCTGTTGCTCATTTATTTTTATATGAATGATGTCGAAAGAATTACATTTTATGGAATAGAGAACGTGGAGTTTCCAATGTACATAATAGTTGCATCGACTATTGGAGCTCTTTCTTACCTCCTGTTAAGTATTAAAGAAATTTTTAGCCAGTTAATTCCCGAATATAAAAAGATGAGCATTGCCTGGTCATATATAAGGAGAATTCTTATTGCACCCTTTATAGCTTTAATAACTGTTTATATACTTCCGATTGATAAAACAACATTTGACCCTGCAATACCGTCTAACCCGAGTGATGAAATTTTCATCTTCTTTCTTTCCTTTATTGCGGGGTTCTATACGAAAACAGTAGAAGAATGGATTTACAAGGGGGTTAATAGCCTCGCTCCCGATGCATCCAAGGAGGAGTTCAAATCAAGGTTTGAAAAATATGATGTTGAAAAATCAGATTTTATCACAAAACTTGGATTACCTAAAGATCTGACATATATGCTATATAATGCAAAGATAAGGACAATAGAAGAACTGGCAAGATGCAATGCTCAGAAAATTATAAAGAAAATAAACCTTGATACTCGAAACCTGGGCGAAGGAATGGGATGTCCAATCAAAGAACGGGAAGAAAGACTTGGTGACCATTCCATAATTCAAATTCAACTGGCTATTGAAAAGGCACAGGAGTATCTAGGGATCGGTAAATCGAAATTTGTTAAAATATTAGGTATGGAAGAAGATCTGGCCTCCAAACTTTACAACTTTGCTAATATAAAAACTCTTGAAGATCTAAGCACTCGCAACAAGAAATATATTTGTAACATAATGAAGGCCCGCAATGAAGAAGTCAATGAAGAAAAGATTGGAGTTTATATAGATTTGGCCATAGAATACATGGGCATTTATACCTCAGAACTGGTCACAAAACTCAATATGGACAAAGATCTGGCGTTCAAAATTTCCCACTTTGCACAAAAAAAATCGATTGAAGATTTGGCAAAATGTGATCCTAAAGTAGTTCATGAAGATATCTGTAAAAATGAAAGAATCTGTAACAAAGAAAAAGCGGAAGAATTAGCAAAATGTAAAAATATTAATATTGAAATGGCTTACAAAGAGTTGTGTGGGTATTCAGAAATGGAGATTGAAGGTTACAAGAAAAAAGCAGAAAACGAATTAAAAAATAGTCCGCCCTGAATCCCAATACTTCACAGCCTTGACCACAGCCAGGCATTCTTTGTCAACTTCCATACACGAAACAGGTAAGATCCTCAATTTGATCTTACCACCCCAAATCTTTTTTTTGATTGGATTTTCTGATTTCCGGCACCCTTTTTCGTTTTCCACTATTCAGAACCCCGGGCTCTCACCGGGTGCCGAAGTCAGCCGGCCTTTCCAGAATGTGGATGAAAAAGGAGAGGTAGAAGAGAAACCTGCACATACATATTTTATATATAACTACTGTGATTCTCGCCCCCCTTCGAGCCAGGCGTCCACGAAGCGGCCGATCTCGGCGAACGGGTCTTTGAAAATGTCATTAATAGGGGGAGCATCAATCGGGCATATCCGGATCACACTGTTTTTGAGAGAAGAGATAGCGTTCTCTGCTTCGGAAAACGGCACGCTCCAGCCGTTTTTATGGAGTTGCCCGAGGAGAAATGCTGTGCCTTCAATGAAGAGAGACATTTTTTAATATTGTTAACGCCGTTAACATATAAATATATTGTTTGTATTGGGTACTAAGGAATCCAATTATAATCTATCACATGGGGTCTGTGTTTTCTTCAACATTTTCCTGAAAAAAAGAAGTTAATTTTTTGCGTACTGCTGAAATATAGCCATTGCGCAATTCTTTAGAATTTTTGCTCGTTTTAATAGTACTTATATCATCTTTATTTATCGAATGTGCTCCCTCTTCTGTTAATACATTTACGTAGGGTCCATACTTCAAAATAATCCCATAAATAATCGTTCCATTTTTTAAATATAATACACTCTTACGATAACGAGCATGATAGAATCCTACACAAAAAGCAATATCTGTAAATATTAGGAAAGCAAGAGTTAAAGGTATTAAAATTATTTCTCGTGTTGCATCATATATATAGAACCCATATATAATACAGATTATTATCAAAGGGGCTAAACGCGTAAGTAGGAAGTTTATTAAATATTTTAGTGCAAAAATTAGTCCATTCAGTACAAATTTTATAAATGATTTCTTGGCATATTTGCATAAGTTACTTTCTTTACATACATCGAAATAATCTAGTGATTTGAGTCCACCTCTGAACTTTGCGGCACTATAGTGAAATAGGAAATACAAAATTAACTCCAAAATTAACCCTAATGTAACCAAAAATATCCCTATTTCACTAATTATATAGGTAATTAATTTCTCAATAATAGGGTTATAGGAACTAAGTTCTTCAAAAATAAACTTAACAAAAATTGAATGGAAAATAAGTTCTTCAAAAATAAACTTAACAAAAAGCAATATCAAATATGGTTCTAGTATGTAACTTATTATAAATAATACGCCAAAAAAGTAATGCGATACTATACCATACTCTGTAGTTTGTGTATCTCCATAACGTACTCCAAAATAATAAATGATAGCACTGATGAGAATAACTAGTACACTTAAATTTTCAGGATCACTAATTATATCAATCCACATTTTATCGACTCTGGTCCAAAATCTAGTGTCGCGTCAATCATCAAAGATTGATCAATCCTGAATCGTTGTAACCGATTTTATACGACATTTTGCTGTTGACGCGACACTAGTGATTTTTGCATTTTTTGAATGAAACACTGAATTTGCAGGAAGAATTCGTTCTTCAATCAAACTCAATATTCGACATCTTAAGACTTCAATCAAGAGGACATGTTCAAAGGATTATAACCAATTTCAAAATCCAGTGATTTTTTGTTTATGCCAATCACTGGATTTTGGAACTGAGTTATTTTTTCACAGAATGTATATAACAATATGTTAAGGCTCATTATTATAGCCTATATATCCTTATCTTATAAAGATTATTTTCAAGTTGTGGCTCAATTAATAGATGATGTTTTTTCAACAGTACTGATAATAATGATTGTTTATATAAAATTTATAATTGTCTTTTTAGAAGAGCCTCAGTAACATCTAAAGTTTGATCATCAATATTATTGTAATCTAACTTTTTTATTTCTTTCACCGTTCTCCCGAATACTCGATTTGAATCCCGAGTTTCTGCAGCCTGGCCTCCAGGTCCTCGTCAAGGATAAACTGATCGATGGAATATTTCTCCCGGAAAGTATCGATGTCCTGCAGGGCCCTGCCCACTACCTCGGAGTCTGCCCGGTCGTCCAGGAAGCTGAAGTCCTAGTCCATCTGCCGGGAAAAGTCGCGGTTTTCAATGCGGGTCTTTGGGTCCACGGGAATCTCTTCAGGATACATATGAAAAGTACACATATTTTACTGTGCACAACTCAAAAATAGGGTTCGTTTATTTCTCCTGATTTCCTGCAAAATGGCCTGGCCCACGAGAGTTGGGGGCCGCAAAAATAAAATTAGAACTTCGTAAAAAATGTTTTTTCTTTATTTCAAATTAGTAGTAAAGTTTAGTAAAAATGATTCAAAAATTATATTTTTTGAAAAACCAACGTTACTATATACAACATTTGTATATTGTTTTTATTTTTTTGGGGGGTGCATTAATGACAAAGATAAAGGGAAATAGCACTGCATTCATCATAGTGGATGCACAGAACTTCGTTCTTCATGAAAATGGGTTTGGTGCAGGCTGGGGTGCCTGGAAATTTGCTCAGGAAAAGGATATGGTGAAAAAAACTGGCAAAGCCATAGAAAGATTCAGGGCAGCAAAAATACCCATAATTTTCGTTATAATGGAGCTGCGGCCTCAGATATCACCGGCTCTGAATGATAACTTACCGGACATCGATTTCTGGAAACCCATCAGGGAAATGGACTTCACAAAAATAAGTCACGAAGAAGGAGAGTTTCAGGGGAGGATTATAGATGATTTCACTCCTCATCCTGAAGATCTCATAGTCGCCAAATACCATACAATGAGTGGTTTTCACAACACGGACCTCGACCGGATACTCAGGACCTTGCACTGCGATACCCTGCTCTTTGGAGGTGCCGTGACGAACCTCTGTGTTGAAAGCACAGTGAGAAGTGGTTTTGACAGGGGATATAATTGTGTTGTCCTGAGTGATTGCGTTGCTTCGGTCAGCGAAGAGGCCCAGAACTTTGCCGTAGATATGATTTTCCCTTTCTTGGGTAAGGTTTGCACTTCTGAAGAACTTGAAATATCGTAAAGAAACGTATGTTGATGGCATCGTTGGCGACGTTCTGGACGATCTTTTGAAAGCCTTCGAGAACCACGAGCCGGTCTGCTTCGGATACGTGCCCGGCAGCGTAGGTGGTGCCCTTCGAATCGCCCATGGTGGGGGAGGATTGCAGGAGACCGACCTGGATGTCCGTTTGCAGGCTTTTCTTGAACTCCATGACGTTCAGGCTGTCTTTCTTCGCTCATTCAAAACTCCCCAAAGTTGACTGAACCTTCCCCTTCATCGGATTTTTCCCCTGCATGAATTCTTCGATCCTGTCCGGGTTGTTAGCCAGGTATGCCAGTATGTCCCCATGGCATGGATCAGGCCAGCACCAGCATACGAGAACTTTACCTGACAATTCCCTGGGGATTGCCCTCAGGAGATCCCTATTGATGCCGTGAACTGATTTATATATCTCACAAAGAAATTGTCGCCGCAGTGAGGCGACAATTCGATGAACAAATTATGCAAGAGCCTCTTGCACAATCTCCTGCTTATTAGCCGCTGACGAAAATCTATAGGAGAGCCTCGAAGGAAAAAAGTGTAATGGGGGAGGGAGATTGTCTACGCAGTGCGTAGACAATTGGTGGCCGGGTTAGAAATCGTTTAATGAAGAAAAACCTGCGTGAATGATTCAGTTTTTCGAAGGATTCCCGGATGAAGAGATTGTCGTGACACTGTCACGACAATTGAGATGGTCGAATTTTCTGGCTTTCTTTTCCTTAATCGTTCTTAGGGCCTATCCGAAAAGTCAGATCCATGAAAAGTTGTAAAGATATTGTTTTATCCGATTATCTCGTATTGAAATAAGATAATTATGGGGAAGAATATTCACGAAATCAAGGAAATAAAGGGCGTTGTGCCCAGATCTGTTGTGTATGCTGAACAGATAAACGAAGACTTTGGCGAAGGGCTTGCAGGCTTTTATAAAGCTATATGGGCTGAGAGAGAAGGCGGGCTTTACATGAAGCAGAAGCACCTGATAGTCTTTGCTATTGCCTGTTCCAACAACAACACAGACAGCGCAGTCAAAATCCTGCAAAAGCTTCATCAATTCGGAGCTACCAGAACAGAGATAACTGACGCCATGATGATAGCTGCCTGGACCGGTGGGATTCAGAATTTCACGGATATTAGTTCAGTGATACTCAAAGAAATGGAGAAACATGGCTATTAACAGCTACGGTAACAGTCAATAATGGAATAGTTAAGAGTTTTGATGAGTTCATCTTGTGTCCATACTTTAGCCTTACTGACAATAGTCTTAAGGGTCTGAGTAATCGCTTTGATTGACTTTTGGGATGGCTTAATCAGAAGGGTTCCTTTGTATTTGCGGAAGTTCCATCCAAGGAAGTCAAAACCTTCGTCAATGTGAGTGATTACTGTTTTCTCGGGAGAAAGTTCAAGACCTCTAATTGCCAGAAAGTTTCCGATGATTTCGCGAGCATCTTCTGCGATCTCCTTTGACGGAGCTACGACCAGAAGGTGAGTAGCCCAGGGGAATTTCACCCCATGCCCTCTCAGAACCGGACGTGAACCTCTCAGCTCGTCCGGCTCCCATTATCCAGCCCCAGGAAAAATTCCCATTTGCCAGTGAACAAATAATTTTGGTTCCCTTCTGGCAATTTTACCAAGCCAAGATCTTGCTCGTCGCTTGTGTCCTGCAAATTTCTTGTATTTACGCGGTGCCCAGCGAGTCAAGGCTCGATTCATGTGCTTGAGTACAGAATACATTTCTGATTTGTAAAAGAGACCATAGTAGTTGACCCATCCTCTCAGTATGGGATTAAACATGTGGGACAAGTCTTCTAGTGTCTTATCTGAATTAAGGTGTATACGCCAATCGTGTATCTGTTGCTGCATAGCCTTTTTAGCCATGTTGCTGACTGCTGGAGTAAAGTTGACAAAGTACTTCCCAAATTTGTTCTTTGACCTACGTGGTCTAAGAGCCTATCCGAAAAGTCCCGCTGCTCTGAAAGTTATCCATGAGCATGCGAAATGAAGCATAGCAAAGTAATTCTCAATTTTCTTTTCCCATCGAATAAGCAGTCTTCTGAATCTATTCAGCCAAGAATGCGTCC
>JAENYU010000013.1:0-65322 GCA_016841625.1 Methanobacteriota archaeon
TCTAAAATTAGGAAGGCTCGATTTTGCATTACCCACTTGAAAAGACGAAGAGCCAAAAAGAAGATTAGATTAAATGGAAATCTCAATTTGAATACTCCGGCAGTGAGGAGACTGATTTTGATATAAAGAATTCATAAATTGTTAATCATGTCAGCATATCTGGCTTCAAATTCTTCATCTTCATCAATAAAATGTGCTTCAGCAAGAGCATCCAGAGCTTTATCATCATAACCTACCTTTTCATATATCTTAGACAAATTGTAATATGCTTTGGATGTTTTTTTAATAGTATTGGCTTTTTCAAAGGAATCCATAGCCTTTGTTCTGTCACCAAGTAATATGGATATTTCGCCTTTATAAATCCATGAATCGACGATATTTGGTCTTAGTTTTATTACCATATCATAGGTTTTTAATGCGGTTGCATTTAATTTTTTTGATGCACATATTTTTCCAAAATGTTGTATTAGAGTCCATACTTCAATAACAACGTATTCCATATTTTGTTTTGAAGCTGTTATTCCTATACCCTGTAATGAAAATAACCCCTCTTGGATTGTTGCCTCTACTTGATTATTAATGTTATCTTTATCCAATATGGCTTTAATCAGATGTTCAATAACCGTAATTATTTCCATTGAAGAATAGTAATCACGGTGATTTATTGCCAATTGGCCCATTCTTTCAAAGTGGTTGAAAATATTTTTGTATATTTTCTTTATTAGATAATGTTGATATTCTTTGAAGTTCGTTGCACCAACTGATATTTTCGTATAGTCTACATCTTTAGGTGCATATTTGCAATATTCTAAAGTATCAAAATTTTCTTCTTTAATTAAAGTAACTATTTTATCTTCGAGTGTTTTTAGTGCTTTCGTAGATGTTTCATAATCATATCTTATCAAAGACCCACGAATTATATCTACTAATGGCAAAAGGGGATCTTCATCTTTTTTACCATAGTTGGTGATACCTAATAGATAACTCAACATGGCTATATTATACTTAATATGGGTTATTATTTTAGACCTAGATGGTTCTAACAAAATTTTGTACCCAGTAGATTTAACAAGATATTCTGCAAGATTTTCAGATGTAATGTTTTCAGATAGTATTTCAATGATATTCAATGGGTTCAACAAATTCATTGTACGTTTTATGTAGATAATAAGTGCAAAAAATGCAAAACAAGCAAGGAAAAAAGTGCTCCAAATATACATTTGAATATCGAAACTGTGAGTGGTTTCAACAAATGAAATAGATACAATATTGCCAATTGTATAAACGTGCTCTGACAAAGTCAAATTAATTATTTCATCCTTAAGACCATCTTTTATAATTTTTAATATCAAAGTACTGTAAAGCATGCCGCCTAAATAAATAAGTATTAACACGTAAAAGTCAGGGTTTTTCTTAAAATTTGTAAATATCTCTGTAACTCGTGGTGAAAAAGAATTGGCACTTTGTTGGACAGCAACCAAGCTTAATGTTATAACAATCCCAAAAATAGCCGCTTCGCTTTGAATTAATGCACTAATCATATAACGTGCGCTGTTTCCATCAGAAAACATTAATTGAGTATAAGATGTAATAACGGTGAGTAAAATACATACACTTGTTAAAAGAAAGTAGATACTAATCTTAGTATAAAATGTGCTGTTTAAAGGTGTTTTATTTTTATTATGGTTTACCTTTTTGATTGAATACCTACTAAAGCAGGATTTTAAGTTCATATAATCTCTTTTAAAAAAGGAACAATGCTATATAAAATTCTGCTATGTGTTTAAAGATATTGATATTATTAAAGATAATTATTTTTAAATTAGTGGTATATTTAAATTAAATTAACAAAGTTCCGTTTTTTCGAATTACCTATATCCCCAAAATTTAATGCGAGGGGTATGATTCGAACCCACAAACTCCATAAAATGCAAATGAATCAGAACAATTGAGAATAAAGTAACTAAACGAAAATTAATCAATTAAAAAAAGTTTGATGCGAGGGATGGGATTCGAACCCACGAACTCCTACAAGACTAGGCCCTGAACCTAGCGCCTTTGACCTGGCTGGGCAACCCTCGCATAATGTAAGTGTTGTTGCCTCCCCATAGAGGGATTCATTATTCTTATACTTTATCCTTGAATTCCCTTCCGGAGTACCGAAAGTTTGATACCTGGATTGAATTTTTCGCTTTTCGGATAATAATATTTGACTGTGAGCCCGGATTGTAGATTGTGAGGGTTAAAAATCCTGTGGAATTACTTCAAATTGAAATATCGAAATATCGAAATATCGAAATATTGAAAAATTGATGAAATTTTCATTTCATCAATTTCAGGCCAGGCCCATCAATTTTAAGACGATCGCCTTGTGGGCATGCAGGCGGTTTTCTGCTTCGTCAAAGGCTGCGGAGTGCGGGCCATCCAGGACTTCGTCGGTGATCTCCTCACCTCTGTGGGCAGGGAGGCAGTGTTCGACCATCACATTGGGTTTTGCAAGGGCTAGCAGCTCATTATTTACCTGGTAACCCTCGAAGGCCTTGAAACGCTTTTCTTTTTCTTCTTCATCTCCCATGGAGACCCAGACATCGGTGTAGATGACATCGGCATTCTTTACGGCTTCCTTCGGGTCATTGCTGATTGTGATCTTGCCTCCGAGGGCTTTTGCCTTTTCGATGAATTCGGTGGAGGGTTCATACTCTTTCGGGCAGGCTGCTGTAAACTCCATCCCCACAAGGGCACAGCCAAGCATGGCGGAGTTGCAGACGTTGTTTCCGTCTCCGACCCAGGCGAATTTCAGGCCTTCGAGTTTACCCTTGTATTCCTGGATGGTCATGAAGTCCGCAATGATCTGGCAGGGGTGTTCGCGGTCCGAAAGGGCGTTGATCACGGGCACACTTGCGGAGGCTGCAAGTCTTGCCACGGTCTCGTGGCTGTAGACCCGGGCGATAATCCCGTGCACGTAGCGCGAAAGGGTGCGGGCAGTGTCTTCAATTGTCTCGCCTCTTCCGATCTGGATGTCCCTGGGGTTCAGGTAGAGGGCATGCCCCCCAAGGTCCGTCATCCCGACCTCAAAAGAGACCCGGGTCCTGGTAGAGGATTTTTCGAAGATCATGGCAAGGCTTTTGTTTTTCAGAAGCTCTGTTACCTTGCCGGCTTTCCGCTTTTCCTTGAGATCTATGGCAATCTCAATGAGCTCAAGAATTTCTCCACGGGACAGGTCAGCTATGGAAAGAAAATCTTTCATCGTTATCAACTCACTCTTTTATCGACTCACTCTTCTTTACAGGTTCGTTTCATCGAGGCTGTTCATGCGCCTTATGCGCCTCTCAGCTCTTTCATGTGTTCGATCCTCTTCTGGATAAGGGCGGCTGTGCCGATGTCTTTCCGGAAGAAGATTTTACCCTGGATGTTTTCAAGTGCGTTCTGGGCGATTTTTTCGGCTTCTTCAATCGTGTCCGCGCGTCCTACGACCGCGATTGAGCGGGAGCCTGTGGTGTAAACCTTTCCTTCCTTTTCATAGACGCTGGCGTAGTAGACGGATGCCTCTCCCATGTTCCCGACGACCACTTCGCTATCTTTTTCCGGGTTGTCCGGGTAGCCTGCAGGGACTGCATACTTACAGACAGTGGCTTTCCTGCTGAATTTCACAGGAAGTTCGGAAAGGGTCCCGTTCACCACTGCGGACATGATGTCCACGAAGTCGGTTTCTATCAGGGGGATTACGTTCATGGCTTCGGGGTCTCCGAAACGGGCATTGAACTCCACGACCTTGGGCCCGTTTTTCGTGAGGATAAACTGCCCGTACAGGACACCCTGGTAAGCTGCACCTGTTTCTTCGGAAATCGCCTTTACGGTGGCTTCCATGATCTGTTTTGCTTTTTCAAGGTCTTCCGGGAGCATGAAGGGCAGGATTTCCCCTGCTTCCGTGTAGGAGCCCATGCCTCCGGTATTGGGCCCGAGGTCGCCTTCATAAATCCGCTTGTGGTCCTGCACAGCCGGGAAGAAAGCCAGGTTTTTTCCGTCAATGAAGGCCTGCAGGGTGAACTCTTCTCCTATGAAGCGCTCTTCGATTACCACGGGTCCTTTTTCAAGGAGTTCGGTGGTATAGGCTTTTGCTGCTTCCAGGTCCGGGAGCTGGTCTCCCATTACCTTGACGCCTTTGCCTCCGGTGAGTCCCGAAGGCTTGACTGCAACGTCTCCGAGTTCTTCAATGAAATCTCTGGCAGGTCCTGCTTCCGCTTCCGTGAAGACTTCGTAAGCAGGGCAGCCCTCGATTCCGTATTTTTTCATGAAATTCCGGGTCCAGGCTTTGTCAAACTCGATAATTGCACAGGCTTTCCTGGGTCCGACAACGGGAATCCCGGCTTCCCACAGGGCATCCGCAGCGCCTGCAGCCAGCGGGGCTTCGGGACCCACAAATGCCATTTCTATTTTTTTTGCTCTGGCGTATTCAACGAGCCTTTCAACCTCTGTTTCCTTTTCCAGCAGGAAATCTTCACAGAGGGCGGCAATTCCGGGGTTTTTCTTTGCCATTACAGCATAAAGGGCAGGGTCACGCTTGCTTTTTTTAATTCCTTGGGCAATTGCGTGTTCTCTTCCACCGCCACCGATAAGCAAAATATTCATCTCTATTCTCCTTGATTTGAAAAAAAATTATTCCATTCGTCTGAAATTTGTTTCTAATATATAATGTGTAAAAGGTAAAATATAGAAAAACAATTGATCAATTTTAGGTTTGATAGCTTACGGGTTTCTGATCATTGCTTTGCTACAGTCAGGGTTTATAATCGTTAATTGCCTTTGGGGATATTTGTAAACAAAAGTTTTCAATATTATTTCAGCGAACGATGGTTTTCAATTAAATGTATACTAAGGAATTCCTAATTTTCTATCTCTTCTAATAAATATCTTCTCATTGTAGGGGCCTTATTTTTTATAAAAATCCCTAAGGTTCACAGGGTTCGTTAACCAAAAAATCCGTGAGAACGATAATTAAAGAAGGTTTACTAAAAAATCTAATTTTGTACGATGTTTTTGTACGATGTTTTTGTACGATGTTTTTGTACGATGTTTTTGTGTAGTTATGTTTATCAATAATTTTGTTATGCAGTATTTTGTTAAGATCTCAAGGGGTTTGCTGTCCGCGCCCGTTGCAATAAACACGAAATGGGGATGTCCCCGGAAGGGGACGAAAGTTTGATCCCTCTACTTATAAACGACTCCAAGAAAAATGACTCCAATAAATACGATTCCGGAAAACGGTTCAGAGCAGGTCACTTGCAGTTACCAGGGGGACGAGCTCCACGCCAAGTTCTGCGAGGTTTTCTTTTGCTCCTTCTTCCCTGTCCACGACCGTGATCACATATTTTACAAGGGCTTTTGCTTCCAGGACCACCTTTATGGCGTCCTTGACCGAGCCTCCGCTGGTTGTCACGTCCTCGAGCAGGACGAGCCTGTCTCCGGCTTTGAGCTCTCCTACAAACCTGCCTTTTGTCCCGTAGTCCTTTACCGTTTTCCGGACAAGGAGCAGGGGAAGTTCTGTTTCCAGGGAAACCGCGGTTGCCAGGGGCACACCTCCGAGTTCCACTCCCGCAACACTGTCGATGTCCATGTTCCTGATCAGGAGGGCTGCCTGCTCCGCAATGAGCTTCAGGGTTTTCGGGTCTGTACTTGCCTTTTTGATGTCTATGTAATACTTGCTTTTCTTTCCCGAGGCAAGTGTAAAATCTCCGTAGCGTACGGCTCCGCAGGTTTTGAGGGCTTCGATAAGTTCCTCTTTTTGCACTTCGAATTCAGTTCCTGTTTCTGCTTTTGATTCACTCATTGTCTCACCGGTATTTTTATGGACTTGCGCCCGATTGTCCCTGACGGGTCGGCTGTTCCTTTAAGGTATTTCACCAGGGTTCTTTCTTTACTCCAATCAGGTATCCGATAACGTTTGTCGTAAGGTGGAGCAGAGGGGTCATTACGAGGACGGTTATTATTATACCCAGGGTAAAATTGCTTACGAACCATTCGGGAGCAGCCAGGTATGTGAAAACCCAGGCTCCGACAACAAAATCCAGCTGGTCCACAAGAGGCAGGGACGCGCCTCTTTTCAGGCCCATCCTGCGCTTGAAAAAGCTCTTGAACATGTCTCCGAAAAGGGCGCCGGAGGCAAGGGCAAGGACGACTATGAGTGCGCTTGCGTAGTCCGTGCCGAAGTTGGGCATTTCAATTCCCATAATCTCAAAACCTCTCGAACTCAGCCAGATCTCAATGCACCCTGCAAGAAACCCACAAAATATGCCTGAAAAGAGCCCTCTGTAAGTCTTCCCGTCCCCTAAAATCCTTCTCCCGTCCTTATACGTCCTGCCTCCGTCAATAGGTTTTCCACCCCCGAAGACGGCTGCGAAGGGGTTGGGGAGGTAGGCGGGTATCATTAGCCAGAATGCCGTGATTATCAGCTCGATCGTAAGTATCAACTCGCTGTTTTATTCTAAGTCTTAGTTTTTTGAGTGCTAGTTTTCCGAATATTAATTTCCAGGAGTTAATGTTCTGCTTGTTAATGTTCTGCTTGTTAATGTTCTGCTTGTTGATGTTCTGCTTGTTAATGTTCTGCTTGTTAATGTCCTGCTTGTTGATGTTCTGATTGTTAATGTCCTGATTGTAAGTACTAAGTATTATACTATGAAGTATTCTTAGCTCCCTTCCAGTTCCCTTTCGGGGGGCGGGAGATTCCCTTCCTTCCATACCCTTATCCTTTTTATTTTTTTGTGTGTATCAGGAGTGGGCAGGAAAGACATTTCAATGTGCAGGCTTTCTCAATATGGAAAATGCTTTCAACTTTTTCAGGTATGTTTAAATAATTGGTTGATTAAGTATTATTCCGATTTAATAGTCTTTATTTTATTGAATTGTTATTTTAATCCGCTTTTTTCAGGCTTTTCCATGAAAAAAATCGATGAAATTCTCACAGTTCGCAGCGCCATGTTTGCGGCCGTATCGGTTCTGGTGCTGCTTGTAGCCATAGTCACGATGGGGCTTCTGACCCCTTTTCTCCTGAGGGTTACTTCCGGAGAAGAAATCCTGCTGGAAGCTGCTTATTTTAATGCTCGGACGGCTCTTCCTACCCTTGTCCTTGTGCTGGTGCTGGCTTTCTGCCTTATGCTCGGGAGCGCGGGCAGGAAAGAAGGGCTTGCAGTTGTGGGGCTCGGGGTGCTGGGCTCGGTAGTTTCGGCTGTGCTTTCTCCCTTCTCCAGTATGCCGATTAACGTCGCTTTTCCGATCCTTTTAGCTGCTCTTTTTGCGGTAGTGTATAAGTTGCTATCTTCCCGGGGCAGCAATTTTTCGGAAAAACTCCGGAGGACTGGTTCCCACATCATCCATCTCGGGGTTGTTTTGCTCTTGGTTGGCATCGTGTTCAGCACAAACCTGAACCTGGATGATTCCGCGGTAATCTCCCTGGGAGAAGTGGGCACTTTCGAGTCAATGGGCTACAGCATCCTTATTACAGACTTCTCTTCTGGCATGGAAGGGGAACCTTATGGGGGGTACTCTGGCTCTGCTTACGTGAACACGATAGATTTTGATGTGTACAAATGGGGCAGATTCTTTGAGCACGGGCAGGTCAAATATATAAACGACTTCAAATGGGGACAGTCCTACACTGAAACTTATATCCACAGAGGGCTTCTTGAGGAACTCTTCATCTCCCCTAAATCCGTGGATACGAATACTCAAACCGTAGACCTCTACGTCCGGAAAGTGCCTTTCATGAACTCTCTCTGGGGCGGGTTTTACATAATGGTCCTTGGAATCGTGCTGGTTTTTGTCTCGGATACCCTGTCTTCCGGAAATCGCGCATCCGGAAATGGCACATCCGGAAACGAGACCAGAGTAAAAATGAAAAAAGGTCAGAAGAAAATAGAGCCTGAAAAGAGGCGGAAATAAACGCAGGCATTTGATGGTGATTTTTATGAATTTCGGAATGATTCTTATCTGGATTGCAGGTGCTTGCGGGATACTGGCTTTCCTGACTTCTCTCATGTATTGCCTGAGGGAAGACAGGAAGTTCAAAATGCTTTCCGAAAAGCTTGAACTGGTGGGAGGGGCGGGAATTGTAGCCTCTCTCCTGCTGCTTACCTCTTACCTGCTTAACGTAAAAACGGAATACAGCTATGTTTTCCAGCACTCCAGTTCGGACCTCGTCTGGTACTACAGGTTCTCGGCACTCTGGGCAGGACAGGAAGGTTCGTTCTTGCTCTGGACAGGTTTTATTTTCATAATGATGGCGGCTACTCGTTATTCTAAAAGCGGAAAAGCCCTTCGGGATACGAAGCTTCTAGCCCTCACCAGAACCACAGCGCTTTTTGTGGCCTCGGTTTTCCTGGTCCTTATCATACTGAAAAACCCCTTCTCGATGTACCAATTTTCGGCTGCCGGGATGCCGGAAATTACTTACTGGAACCCCTTTGCGGAGCCTTTCCTCGTCCCCTACGGGCAGGGTATGAACCCCCTGCTCCGGAACCCCTGGATGGCTATTCATCCCCCTGTCCTTTTCCTGGGGTATGCTGCTTTTACTCTGCCTTTTGCGGCTGCATTCGCAGGGCTCATCCTGAGTGATACCAGGTGGCCTGAACTTGCCTCCACCTGGATGCGGGCTGCCTGGCTTTTCCTGACCCTCGGGATTGGTTTTGGAGGCTTCTGGGCATATGAGGTTCTCGGCTGGGGAGCCTGGTACTGGAGCTGGGACCCCGTGGAAACTTCCTCCTTGATACCCTGGCTGACCGCAACCGCCTACCTGCATGCAAACCTGAGGTTCCGCCATGGGGAATATGGCTTTTTACTCCCCATGCTCGCAGTGCTTTCTTTTATCCTGGTCATCTTCTCGACTTTCGTAACGAGAAGCGGGCTCTGGGCATCGGTTCATTCCTGGCAGGATTTTACCTCCGAAGGAATGATAATCGCCCTTTTCCTCCTGGTACTCATTGGTTCGAGTGGAGGCCTTCTGGTCAGAAAATATTTCAGCGAGGAATAAGCAAATCGGCAAAGGGCAGGTAAGTAAGGGGATCAATGGAAATTAGTAAACGGTAAACGGTAATCAGTTACGGTAAACGGTAGATAAATAAGAGAATATATGGGAAATCGGTGAAGTGCGGGAAAATATGTCATTTACGTGAGGTGGATTGATTTTACTTCTCGATCTTTTTCTCGTTCTTCTTTAAGGCTCTTTTACCATTCCTTTTTGCCGTTCCTCTTTCAGGCTTTTTTCCCTTTCTTTTTTTCTCGTTCTTCTTTCAGGCCCGTTTTCGGAATCTCCTCCTGGGTGCCCGCTACAGGTCGGAAATGTTTGAGAATGTACCCATTGTCCAAATATATTGGTCTTTGTCTGAATATGGGTGCATTTTTGAATGGTGCTCAGCAGTTCAAGGAGGATGTTTGGGGAGATGTGGATATTTGAAAGCCATGATGGATATTTTGCTCGACAAAAAACGAAACATTCTTAATCTTTTACTCATATGTGGGCAAATATAAATACTCTATATATTCTTGACACTTTCTAACAGATTCTTGGCCGCAAATAGTCTGAATTTTTTTATTAAGAACCTTTCCATTTTTTTATTCGAACTTGGGCATGATAATGCATAATAATTCCGGGCATTTTTTTAATACCAAAACGTGTTATGGGCGTGAAGAAGTTTTTAAATTCCCTTTTAATATATACAACTTTAAATAGTATGAGTTCATTATTAGTTGTTGGAGATGAATAACCTTATAATTATATACGTATTCAGGTTTAATTGCTAAGCCGATACGTTTCGTCCAATGAATCTATAAAACGGGGCTTTAAGGCCGGTTGTAAAAAATATAATTTAATTGTTTTGATAACTGGTTAATTGGACTAAAAACGGGGAACAATCCGCTGGATTGCAAAAACGATTTTTGATCGCTTTAAAATGGCAAAACAGAGTTAGTTACTGAATTAATATCTACGGTATGATAATTTGGTAAATGTTTTTAGCTCTGAACGGGTTCTCAAGAATCCGTTATTTAATGGTCTAATAATAATTACCAGGATATTCTTTAGCCAATGTTAGGTTGTTGAACCACAGAGTATGAAGGGGTTATCATGAAAGATTTCGAAGTGAAAATACTGGACGAAAACGACCACATATTTATTGAAACGTTACGGAACCTCGGGATGTCAAGAAATGTAGCCACAACGATGGCATATCTTATGAATGTGGACGAGGCTTCATCCCGTGAAATCGAAATCAGTACTGGACTGAGGCAGCCGGAAGTCAGCCTTGCAATGCGGCTGATGAGAAACCAGTCCTGGGTCAACATACGCTCTGAAAAGAAGCCAGGCAAGGGACGCCCTATCAAGATCTACTCCCTCGCGGCTCCGGTTGATGAAATCATCAGCTATTATGAAGACAAAATCTATAAAGAGTCCCAGGCCACCATTTCCGCAATCAAGAAACTGAAAGTCATGAGCAAAAAGGTGCCCGTGAACTCTCCTAAATGAGGGTCTTTGAGGCACTGGATCAAAATAAGGATTCGCTCCCATAATGGACGTAAGTCCCTCGGGGAATTGTTCGCAGGAATTTGTCCATTATGGGGATAAAATCCCCGCATGTACTTTTCTATTCTGCCCCTTCATGGTTTGTGTATTTTCCTTTCTGGTTTTCTTCGTTTTTCCTGGTTTTCTTGTTATCAACCCTGACTTTGCTTTACCTGGTCCTGACTTTGCTTTACCTGGTCCTGACTTATTCTATCACTGATTTTTTTGGTTGTCAAATTCTGTTAGATCCCTCTGGGTCGGGCTGGTGATCTTCCCTGAGTTAATGCCAGCTCTTTTAGGAGTTGTTTTTTGAGCGAATGCTCTTCTAACTACTGCTCCCCTCAAACGAATACTCTTCTTGAGAGGAAGCGATGTCTTCTTTCCTGACCTTTGGGTATGATGGGCTAAATGTATCGGAGGTCTGCAAAAAATTTCTAATAAATCGGAACTTTCTGAATTTCCTGAACTTTGAGGATTTGGGGCTTCAAGAGTCAGAATTTAGAGAATTTGGCACCTTGAGAATTAGGCATTTTGGGGACCTGGCATTTTGAGAATTTGGAACCAGGGGATTCGGCACTATGGGATCCCGACATTTTTAGGATCGAGACTTCAAAAATTTCACAATTTTGGGCTCCGGAACTATAAAAATCCAGGGGTCCATGAAAAAAGAGTATGTAATAAAGGAAGGAGTTCTGCCTTCCGGATGGGTCAACCCCCTGTTACGACTCTCAGGATTGTCAGCTTGTCGGAACTGACGGTCCCATCCAGGGGGACAGCATTCCCTTCATTTAATACAAGAACTGTCTCCTGATTAATGTTTAATGTATCAAGCAGGTTTTCGTAGCTAGCATCATCTGCTATTTCTACGGTCTGCTCGGTAATTTCTCCGGCTTGAATGGTTATGTGTACTTTTTTGCTCACTCTATAGGTCCACCACCGCTTACCTGAATTTCGTGCACGACTTCCTTGATTAACTTCTGCTCCAGTTCATCCTGTTTCTTGACACCTTTGCGCTCTGCATTTCTCTTCTGGAACTTTGATGACATATTGGGGTCTCCTTTTACGATTTTTCAGGTTTGCTAATCGGGTGGGTATAGATCTCCAAGCAGACTCTCTTGTCTTTTCGAGATTTATATCCATATTTATAATGTATTTTTCTTTTAATTAATGTTTTGGTTAACCATCTTTAGGTTAACATAACATTTTTTCAATGTCGGTTGAAGTGTCCGATTCTCTTTATTTTGTTCATCTGGTGTTAACATTGAGCCTGATATCGTTTGTGACAGGGCCTGAAAGATGTTCATTCCGTTACAAAGAGATCCCGAAGATATGTTATGCGAAAAAATCCGTAATTAACATTGTTTCGAAAAAGAAAACAGAACAATATGGGATTTGGACGGAAAACTATATTAGAATGAATCAATTTGAGCAGGATAAATGATCAGAATAAAATATTTATATGGAAATACATCAGCCGGGATTTGAACCCGAGTTCGAGCGTTGGCAACGCCCGGTGATAACCGCTACACTACTGATGTGCTATGGTGCCCAGACCCGGATTCGAACCGGGGACAACTGCCTCTTCAGGGCAGCGCTCTCCCACTGAGCTACCTGGGCATGGGGAGATGCTTCACCACCAGAAAAACGGTTTTTCACAAATGGTGTAGTAGTGATTTATTTTGTTTTTACTCCCCGAAAAAAACTCCGGGAAGATTTTATGTGGGCCCGCTGAGATTCGAACTCAGGACCTCCGCCATGTCAAGGCGACGTCATAACCGGCTAGACCACGAGCCCTCTTGTGTTTTGCTTCTGTTTTTCGTACCGAAAAGATTTTCTTCGGATAGTTTTGTTGAAAAAAGTTAATACATCAGCCGGGATTTGAACCCGAGTTCGAGCGTTGGCAACGCCCGGTGATAACCGCTACACTACTGATGTGCTATGGTGCCCAGACCCGGATTCGAACCGGGGACAACTGCCTCTTCAGGGCAGCGCTCTCCCACTGAGCTACCTGGGCATGGGGAGATGCTTCACCACCAGAAAAACGGTTTTTCACAAATGGTGTAGTAGTGATTTATTTTGTTTTTACTCCCCGAAAAAAACTCCGGGAAGATTTTATGTGGGCCCGCTGAGATTCGAACTCAGGACCTCCGCCATGTCAAGGCGACGTCATAACCGGCTAGACCACGAGCCCTCTTGTGTTTTACTTCTGTATCGCAATGTAGTGCAACATCATAGAATGCATCATCATTTATATAAGTTTTGGATGGGTGGGGGGTTTCCCTCCCGAATCTGTACATTATTTGTAAAAAATTTTTACACATTTGCTTAAAAATTCTCATCCTGGCAAAAATATCTTCTTTTTTTGCCCCAAATCAGGTGCGTACGGGTTATAATTTTCATTTTTGTCCTGAATATTATTTATACCCTTCCGGGAGTTGTCCGGTTTTTTGAGAGATAATGCCCTGGGTCACCTTTTTTAGGCGGGGGATCCTCTACTTTACTTCTTCAGCCCTCCATTTCATCTTTAGCCCTCCACTTCACCTTCTCTCCATTTCATATTCATCTCTCCACTTCACCTCCAGCCCTACCTTTCATCTTTAGCTCTTCACTTCACCTTCCCTCCACTTCACCTTCAGCCCTACCTTTCATCTTTAGCTCTTCACTTCACCTTCAGCTCTACACCACATCTTCAGTTCTAACCCTTATCTTCATCTCTCCACTTTCCCGTATACGGCCTGAATATCCCCTTGCCGACCCTGCTCCTAAAATAGAATAAAAACAATATTCCGGCTGAGGGTAACATGAGCGATGCATCCGAATTCTCAGGGAAATGCCGGACTGTTCCGGAAATTCAGGTAAAAATAGATTCCGGAGAAGCTGTAGTCCTTACAGCAGCGGAAATCAGTGAAAAAGTCCGGGCAGGGGAAGAGGTTCGTTTTGAAGATGTGGACGTAGTCACCACAGCCACCCGCGGTATCATGAGTGGGACGTACGCGGTTCTTTCTTTCAGGGTTTCGGAACCTGATTCCTTTGTCAGGGCTTCAGAAGTCCTCTTAAACGGGGTGCCGGCAGTTCCCGGGCCCTGCCCCAACGAAAGGCTTGGGGTCCTGGACCTGATCGTGCTCGGGACGGCGCACAGCGAGACCGACCCCCGCTACGGAGGAGGGCATCTCTTCAGGGAGCTTGTTGAAGGAAAAAGTATCCGGGTTGATGTTACGACCAGTAACGGGGATAGTTTCACAGCCTACATCCCGCTTGCCGAAATGCCCTTTGCGCGGCTCTATTCCACCAGGCATGCTTTCAAGAACTACAAAGCTTTCGTAAACCCCGGAAAAGAGTCTCTAAATACTATTTTCCACGCCCTTCCTTTTGAAGGCGAATTCAAGGAAATGACTTTCTGCGGCTGTGGGGAGTTAAACCCGATTGAAAATGACCCTGGACTTGAAACCATAGGCATCGGGACAAGAGTCCTTCTCAACGGTGCGGAAGGTTTTGTCACAGGCTCAGGCACCCGGAGTTCCCCGGAAAACCCGAACCTCGCCGGTTTCGCGGACCTGCACGGCATGAAACCCGGGTATATGGGAGGTTTCGTAACTTCAGGAGGGCCTGAAATCATTAACACCTGGGCTGTCCCGATTCCCGTGCTTCACCCTGGCATGCTGGAAAACATCCTCAAAGTGGACAGGGAAATCCCTCTTCAGCTGGTAGATGTTGCCGGCAGGCTGCCTCTCTGCGAGATCAGCTACGGGGACGTCTGGGACGACACGGATTTCACGGTCCGTTATGACCCGGAAAAATGCCTGGGCTGCGAACCCTGCCCTGTGGAAGAAGCCTGTCCTATGGGAGCCATCACCCGGAAAGGGGATAGGACCGTACATAACCGCCACCTCTGTTTTAACTGCGGGCTCTGCGTCTCGAGATGCAAAGGAGGAGCTTTTGTGGCAAGACTCGGCTCTGTCAGCTGCACAACCGGAGGCTGCATGCGTGAGATCAACATAACCCTGCGCCAGTCCGACCGCGCCAGGGCTGTGAAGGCTGCAGAAGAGCTCAAAAAAAAGGTCCTTTCAGGAAAGTTCAGGATAACGGAGCCGGTGGAAAAAATAAGGTTCCTCTGAAGTATCAGAGGAGACCAGGCTTTCGCTTTTTTCAGCCTGGCTTTATCAGCCTGGCTTTATCAGCTTAACTTTTTCAGCTTAACTTTTTCAGCTTAACTTTTTCAAAGCCTCAATAAAACGTTCGGTTGCCTGTGCAGGGCTGAGGGGGATGTTAGGGGCTTTTGTGTTCCCGGGCTTGAGGATCACATGGAGGAAGGAGGGCTGCCTGGCACTCAGGGAATCTTTGTACAGGTATGCGAGCTCCTCTTCCGTGTTGACCTTATGCGTGTTCTGGATCCCGCAGGCGTTTGCCAGGGTTTCCAGGTCGATGTAGCGGAGCGCACAGGTTTCCTGGGAGCCTGTGGAGCCGTAGGCCCCGTTGTCAAGGGCGATGATGGTCAGGTTTGCCGGGGCTTCCCTGCCGATTTCCAGGAGGGCGTTGGGGTTCATGAGGAGGCTTCCGTCCCCGTCGAATACCACTACCTGCCGGTCCGTGCGCAGGGCCAGGCCAAGCCCGATGGAGGAGACCAGTCCCATGGACCCGAACATGTAAAAGTTAAGGTCCCGGTCCCTGGCAGCGTAGAGTTCCTTGCAGGGGACGCCTATGTTCGTTACCGCTAGTTCCCCGTCCAGTTCGGCTGCCACGGCAGAGATCGCATCGTTCCGGATCATGAGGGGGGGGAGGACTTTCTGGGTAAGGCGGAATTTGCAGACTCTTTCTTTCTTCGGCGCTTCCGGGACTGTCCGGGCATCCCAGGCACAACAGGTCGACCCTTCCCAGGTCTTTGGGGAGACCAGGGCAACGTGGGGGCGGAAGTTTTCGTATGCGTCCCGGATCACGTCCTCAAGGAGCCCTATTTTTTCCGGACTGTCTATGATTGTATATGCGATTCCTGCTCCTTCGAGAATCCCGGGGAGCCGGGTTCCGAGCGGGACCTGGGCTTCGATGCCTTCCTTGTAGACCCCTCTCCAGCTACTAAGGATCGGGAGGGGGATTCCGCAGACGATGTTCAGGGACTCCAGGGCATTGATCATGTTCCCTAGCCCCGTGCTCTGGATCAGCATCATGGGCTTTCCCCCTGCCATGTACGTCCCGGCGCAGATCCCTATCCCGTTTTCCTCCCTGGTCAGCTTGATTTCCTGGAAATTTTCCGAAACCAGGGGCAGCAAGTTCTTTATCCGGTCGCAGGGAAGGGTTGCTGCAAGGTCGATGCCCTCTTTTTTCATGATGGCTATGACTTCTTCTTCCGGTGTCTGCATTTCCATAAACAAAGCTCCTGTTCTGCTTTCCTTTTTCCTTTTTAGTTTTCTTGTTTTTTTTCAGCTGGTTGATCCTTTTAGCTGATTGGTTCTTTCAACTGATTGGTTCTTTTAGCTGATTGCTTCTTTTAGCTGATCGACTTTTTTTCAGCTGATCAGGTCTTCAAGAGGCACGTCCGGGTTTTCGGCTGTAGCTACAGGAGTTATGGGGATCGGGGTAAGGTCTTCCTTGAGTCTTTCGAACCCGCCGCCTGCGATGTTCAGGAGGATCACGTCGTCTTTTGCGACATTTCCGGCTTCTACGGCTTTCAGGAGAGAGGCAGCTCCGACTGCGGAGGGAGGCAGAATGTCGATTCCTTCCAGGGATTCGAAGAGTTTCTTTGCCTCCAGAGCATCTTCTTTTGTAACCCCGTACATGATCCCGTCCGTGTCGGCAAGCGCATCGTAGAGCCCGCCGTTGACCGCATAGGGCGGGGCGCGGTTGGTCAGGACCGTGGCGTAGGTTTCCGCTATCTGCTGCTTTGCGTCCGGCATGTCGAGTTCAGGGATGATTTCCCTTCTCCCGGCTTCCCAGGCCCGGTACATCGGTGCGAAGGGCAGGTTCTGGGTGAGCTGGAGTTTGGGCAGTTTGAGCCCGAAACGCCCGTCAGCCTGCAGGCGAAGAGATGCTTCCCAGGCTGAAATTCCGCCCGTGCCGCTCCCCACTGCCTGGAAGTAGTGGTCGGGCATCTTCCCGATGGTCACGGCGGCGTCCAGCATCACCGTGCCCATGCCTTCCCTGCGGGCGACGTTCCTGGCTCCTCCTTCCGGGACCATGCCCGGGAGTTTTGCAAGCCTGCCCGCAAGGTTGATTGCGTCGGTGTAGTCGTTTCCGGGCGCCATCCGGATCAGGTGGACGGAATCGGTAGGTTCCTCGGGCAGCCAGAGCTTCGGGATTCCGGATTCCGGGACAACGATATAGACGTCCGTCCCTGTCAGGGCTGAGACGTGGGCAAAAGCTCTCCCCGTATTTCCGGCGGAAGCCAGGACAATGGCTTTTCCCCCCGTTTCTTTCAGGAGCTGCATGGTCGGGTGGGCTTCGAGTTCCTTGAAACTGCAGGTCTTGATAAAAGCCCCCTGCTCCGGCCAGTACCCGCTAAAGCCGATATAGAGGTTCGAAAGCCCCAGTTCCCTGGCAAGAGCTTCGCTTTTATAGGTGATTGGTCCCGCTTCGGTCGTGAGTTCCTCCCGGATCGGAAGCCAGGAGTGGAACCTCCCTATTCCCGGCCGGGCTCTCAGTTCCAGTTTCTTTTCGTAGTAATCCGCCCGTAAAAGAGAGTCGTCGTTTTTGCAGCTGAGCCTGTACTGCTCTCCATATTCGGTTCCGCATTTCAGACATTTTAACGTGAATCTTCCCATTGCTATCAATGGAAAAATTGGGCATTTCCTGTTAAATATGTGTTCCTAAAAAGAATGAAAAATGTCCTTTATGTGCAATCTTTTGAAATAAAAGGGAAATTCCGGAAAATGGCCCTGGGGGAAAAAGACGCTGGAGAAAATGACCCTGGGGCAAAAAGGGTCCATAAAGGAAAGGAGCCATGAGGACTGACCGGAATTACCGGACTGACCTCAGCCATAAAATGTGTTCGGGGTTTTTTTCGCGTTTTCGGCGTTTCGCTGGGTCCCGTCCGGGAATACAAGAGTGAGCATGTCGGGTTTCATCCCCAGTTGCCGGGTGTCATGGAGGTAGTAATCGTTGCTTTGCCTGGAAATGTCCTTTACAAGGACTTTTGCATGGGTCCTCCCGATTTCCTGGATCGTGACCTCACTGAAGTTAAAAAAAATTTCATTTATTTTTGGTTCCAGGTGACTGCTCCCAAATAAGAACATGTAAACCTGGGCAAAGGGGCTGAGGTGATACTCAATGCTGACCTCGGCATCGGTCTTATCAAATTTAATAGTTACCTGGTCAAGGTGGATGTACTTTCCTTCCCTGAACTCTTCCATATCAATCCCGGGAGATACCTTGGCCGCCATGAGGGACGCTGAGATGATAAGGGCAATTGCAATTATAGCTGTGGCTTTCATGACTCCAGTTGAATAATCATTCTCTTTGCTAATATTTCTTTCCTGCGAAAGAAATGCCGGGAAAGACCGACTAATTCCAGCGATACTGAAGATTCTGAGGATTCTGATTTTGCTGGAGGTTCTGAAGATTCTGGTTACGGTGGAGATTCTGAGATCCTGATGATGTTGGAAGCAATAAACCGGTTTATCAATGCGGTTTACTCTTCCTTTTCCCTTTGCGGTTTACTTTTCGTTTTTACTTTTCGTTTTACTCTTCCTTTTTCTCTTCAGCTACCCCTTCTTTTGTCTTATCTTCTGTCTTATCCTCTACCTTATCTTCCAGCTTCCCCTTTTCTCTGAGTTCCCTGAGCTTTTCCAGGGTCATGTCGTAGTCTGCTTTGTATTCCTTGTTTTCCTGGTCGCTGGCAAGGAGCTTTGCCCGGATTTCCAGGGCTTTTTTCAGGTTCTGCTCTGATTCTTCCCTGAAGGCGTTTCTGCCCTGCATAATTCCGAAGTTCATGTATGCGGTTCCCATGTAGGACTGGTAGACGTTGTTTTTTGGCTCTTTTGCAAGGAGTTCCCCGTAAGCTTCAAGCGCCCGCATGAATTGCTTCTCGCTTTTCTCAGGTTCTTCTAGCTCCGAGTACAGGTTCCCCAGGTTGTTTGAGGCCATGCCGAGGTGGGTCAGGTAGGTGCTGTTTCCGGTTTCCGTTTCAAGCAGCTTCTCAAGCATTTCGAGCGCCAGCTCAAAGTGCTTTCCAGCCTCTTCCGGCCGCTTCAGCTCCTTCTTCAGCGTTCCCAGGTTGTTGTTGACCGCAGCAACGCAGGTCTGCGCGTCTACACTCTCCGGTTCTACGGCAATCATCTCATCTGCAGCCTCCGAAGCCCTTTCATAAAGCTTGAGGGCATCCTTTTGCAGTCTCAGGGCTTGCATGAAGCTCCCCTTGCCATAGAGTACATTGTAAATGATGTACGGGTTTCCCGACTCTGTAGCAAATTTTTCAGCTTCCGAAAAACTTTTCAGTGCTTCATTGAATCTGCCCTTCTTGACCAGTCCCATGCTTTTCTCAAGTAATCTCTCCGCCCGGTCAATTTTTTGTCTCGACATAAAATACACGTCCATTTTATTTTTTTATATACGTTTGGATTTTATCCCGCTTACTTCCAATAATTTAAAATACAGCCAGGATAGAGCTAGGTGTATCTCACAAACCCTTATAAGCAATTTCATAATTCATCCCATACCCGAAAAAGGAGACCCAGAATGAGCAAAAAAATTAACTACCTCTGCCCCAAATGCGGCAACACCTCATACGATACCGGCGAAATCCGCACAACCGGCGGCAGCATCAGCAAAATCCTCGACGTCCAGAACAAGAAATTCACCCACGTATCCTGCAAACGCTGCAAGTACACCGAATTCTACCAGGCCGACAGCAGCATGCTGGGGAACATTTTCGACCTTTTCACGTAAAGCCGGAGCAGCATTGGCTGTGGCGGAAGTTTCTGCGGAAACTTTCCGGCTATCCTTTTTTGAATCTGTTCGATTGCTATTAGCCCGGGCTGGGGGAATAGCTGTATCGGGTGGTTTTTTTCACGCTCGACGGAGGAGAGCGGCCTGAGCATGAAAATGGAATAAAAAAAGAAGTAGCAGATTTTAATGACCTGGCGTTTCCGTTTATTAAGTGTTTTTTTCAGCCTGGTTTTTCTGTGTGATTATCGGGTCATATTTCAAAGTGCTTCGAGCTCTTTTTGGGTGAGGCTGATTTCTTCCTTGAGCTTTTCGTTTTCAGGCTCTTTTTCACTCAGGGTTTTCAGGATCTCAAGCGCTTTTTCGAAGTTTTCTTTTGCCTCTGCTTTTTGCCCTTTTTCTGAAAAGAGGGTTCCGAGGTTGTTGAGGGTCATTGCTGTATCTGAGAGGTATTCTGAGTTTTCGGGGTAATTTTTGAGGAGGGGGGCGTAGGTTTTGAGGGCTTCTTCGTATTTTTCTTTTGCTTCTTCGGTTTGGCCCATTTTTGAGAGCAGTTCTCCGAGGTTGTTGAGTGTGTTTCCTACGTACATCTGGTAGAATTTGTTTTCGGGATGGAACCCGAGTTGTTTCCGGGAGGCTTCTATGCCAATTTCATAGCACTGCTGGGCGAATGGGAAGTTGTCTGCTCTCAGGAAGATATTGCCGAGGTTTCCGATGTTGTTAAGGTTCATGTGGAGGGTATCAAGGTAAAGTTTGTTTTCCGGGTCTGTTTCATGGAATTTTTCGCAGGTTATTAAAGAAAAAATGTAGGTTTCCAGGGCTTCTTCAAGCCTGCCCAGGGACTGCAGTAGTTGTCCTCTCGTTTTTAAGGTGAGGAACAAAATGGCTCCGTCTTTTGCATCATGTGCGGCTTTTTCGGCTTTCCGGAGGGATTCGAGGGCTTCTTCGTTTTTTCCTTTCTGTATCAGGTCCAGGGTTTCATTGAAGTTTTTTACTGCTTCTTCTCTCAATTTCTCGGGGCTCTCGGACATGCCAAAAAAATAGGTTTGTACTGTTTTATAGGTTGTGTTTTCATTTCCTTTCTTTCCCTTTCATCCAGCTTCCTTTGTTAAGAGCTGGATGTCGTGGGTCGTGAGAATTTCAATTCTTGCTTTTGCCGCTGGGAAAATATCAGTTCGTGAAAAAGAGGGTATGGGATTATTTGTGGCTGGAATGAAAAAAAGGTGGGTGTGAAAATTGATTTCTGATTCGATTGTCCTGTGTGATGAAATGGATTTATTCAGCCGGGATCAGGATTGAGCAGCACTTTTTCTTCATTTCCTCAACGGTAAGCTCATTCAAATCCTGAATGTGTTTGTGCATGAGTGGTGAGAATGCCTTTATCGTTGCTTTGTTTTCTTCACCATTGAGTATTTCTTTGAGTTCAGCGCGATTCCCGCAACTTTCAATTGTTTCAAGTAGCTCTATGAATCTTCTCCCTTCATTCTCTGAACCGGTGAGAATTTCATTTTCCTCGAGGATATGGATAAGCCGTGTCTTTATCGGGACCTGTCCCACCTGGGTATCCCTTGCAGCATTGAAGTCTTTATTGATTGAAGCAATCAGGAAAAATTGCTCAATCACGTTGCCAACCGGACTTATTATGCCTTCATCCTGCCCCTTATCATCCTGCTCCTTATATGTGGCCTTGTCAAGGGTTGAAACAATCCCCGTGGAACCCCCGCGTATTTTCTTGTCATCTCCCAGGGTAAAGACCCCATTTGCCATGACAAATGCCCTGTTTCCGGCACACATCGGGTTTTTGAGGTCGCCTTTTGCCGTGTCATAGAACCTTCCCGGACTCGGGTTTGTCTGCGGTACAAGTATAATATCGCAGGCTGGGATCAAGCGTTGTCTCAGATCGGAATTCAGGTACTCGTAGCAGATCACAACCCCTACATTGAGGTTGTCCCGAAGCCTGAAGATGTGGTTCACCTTACCGGCTTTCATGCCTTCCTTGAAATAGAGTTCCCTTTCTTCCCTGGCTCCCAGCAATTTCTCATTATGCACAATCCTTGAAGAAGGAATGACAACAGGAGAGATATTCTTCCTTAAATCCCCCTCCTCAAACTCCCTGCAGAACAGTTTTCCGTACTCTCCAAGCTTTCCTTCCGTTACATAATGGCTGCCTGCGACCACAATAATCCCGTTTTCATCCGCATATTCCTGAATTTCTTCCAGGTACTCAAAAGGAATGGAAAACTCCGGGAAAACCACAATATCTGCTTCCCCCTTCACGGCATCCAGAACTGCCATAACTTTCCGGTAATAGGCATCGTCAGCGGTGAGTTTCACAACGGAGTTTTCACCGTACGCATGATACTTCAACTGGACAGCCGCAATTTGCAAATCCTGTTCCACACAAACGCCATTGCAGCAGTCACACTGGAATATTCTGGTTTTGTTGTCTCTTCCAACGCTTTCAAAATAGTCACTTGACCTTATAACCGGCTTCTTCTGTCCCGGAGTCGTGAACGATATTTCGTCTTCACCCTGCGGGAAGTAGCCAATCTTCAGGTAATCGATTTCGAGCAAGTTGTTTTTTACTTCTTCCAGAGTCAAATTCCTATTCAGGAGAATTTTATCTCCAACTTTGATAGTAAGTTTCCCTTTCACTTTCTCAGGGTCATCAAATATGATTTTCAGTTTCCAATTCTCATAAAACACGTTTGGGCTGAAAGGCTCTTCAAAATAATCCTTTATCTTTTCATTAACGTGCCCGAAGAAATTTTCCAGCGCCTTGTACTCGATTGCGCTGACCCTGTCATCAAGTTCCTTCAGGAGCTCTTTGCGCGTCATTTTGTCTTTTTCTTCAAAAATCTGCGGGATATTCTCAAAAGAAACCCTTATGCTTGGGTTAACATCCTCGGGGAGAGTTTCAACAACCTTCTGAACCAGTTCTTTCAGTTTCGGAACATCCACTTCTTCAAGTTTCTCAATACCTTCCAGAATCTTAAGCAGTCCGGTATATACGCAGAAGCACACATTTGCTTTGTCATAGGTCTCTTTTGCGCTCTTGAACTGCTCCACAGCCTGCCTGAGAAGTTCCAGTTCAGGTTGCCTGGAAGCAAGTGCCTCATTTACAAGCTTTCTCCCCCGAAGATAACAGGCGGCAGAAGAACACAATTTTGAAACCGTTTCATCCCCTTCCATTTCCCCCAGCTTTTCAACTGCCTGAAGGGCTTTTTCATATTCTTCCGCCCTCTTCTCGGAATTATCTTCAAGTCTCACATTCTTCATCAAAAAATCGATATATGCGCTCAAACCGGCTTCCGTAACCAGCTTTCTTTCGTGCTTTAGCTCATATTTTATAAAAAAATCCTGATGTTCTTTACATAGTTGAAACACTTCTTTCAGGCACTTCATTTGATTGAAGGGATTAGTTTCTTCTTCCGCCTGTTCTGAGTTCAGTTGGATAAGCCTGATTATTGACTCTGACTTTTTACCTATGGTCAGGTACTGCATGGGTTCTGTATAGATTTCGATGGATTTTTCGTACTTTTTCTTTGCTTCTTCTATGTGCCCCATATTTTTCAGCAGGTTTCCTAGATTGTTGAGCGTGGTTCCAAGACCTGATTGGTATCTCACGTTTTCTGGGTCTGCTTTGAGTAGTTTTTCACGTATTTCAATTGCTTTTTCGTACTTCTCCATCGCTGTTTCTATGTGTCCCTCCTCAAAAAACACAGTTCCGAGATTGTTGAGTGTCATTCCAAAATCTGACTGATATCTAGTGTTTTCTGGATCTGCTTTGAGCAATTTTTCACGAATATCAAGTGCCTTTTCATACCTTTTCTTACCTTCTTCGACTCTTCCCATATCAGCAAGTAAAGTTCCGAGATTGTTGAGTGTCATTCCAAAATCTGATTGGTATTTCATGTTTTCAGTGTCTATTTCGACTATTTTTTCGCGAATTTCAAGTGCTTTTTCGTACTTTTCCTTTGCCTCTTTGATACTTCCCATACATCTGAGTAAATTTCCGAGATTGTTGAGCGTGGTTCCAATATCTAACTGATATCTAGTGTTTTCTGGATCTGCTTTGAGCAGTTTTTCACGCATTTCAATTGCTTTTTTGTACTGCTCTTTTGCCTCTTCAATTCTCCCCATTTCGTAAAACAAAATTCCTAAGTTATTGAATGTAGCTCCAAGATCTAATTGGTATTTTTCGTTTTCGGGATCCATTTCATGAAGTTTTCTCTGGATATCAAGTGCTTTTTCATATTTTTTCTTTGCTTCTTCAATTTTTCCCATGTCATAAAGCAAGGTTCCGAAATTACTGATTGTCACTCCAAAATCTGAAAGGTATTCCATGTTTTCTGAATCTGCTTTGAGCAGCTTTTCATGAAATTCGAATGCTTTTTCATATTTTTCGTTTGCCTCTTCGCCACGTCCCATGTTTCTTAATAATTCCCCAAGACTGCTGAGTATCCATCCTAGGTATGATTGATGAAATTCCTCTTCACAATGGGATTCGAGATATTTTTGAGATATTGAGAGGCCCTTTTCGTAACAATTTTTTGCTTTCAGAAATCTTCCCTTGTTGAAAAAAAGGTTTCCAAGGTTGCCGATGTTGTAGAGATTCATCTGTATATTTGATAAACAATGTTTATTTCTTGGGTATTTTGAGAGAAGTTTTACACTTGCATTTGAAGCGATTGAATAGAATTTCAGAGCTTCCTCGTATCTTCCCAGCATCTGCATTAGTTGACCTTTTATGCTTAGAGCATAGAACAATGTCTCGTTTGCTTCCGCCTTCTGTGCGGCTTCTTCGGCTTTCTGGAGGAATTCGAGAGCTTCTTCCAGCTGCCCGTTTTGCATCAGATTCAGGGTTTCTTGTAAATTTTTTCCTGCTTCTTCTCTCAACTGCTCGGAGCTCTCGGACATGCTAAAAAATAGGTGTGTAATGTTTTATAGGTTGTGTCACTTCCCTTCTCCCTTCCTCCCCCAACTCCCTTTTATATTATTAAAAGCTAAATTATAGATGGGCAGAGTTCCATATCTTTCTTTTAACCTGTGTTTCTTGACATTGCCACTTCAATCTATATTTGGGGAAAATATCCGGGAAGAGGGAAATCCAGCGTGGAGCAGGAAGTAGAACAGGAAAGGGAAATCGAAGAAGGGATGAAAAGTGAGGAAGATATTCCGGAAAAGGGAAGGAAAAAACCCTCCGGAAAAAGCAGATACGAAAAACCGTACCGCCTACTTGTGGCTATCTTCCTCGGAGCCATCCTCCTTTACACCTTCTACATAGGCCAGCTCCTCTGGGGCATAATCACCGACATCCTCATCCTGAGGCTGTTCTTCCTCATGAGGCAGGAAAGGCGCTATTTCCGGGAGTGCGACCTGAACGAAGACGAAGCCGGGATCCCGCATGACCCCCAGATGAAGCGGAGGGTCAGGGTGGTAAACATAATGCTCACGTTATTCGTGCTCGGGCTGGTCATCTATTCTTATTTCACTTACCAGCTCATCTGGGGAATTGTTGCCGGACTGATGATCCTGCTCTACATGCATATGCTGCTCTTTTCGGGCGATAACCTGTGAAACAGGGGCTGCGGTGGTTAAGGTGCTGATGTTCAGGTGTCCGGGTGCCGGGATGGGAAAATGTGAAAAAAGAAGGTTTGCCGAGCTTTGAGTTGAAGGGGTGAGGCGTTTTAATCGCTGAGAACCTGAAGGTACGGGGTTCGGTTAAAGTGGATTAGTTTTTGCGTTGATTCTCAGGTGCTGTGAATCATAGTGTCTGGAATTAGAAATCGCGGAGCTGGTTGAAATCCCAATTCTTCTTTTATTCCATTTTCAGGGAAAGGCCGTTCGCCTTCGGCGAACGTGGGTGGGCACGGTGTGGGGTCTGTCCGGTTCCCGGGGTATATCGATGTTTGTTTGTATACTGTGGGTGGGATTTTTTCTCTTTTTTGGAATGAAAAAAGAAGTTGAAAAAAGGGGGGCTGAATTGGATTTCTGTCTGAATGAAAATCGGGGTGAAAAAGAGGTTGAAAAAGAAGGGTTGGTCCGGAGGTCAGAGACCTTCCAGGCGTTCCCGGGTTAAGGTGATGGCTTCTTTGATTTTTTCGTTTTCGGGCTGTTCGTTGAGGAGGGCTTCTTGCATTTCGAGGGCTTTTTCGAGTTTTTCTTTTGCTTCTTCAGCTCTTTCCGGGCCTATCTGTTTGAGGCAGTTTCCGAGCTGGCTGAGGGCGGTGGAGAGTTCTGCCTGGTAGCCGAGGTTGTCGGGTTTTTCTTCGAGGGATTTGGCGTAGATTTCGATTGCGGCTTTCAGGACTTCTTCGGCGTCGGCATAGGAGGCGGTTTCGGCGAGGAGGGTGCCGTAGTTGTTGAGGTTTTCGCCGGCGTAGGAGCGAAAGGCGGAGTTTTCGGGGTCCTGGACGAGGAGTTTTTCGTAAATCTCGCGGGAGAGGGCGTAGGATTCGGCGGCGCGGGGGGCGTCTCCTTTGCTTTTCAGGAGGTTTCCCATGTTGCTCAGGGTGGTGCCCATATAGTGCTGGTAGTCGGAGTTTTCGGGGTCTTTTTCGAGGAGGGTGCCGCCGACTTCCAGGGCTTTTTCGTAGGTTTCGAGGGCGTCGTCGTACTTCTTTGCGGAGTAGAGGATTCCGCCGCGGGTGAAGAGGATGTAGTAGAGGGCATCCGTGGAGTTTGAGGATCGTGCGGACTTTTCGGCCCGGTCAAGGCTCTCAAGGGCTTTTTCGAGTTTGCCTTTCTTGATCTGGGCCACAGCTTTGTGAATCTGCTTGAGGAGGAGGAGGTTTTTTACCTTACTTCTGGTCATGGGAGGAAATTCCCCTTTATTTTTTTAAATATCTGTCGATATAGTCTTTGTGGAAACTTCTTACCCGAAATCCCGTAAAATTATCCTTCCGGGCATTTTTTTTGGAGTTTAAACGCAATTGTCAAATAGTATATAATAAATGATGGGTATATACTATATATACAAGTACAGGGTATTTATATCGTAGGTTAATTATATATATAATATGTAATTATAATTGCTCGGAGTACAGAACAGGGTTGCAGTAATATTTGAAATATGGTTGCTGTAACATCCAGCTTTTTGGTCATCATTTTGTCACTGAGTTTGTTACTTTTTCAAAAGCGTCAGGTATATATTAAAATGGAAACGTCTATTTAATAGCGTTATAATATGTGAGCTAACCATGGAGAATAATGTTAATCAGAACATGGACGGGTCTATAGATAGGGTGTATGAGTCACTTCATACAATGGACGCGCGAGATGACGTTAACCCGAAGCTAGACGAGTCGGCGGCCAACCGGGAAGCGAATGAGCCGGAGGTGAATGAGCCGGAGTTGAATAAGTCGGAGGTAAATGAGCCTGAGGTAAATGAGCCGGAGTTGAGTGAGCCTGAGGTAAATGAGCCTGAGGTAAATGAGCCGGAGTTGAGTGAGCCTGAGGTAAATGAGCCTGAGGTAAACCAGAAGGTGAGCGAGTCTGACCAGAAGAATGAGTCGGAGTTGAATAAGCCTGAGGTAAACCAGAAGGTGAGTGAGTCTGACCGGAATGTAGACAAGCCCGAGGCTGGGGTTTTAGATGTGTCCGACCTTCAAGACGATGACGTTGATCTCGATTTCCACTTTGAGGAAACTTCGAATATCGAAGTCCCGAAACTCATGATTGACCAGGTGCTCGGGCAGGAGCACGCTGTTGAAGTCGTGAAAAAAGCAGCCAGCCAGAGGCGGCATATCATGATGATCGGGACCCCGGGTACGGGAAAGTCTCTCCTTGCAAAAGCGATGGCGGAGCTTCTTCCTAAAGAGGAACTCAAGGACATCCTTGTGTATCCGAACATGGAAGACCTGAACAACCCGAAGATCAGGGAAGTCCCGGCCGGGAAGGGCAGAGAAATCGTCATGGCTCACAAAATGGAAGCAAGAAAGAAAGCCCAGGCCCGGAACATGCTCATGATGCTCTTCGTGGTGGGCATTATTATTTACTCTTATTTTGTTGCGCAATTACTCTGGGGAATAATTGCCGGTATTATGATTCTCATGCTGACCCGCCAGTTCCTGCCCAAAGAGGAAATGATGATTCCGAAACTGGCGGTTTCCAACTACGACAAGGAACACGCACCTTACATTGACTCTACCGGAGCCCACGCAGGAGCCCTGCTGGGAGATGTCAGGCACGACCCCTTCCAGTCCGGTGGGCTTGAGACCCCGGCCCACGACCGTGTGGAAGCCGGCGACATTCACAAAGGCCACAAGGGAGTGCTGTTCATCGATGAAATCAACACTCTCAGGCTTGAATCTCAGCAGAGCCTGCTGACCGCGCTGCAGGAAAAGGAGTACCCGATTACCGGGCAGTCCGAACGGAGTTCCGGAGCCCTTGTTAAGACCGAACCTGTGCCCTGCGACTTCATCATGATCTCCGCAGGAAACCTTGACGCGGTGCAGAAGATGCACCCCGCCCTTCGGTCCAGGATAAAAGGTTACGGGTACGAGATCTACATGCGGGAGTCCATGGAAGACACCGCTGAGAACCGGAAGAAACTGGTCCGCTTCGTAGCCCAGGAAGTTGTCCGGGACGGGCATATCCCTCACTTTGACGAGGGTGCAGTAAAGGAAATCATCCGGGAAGCCAGGAGAAGGGCAGGCAGGAAAGGCCACCTTACCCTGAAACTCCGTGACCTTGGCGGGCTTGTCCGTGTGGCAGGAGACATTGCACGCTCCGAAGATGCCCCCGTTACGAAAACCGAGCACGTGCTTGCCGCAAAGCGGATAGCCAGGTCCATCGAACAGCAGCTTGCCGACCGCTACCTGGAACAGAAACAGGACTACTCGTCTTTCCTGAGAAGCGGGGCAGCCGTTGGCAGGGTCAACGGGCTTGCTGTCATGGGCGGGGACTCCGGGATCGTGCTTCCCATCGTATCCGAAGTAACCCCTGCAATGTCAGGAGGCGAAGGGCGTATTATCGCAACCGGCAGGCTCAAGGCAATTGCAAAAGAAGCGGTACTGAACGTGTCCGCTGTGATCAAAAACATGACTGGAGCCGACATAGCAAACCACGACGTCCATATCCAGTTTATCGGGACTTATGAAGGTGTGGAAGGGGACAGCGCTTCGGTTTCCATTGCTACTGCCGTTATCTCGGCCCTGGAGAAGATTCCTATCGACCAGAGCGTGGCAATGACCGGGTCTCTTTCGGTCAGGGGAGACGTCCTGCCTGTGGGCGGGGTCACCTACAAGATCGAAGCTGCGGCCCAGGCAGGCATCAAAAAAGTAATCATTCCGAAAGCCAATGAGGCGGATGTCCTGATCGAAAAGAGGTACAGGGATAAGATCCAGATCATCCCGGTCTCCACGATTGCGGAAGTCCTGGAACATAGCCTTGTGGGCCCGAGGAAGAACAGTATTGTAGATAAACTCAAGAACATCACGAAACTGAGTTTCGATGTGCCGGACGTTGCCCAGGCTGCGTCCGTACAGGCCAGGAACTGTTTCGGATGCAGGAACTGATCATGGAAGAAATTATGCAGGACATTAAGTTTTATGACTGCAGGGTGATCGAGGGCAGTTCCACCTCGGTTATTCTGGACAACGGAAAGATCGAGGAAATTTCCAGGAACTTCACCAGGGGGGCAGGCATAAGAGCCCTTTGCGGAGGTTCCTGGGGGTACACGGCTGTGGAAGGGGAACTGGACCTTGAAGGGGGGGTCCGGGACGCGGCAAAACTTGCTTTTGCCATGAACAAAAACACCCCGAAAGAAGAAGTCGAACTTGCGGTCGTGGATCCTCCTGTGATAAGGAACCTCCCCGGGATAAAGATCGATCCCAGGGATGTCTCGATCGAGGAAAAAGTAGAGCTTTTGAAAAACATCGAGTCCCGGGCCAGGGTCGAGGGTGTCCACAGCACGAAAGTGATGTTCTCCGAATCTGAATTCAAGATCATGTACCGGAGTTCCGAAGGCGTGGAATGCGAATACGAGCTTTTGAACACGGGTTTTGCGGTTTCTGCGGTTGCGACCGAAAATGGGGTTTACCAGGCAGGCCGGGAAAGCCGTTTCGGGTACGGCTACGAAATTTTTGAAAATATAGACGTCTTTGGGCTTGCGGAAAAGGCAGGAATGACCGCAGTCGAACTTCTGGGAGCAAAGACTCCTAAAGGAGGGACAATGCCCGTGCTCCTGGACCAGGAACTCGCAGGCGTTTTTGCCCATGAAGCCGTGGGGCATGCCTCGGAAGCGGACCTGGTGCTCGAAGGCGATTCCGTCCTTGCAAACCGGATCGGGGAACAGATTGCATCTCCCCTAATTACGATCATCGATGACCCAACCCTGCACGAGTTCGGGTACTATCCCTTCGACGCCGAAGGGGTCGAGTCCAGCCGGACCGAAATTATCAAGAGCGGTGTCCTTAATTCTTACCTCCACTCCCGGGAAACCGCCGGGAAACTCGGGGAGGAGACGGGGACTCCCGGAAATTCGAGAGCTCAGGGCTATTCCATGCCCGTTGTCCGGATGAGCAACACCTTCATCGACAATGGGGACTCGAAGTTTGAGGAGATGCTCGAATCTGTTCGGGACGGGATGTACCTTATAGGGTCCCGGGGCGGACAGGTAAACACCGGGGAAGGGATTTTCCAGTTCAACGCCGAAAAAGGCTACCTGATCAGGAACGGAGAACTTGCCGAACTTGTCAGGGACGTATCCCTTTCTGGCAAGACCCTTGAGATCCTGAACCACGTGACCCAGGTAGGGAACGACCTGAAGATGACTGCCGGCAGGTGCGGGAAAGGCGGGCAGCTTGCCCCCGTTTCCGACGGTTCTCCCCATCTTGCCATTTCCCTGGCTCTGGTGGGAGGTGCCTGAAGATGTACGAACTTGCAAAAAAAGCCCTGGAAATGGCCGAAAAAGCCGGGGCAGAAGAAGCCGAAATCTATTACGTTTCGAACCATTCCACCAGCGTGAACTTCAAAAAGGATGCCCTTGAAAGTGCCAAGGACCGCTTCTCGGAAGGGATCGGGGTCCGGGCAATCGTGAACGGGGCAGTAGGCTTTGCCAGCACGAATTCGGCAAAAGACCTTGAAAATACGATTGAGATTGCAGTTGCCGAAGCCCGGGTCCGGGAAAATGACCCTGACTGGGTGGCTCTCCCCTCGAACGGAAAATACCCCGAAGTGGTCGGGATTTTCGATAAGAGGATCGAGGCCATGAAGCTCGAGGAGTGCATCGGGTATGCCATGGAACTTGTCGAAGGCACAAAGGAAGTTCCCGGGACCCTGCCCACTTCCGGAGCTTTTACCCGGGGAAAGAGCAGGCAGCTTATCCTGAATACGAACGGCGTGGAAATCGAAGATGAGTCCACCGCAGTTTCCGGTTTCGTGGACGTGATCACCGTAAACGGGGAAACTTCCACAGCGTATGATTTTGACGTATCCCGCTCCCTTGATATTGATTTCCGGGCGATAGGGACGCACGCCTCGGAACTGGCTCTCAGCTCCGGAAACGGGATCAAGATCGAAGCTCAAAAAACAAATGTCGTCTTCCACCCCTTTGCTTTTTCGGACATCCTGGAAGCCGCTTTTGCCCCGTCCCTTGACGCTGACAACGTGCAGAAGGGCAGGTCAGGCCTGATCGGGAAGCTCGGGGAAGAACTTGCAGCCCCGGAACTTTCCATCTATGACGACGGGCTGGTCGAAGCAGGCATCGAGACCTCGGCTTCGGATGACGAAGGTGTCCCTTCCCAGCGCACTCCCGTGCTTGAAAAGGGAGTTCTCAAGAGCTACCTCTACGACAGTTACACTGCGGGAAAAGAAGGAGTAAAGAGCACCGGTAACGGTTCGCGGGGTTCATACACCAGCCCTCCGGCTGTGGGGCTCCGGAACTTCATAATCGATTATCCGCAAACGGACCTTATTGCCGATACCGATTCCGGCGTTTTCGTAAACACGGTGATCGGGGCTCATACCGCAAACTCCATTTCCGGGGACTTCTCCGTAGAGGCCAGGAACGCCTTCACAATCAGGGACGGAGCTCTCGATAAACCAATCAAGTCCCTCATGATCTCGGGAAACGCCTTCGACCTGCTGAAAAACATCACAGGTGCAGGTTTCGATGTCCGGAAAGTAGGAGGCTTCATTTCGCCGTCTATCCGGGTCTCGGACATGAGTGTGATCGGCTGAGAGTGTGTTTTTTTAGGTAGCCCTTTAAAGGCGTGAATGCTATGGTTTTAATTGGTTAAGGATATAATCGACTAAAACCTGCTTCCCTTTTTTTCTTCAGAAATTTGATCAAATTTCTCGCGGGCATTTTTCTCAAAAATGTTTTTCAAAAATAGTAAAATTCCAGGGAACAAAATCCTCTACCCGGGAGCAAGTCAAGTCCCGGGGTTCTGTCCCTGGTATTCTGTCCCTGGTAATTATTGGGTCGGGCGGGTATATCAATGCTGAAGAAGTCCGGGAACAGGGTCCGGGATAATCCTTCTTTTTTTGTTTTCAGCTTAAGTTCCCAGCTTTGTAGAGATCCTGTGAATTCAAAATTTGTCCGGTTTGAGTCGGATGCTTGAATCTGGGACTCCGGGTACCGGTTTAACTAAAGTGTGCCATTTTTTTAGGGGATTTCTACAGAACCGTTTTCTGTATTCAACTTTTTTATCTCATTTTTTATTTTCAGTTTTCTTTCTTTTCAGCCTCCAGCTTTTCTTTCTTTTCAGCTTCAGCTTTATCTGGGGGTTTAACCTCTTACTACAAGCACCGGTGTCTTTGAATGCCTGACCACGTTTTCGGCAACGCTTCCGAGCAGGAACCTGTCGAGTCCGGATTTCCCGAGTGTCCCCATCACGATCATTTCGATATCATTCTGTTCCGCAAATTCTACAATTTTGTCTGCGGGGTGGCCTTCCAGGAGTAAGGATTCCACCTCTACCCCGGCAGCTTTGCCGGCTTCTTCCACAAAGCCCGTGGCTTTCTCACCTTCATTCCTGAAGTGCTCCATGGCAGCCTTTTCCCAGCCAAAGTCCCTGGCGGAATGGGTTGTGGGGATTATCACATATACGGCGTAGAGTTTAGCTCCGCTTAGCTTTGAAATCTCGATTCCTGTTTCAACTGCTTTTTTGCAGAGTTTCGAACCGTCGGTTGCAACCATTATTTTTTTGTAAGTTCCCTCTCTCATATTAAATCCCTCAATTCTATTCCCTTATCGACCCTGTGTTCAGTTTCAGCTTTCTGAAATATTTCCCGGCACAGACCCGCCCTTTATTATCGGTGCATGCATGCAGTCTGCTGCATATTTGCTCTACAAGGTGCATGCTTGCTCCTCATTCTACTATATTAATTATTATATATATGGCTTTTTCATAAAATAATGGCAGACCAAATGACTTTTCGTTTCCGCGACCTCTGACTTTGAAAATGACTGACGCAGGAATAACTTCTGTAGTAACTTGAGCAAAGCCGGGAAAGTGAACTCAGCTGTAAATATCTCTTGAAGAAGCAGGTTTTGAGCTGAAATAATTTTTTAAAACCGTAGGAACTTTTATTAGTTTTATGCGGAAAAAAAGTTCTTAAAATATGGAATTCTCTATCAATTTTTAGCACAAAAGGGTAGTAAATTTAAAGTTATCGCAATATTTATATATTGCTTCATCTTTCCTTTGGAATGTGAACGGGTATCGCTCAACATAAAATACACTTTACAAATACCAAATCCAACATATTTTAACCTCCCCCAAAAACCCCGTTCACTCCTTTGTTTTTAATATATTTCTCCAGTATATTCAAGTAAGCTTGAGTTTGTCTTTTTCAGTTTTCCTTTCCTTTCCCTTCCTTTTTTCCCTTCCTATCTTCTGTTTCCTTTTCCCCTTCCCTTTTCCTATCTTCTTTTTCCTTTATTTTGCCTTAATTTTTCCATTTTTCGCTTTCATGGGGCAATGCTGAGCAGTCCCATGAGGATTACGAACCTTACCAGGATGCTCATCCCTGTGGAGTAGGCAACGATCCGGAAACCCAGGCGGGGGCCGAATATTGCCACTTTCTTGGGGAGCTGGCTGCGGATGGCAAAGATAGGGAGCATGAACATGCTGCCCAGCATGAGTACGATCATTGCCTGCAGCTGGGTGATTCCCCCTGCATGGATCATGGGGCCGAGCAGGGAAATTCCCAGGATCGGGCTTGCCACGTAACTTGTCAGGGGGACGATGGCTTCGGGGGGTATTTTGAAGAGTTCGGCAAGGGGGAGCACGCTGAAAATCTCAAAAGCTCCCTGTTCCCTGAGGAAGAATACGATGGTAGTGGCGATCAGGTAGACTCCGGCAATTTTCAAAAAGACTTTAAACTCTTTCCGAACTGCCCGCTCAACCGCCGTTTTCAGGGATACCTTCCCGTTGAATTTGCTCTCGGGAGGCTTGCAGGAATTGCCTTTGAGAAAGATTTTGCTTGCGACGGCTACTGCCAGGACCTTGAATATTGCAGTGAATATGAATACGAAGGCATAAAACCCGCCCACGAAGAGTCCCAGAGCCGGAAGCACGATCGGGACCTGGTAGGTGAAGAGTTCCCGGACATAGGCAGGGGTGCTGTTCATGATGGAGCAGAGGGTGACCTCCCTGTCATTCAGGCAGCCGTTTTTCTTTTCCTCCAGGAGCATACTGTTTGCAGCTACGGTAGACCCAATGGATACCACAAAGGCCGATGAACAGGTCTCTGGCAGGTTCGTGTGGGCAAAAATAGGGCTCGTAAGCCTGGATAACTTCTGCATGAGGCCAAGTTCAACAAGCACGGCAGTTCCGACAAGGCCTATAAAAATCATAAAAAGTATGGGGATAGCAAAGTCCAGTACCTGAAGGAAAAGTCCTATCATCGGCAGTTATTAGGGTCGGTCAGGTACATCAAATTATCCCGATAACTCCGGGGAAGCTTCCTGATAACTTTTCTATTTTTGTAACAAATCACGTTTTAGAAGATTTTCAGTTCAACTTTTAAAATTCGTTCAAGTATTATCAAATCAGGCTGTCTCAAAACTATGGTTGATTGTACATTTGGGTGAGATATATCGAAATATTTATTTTCTTTCAAGATATTTACTACATAAAAAGTATACTTTTTAAGAAAATTAATTGTCGTGTTTTGCCATGTTCAAAAGGTACGATCAAAAGCAGCAATTTTTACTTCCATTATGCCTGGAAGAGTTTGTTCCTGAAAATCATATTGCCAGAGTATTAAATGACCTCATAGATCTCGTTGATATTAGTGATATTGAGTCCACTTACTCTGAGGAAGGTTGCCCTGCCTATCATCCAAGACTTCTTCTTAAAATCTTACTTTACGGATACCTTATAAACATTAGAAGTTCACGAAAGATACAGCAAATGACCCAAACTGATACTGCTTTTATGTACCTTGCAGCAATGCAAAAACCTGATTTCCATACTATTTGTCGATTCCGTTCAACTCATCTTGACCCGATTGAAGAAATATTTACTCAAGTTGTCACGTTTTGTAAGGAACTGGATTTGATTGGTTCCAATATTTCGATCGATGGAACAAAAGTTAAGGCAAACGCTTCTCCAAGGCAAAGTAAGAGTTCGAAGGCTATCAAAAAAGAGATTGGTAAAATACTCAGGGAAAGCATTGAGATCGATAAATATGAAGATGAAATTTATGGTGACTCGACACCATACCAGATACCAGAAGAACTGGTTGACAAGAAGAAAAGGTTAGAGAAAATTAAAGCTGCTCAGAAAAAACTTGATGAAGAGAAACTAAAAAAAGTAAACATCATAGATCCCGATGCTAAAATTATGAAGCATAAGGATGGTAGCAGGAAACCTTCCTATAATTGTCAGGTTGCTGTTGACGAAAAGGAACAAATAATCGTTGCAGTGGACGTTGTCGATGAAGAAAATGACTTGCATCAAGTTGAACCAATGATAGAAAATGTAAAGAGAACACTGGGATACAAACCGACAATAGTGCTGGCAGATGCAGGTTATTTTTCATATGATAATGTGAAATTTTTACTAGATGAAGAAATTGATGCTTATATTCCTGACAACTTTTATGAAGTAGAGAAAAGCGGGAAAACAAAAAAGTTCAGGAAATCTCTCTTTAAATATGATGAGAAAAAAGACTGTTATTGTTGTCCAGCCGCATTTGAAATCCCATTTACAAGAATCCAAAAAAGAAAAGATGAGCCAGATTTACGGTATTATGTCTGTAAACATTGTTCACTATGCGTGTTGAAAAATGCATGTACAGATAGCAAAAATAGGACAATATCAAGAGATCCTAGAGAGTACCTGATGGAGGATATGAGGGCTAAACTGAATACAGAAGAAGGAACAGAACAGTATCAGAAAAGAATGTATACTGTAGAACCTGTGTTTGGTCAGGCGAAGGAGAATAGAGGATTCAGAGGATTTCTTTTGAGGGGGAAAAGGAAGGCAAAAATTGAATTTACTATGATGTGTACTGTACACAACATAAAGAAAATAGCAGATTTCATAAAAAGAGAAGGTAAAAACCTGAAAGAAATTCTAAAAATGATAACTAGGAGAGGGAATGAATGCTGGAATACAAAGGGAATTTTAGCAGGAAAGCTAAGTAACCTATGTTGATCAGTGAAAATTGATCTTTTTCCGATAGTAAAAAGAAAATTGAATTGGTATATTACCCAATTGTAGAATTCAAAGAGGTTTTGATACAGCTTGAAATGTAAAGTATTTGAAGTGATTCTGAGTATTTATGAGAGATCAAAGATAGGGAGAAAATATTTATGGAAATGTTGAAGGAAAAATTTGAGCTGCCTCCAAATGAAATGAGTAAAAATATTTCAGCTTCTTAAATGTGAGTAGTTACAACTTTTTTAGTCTACAAAGTTACTTTTTTTAAATTACATGGTCAGCAACGCATTTATAACATATAATATGTCATAAAAATATTAACAAGAAATGCAGTTCAAAGCGGGCATCATTATGATGGATCTATTCTCAAAAAGAGCATCAATCGGGGATAAAGTCATACTGACTTTAATAAATGGGAACGTAATGGAAGGGGAAATCACAGATATCGGTATGGATTACATTGTCCTAAAAACAAACAGAGGCACCGCCGGAATCCATTATAATATGGTAGTAGTCTGGGAAATCCTGCTTGATTCGAATTCAGTCCAGAGCGAAGAAGAAGAAGAAGAAAAAGAAGAAGAAAAAGAAATTAGCTACCTTAAACTTGAACCTGAAATAGCTCCAGGTGAAAATCATATTGAATATGCTCAAATAGAAGTTCTTGAAAGCCTCGAAGATGAAGACAACGAAGAAGAATCCGGGGATTATAGCTTTGTTGAAGCTCAGATTGAAGAACTCCTTGGAGATTTTAGTACAAAAGTGGCCCGTGCCAGATTGACCCTGCATGAGCCGGACCTATCTTTTCCTTTAAAAATCCTTGACTCAGAAAACCCACAGGAAGACAAAAAGCAGTGGGATAAAATAAGCAACCAGTACCAGAACTGTATAAAAAACAGAAAATACTCCCCGCTTTCCATCCTTGCTTCCGAATTGCTGAAATTCGCTGAAAAACATCCGGATATCGGAGTCTTCCATTATAATGCAGGCTGTTTTCTGACCCACATTGAAAACTTCGAGCAATCCCTCGTATATTTTGAAGAAGCTTTTGCCCGTGAACCTTCCCCCAGGTACCTGTATAACGCTGCATATGCTGCCCTGAAAATCCAGAATTACGAAAAAGCCCACAATAACCTCGCAGTCTATCTTGACATGGTACCCCCAATGGACGATCCCGATGCCTGGTACACATTCTGTAGGCTGACCGAAAAAGAACCCCAAAATTCTGTATTCAGAGATGTACTGCTTTCCTCCCTCAGGGATACCTTCGGGATAGAAAGAGAGGAGGAAGGGAAAGAAGAGGGAGAAGAGGAAGAGGGAGGAAAAGGAATAGAAGAAGGGAAAGAAGGAAAAGAGGTAGAAGAGGAAGGAAAAGGAATAGAAGAAGGGAAAGAAGACGGAGAAGAGGGAGAAGGGAAAGAAGGAAAAGAAACCGATCAGGTCAACGAGGATTACATCCGTAACAGCACCTTGTTCTTATTGAAGTCCGCTCTGTATGTCCTGCAAAAAAATCGGAAATACAAAGATGCTGAACATCTCATTCCATTCCTTGGGGAGGTCGAAACCGGGAAAGGGGCTATTCATGGGAAAAAAGTATTTTCCCTGCTTGAATTATCCTTTGCAGGTTTTTCCGGGGGTAAACTTGCCGAATACCAGGGCATTGAAATATTGAAAGGATATGAAAAGGACAGCCGGGGTAAAAACTCAAACGAAGAATGCGCCCATAAAAGGGATACTGGCATCAATGTTACACCGGCTGGTGAAATAGACAAAAGTAACATGGATGTTGAAGAACTGAAAACAGTTTTAGCTCAATCTTCTTCTCTTCACAAGGATGAGCACGGCGGGGAAAGCGAACCTTCAGAAGCTTTCTACAGCAAAATTCCCCGCAGGCATGGTTACATATTCAAGTACATCGCTCCAAATGGCTATGGATTCATAAGGGATGAGGAAGGGGCAAGTTACTTTTTCCATTTAAGCTCAATAATAGACACCTCCATATCTGCCATGGAGTTGAGTAATGTTTACTGGGGAACCGAGATCCATGTCATTTTCCACCCCACCATAGGTGAGCAGGGAAATATAGCTGTCCAGATTTCCGCATACCAGGTCCTGGATGAGATGCAAAAACTGGCTGGAAGATATGCCGAAGGCGGGGACTACAAAAAAGCCCTTGAACTCAGCGAATATGTGCTCTCTATAGACTCTGATTACCCCAGCTCGAAATCCTCCCTCGAAACCTGGCAGGGAAAACAGAAGGAAATCCTTGAAAAGGAACAGGCCCTGAATGACCGGATTGAAGCCGAGCCCGACAGCAGAGAAGGCTGGGATTCGAAAGCCAGCTTCCTCATTGAACATAAAAGATACGAAGAAACCCTCCCTGCACTTGACAGGTTAATCGAACTTACCCCGGATATTGTAAGTTCCCTTCCCTTAAGACAGCACATATCTTCTTTCAGTGCAATATACGATCCCAACCCTGAGTATGCCAGAGCCCTTTACAAAAAGAGTTTCGTGCTCAACCGGCTTGGAAGCTACAAAGAAGCCCTGAAAATTATTACTAAGGCTCTTGAGCTTGATCCGGAGCATGCAGACTCCCTTGCTCTCAGAGCTTCCATTCTCCTGAAAGTCAACAGACCCCAGGAAGCACACGAACTCATAGATCGTCTCCTTGAACAGGCCCCTGATAACTGGGAACTCCTCTTTTTGAAAGGAGAAGCCCTTTTGAAGTTCCATGGATACGAAGAAGGACTGGAGTACCTCGAAAAAGCGCTGCAGCGGTCTCCAAAAAACCCTGAAATTCTCTTGAAAAAGGGGTACGCCCTCTCCAAGCTTGGCAGGTTTGATGCAGCTATAAAAGCCTATGACAAAGTGATAAACCTTCAGCCCGAAAACACCAGGGCATTATCCAACAAGGGCTTCATTCTGATCATGACCTGGGAATACGAAAAAGCTCTTGAATTGTACAACGGCCTGATACAGCTAAATCCTTTCAATGCCAGGCTGTGGTCAAAGAAAGGAGCCATCCTTACGAAGCTGTACAGGTCCGAAGAAGCCTCAAGAGCTGTTGACCGGGCTCTGGAAATCGCCCCAAATGACGCTGAGACCTTATTTACGAAAGGATACATATTCTCCAAAATGGGCAGGAATGATGAAGCCCTGAAGTACTTTGATCGGGTCCTGGAACTCACTCCCTTCGACCAGAAAGCCCTTGCAAAGAAAGCTTTCGTGCTTTCAAAAATGAGGAGATACGCCGATGCATTTGAGTCCATTGAAGAGGCCCTCGGGATCAGCAGGTACAACTCGCGAACCTGGTATTACAAAGGTTTCATCCATTACAATCTCGAAGAATACGATGAAGCCCTTTTTGCCTTCAACAAATCCGCAGAGTTGAACCCTGCCGATGACCGGATAGAAAGAATGAAACAGTTTACCCTTGTCAAGCTCGGAAGATATGAGGGAGACATGACCATTCAGGCAGACGAACTGCAAGCCGAGGAAGAGTTGTTTGACAAGGAACTTCAGGAAGAGTACGATTCAGCATTTACGGATTAATCTTGCATTGGGAAAAGGAGGAAAAAAGGCTCTCTTTTTCCACTTTCTGCGGACTTTTTTGCCGAACCTCCCCTGAAACTTGCCCGGAAACCCCGGGAACCTTCCGTTTCCCTTGCAGCCCTCGAATTCATGGAAATAGAAAAACCAGGAACCCACGCCTAACCCCTCGGCTCCCATATCCAGCAGCGCCTCCGGGAACTCCAGGACTCCTACCCCCGCATAGGCGACGTTCGGGGCCTCGGCCTCATGATCGGCGCCGAAATCGTCAAACCCGACAAATCCACCGACCCCGCAACCCGAAACCGGATCGTCCGGAAAGGCTACAAACAGGGCATCATGCTCCTGGGCTGCGGGGAGTCCGTGATAAGGTTTTCCCCGCCCCTTGTTATGACGGAGGAGGAAGCTGATAAGGGGCTGGAGATGTTTGAGGAGGCAGTGAAGAGGGTTGTGGGGTGAAAAAAGCAGAAGGTGGTGAGGGAAAGAAGCCAGAGTAGCCGTAATAGGTGTATTTCCGTGTGTTTTGTCACCGTGCGTAGCACGGGCTTTTCCGGAAATAAGTGGAAAAACATGTCTCATTTTATTTATTATGTTCACATATTTCTGCGAAACCCTGTTCAATTAATTTACAGCCGTCAAATTTGCTGCAATCATAACAGGTTAGTGAAACATTGACTAAATTATTTTTGGAAATTTCTTTGTCCGAATTCTTACCTGAATTGGCTTTTTCCAGATATTTAGAGGTCTTTGGTGCGTATCTTATGTATCCATGTTTCGGACAACTCTGTCTGATATGTTTGGTCCCGTTCTTAAAAATTTGCCACTCAAACATACATTCAAGTTTACATTTAGGACAAAAAATTCCAATGTTATCTTCTTTTTTTTCTTTTGTTTTATTTTTAGGAACATTTTTAGCTTTATGTAAAGGGTCTTCAATGAAACCCAGAGCTTTGGAAGCTGCATAATCCGCTCTGGAGTTCCTTTCTCTTGCAATCCATTCCAGTTTTATCGAATCGAATTCCTTCAGAAGCCTCCTCGCATCACTGTTCAACTTCTTAAGATTATCTTTGTTCACAGCCCATGATCCATTTACCTGGTTTATAACTAACTTGCTATCCCCCTGGACAAGAACATCCTTCCATCCCAGGAGGACTGCTTGCCTCAGACCCTCTATAAGTGCAAAATATTCTGCCTCGTTATTGGTTCCAACTCCCTCCAGTTTCTTCGAAATTTCCTTCGTGATCACACCCTCATCAATTAAAATTACACCAATACCCCGGGAGCCAGGATTAGGAATTGCTGCACCATCAAATTGAATTATTTTCATATATCTAATATTTCAAACTCTCATATAATAAATTAGTTTGAGAAATCAAATATCAAGAAAGATGACTCATCGATAACCATCCCGTTTTATCAGACCACCAATCCTCCTTAAAAACCCCGCCTCCTCTTCCACCCCCTTTTCAATAACTGCCACATACACCGAATCATCCGAATCTATGAACTTTTTAACCCTCAACCCGCTTCCCTTCAGTATCTCTTTCATTTCGCCCTTTGACACAAACAGATAATCAAACCACGGAGTCACGTAGCTCCCCTACCTCACGCAGAGCCTCAACTGCCCGGGCATCCTGCCTCGCTTTTTGTTAGACTCCAGGTATTGCAAATAAGACGGATCAATCGAATTATACGGATCGGTGCTCTCGGCAATGAAAAAAGAGGGTAAAAAAGATGATGGATCTCAACAAAATCCTGCAAATTGACCGCTCAATTGCAGGAGAAGGCATCTGAAGCCGCACTTGACCCGATGCCTTCCCCACTCAGTATTCCCTTTTTATGTGTTTTTCAGTTCGGGATAATATGCTGGAAAAGTTTCGTCATTCATCCATTTATCGATCATTTCCAGGCTTATTTCCGGTTTGTAATACGGGACCTGGTGTCCGGAATTGGGAAGGACAATCTGGGTCAGGTTTTTGTACTGTTTTATGAATCCTTTCACATTGTCAGAAGGTTGTGCCCAGATATTCCGGGGTAATTTTTTCCAGGCTTCATCATCTTCCGGATTGTTCCATTTCTTTAAATCGTACAGGATTTGCTCTGTACTTAAAGAGCCGCAGGCAGTGTCAAAGGTTCCCGTGTACATCAGTACTTTATATAAATTCTCATAGCTGATGAATTCGGAATATACCGGAGCTGAATTTTCCATATTGTCTTCGATGAGATTCTCGGCTACAGGGCCTTTGTTATCCGCACAGTTCCAGTTCTGGGCTTCCGGTACGTTAAGCGTTTTTTTAACGGCAGCCATTTCCATATAGGTCTGGACCTGTTTCATTGAAATTTCCGAAAATCTTGAAATGTTGTAAACATTGAAGTTTCCACCCAGTGCAGATACGTTATCAACGATGTCGTTGGATATGCTGTAGGCATCTTCATATTTTTTGTTATCCAGGGCAGTACAGAAATTGTCGTAATCGCTCAAGATCTGGAGGCGCTGCTTTGTGTCCAGATATCCCAGGGTATAGGCATAATCGATGTACACTTTCATCTGTAAACGGGCATCTATCCACCCATCCCCAACAGAAATTCCCTTTAAATTGATTTTCCTGTTTTCATCAGTTTCGGCGCTGTTTTTCATATGGATTTTCAATGCGATATTTGGGACATACTTGCCCCCGTAACTTTCTCCGGTGATATAAACAGGACAGGAACGGTATTCAGGATGTCTGGAGAGAAAGTCCTGGAAGGCAAGGTAGAACATTTCGCTTAATTCATCTTCATTTCTGGCAAAGCTTGTCTGCGGGTCCTCTCCCTTCACCCTGCTGTATCCGGTGCCAATCGGCTGGTCCCAGTAGACAATGTGGGCGTTTTTATTCCAGCTGTACTGGTTTTCAAGCAGTTTTCCACCGGAACCGTCCTGGATCCGGTAGGGACCGTTTTCAAGAAAGAGCCCTAATGTGGACGGCGCTCCGGGACCGCCATTTAACCAGATAAGCAGCGGGGTTTTCCCGATTTCTTCACCATCCCTTGATTGGGTGGGATGGAATTTCTGGCTTTCAAAAAACCAGTAGAATAATTGAATCTCTATATCGTTATACAGGGCATCCGCATACCCGGCATAAGAGCGTACGTTTAAATCGATTGTTCCTGAATTATGGATATCTGCAGGGATTTTTTCTATTAAATCATCAGTAGAAGTAGTACTGTTCATACCAATCCTCCATTCATACTAATCCTCCTTGATTAATTTTTCAAGCAGTTTTTAGCAGTCTTTATTTAGCAGTCTTCAGTCTGCACAAGGCACTCGATTTTGAACCGAATCTTGAACCGAATCAAAATGAGAACTGTAGCTTAGGTTTACCTGCTGCTTCTTTTTCATTCAGTGTTCCGATAATTTGTCCCTGAGGGATTCTTACGGCAGGGAAGCACCCTTTTTCAAACAGGAGGATATTCAGGGAGCCGCCGTACTGGAAATAGCCAACTTCATCCCCTTTGCAGATCTCGATGGCATTTTCAGGAGTTACTTTTTTGAACTTTTCTTCAAAAATCACAGACCCGATGGTGTTAAGTCCGACAGGAATCATGGCTACATAACCGTATTTTTCGGTTTTGATGATCATGTAACCTCTCCTGAAGTGTTCGAACACACTATAATCATAACCGTAACCGACATTTCCACCATTGATTAGATCCGGAAAATCGGCAATTCCAAAATAATTTCCGGCAACATCTTCATCAGATTCTACCACTGTGCCCGATACGGGAGCATGGTAGCGGTGATACACATTGGGCATCAGGATACAGGAGACTGCTGTCCCCCCTTCGAAATGCTCTGTAAGCTCCGATTGGTTGAGCAGCTGGCGGACATTCAGTTTCTGTGTTTTAACATTTACTGGAGTCTCAACTGACAGGTTGTCATCGATCATATTGATCACTGCATCTGCCGGAGACACCACAACAGAGTCATCATCAACGCCGCTGATTGGTCTTTTTCCACACTTTAATTCCCGGGCAAAAAACTGGTTAAACGACACATACCCGCCTTTGGGGATAATGTAATCATTCATTTTGTTGCCCAGTTCATCCATCCATTTTTTCACCAATTCTTTTGAAGCAGGCAAATCCATTTTTTGCCCATTTAATTCCACATAATAAAAAGTCATCAAATTGCCAGGATCAGTAGAGACAAATTCCAGGCCTGCTTCATTTTTATAATACAACCAGCTAAACCTTTGAATATATTCCAGACCGGTGGTTAAATCCGGATTCCACGCATACCAGCCGTTAAAAAAATTGCACAAATCCTCTATCGTAGCGTCTTTCCAGTTATGCATTACATCAGGGTCCGTGTCCGGGGGGATGGGGTGAACATTTTTTACCGCAGCATCATACTTGTCTGCAAACCCGTGATAATTGTCTTTATACCAGGTGCTGATCAATTCGGTAAACTGGTCGATTGAGTTAATTTCTAATTTTTCTTGATTCATAATACCTCCGATAATTACGTCATAAGATATTAAAAAAATAAGACAGTTTGATATGTTTATCAGGCTTCTATAATAAAAAAGTTATGGAAGTTAGCCCTCGATTTTAAAGTTATAATGGGCTCACAGGGTTTGCAATAAGAGAAAAAATATTTTTTTTGACTTTAATTTAGTTTTAAGGCTTTATACAGGCTCATATAAGAAAAAAGATATATTGAGGCGCTCTGATCATGTAAAAAGGTAGCTTTGCTTTTTGATCGTGGGGCAGAGGTCAGATAGTTCTAATTTAACTGAGGAAGTTTGAAAATATTGATAACTATCAAAGTTAAGACCCATAAAGGAAAGAAGAGGAAAGCAAAGAAAAGGAAAGCAAAGAAGAGGAAAATATAGAAGATTAAAAGATAGGAGAGGAAAGGAAAGAAGAGGAAAGGAAAGAGGAGGAAAAGATAGAAGAGAAAAGACCTGATGGACTCTTCATTTTTCAAGGACTTTTTTATTAAAAATTGGAAATAGCCGCGCTAAAGCGCGGGACAAAAACGGATATAGACGGTATTAACGGTTGCCAGGAAACAGTTCTTTCAGCTCTCCTGAAACCTTACTTCCTGTTCTTTTCAGCATTCTTCAACTTCTCTTCGGTGCTGTTGAGACTCATCAACCTGCTCTCAACAGGTCCCGCCGGAAGATCAACACCAATGGAAACAGCTCCGATTTTCTTCCCGGAAAGCGTCCTACCCGGCATGTCAGGTTTGATTTCAAGCCCTTTTCCTGCCGGTAAATCAAGCCCTTCGGGTTGTGCTTCCATGGGCATGCCTGTATCGAGCCCCAGTCCTTTGCCGGAAAAAAGCCTCGGTCTGGTCTCGGAGCTGAGCCTGGGCTGAGTGGAAGAAGAGAGACCCAGGTCCCTGTCCTGGGAAAGCCGCCTGTTCAGGTCGGGCAATACGCCGTCGAACTGGTCAAGGGCGGGTTTCGAAAAAGCTTCGGTTTCGTAATTCGGAGTGTTTTCAACTGCCTTTTTCTCCCCCACTGCTGCCTGCCCGGAATGTTCGGATGAATGTACGGATGAAATTGAGTCCTCGGATTTTCTGCCTGTCATACCAGTAAGAATTGTCCCGAAGGTATATCAATTATACGCGGGGTTTGCGCATAATGTATCCGGGTTAGGTGCCAAAATCAGCATATGAAAAGCAGGTTGTAAATCAGAGTGCAGAACAATAGTCTGAAGAAACAAAAAAGAAATATATCGTAATGTAGTATATAGATTCCAAAATTAGTAAATGAACCACGGATTAACACAGATGAACACAGATGACCAAAATCCGTGTCTATCCGTGTCCATCTGTGGTTCTTTACGTTGAAATGCAGGTTTATTTCAAGTCCAGATTTGTGGCGATATTTTGGAATCGAAGTAGTAGGTTGTATTGAATGAAGGCGTAAACTATGGGAAACAGATACCAGATAATCGATTTTGAAACATGGAAAAGAAAAGAGTATTGTCAAATATACAGGACTGCGGTGCAGCCTCAATATTGTGTGAGTTTTGAACTTGATGTGACGAATTTTAAAAGGTACATTAAAGAAAATAACTGGCCATTTACGATGGCGTTTATAATTGCTGTTACGAAATGCGCAAATGAAATCGAGGAATTCCGGTATCGTTTTCTTGATGGGGAAGTTGTGTTATACGAATCCATTGATACCTCATTTACATATCTGGATAAAGAAACAGAATTATTTAAGGTAGTAAATGTACCCATGCAGGATACGATTGAGAAATTTGTGCAACTGGCAACTGTAACGGCAGAGAACCAAAAAGAACATTTTACAGGCCCTGTAGAAAACGATGTATATCAATTCTCTGCCCTGCCGTGGATAACATTCACGCACATTTCGCACACGGATTTCGGAAACAGGGAAAAAGCGCAACCCATATTTGATTGGGGAAAATATCATGAAAGGGATGGCAAATTAATGATGCCGTTTTCAGTCCAGGTTCATCATGCATTTGTTGATGGTATTCATATTGGCAAACTTGCGGATAAGCTGCAGAGATACCTGGATGAAGTGAAGGTTATAAACATAATGGGAGGATCAGTAGTTCACTAATTTTTACTTTTCATAAAGTTATGTCTTCAGATATCTGTAATTTTTCCTCTGATTTATGTGAGTGAGTCAATGCCTTACACAATTTTGATTCCCAGAAGCCGCGCAGCAAGTTCTATTGCTTGCCCGGCATTGACTATAGCCCTTCTGAGTTCATTGCGTGTATCGGATACTGTGATCCCATCAATGATACAATCCGATAAGTCGATGCCTTTGAGTAAGGTTTTAATGAAATCCGCTCCTGTGAAATTGACCGCTTTCAGCGTGGGCTTCTTTAACCGAATCTCGGACAAGAAGGCTTCCGTGAAATTGCAGTCATGAATGGTGCAGTTCTCTAATACAGAACTTGAAAAATCTGCATATCGTAAGGAATCGTCCGCTAAAGAGGTTTCTTTCATGTGGCTCTTGCTGAAGTTACTGCCATCGCCCTTACACGTTAATATTTTGGAGCCTTTCCAGTAGCTGTCCATAAAAATGCAATTTGCAAAATTGCAGTTATCAAACACCGAATTGTAAAAGCTGGTTTTTGAAAAATCACATTTGCTAAACTGGCATTGTATAAACTGTACCGATTCATATTCTATCCTTTCGATATCGACGTCCGAAAGCATCTCGCCTTCAAAGCGCATCCTTTCTATATATTTGTCATCAGATTGTGCGGCTATAATTCTGCTTTCCAACATGCTTCCATCTCCAGATAGCCTCACTAAACAAGCTGTAATTAATATTCAACACAGTAAAAAACTCCACTTTTGTAAGTGTGTATAATTTTGATCCCTCGGAACTCTAAAGTGAATTTATGCCCGTATAACTCAGCCGTTAATGTTAGTTCAAGAGGGTGTTCCTATTATAGACACAGAATGGAAGTGTACTTCCTTGGTAAGCGTCGATCATGTCCAAAGGGTTCAGGCACGTAGTCGGGACTCTTTAAACTTTAATAAAGGAATAATTACAACGATGCTATTTCTTTAAATCCCTTCAATGCACCAGAACCCTCAAAAAGAGCATAGTAATAGGTCATCTGTTTCTTGTATTTCTGGTACCCCATATTCATTGCAACAAGCTTTGATTGCTTCTAGTGTGGGTTCGAGCTCCATTCCATAACTATTGAATAGCTCAATAATCTGTGGGCGTCTTAACCGGAGTGACCACGCCAGACTAATCAACGCAACTCCACTCACAAGAGAACGATCCCAGTTTAATATGGGGAGCAGACCATCATCTCTCATTGCATCGACAATTCTGGCTCGTTTCTCCTTGTCAAGATGAGGGAACGATGTCACCATATATACACTATTCGAGACATTGCGGACTAAGGTCCGCATTTCACTTATTATCTCCGCGATACCATCCCAAGTAAGAACATTATCCAAATAATACTTCATTTCTTCTGTCGCTAATTGCGATCCACCAGTATAGCCTTCCAATTCAATAAAGCGTTGACGATATTTCATATTTCGCTCATCAGGACCTGCAAAAAAGATTGCAACCAGTTCAGTACCTCGATGAACCGTAACAGCACGTATTTTTGCATCTATTAACACAGAACAGAGGAGATCAAGCGAGCCACTGGACGAGCCGGATTTTATATTAGGAAGACTGCGTCCAATTCGAATTGTCTTTCCGTTAGATATAACCCTACATTGAGCATCATTGTCTACCTCGACTTGAACATCCAAGTGACCGAAATTAACTATATCGCGGTTTTTTAGAATACTTGTGATATATAATGTTAATAACCCGTCAACACTCGTTAAATCGGGGGTTTCTAATTTCGTATTTAGTTCTTGGAGCATCTTATATCCCCGGTTAGCGGCGGTTTTGTTATTTATGATCGATTCGTGAAGCCACTCAATCCCTTCGCTCCGATATTCACCGGACGCAATCGCACTCTCATATCGATTGATATGTTTTTCAGTAATGTTCTTGAATTGGTCAAACCGCCCTGCTATATGTGTTAAAATCGCCTCACTCGTAGCAAATTCTACAGGAGATTCATCAAGAAGGAGCGAAACTAGTTCATAATCATCAAAAAAGAAACTTCTAATAAATGTTAAAAACAGATCTGATTCTTGCGCTATCCTTGGATTTTTAGCTGACAACTCAAGCCATAGCTGTCTAACCGTAAGGTAACCAGGTAAATATCCCCCCTGATCGACTTCAAATGCATGACCTAACATTGCGCACTTGCTGTTAAAACATTGCTCGGTCTTACGCCATTCCATGAATGGCCTTCGTGTTCCCTCGTATGGAAAATAAAACGGCCCATATTTAATTGCCTCCATACCTCCAGAGAATAACCACCCAACAAGCTCAGCGGGTTCTGAAAAAACTTTTGAATCTGGTCCACTAATTGCATCAAACTCTGCGAATACGGCGAGACCTTCTGCCAAAGGTTTCAGGAGAGAAAGGGCTGACTCATAACGAACCACATCTCCAAGCATTTGATGAGGTGTTTTGTCTCCTCCTTTTTTGTTGTATAATAGCACCCCATTTTTGCGTGCACGAAGCTCTAAATAGGATAATACTGAACCGACAGGGGATAAAAAGCACCAGTGATGGGTATACTCGTGGACGATAGCTGGAAAAAGGTGACTAGGGGTAATACCGTATCCGAGCAATAAATCAAGGTCTTGCTCAAGATGAATGCTGCTTAGGGAAATGTTATTAGTGACAAGATCAATCCAACTGCGAGGGTCTCCCTGAGAATAAAATTTGGAAGGTGAATCCATGAAATCACTTTTATATTAAACTCATCGCTGCATTTATTACAGACTCATCAACCTTAAATTCCTTACAAACTTGCTCGATAATTTCAGCTTTTGGAGGAGAGCTGGAGGTTTTAATTATCTCTACAGTGCGCCTTTCGATTATTCCATCTTTATTCATTATCTCATAAGTAAATCTAACATTTCCCTTTGTACGACGTTTCATAAGCCATAAACTTATAGCTTTGATGGTGAGTGGACCTAATACCAAAACGGCGAAAAACGTTAAGGGTTCACCAAATGTATTGGGCGGCAGCTGTTCAGGTTGAATTTGGATATTCTCACCAAGCTCTTCCTTCAATTCGTGTGCATCAAGCTTGGTAAGGTCAAGAATGCGAATTGTTTCGGGATTTTCTAACATTGTGAACCTCCTTAGTGAATAAATACTCATTGGTCATCGGTTAAGGGACAATATGTCTAGTTTGCTGTAAATTCACAAATTGACACTCCCAGAATCTCATTTATTCATCGAATTTGATAACATGCCGATTATTATCGAAATATCAGCCCGTAATGATTGACGACCTATGTGTAAATGAAACCACAAAAAGCCATAGATATTATTATCAATTATATATATATTATAAACTATAGAAACGAAGATCAGAATCAAAAGAACTGTGAAAAAATTTAATCACTTTATTTGCGAAGTAAATTCTAAATTGGTGACAATGGTCATAAAAATCAGGGAATCAAATCGAAACATGTACATCAATGAAACAGGAAAGAATGCAAGTTTGATTCTGAAAGGTATTTAAGTTTTCAACTGCGTTGCAATTCCGATCTAAAGCAGAGCTCCCGCTATCTGATTTTATATTTCCCATTGTTAGAAGCTCATTTCAATTAGTCTGGAAACTCTGGTAAAATTTCCACCTTCAATTTCCACCCTCGATTTCCGCCCTCAATCTGCCTTCAATTTCCATCATCAATTTCAACCCTCAATCTGTCTTCAATTTACATCTTCAATTTCGGTCTCACTTTTCACCCTTATTTTCATCCTCATACTTCTCGTTTATCTTCTCTTCACAGAGCTCTTTTCCTTTCCTTGCAGCCTCGTTCCCGGGACTGAGCCTCAGTGCCCTTGCATAACACTTGAAAGCTTCCCGGTATTCCCCGATCTCGCAGAGGAGTTCACCACCCCGGAAAAGGGAGTTCAGGTGATCGGGGTCGCTTTCCAGGGAGTGTTTGTAGGCGTCCAGGGCTTTTTCTTTGTCCCCGAGTCCCAGGAAGACCTTGCCTTTCCAGTACCAGGTCCCGGCGTTGTCGGGACGCATGAGGGGAGCCTTGTTCCGGGAAAAGAAGCTGAACCTCGGGAGTTTGCATGCCCAGTCCGAGGCTTTTTTTGGCTCCATGCCCAGGGCTTCGTCGAAGGTCTCAAGGGCTTTATCCGGAAAGCCCATCCTGAAATAAACGATCCCTTTGTTGGTCACGATTTTTGGGGATTCGGGGTCCAGGGAAAGGGCTTTATCGAAGGCTTCGAGAGCCTCTTCATTCCTGCCGAGAGCCGAGACCACAAAGCCCCGGTTTGACCACTCGGTGGGGCTTTCGGGGTTCAGTTCCAGGGCTCTGTCAACGACTTCCAGGGCTTCTTCGTAGTTCCCGAGTTTGAAAAGAGCCATCCCGCAGCAGGACTCTGCTTCGCAGACCTTTCCCAGGAAATTATTTCCGCTCTCCTCTTTGCCATTTTCAAAAAGGAGGTCTGCCATTTCTTTCCAGGCTTCAGCGGCTTCCCCGTACGCCTGCAAAGCTTCTTCATATTTGCCCATCTCAAAAAAGACCCTGCCTTTGCCGGAGCTTTCCTCGGCGGCTTTTTCAAGGGTTTTGAGCGTTTTTGCCATATTTGCCATTTTTTTGCCTCATATCCACAACAGTAAGAAGAATAAAAATTAGTGTTCTCGGAAGCGATCTTTCCAGAGCTGATTTTCCCAAAACTATCAGATCAATTTCCATTTAAGCCTGAGAAAATTATCCGGATAAATATGTGGAGTTTTATAATATATAATGTTCTGAGTGCAGAACAGGATCAATAAAAGAGACTGGAACCAAATCATAAAATAATACTTGAAGTTATTATTTAACAGGTGAAAAATATGAGCAGCGAAATTGAAAGTCCTGAATGTTGCCCCCGATTTGATCCCACACCCTGGGACGGAAAAGTTTTCGAATGGAACAATAAAAGGTTCATCAAGGATACGGTTTCCACTCAGCTTTACGTGCCTCTGAACTTTGCGGAGGTAATAATGAGGATGAACGAGAAGGTTGCCAGAGCTGGTGCGGAAATCCCGGATTGGCTTTGTTTGTCAGACCATACCTCGGAAAGCAATATGGACCTTTACCTGGCTGTTGATAGAGAGGTTGCCGGGGCCGAAAACGTAACATTGAGCGGGAAGTTTTTGAGCAAAGTGTATGAGGGGGATTTCGAAGATACTGGCGAATGGTGCAGGGACTTTGAAGACTACGCAAAAAGCCAGGGGCTTGCAATCAAGAAATGGTATATGTGGTATACCACCTGTCCCGAATGTGCCAGAAAATACGGGAAAAATTATGTTGTGATAATTGCCGAAGTCTGAACAATGACTCCTGTTTACTCCAGAATAACCTGTGCTGATTGGGGGTTTCTACATAGTCCGTTTCCCGAACCTATTTAACCCGCCATCCCCGATATAACGAAGGGTAATAAGATGAATGGGATTAAAATTCTAGGAGTGAGCGGAAGCCCCCGCAAAGGCGGGAACACCGACATCCTGCTCGACAACTTTTTGAAAGGGGCGGAATCGACAGGGGCTAAAACGAAAAAAGTCCTGCTAAGGGAATATTCGATCGAGTCCTGCATCGGCTGCGAAGCCTGCAGGAAAGCCGGAACCTGCACCCGTTTCCACGATGGAATGGAACTTCTTTATCCCGATATAGAGGAAGCGAAAGGGCTTATCCTCGGTTACCCTACCTACAACTACAACATGACCGCCCCGATGAAAGCCTTCATCGACCGGCTCTATCCCTACTACAATTTCACTGACGAGCGCCCGGGACCCTACTCGAGCAAACTTGGAGACCAGGGACGAAAAGCCCTTGTCTTTACAGTCTGCGAGCAGGTGATACCTGAGGAAATGGGCTTTACCCTCGAAGCCCTCGGAATGCCTCTTGAAGCCCTGGGTTATGAGGTGGTGGAAAAATTCCTTGCCACGAAGTGCTTTGCGAAGGGTGCGGTTTTAAAGAATGAAGCATTGCTCGAAAAGGCTTTTGAGAGCGGGAAAAAACTGGCAGAGGCTCTTCGCTAAACCGGTGGATTGGGGATTCTTCCGAAAAAAGGTTGATTTTTGAGTTCCAGCGTTGCGGGAAACCCGGATGCATCCATGAATTGAGAAAATTTTCGAGAACTAATGGCTGGGACGGGATAATTTTTGCGTATTCAAAGATTTTCAGGTTTTCAGGGAAAAGCCGGCCGCCTTTGGCGTCCGGTGAGAAGATGGGGTTCGAAATGGGAAAAATCATAAAAAGACAAGAAGGTAAAGGAAGGCATATATTTATGAAATTACTTATAATGTGTGTATAGGAGGAGAATAAATACGCCTAATTTTGATGATTCTTTCTCATCGCTCTTAGGGATACTAGCATTACTAGCCTGTATTCCATTTATAGTTCATGTAAATAATGAAATTATGTATGGAGAGAATGATGTTTCAAGTACTTCCCAAATTGTGACTGAAGGGGCAGAATTAGCCATAAGCGCAGAATCCCCTATCCCTTGTTCAGTGGATCTCAAAAATGGAAGTTTCTCTTTCGGCCTTGCGGAAATATTCACAATTATTTGTTTAGTTTTGCTTGCTTATGCTATCAGTTCAAGGAGATGAGATCTAAAATATTCTCAGGGTAGATTGTTTGATATTTAATTTCATAACTTGTAAAAAATTACCTACAAATAAATAATTTAATTATAAATGTAATTTCTCTCCTTTTCCCACAAGATTCACTTCATTCCGCAAAACTCGTTCCTTGCTTCCACCAGAGCCTTGAGGTTTTTCAGCGGGGTTTCCGGCGCAAGCCCGCAGCCCGGAGCAAGCACATCGACGCCTGCCTGCAGGGACTCGAATGCCTCTCTTTTGACGTCTTCCGGCTTTCCGGCAAAGAGAGTCCTGGACGTTGAGACGTTTCCGATGACGGCAGCCCCGCATTCGTGGGCTGTGTGGACGGCGCTTTCCATGTCCTTTATACCTTCCTCAAGGCTCAGCCCGTCATACCCGCACTCTGCCATATCCGCGATTATAGGGTCGGCGGCGCCGCAGATGTGAAGGACGCTTTTGCCTCCCAGGGCTTTCGGGATCCTTGCCATGCCCGGTTTTATCAGGGTTCGGAAAGCGTCCGGGGAAATCATGACCGGGGAGGAGACGGCATCGGCTATGACGACCACATCCGCACCCCTTTTCAGGCACTCCCTGCCGTACACAATGCAGGCGTCAGTGCAGAGGTCTATCAGCCGGGTTACGAGGTGGGGACTTTTGATCGTCCACTTCAGGAAATTCGTGATCCCGCAAAGGGAGCTTGCAAGGTCTCCGGGGCCTTCCATTCCCACAATGAGCGGGAGCTTCGGGCCTGCTTTTTCCCGGAGGATTTCCGTGGCTTCCAGGACAGCCGGGATCCTGCCCTTTTCCAGAAGGGTTTCTGGGAGATCGGGAAATTCGGGGATTACGGGGGGTCTGCCTATGATGCCTTTTGTCACTGCCGGGGTCCTGGCTTTCGTGCCGGGGTCGATGGTGCAGCCCAGGGCTTCTGCGAGCACAACCACGTCAAATGGGTACCTGAGGGTTTCAAAGGAAGCGTTCACGTACTGGGAAAACGCCAGCAAAGCCATTTTATCAGGCTGGCTGTCAGCTTCCGGGCGGGCTGCTCCGCTAAGGTCCATCAGTTCGAGGACGGGTGAGGTTGTGAAACTGCCCACCGGCGGGTTTGCAGGGGTTTTACCTGAGAGGACGCTGAGGATTTCTTGCCTGAAGTTCGGTTTATCCATGAAAACTGCCCCGAAGTATAATATATAGCTGAGAATTACTCCATCTTAAGGTTATTTTAGCTGAAGGTTATTTCTAGCTGATGAGGTATTTTAGCTGAAGTTATTAGCTGTTATCGGTATCGCTGATAAAATAACCTGAATAAACGATTCAATGGAAACGAAAATTAAAACACGTTAAGAAATATGTTAAAAAGCACATCGAGAATCATGTTAAAAAAGATTGGAGGAGAGAGGTTTTACTCCTCTCCGATCCATTCGTTGACTTTTTCGGGGTTGTTTTCGATCCACTTTGCGGCGGCATCTTCAGGGGCCATGCCGTCTTCAATATCAGTCATCACGGACTGGATGTCGTCATGGGTCCACTGGAAGCGAGTAAGGACGCCGTAAAGGTTGGGCATATCTTCTTCCAGGCCCAGTCTTGCGAGGGTCTCAACGTTGTCGGCTTCTCCGTAGAGGCCCTGGGGGTCTTCAAGATATTTAAGCTCCCAGCGGTTGAAAGCCCAGTGAGGGGACCAGAGGGTCACAACGATTGCTTCCTCATCGTCCACGGCTTTTTTTAGGGATGCGGTCATGGCTGCACTGCTGCCGGAGACCAGGGTGTAGTCCAGGTCGTATTCCGTGATTGCGGTCTCAGTGATCTGCATGATGCCTGATCCGGGGTCGATTCCGACGATTTCGCCGTTGAACATTTCCTTGTTGTCGTTCAGTTCCTCGATGGAATCAATTTCCACATATGCGGGAACAACCAGTCCGATTGTGCAGCCTTCCAGATTCACCTGAACGGAGTCGATATCTTCTCCGTAAGTGTCCCAGTAGTTTGCCTGGGTCTGGGGGAGCCATGCGGATGTTGTAAAGTCGAACTCTCCGGCGGCTACACTCTGGTAAAGGGGTCCGGCATCCACTGCGATGATCTCCACATCAGTGTACCCTGCCTGCTGGAGCACCTGCTGGATCACGTTGGTACTGGCAATTTCCCCGTCCCAGAGGACGTATCCGATTTTCACGGTTTCATCGAATTCCGCTAAAGCGGCTCCTTCCGGCGCCCCGTTTTCTCCCGTAGTCTCGTTTTCTTCTCCGCCTTCTTCTGCATTTTCGGCGCAACCGGCCCCGAAGAGGACGAGGCTGATAATGAGAGTTGTCACCAGAATCGATACTAGCTTACTTTTTTTCGGCTTAAGCTTTGTCCTGATCAAAATAACTACAACCTATATGCACAGTTCTACTACGTTATTTAAGATTCTGCGTATCTGATATTTAATGGGATTAAAGAGGCACGCGTCCGTGAAGCTCTGCACAGTTCTTCATATCTCTGCATATCTCTGCGAAGTTCTGTTAAGGAGCGGGAAATTGCCTCGATAAAATGAAAATTCCCTAAACACGGGAAAGTAAGCAGCAGGAAAGATTGGTAGCCTGCTTTTACTTCCTGTTACCCTCTGTTTACTCCCCGTTAATATACGCTTATAAACGTTTAAACATACGTTTAATAAAGTTTAAACATACGTTTAAACATACGTTTAAACATACGTTTGATGTCGTTTTATCTAGGGCTCAGGTGCTGGGTGATCCTGTCCAGAACAACCGCAATAATAACGATCCCGAGGCCTGCCTCGAAGCCGAGGCCGATGTCCACCCTCTGGATTCCGAAAAGCACCTGATAACCAAGCCCCCTTGCCCCGATCATTGCCGCGATTACCACCATGGAAAGGGCAAGCATGATGCACTGGTTGACCCCTGCCATAATAGTTGGGAGGGCTACCGGCAGTTCAACTTTCACAAGCTTCTGCCAGCCTGTGGACCCGAAGGCTTCGGCGACTTCCACGAGCTCTTTTGGGACCTGCTGGATTCCCAGGTTCGTGAGCCTGATTGTAGGGGGCATGGAAAAGACCACGGTTGCGATCATGCCAGGAACGTTTCCAAGCCCGAAAAAGATCAGGGCAGGGATCAGGTAGACGAAAGAAGGCATTGTCTGCATCAGGTCAAGCACCGGCCTTATGGCGTGGTTTAGGAAATCGTTTTTTGCGGAGAGGATGCCAACCGGAATTCCGATAACGAGTGCCAGCATAGCCGACGAGAGCACAAGGGCAAGGGTCTCCATGGAAAGCACCCAGAGCCCCATGTTCTGGATCAGCAAAAAGCCGACAGCCGTCCCGACAGCAAGCTTAACGTTCCGCTTCCCTGCAAAATACGCAAAGATTGAGAGGCCGAGAATAAAGAGTTCTGGAGGCAGGAAAAGCAGGGCATCTTTCAACGCCGAGATCAGGAAGTCCAGCTGGTCGCTTATCAGGTCCAGCACCACTCCGAAGTAGTCATCAATCCAGTCCACCGCATACTCAACGGAGTCGCCTATGGGGATCCTGGGGATTAACATGCGTTCACCTCCAGCTCCTTATCGACACTTCCGGTTTCCTTATTCTCAAGGTCCTTATTCTCAAGGTCTTTATTCTCAAGGTCTCTGTTTACTTTGATCTCAGGAGGCGCTTTTCCCTTTAATTCCCCATCAGCTTCACCTGAGACAGGGCTTTCGGGAGCATTGCCGCTTTCGACTGTATTTTCCCCGGAAATCCGTTCAGGAGACTCTATTTCGGCTGTGTTTTTTACTTCAGCCCCGGTAGCTTCGGTCTCGAGATCGGAGGTGTCTCCGGTATCTTCGGACATTGCCAGGGCTCCGAGTACGGTCCCACGAACGATGATTCCTTTAAGTTTCCCGCTTTCATTGACTACGGGTAGGGGGTATTCGCTGCCTGCAATAAGGGGGATGATTTCGTTCAGGGGCATTTCAGGGGGTACTGAGGGGACATCCCTGATCAGGGATTCGAAGCTCTTTTTGGATTTCAGGGCATCCACTGCATCGTCTATCATAAGGATGCCTTTCAAAAGCCTGTTTTTCCCTTCCACCACGAAAATCGAGGAAATCCCGTGCTCCTTCATCAGCTGCACGGCAACCCTGGGCCCGGAATTTATGGATACGAGCGGCTCCGGTCTCCACATCACGGCTTCGGCAGTGAGGACTTTTGAACGGTCCACGCCGGCAACGAATTTCGAGACGTAGGAATCTGCAGGGTTGGTCAGGATCTCTTCCGGAGTGCCGATCTGGACAACTTCCCCATCTTTCATAAGCGCGATTCGGTCCCCGAGTTTAAGGGCCTCGTCAAGGTCGTGGGATACGAAGATGATTGTTTTTTGCATCGCGTCTTCCAGGGAAAGCAGTTCGTCCTGCATCTCGGACCTGATGAGGGGGTCGAGAGCACTGAACGCTTCGTCCATGAGCAGGATGTCGGGGTCGTTTGCAAGAGCCCGGGCAAGCCCGACTCTCTGTTTCATCCCCCCGCTGAGCTGGGTTATTTTGCTCTGCTGGTGCCCTTTGAGTCCAACGGTTTCGATTGCGATCCCGGCTTTTGCGTAGCGCTCTTCTTTTTTGACTCCCTGGATTTCCAGGCCGTAGGCCACGTTATCGAGCACGGTCCTGTGAGGGAGCAGGGCAAAGTTCTGGAAGACCATGCCAAGCTTGCTCCTGCGGATCTTCCTCAGGGCTTCTGCATCCATGGACGCGATGTCCTGCCCGTCAATAAGGATGCTCCCGGTCGTGGGGTCAATAAGGCGGTTTATGCAGCGCAAAAGAGTGGACTTTCCCGAACCCGAAAGGCCCATAATAACAAATGTTTCTCCTTCATACACTTCGAAACTGACATTGTTAAGTCCGATAGTCTGTTTCGTTTCTTCAAAAATTTCGTCTTTGGAGTAACCTTTATCAAGAAGAGAAATCACTTTCAGGGGGTTTTTTCCAAAAATCTTTGAGATGTTTCTAATCTCCAGTTTTACTTTCCTATCCACAATAAAACCTCGGGATAACCACCACAGTGGCTCCTTTGGGAAATCTGAGTAAAAATTCGGAATATTTGATTCAGAAAACCTTTACATTGATTAATATAAATTGATAGGCTATATTATATATAGTTTCTTGCAAAAGCTATAAATATTTTTTATCTTTATGAAAATTATTTTTTTCTATTTTGTAAATATATATCCTTAGTTTTCATATTTTAAGCGCATAATTCAATATCTGGGTACCTTCATGCGTCTAAAAATGCGGAAATAAGGGTTAGCGAGCTTGCATCGGCTTATAGCCAGTAAGGGTCCATAAGGCTCTTTGCAGTAATATATTACTATCAGGGCTACATGCAGGGTTACGGCAGACAAACGATATTCTTTTCATTATGAAAAGCAGGCACTGGGGAACAAAAACAGCGTTTTCTGGGAGAAGATCAGAAGGACAGGAAAATCTGGGGGGAGGGAACCTGAAGGATAGGGAGATCAGGATATCAGGATATCAGGAAATTCGGAGGACAGAAGGACAGGAGGATAGGGAGGGCAGCTTGAAGGAAACCCGGGGCTCCTATCATTAGAATATTTATATATCAAAAGGTATATGAAAATCAAAAGGAGTTCAGAGTCATCGTAACACTTATACGTCACCTATGACATTTATGCGCAGGTTCAGATGATGAAGGCAGTACTAGGCTTAGAAGACGGAACAGTTATTAAAGGCACGGGTTTCGGTGCCGAAGGAACAGCGTGCGGCGAACTTGTTTTTACAACTCAATTCACGGGATATGAAGAGGCTCTAACCGACCCTTCCTACAAGGGGCAGATCCTTATGTTCACCTATCCCCTCATTGGGAACTACGGGGTCAGTGGAGAGCGTTTCCAGTCCGATAACATCCATGCGGAGGGGCTTGTGGTGCGGGAGGCATGTAAGAACCCCTACCACTACAAATCCACCCGTTCCATTCACCGATTTTTAGAGGACGAGGGAAAAGCCGGGATAGAAGGCGTGGACACCCGGGCTCTTACCATCAAGACCAGGGAACGCGGGACTCTCAGGGCTGCCCTTATCACGGGGAGCGACGACGGGGAGGAAGCCGTGGAAATGGCAAGAAATTTCCCCCAGATCTCGGACCAGGAACTGATCTCCCTTGTCACCTGCAAGGAAGCCTACTCCATCCCGGCGGCAAAGGGGGCCTGGAAAGGGAGCGGGAATCCCAGAAAAGCGGTCGTAATCGACCTCGGGATCAAGAGGAATATCCTGAAAAACCTCAGCAAGAGGGGGATTGACCTGACAGTTGTCCCGGCAACAGCAACGCCAAAGGAAATCGAAAGCTATGAACCCGACCTCCTCTTTGTTTCAAACGGGCCGGGAGACCCCGAACTTGCAACTGACGCAATCAATGCGGTCAAACACTTCGCGGGCACGGTCCCGGTCTGCGGGATCTGCTTTGGGCACCAGATCATTTCCCTGGCTATGGGAGCCAGGACCTACAAGCTCAAATTCGGGCACAGGGGAGGAAACCAGCCTGTAAAGGACCTGGTGGAAAATAAGGTCTTTATCACTTCCCAGAACCACGGCTTTGCGGTGGACGCCGATTCCCTGGAAGGGACAGGGCTCTATGTGAAGTACCTCAACACAAACGACAGGACCGTGGAAGGCGTGTCCCACAAAGACCTGGACATTTTCAGCGTGCAGTTCCACCCGGAAGCCCATGCGGGACCCACGGATACGGAGGAAGTCTTCTTTGGGAAGGTTGTAAAAGTCCTCGGGGGTGAGGTCTGATGCCAAAGCGCACTGACATTAAGAAAGTTCTCCTTATAGGGTCGGGCCCGATCACTATCGGGCAGGCCGCAGAATTCGACTTTTCGGGCAGTCAGGCCTGCAGGTCCCTGAAGGAAGAGGGATACAAAGTTGTCCTCGTTAACTCTAACCCTGCAACCATCATGACCGACCCCGAGATGGCGGACGCGGTCTATATCGAGCCCCTGGACGCCAAAATCGTTGCAAAGATTATCGAAAAGGAAAGGCCTGACGGGATCATTGCCGGGATCGGCGGGCAGACCGGACTCAACATCACCAGTGAGCTTGCCGAGATGGGCGTCCTTGAAAAGTTCGGGGTAGAGACCCTGGGGACCCCTGTGGAAGCCATTACGAACACGGAAGACAGGGAGCTTTTCAAAGAGACCATGCTCAGGATCGGGGAGAAAGTCCCCCTTAGCAGGGCGGTCTCTTCCCTTAAAGAAACCGAAGAAGTGGTCGAGGAACTCGGGCTTCCCCTGATCATCCGCCCGGCTTACACCCTGGGAGGGGCAGGCGGCGGGATTGCCCGCACAAAGGAAGAATTGCTCGAGATTACTGAAAGGGGCTTGAGACGCAGCAGGATCAACCAGGTCCTGATCGAGGAAAGCGTGCTCGGCTGGGCTGAAGTCGAGTACGAGGTCATGAGGGACGCAAACGATACCTGTATCGTGATCTGTAACATGGAAAACCTCGATCCCATGGGCGTGCACACCGGGGAATCCGCAGTTGTTGCTCCTTCCCAGACCCTGACCGACGAAGAGCACCAGATGCTAAGAAGCGCTTCCATCAAGATCATCCGCGCCCTCAAGATCGAAGGAGGGTGCAACATCCAGTACGCCCTCAAGGAAGGGGACTACCGCATTGTGGAAGTCAACCCGAGGGTCTCAAGGTCTTCAGCCCTGGCATCAAAAGCAACGGGGTACCCGATTGCCCGTGTGACTGCAAAGATCGCTGTCGGGATGACCCTGGACGAGATTGTAAACAGCGTCACTAAAAATACTCCTGCTTCTTTTGAACCGGCCCTGGACTATGTGATTACGAAGATCCCCAGGTGGCCCTTTGACAAGTTCACAACCGCGGACAAGACCCTGACCACTGCCATGAAAAGTACGGGAGAAGTCATGGCAATCGGCAGGACGATTGAAGAGTCCCTGCTCAAAGCCTTCAAGTCCCTTGACATCGACAGCCAGCTCGGGCAGAAGGACTGGGACGCTCACGAGATCACGACGCTCCTCAAGACCCCTACCAGTGAACGTCTTTTTGTTATCTTCAACGCCCTTGAGAAAGGTTATTCCATAAAGGAGATCTGCGAGCTTTCGGGTATCAACCCCTTCTTCGTCTCGAAGATGAAGAAAATCGTGGACATGGAAAAGCGCATCCGCGTAGAAGAACTCACTCCGGAGCTTCTCCGCGAAGCAAAAAAGATGGGTTTTCCGGACTCACGCCTCTCGGAACTGACCGGGAAGAGCATGGCGGAAATCAGTGACCTCAGGCACGCAGCAGGAATCGTTGCAACCTTCAAGATGGTGGATACCTGCGCAGCCGAATTCCAGGCAGCAACTCCTTATTATTACTCTACATACGAAGACAGCTGCGAGACCAACCCGACTGACCGGAAGAAGATCCTTATCCTGGGAGCAGGGCCAATCAGGATCGGGCAGGGAATTGAATTCGACTACTGTACCGTGCACGCGGTAACGGCGCTTCGGGAAGAGGGAATCGAGACCCACATCATCAACAACAACCCCGAGACCGTGTCTACGGACTTCGACACCTCGGATAAGCTCTTTTTTGAGCCCCTGACCCTGGAATACGTGATGAACGTGATCGAGAGGGAAAGGCCGTACGGGGTCCTGGTGCAGTTCGGAGGGCAGACCTCGGTGAACCTGGCAATCCCCCTGAAAAAGGAACTCCAGCGCAGGACGGACCTGGACACCGTGATCATGGGCACTGACCCCGATGACATGGACTTTGCCGAGGACAGGGAAAAGTTCCACCTGATGATGGAAGAACTCGGGATCGAACAGCCCGAAGGCGGGTATGCGACCTCCGAGGCGGAAGCCATTGAGGTTGCAAAAACCATCGGGTTTCCTGTCCTGGTCCGCCCCTCCTACGTGCTCGGGGGAAGGGCAATGGAAATCGTTTACGACGAAACCGAACTCCAGCGCTACATGAAAGAGGCTGTCCGGGTCTCTCCTGAACACCCGATCCTGATCGACGACTTCCTGGAAGAGGCCTGCGAAATAGATGTTGATGCGGTCTGCGACCAGCAGGACGTGCTGATAGGCGCTATCATGGAACACATCGAGGAAGCCGGGGTGCACTCCGGAGACTCCGCCTGTGTGATCCCTCCGCAGTCGCTTTCAGAAGAGACCCTGGAAAAAGTCAGGGAGTACACCCGGAAAATTGCTCTTGCCCTGAAGGTGAAGGGTTTGATCAATATCCAGATGGCGGAAAAGGACGGGAAGGTCTTCGTGCTCGAAGCAAACCCCCGTTCCAGCCGGACGATTCCTTTCGTCTCCAAGGCTGTCGGAATCCCCCTTGCCAAGATCGCGGCAAAAGTCATTGCAGGGCACAGCCTGAAGGACATGGGCTACACCGACGAGCCGAAAGTAAAACACGTCTCGGTAAAAGAAGTCCTCCTGCCCTTTGACAAGCTCCCCGGAGCAGACCCGGTGCTGGGTCCGGAAATGAAGAGTACGGGCGAGGTCATGGGCATTGACTACGATTTCGGAAGGGCTTACTTCAAGGCAGAAATTGCCGCAGAAAACCTCCTCCCCCTGACCGGGAAGGTCTTCCTCTCCATCCGGAGGGCGGACAAGCCCAAACTTGTGGAAATTGCGCGGAAACTCGAGGCTGCAGGGCTTGAGCTCATGGGCACCAGCGGAACGGCCAACTACCTGGCAGACCACGGGATTTTCCTGGACACGGTCAAGAAGGTGCACGACGGAAGCCCGAACGTAATCGACATGATGCGCCGGGACGAAGTCTCCCTGATCATCAACACCCCGACAAGCAGGCTGTCCAGGCGGGACGGTTCAAGGATCAGGAGGGCAGCCGTGGACTTCAAGGTACCCTACATTACCACGATCCAGGCAGCAAAAGCCGCAGCAGATGCCATCGAGTGCATGAAGAAAGGGAACCTGACCATCAAGTCGATCAACGAGTACCACGCCGAGATCGAGTAAACCGGCCGGGATTGTTAAAGAAAAGAAGTGAATATTCCGGCATAGCGCCGGAAATTTTTTTCTATATTTAGATCCATTAGCGATACCTGTACAATAGCTGTAAATATCTGTCTTCATAATTATCTGTCAGAACCTTATATTATCTGACAATATCTGAATACATTTAAAGTACATCGGAATGTATCAAAGTACATCGGAATGTATCAAAGTACATCGGAATGTATATGACATGATCCGAATTACGTCTGAAGCAGATCGAAATTGTATCTGAATCATCAATATTAAATCCGAATTAGCTCGGAATTCTCAAGTTCACTTTTCATCGCAAATTCCCACTGTTTGCGAAATTTGCGAAAAAAGGGGTAGAATATCATGGTAAAGAAAGTAGCACTGGCATATTCCGGAGGGCTTGACACCTCAGTGTGCATCCCCATCCTCAAGGAAAAGTACGGGTACGACGAAGTAATCACCATTGCCGTTGACGTCGGGCAGCCGGCAGAGGACATCAGGAAAGCCAACGAGAAAGCCGCCAAGATCAGCGACACCCACTACACGATTGACGCAAAGGAAGAGTTCGTAAAGGACTACGTCTTCCCCCTGATCAAGGCCAACGGCGACTACGAAGGCTACGTGATGGGAACCTCCATTGCCCGCCCCCTGATCGCAAAGAAAGTGGTAGAGGCGGCAAAGAAGGAAGGCGCTGTAGCTCTTGCCCACGGCTGTACCGGGAAAGGTAACGACCAGCTCCGCTTTGAAGCGGTTTTCCGCCAGACCGACATGGCAGTAATCGCCCCCATGCGCGAGATGAACCTGACCCGCGAATGGGAAATCAATTACGCCAAAGAACACGGCATCCCCGTCGAAGCCACAACGGACAAGCCCTGGAGCGTTGACGAAAACCTCTGGAGCCGCAGCATCGAAGGCGGTAAGCTCGAAGACCCCTCTTTCGTCCCCCCCGAGGAAATCTTCGAATGGACCCGGTCCCCCGAAGAAGCCCCTGAAAAGCCAATCGTCCTTGACATCGGCTTTGAGGCAGGAGTCCCCGTCTCCCTTGACAGCAAAGAGATGTCCGGCTACGACCTCATCATGACGGTAAACGGAATCGCCGGCACCCACGGAGTCGGCAGGACCGACATGATCGAAGACCGCGTGCTCGGCCTAAAAGCCCGCGAAAACTACGAACACCCCGCAGCCACCGTCATCATCGCAGCCCACCGCGACCTTGAAAAACTCGTCCTCACCCGCTCCGAACTCAAGTTCAAGAAAAGCGTGGACGACCAGTGGTCCGAACTTGCCTACTACGGCCTCGTGGACGACCCCCTTTACGCCGACCTGAATGCGTTCATTGACAAGTCCCAGGAAAAAGTAACCGGGACGGTTAAGGTAAAGCTGTATAAGGGAAGTTTGACGATCCTTGCCCGCAGCTCTCCGAATGCTCTGTACTCTGAGGAACTGGTTTCCTTTGATAGTCAGACCATTGACCAGAAGGACGCCGAAGGGTTTGCGAAGTATCACGGGTTCCAGGCGAGGTTGTTCAAGAAGTTTGTGGATAAGGAATAAAACGTTTTTTTTGCCTGTTCCTTTTAATGGAGCAGACATCTCTTTTCTATTTCTGTCTTTTTGTCCATTTCATGGTTTCGTTTTTTAAGGTGAATTTTGAAACCGTTAGTCAATGTGTTTATTTTGGATAGCCGGGGCACTCACCGGTCGGCGAAGACGACCGGCCTTTCCTTATGACTGTTTGAAAATTGAAGTTGATGTATAAAACTCCTCAAAAACAATCCGTCAACTAACTCAGACAAAAGGTGAGATGTGAAAATGAGAATGATTTATAAATTTTGATGTGTAAAGGAGTTAATGGTGCAAGAGTTTTGATAGATCAAAATGAGATCATTAATAAGTGCTTTATTAGTGACCAGACAATGCGTGATGAAGCATTAAAGCAATTAATAGATAATTTTCCCTCATTATCCGATAAGCAAAAGGCATGGGAACAGTTAATTAAATTTATTTTGGAAGACGATTTTTATTGTAAACTATATGCCATCTTTGGCACCTACTTGACATTTCCTCTTGTTCCAAACAAAAAACAAGCATGGAAGAACTTGTATGAAATAACAAATAATAAAGACATTGAAGTAAGAACAGAAGTAGCTAGTGCCCTTGGATTTGCTTTTTTTCATGTTCAAGATAAAGAACAAGCTTGGGAGGATTTGCATAGATTAACAATTAGTGAAGATACAAAAGTTAGAAGTGGGGCAGCTAGTGCTCTGGGATATGCCTTTTCTCATATTCCAGATAAAGAACAAGCATGGGAAGACTTGCATAGACTGACAAATGATAGAGAAGAAGTCAGAAAAGAGGCAGCTAGTGCTCTGGGATATGCCTTTTCCCATATTCCAGATAAAGAAATGGCATGGGAAGACTTGCATAGACTGACAAATGATACTGAAGAAGTCAGAATACAAGCAGCTAGTGCTCTGGGATATGCCTTTTCCCATATTCCAGATAAAGAAATGGCATGGGAAGACTTGCATAGACTGACAAATGATACTGAAGA
>JAENYU010000013.1:65332-104434 GCA_016841625.1 Methanobacteriota archaeon
CAGATAAAGAAATGGCATGGGAAGACTTGCATAGACTGACAAATGATACTGAAGATGTCAGAATAGAAGCGGTGATTTCACTTGGATATGCCTTTCAGAATGTTCCTGATAAAAAACAATCGTGGGAGGATCTTGTTAAACTCACTGATGATTGGGAACAAAGTATTAGAGCACAAGCGAATCATCTTCTTGGAAAAATATCCATTTTCAAGGCATCTCAGGCAAAAAGTGAAGACGATTATAGAAAAGAACTGGAAATCGCTATTGAATTCTTTGGAAAAGCTACAGAAGAAGCCGACTGGCGGTTTAATCCATCTCAATTTTGTCTTCCTTTCTACTACTCATTCTATGCAATAGTTTTCAAAAAAGAGGATGCAGAAGTAGATATTTACCTTGAAGCAGCAAATGATGCAATTGAATACTCTATGAACAAGAGACTGCTTTTTGAAGCCCTTCAGAATCTTTCAAATGCACAAAAAGAAATTCAGAAACTAGAAAGTATGGATCTAGAATCCAAGAAATCTGAACTTAATTTTTATAGAAAATACTGTGAAAGTGCGGAAGAACTCATGAGAGATACAGAAGAAAAAACACCTTTCGCAGTAGCCACAATGAGAAAAGGCCTCCCCATCCTCGATCGAAAACTAAAATCCCTCCTCGAAGAAATCCAGGAGAAAGCAAAGACCGCGTGCCAGGAATCTAAAGGTACTGAGACGGAAGAAATTGCATGTGCTGTCAGTCGAGAAGTTCAGAAATGGGAAATGGGCACCGAAGAAGAAATGGTGCAAAAAATAGAAAATCTCATTTTCATTTTGAAATCAAAAATAGCAAACTCCCCTGAAAATAAATTTATCTTCGATAAAATTGAAGAAATCAGGCATGAGAGGAATATAACTAAACAATATGAGACTGTTGCGCTTATCATTGGAGCGATACCATCACAAGTGAGTTCTGAAAAGCCGAAAATACGAGAGGAACTTGTCATAACCACTGGTGTTCAGATAGCGGGTACAGGTGCACAACATGTAGTTACAATTCCTCTACAGGACATCTCTTACTCTGAGCTGCTGGATGATTTAGGAAAAATAAAGGGGAAAGGTGGAATTAAATTTTCAGACATCCCTGGAAAATTGGCTGAAAAACTTAAAGGCTGCTTGGGGAAAAATGAAAAGGACCACATTCTCGAGGAAGGATACCTGGAGATTTCAACAGAGTCCATACCTTTTGAAAAGTAAATTTGCGGAATCATTAATGCAGGAGTTTGAAAAATTGGCTATAAAATCCCAAATTTATGGAGTTGATTTTAGTGGGGCTGAGGATGCATGCAAAAAGATATGGATCTGTAAATCTGTTGTTACAAAAGATGGTATAAAGATCGAAGATTGCTGGAATTTAAAATCCCTAAATGGCAACCGCAAAATCGATAGAGACCGATGTTTTGAAAAACTGAAAGATTTCATTGCAGAAAATAACAATGCAGCATTTGGTCTTGATTTTCCTTTTGGATTACCAAAAATTGTTGTAAATGAAGCTAACTGGATAACCTTCATAAAAAAATTTCCTAAAAATTACAATGATCCTGACGAATTTCGCCAAAAATGCAAAGAGAAAGCCATAAAAGAAACCGGGAAAAAAGAATTAAGAAGAACTACAGATATAGAGACTGGCTCTCCATTTTGCGCATATAATCTTCGCCTTTTTAAGCAAACCTATTATGGAATAAATAACGTGCTTCGTCCTCTGGTAAAGGATGAATTAGCCAATATTTTACCCATGGAAGATCGACAAAATTCAAAACCATGGGTGCTTGAGATATGTCCTGCTTCTACACTCAAAGATTTAAACCTATATTTTACTGGTTACAAAGGTAAAGAGAACAAATCCAAAAAACTCCGGGAAACCATTTTAACAAGGCTAAAGGAAGACGGATTTGTAACTGAAATTGATCCAAAGGTGTGGAAATCTTCAGTTGAAGACAAAGGAGGAGACGCTTTAGATAGCGTAATAGCTGCAGTAGCTACTTGGAGAGGATTGAAGTTAGATCCTGGCACTGATGAGAATTACAATATTGAAGGTTACATCTACGTATAATTTTTAGTTTTTAAAGGGAATTAGACCAGCTTGCGTGAATATTATTTTGATAGAGCTAAGTAGCGAAAAGAGGTTGATCGGAGTCAGATCGAAGCAGCCCGTCTACCTAAAAAATATATTTTTACAGAATTGGGATCGAAAGGGAAAACGTGCTACTGAAATTAGAGAAACACCCCACGCAAAAAGTCGTATTGATTATCTAAAAGCAGCCCCGAGGGAAAACGATCGACGGGATTGAGGGAGGGGGAAAATGAGCGGGCTGGGAACTGCTTATTTTCTCTTCAAAAGCTCTCGGGTTTTCGATCTATCAATATCTAGACAGGTGGTTTCGGGAGAGATTGAAGTGAACCACCTACAGAAAAAATATATTTTAAATTATATGGATTTAGAAAAACACTCCACTGTAATTCAAAAAAGCCCCTCAGGCCAATACAGTTGCGAAAGCTTTATTTTTTATCAGCAAAAATTATCAGCAAAAAGTGAGAGCATTTGCTTAAAACAACAACTGCTTTAAGTTTATAAGCTAAAACAATAAGTATATAATGGATTAAGTTTCATACTGTTTAACAGGTAAAGCCAATAAGGCAGTGTACCTTGAGGTGCACGACAAAGAGTCCTTATTGGTGCTGTTGAATACCTCTTTTTTAGTCCCAAACGAGATACACCTCTTTTTTCACTTCAAGTACATCTATAAATTCACCGCTTCCATGCTCGACTTTTTGAAACTTCGACCACGCTAAAACATCTGCAAACTGCAGACCATTCCAGGCATGGGAGTAACTATGATGTATCTCAATTTTCCTTAAGTTAGAATTCTCATTAATTTTCCTTTCAAAATACTGGTTAAAGTCATCTCTTAGCATTTGTTTACCTTTGGATTTATCTATCCTCACTAAAAGATCTACATCTTGTAATATAATGTGTTCTGCCAGTTTGCCAGCAACATAATTGTAAAGCTTATGCTTGTCATTTTGTAGGTAGTTACTATAGAGCTTACTTTTTTCCAAAATGATATAACATACTCTTGTTTCAGGAATAACGTTGAGTTGATTAAGCATATACTTGACGATATCTGGGCTAGATTTATTTGCTTTAATCTCCTGTACTTTTTTTAGTTTTTTCTTGAATTTGTTTCTTCTCATATTCTTTATGATACGATCTAACGGAGCAGGATCCTTCACGATCAAAGCTGCAATCACGAAATGATTAGATTGCTGACCCAAATCTCCACTTTCGTCGATGAACATATGATACTGCACGTTTTCACGGTCTCTATCTTTCGATTTTTTTAAGTTTAAGCTTGTAATAGCAATATTTCTAATCTTCGACCACCAGGATTTGTCCCATTGATGTCGAAACAAACGTTTTTCCTTTTTGTTCCCAGTACATATAACATGCTGGGGCTTAATAATGCTTTTTCATTTCATATCTGAATACAACCTATATCTCTTTGTTATCAATTCAGGTAAACATTGCAATGAGTCCATTGAGATCGTTTTTCTGAAATTTACACATTAAGAACTAAAAATTATGATCGAAGGTGGAAAGAATTTCGATCGCTAAAAGCTGGACAAGCGGATTCCTGGGACCAGATTGAAGTGTCCGCCGACAGAAAAAATATATTTTAATTGAATTTAAAGTTTGATGGTTTTTTCACTGAAAAATTCCGAGAAGCTTGGAATAAATGTCAAACTATTATGAACTGCCACCATTGATTTGCATCACTCCAGTTCACAAATAGTAACTTTGTTTTCAATCTCGTCTAGGAATTTACTAACCGAATCTTTTTGGGTATAAATAATCAAGTCACTCATAGCCCTCGTCACACCAACATAAAAAAGCCTTCTTTCTTCCTGGTATCGATCTTTTTTACTTGAGCGAGTTGCTGGTTCAAAAATATCGGGATTTTCTAATTCACAGGGGAAACCGTACAGGCCTTCCACCACATTCAGCAAAAAAACAACTTTTGCCTGCAAGCCTTTGCTTCTGTGAACCGTCATGAAAGGTACTTTATTCGGGTTTTTACTTCCATCGAAGGAAATAGGAACGTTCATTTTTTCGGCGTATTCCCTTAATTGATTCTGCATCATTATATTTTTTCCAATCCTGGATAGAAGTAAAATGTCTTTTGCCTCATAACCTTCATCAAGATAAGACCTTATTAAATCGACACAGTGTTTGCTAATTTGGGAATAGTACCTGTATGAGGCCCTTTGACCATAATCTGAGATGTAAACCCTGATAGGACGTTCATCATTATTTTTAGCAAAAGTATCTTTTTCGATCTGGGAACCTTTATTGTATACTATAATTTCAGCACCAGTATCCACTATAGACTTACAACTTCTATAATTTATAGAAAGGTCAGTCCTGGCCGGATGATCGAAGTACTTATGGAAGTCAACAAAAAAATCAAGGTTAGATCCTGAAAAACCCATTATGCTCTGCCAATCGTCGCCCACGCAAAACAACTTACACGCTTCGTTTTTCTTCATAAGTTCACTTATAAGTTCATATCTTTGAGCACTTATGTCCTGGTATTCATCAATCAAAATCTGGTCAAAAGAATCTTTGTATAATTCCTGGTTTTCTTTTAGTTCTTTTACAGCAAGATTGATCATATCAGAAAAATCAATTTTGTTTTCATTTCTTAATTCATTTTCATAAGTTTCATAAATATCTAAAGCGATGCTGGAAAACTTTTTTTGTTTTGCAGACCATCTCCCGTCTAACAGCCTTTGCTCAATATTTTTTGGGGACAGGTTATACGTTTTAGCAATTGTCATGAATCGGCTAATATTGAAAGAAAGACCTTTGACAGATTCTTTGCATTCAGCACTCAATCTATTAACAAGTTGTTCGTACGGAGCAGGGGTGAACTCAAAATCTTTATCAGGATACTTTGCTTTTAAAGCATTTGTCATCTTTTCGGTCAAAGATTCCTCAAAATCAGTTCCTTTGAATTCGTAATGCCTGGTTTCAACAAGAGCATACTTCTCCTGCTGCGAAAACTTCTCAATTTTTTTCTCCATCCCTTCTCTGTATTCTTCCGATGCATTTTCACCCTCAAACCAATCCGGCACATTGCCGTCTCTGTCTATTCCCCAATGTTCAAGGTAGATGTCGTAATCAGGAAAGAAAAAATCAGGCATTGGAACTTTTTTATCGCCGTTTGCATCGGTATAAGCCATCCACTCCGCAGGATTTTCGTAAAATATCCTGAGCCTTTCTCCGTTTAAGTTGTGACTCAGAAAAAAGTTCAGTATACCCTTTTCAGCCTCACTTTTGACCTTAGTACCATCAAGGGACGTATACGTTAGACCCTTCATGTATTTGTAAAATTCTTCTTTTTCTTCAAAATCATCTTTACTCTTAACTATCTCATAGTCATGGTAACGTTTCATGTAATCTATAATTTTCTTCTGGAAATTCCCGTCCGTTTTTTTAAGATTGAATAGGGAATTAATATGGCTGGAGAATTCTTTTTCAAAATTGTAGCCAGAAAATTTTAATTCGGGGGTCTCTTTACCTGAGTTTTTGCAACCGTCTTCAAGAATTTTCTTCCCTAATGAATGAAAAGTCCTGACTTCTATGGCATCAATCCCAAACCTTTCACCAAGTCTCTTCTTAACTTCTCCAGCCGCTTTATTCTGAAACGCAAGAATAAGTATCTTTTTAGAATCAACCCCATCAGGGGCTCTTTCCGTGAGGTAAGCAGCTCTAGTAATCAGGACTTCGGTTTTTCCAGAACCAGCACCTGCTACAACTAAATTATGTGTATCATCAATTACTATGGATCTTTTTTGTGAATCGTCCAGAGGAAAGGGAGACTTCTGAAACAAAGAGTCGTATTTATGGATTCTTTCCTGTATGAAATCCTCATTGTCATATGCCTTAAGATCATTTAATAAGCAGGTTAATTGCTCCACTGACTTTCCAATAAAGTCTTTCGAAGGCTCGTCCAAAATTTTACTTTTATGTGTATAAATAGAACAGGTGTCTAAACAACTCTTGCAGGCATTGATTAATTTTTCCTTCTCATGATAAGTTAAGTAAGTCTCCCTTCCTATTTTGTACGATTCATATCTTTTGCCCAAGTCTAAAACAGTTTTTTCAATATTTTCTTTTGCTTCTTCACTTATGCTTTCCTTCTGTGATCTCAAAATTTTATATATATAGCTCGAATAACCTGCAAGATAATCTTTTTTAAGAATAACAAGCGAAAGTAAAAATAAAATTAAAAGTGGAATGACAAATTCAGGAAGAACAATTGCAGCTAGAAAAAATAAAAGCAACATATGCTTTAGTTTGAGCCTTGAATCACTATTATTTGCCTCATCTAGAGTTATCCCAACACCTTCTGAAAACTTCAAAGTAATTATATTGAGAATGTGATACAGTTACTACACAAACAACGTATAAAAAATATAGGTAAACTGGAAAATAGAATTTATTTAATTGGCATTCAAATATGTAAGACAGAGTATAAGAGAACAATGAATTATGCACTTAAGGAAGGTTGAGAAAATTGTGAAAGAGCATTTGTTTTAGGCATTATGTACCGAATAGCTCAAATTCGGGCAAGCGGATGGGGGGTTCAGATCGAAGCAGCCCGCCTACAGAAAAAATATATTTTAATTTATATGGGTTTGAGAGGACAAACGTACCACGGTAATTCTAAAAAACACCCCACGCAAAAGGTCGTATTGATTTTCTAAAAGCAGCTCCGAAGGAGTCGAAAAAGGAGAGGGGGGAAAATGAGCGGGGTGGGAACTGCTGCTTCTTAGCTGTACGTTGCCGGGGTTTTCGATCGCTCAAATTCGGACATGCGGATTCTGGGGGTCGATTGAAGTGACCTCTGACAGAAAAAATATATTTTTACAGATATGGGATTTACACAGCTTCTGAACTGGTAGAGGGTTTTTCAGCAATAGCCACATACTCGGCAAAGGATTCCGATTCCGGAATTGGCAAATTGTCTTCCAGCAGTCCCTGCACATGCATTTCAATAGCCTCATGGATATTTTTCTCTACCTCGTCCCGGGTGGAGCCGGTAGCTACACAGCCTGGAAGGTCAGGGGAATATGCCGAATAATTGTTATTTGCTTTTTCGATCACAACAAGGAAACGGTACATGATCAATCCTCCATTTTCAACTGAGCTTGCTTTAATATGCTGTTCAACGTCCCTGGTGCAAGATCATCTCGACTATGACCTGCGATTGTTACCCTGCCTGGTTTGGTCGGGTGCTTATACTGTCGGTGACTACCTCTCGTAGCGACCAGATACCAGCCATCGGCTTCGAGGAGTTTTATAACCTCACGCACTTTCATTTTCCACCACGATGTTTCCCGGTTCTTTGATAACATGCTCTCCGATCCGGGGCAGAAGTAGTCCATTCCTCAACCTGAAAATAATCCATTCATCGATGACTTCTTCCAGATTCCTGCGGCATTCCTCCAGGGTCATTCCGGTAGCCCATAAGCCCTCGAAACCAGGCACTTCTCCATAATAGGGTTTTTCATCATCAATTATTTCGTATCCAGCTTTTTCAAGGGCTGCCTGGATATACTGGATAAGCATGATTACACCTGTCCGAAAATGGTATATCTAGTTTTATTATGTTTAAATCTTATATAGATTCTGTGGAGAAGAAAAATAAAGTTTTTTAATTGTCGATTTTTCAGGTTTCTTAGAAGGGATTCGGGGATGATTGAAGCTGTTCGTCAACTGAAAAAATATATTTTACAGAATTGGGGTCGGGAAAGCCCTCAATAATTCAGGAAAACACCCCACGCAAAAGGTCGTATTGATTATCTAAAAGCAGCCCCGAAGGAAAGAGATCGACTGGTTCAGGCTAGCAGGTTAAGAAAAAGTATCAGTCCGCTTGAGCGAAGCGGAACTCGGGTGGAACTGCTGCTTCTTAGCTGACGTTGCCGGGCTTTTCGATCGCTCAAATTCGGACAGGCGGATGCGGGGGGAGGGTCAAATTGAAGCAGCCCGCCGACAGAAAAAATATATTTTAATTGATTTGGGGTCGGAAAAGCTCTCAATGATTGAGGAAAACCACCCCACGTCAAAAAAGATATTGATTATCTAAAAGCAGCCCCGAAGGAAAACGGTCGAGGAGATCAGGTTGCCAAGTTGAGAAAAATTATCAGTCCGCTTGAGCGAAGCGAAACGGACCTCGTGCTGTTGCACTTGCAGTGCAACTCCCAGTAAATCTTCGATTTACTGTGATCCCGAAGCGAAACTCGGGAAGCGAAACTCGGGGAGGGCAAAACTGAGCGAGCTTACGAAATTCGATTCCTCAAGCTGCAAAAGATAACGTGTTAAGAAAAAAGTATATTCCGGATCTACGGGAGATTCAAAAAAGTGGAAAAGAAATAAGTGTTGGTGTAAACTCAGTTACACAAATGACACTTAGTATCTGCTGTTATCTCTGGGTGTCCTGTGGTTAGGAAGACACTCTCTGCAGTAAACCGGTCTTTCGGGGTCAGGTTTGAAAGGTACTTCGGTTTCAACACCGCAATCTGAACAGGTTGCCTTGTGCATTTCTCTGGGTGCGCCGAAATTATTTCCTCTGGATCTGTCGTTAAACATTTTTGTTTCACCTTGGTTTTAGTTGTTAGTTAATAGTTTAAAAATAAGAGTGTATAGAACTCTTTGATTAAAAACAAAAATTGGTTTTTAACAACAGATTATTATACGTCTCTTGATTTTCAACACACATACATTGCACTTAAAATATATAAATATATCTATAATTGCGGGAGTACACTCTCTCAAATGAGAGAACTCTTTCCAGGCATGACTTGAATAGGAGATAACAACCCATTTTCTGACATGTCCTGAAACCAGAATTGCTTGAAAAACCTACCAATATAATTTAAAAATAGCCACCCCTCACCAAAAATATATTGCTTATCTAAAAACAGCCCCGACGGGAATCGATGAGGTCGAGAGGATCAGAACGGACCTCGTGCTGTTGCACTTGCAGTGCAACTCCCAGTAAATCTTCGATTTACTGTGATCCCGAAGCGAAACTCGGGAAGCGAAGCTCGGGTGGAACCGCTGCTTCTTACCTGACGTTGCCGGGGGTTTCGATCGCTCGGATTCGGACAGGCGGATGCGGGGGAAGATTGAAGTGACCACCAACCGAAAAAATATATTTAGACTTAAGTTGAAATAAATAGAACCGAATTTTTCAGGAATCCTATTCTCCAAGCCACTCTTCCCTTGAGATTCGGGCTTGTTTAAGAATTCGGGTCAGAAGATCAACCCCAATTATGCCTTTGTGTGGATTGGGAATCGTCAAAACAAGATCTCCTTTTCTCATAAAAGGGTGCTTCCCGCCTGAATATGGTCCTTCGAAGCCCAGTTCCTGCAGCCTTTTTACGAGAAAACGCCAATCCACAGGAACCAATTTAGACAACCGCAATATCCCCCGGTTCTTTGATCGTATAGTCACCGATCTGAGGCAGGGGCAGTCCATTTCTCAACCTGATAATGATCCATTCATCAATAACTTCTTCCAGGTTTCTACGGCATTCTTCAAGGGTCTTGCCGGTAGCCCAAACGCCTTCAAGCTCGGGAACCTCTCCGTAATAGGGTTCTTCGTCATCGATTATTTCATATTTTGCTTTTTCAAGGGCTGCCTGGATATACTGGATAAGCATGATTACACCTGTCCGAAATGGTATATCTAGTTTTATGCTGTTTAAATCTTATATAGATTCTGTGGATAAGGGAATTAAAGTTTTTTAGTTGTAGATTTTTCATGTTTTTTGGAAAGGATTCGGGAATGATTAAAGCAGTCCACCAACCGAAAAATATGTTTTTAAAGAATTGAAAAGGGTAAGGTTTTGAATTAGAAACATAACTTACACAGTTTCCGAACCTGTAGAGGGTTTTTCAGCAATAGTCACATACTCGGCAAAGGATTCAGATTCAGGAATGGGTAAGTTATCCTCCAGCAGTCCCTGAACGTTCATCTCAATAGCCTCATGGATATTTTTCTCTACCTCGTCCCGGGTGGAGCCGGTAGCTACACAGCCTGGAAGGTCAGGGGAATATGCTGAATAATTGTTGTTTGCTTTTTCAATCACAACAAGGAAACGGTACATGTTCAATTCTCCAGTTGGGTAAAAATATGGGTGAATGATGATATTGTATAATTATCGACAGATTGAGATTTCGATCAACGGAACTGTTCCCAGTACCGAGCTGCTCTGACGTAGCTTTCCCAAATTATGAAATCATCCCATTCTTCGAAATCCTCTTCACCTGTTCTCGAATGGATCCTTTTTTCAAAAGCAGAAAAGTCCATACCGTATTTCTGTTCCATTTCCGCTATCATTTTTCCGTAGTAATCTATTTTTTGTTCAGCCTGGTCATGCACAAGACGTTTCAAGGCCTCCTGCTCATCTTTATACAGGCCTGCTTTCACCATATCACTAATGGGTTCAAAGATTTTTCTGGGGATTTTTACATATTCGATAGCATCGCCCAATAGTACCACCTAATTACCAATTTGGCTCTCCAACCTTAAATGTATTTGTATACTCCCTGTGCTTCTCTTTTCCACCCAATTTTGTGGGAGGATAGGTACTTGCGAAGAGGATTAAGGGCTAAATTTATAGAGATACAGACAACAAAAAAATATATTTCTACAGAAATGGGTCGAGTGGAAAAACGTACCACTGTAATTCGAAAAATACCCTACACAAAAAAATCGTATTGATCATCTAAAAAAACATTCGTTAACTTGCTTATTTTAGATAGCCGGGGCGCCCACCGGTCGGCGAAGACGACCGGTCTTTCCTTAATAGCTGCTTGAAAATAGAAGTGGATGTATAAATGTAAACAGCTTATTCGCTATTTTCATCACACTGGAACCTAATAATGTTTCTTCACATCAATTATGAATTTATCAGATTCATCCCCACTCTGGAAGTTAGAAATGAATGAGAAATTAACAGGAAACGTTTGAGGAAAATTCCCGCGAAGAAAAAAATCAGAGGAAAATGGAAACCTTCTAATAATCCAAACTTTCTATATGTTACAATGTAGTTGCTGCAGAATGCGGGTTACTATAAAAAACATTGAAAAATAATTATTTTTAAAAAGGTTGGTGTAATAATATGAAAGGATTTGCAATGCTTGAAATTGGAAAAGTAGGCTGGATTGATACTGAAAGACCTTCGGCAGGCCCATATGATGCAATCGTGAGGCCTATTGCGGTCGCGCCGTGTACATCAGATGTCCATACTGTCTGGGAAGGTGCGCTTGGAGACCGCAAAAACATGGTTTTAGGGCACGAAGCTGTAGGTGTTATAGAAGAAATCGGATCAGAGGTCAAAGACTTCAAACCAGGCGATAAAGTAATTGTTCCTGCAATTACACCTGACTGGCGATCCATGGAGGCACAGGATGGAATACCTATGCACTCAAATGGAATGCTTTCTGGATGGAAGTTTTCAAACTTCAAAAGTGGAGTCTTTGCAGAATGTTTCCATGTAAATGATGCAGACATGAATTTAGCTCTAGTTCCAAAAGGAATGTCCCTCGAACAGGCTGTCATGCTATCAGATATGGCAACTACTGGAATACAGGGTGCAGAAATGGCAAATATTAAAACAGGCTCTACAGTTGCAGTCATAGGAATTGGTCCTGTTGGTCTGATGGCAGTGGCAGGCGCATCTATTCTTGGTGCAGGTAGGCTCATTGCAGTAGGAAGTCGGAAAGTCTGTGTTGATCTTGCTCAGGAATACGGAGCATCTGAAATTATTGATTACAGAAACGGGGGAGTTGTTCAACAGATTCTTGAAAAGACGAATGGAAAAGGTGTGGACTCTGTAATCATAGCAGGAGGAAATGAAAACACAATTTCAGATGCAGTCAAAATTGTAAAACCTGGAGGCACGGTCTCAAACGTCAACTACTACGGAACCGGAGACACACTTCCTATTCCACGTATTGAATGGGGGTCGGGTATGTCTCACAAAGACATACGTGGTGGCCTGACAAACGGAGGTCGTCTGAGAATGGAAAGAATGGCAGACCTGTGTACCTACGGAAGAATAAAACCAGAAAAAATGGTCACCCACGTATTCGAAGGATTCGACAAAATGGAAGAGGCTCTCATGCTCATGAAAGAAAAACCAAGAGATCTGATCAAACCCGTTGTTCTTCTGGATGAATAAGCGAGTCAACTACCCCTCCCTAAACTCTTCGCAAAGCTCAGAGTTTTGAGGACGGGGTATTCTCTCTTTATGGGATAAAGGATTGATCAGATAGATAGGATAGAGTCGGAAAAGTAGCTAATGGTTAGCCATCGTAAAATTTTCAGCGCCAAATTTTGAACTTCATTAATATACTCCAATTTTGAGAGGATTTTTCACTAAAATGACTCATTCCTTTCATCCTTTTCTTTCAACTTTTCATTCTTCACACCTGTTTTTAGGAGTTTATCGATAGCCCCAGCTACTCACTGTACCTGATCTTTTTACATTGACCACAATTGCACTTATTATTGCTTATAAGTTCATTTTGAGAAGTCCCCAATATTTTGCTCTTTGCAATTGTCAACGGCGGTTAGGAATTCCTCATTTTCGGCGGTTTAAAATTCCCCAATCCTCAATCCTTAAGATAAGTTCGAGGATTGAGAATCATGCTGAAAAAGGAGATATGGTTAGTGATACGAGATTTGTATTCACAAGGCTTGGGAATCAGTAAAATCTCAGAAATAACAGGTCATGATAGGAAAACTGTGAGGAAATATCTCCGCCTTAAGGCGGCCCCTGAACCTCAGAAACGTAAGACAAGACCGAGCAAACTTGATCCCTACAAAGATTACATAATACGAAAGCTTAATGAAGGTCCCTATACCGCGGCTCGTCTCTTTCGTGAAATCAAGGAAATGGGCTTTGATGGTGGGGAGACCATCGTTAAAGATTTTGTGAGAACAGTCAGATTTCAACAGGAAATGCCTGCGGTACTCCGTTATGAGCGAGAAGGGCAAAACTGAGTGGGTGGGAACTTCTAATGCTCAAATGTACAGTTGGGTTTTCGACCTCTAAAACTCGGAAAAAAGGTTTCCGGGGGTTAGATTGAAGCGCTCACCCACCGAAAAATATATTTTAAATGAATTGCTTATGGGCGAAGATTTTCATTTCTTGTTCGGCGGTCCAATTCATGACGATTTTTCTTAATTCATAACTCACCTGAAAAATGTCACTTTAATCAGAACCCTCCCAGAGGGAAAGAATCGCTTAACCTAAAGAAGCCCTGAAAAGTGCTCCTTCTAAATCTGCAAAAGCTCACGGGTTAAAAAAAGTATATTACGGGTCCGGGATTTATCTAAAAAAAGTAGAAAAGAAATAAGTGTTGGTGTAAACTCAGTTACACAAATGACACTTAGTATCTGCTGTTATCTCTGGGTGTCCTGTGGTTAGGAAGACAATCCCTGCAGTAAACCGGTCTTTCCGGGTCGGGTTTGAAAGGTACCTCAGTCTCAACTTTACAGTCGGAACATGTAGCCTTGTGCATTTCTCTAGGAGCGCCGAAATTATTTCCTCTGGATCTGTCATTAAAAGCCATTTTTGTTTCACCTTGGTTTTGTTTGTAGTTAATGTTTAAAAATAAGATTGTATAGAATTCTTTGATTAAAAACTAAAATGGGTTTTTAATAACAGATTATTATACGTCTCTTAATTTTCAACAAACATACATTGCAGTTAAAATATATAAACGTTTCTATAATTACGGGATGCCCTCTCTCAAATTGGAGGTCACTTTCCAGATATGGCTTGCAGAGGGGCTAACAGCCCATTTTCTGATAGCTTCTGAAACCAGGATTGCTTGAAAAATTTCCACTATAATTCGAAAAGTCATCCCAGGCCAAAATCATATTGTTGCAGTCAAAAAACAGCCCCAGGGGGAATCAATGAGACCGAGGAGATCGAGGGAGGGGATAAATGAGCGGGTCTGGGAACTGCGTCTCACTTATCTTTCTTATTTTAACAGTCGGGTTGTGATTATTGTATTCACTGACAAGGTAAGCAGCCCAGCTTAGATGTTCCCTGCTAAAATCGCCGCAAAAAAGGTAATAACCAGACATATAAAAGTAAAGGCAAGCTCAAGAATTGTTTTTCTCTCTTCTTCCTGAGGTAGGTGTGTTGGCATTTCGTTTACATATAACAGATACACTAATGGTAATAAGAGCGGCAATATCCAGAAGAAATATTTGACATCATCATAGGAAACCACTTCCATTGCTGTCATTGCAATTAATGTGATTATCAACCATCCTATAGCAAGATGAACCCTGATTATTGTCTTCTTTTTTAATGAAGGAAAATGTGACAAAACAGGAACATGTTCATTCATAAATTTCACCTGTTTTAGCATTCCATTAACACATTACACTAAAATATATGATGAAGTACTCCTTGAGTGACCACCTTCATTATCCGCAGCTATTGTTAGTTTGCAACCCCCAGGAGCCAGTAATGCACCAACTATCGAATTTATGCAGTCAAAAAACAGCCCCGGGGGGAATCGATCGATTTAGATCGGTTTTCTACAAAGCCCTAAATATATTTATTATTCAATCTGCTCCAATAAAGCGGATAAAATATTTTGCTGGCTTACGAAGTGCTTTCTAAACCTAAAATACATTTCTGCACTGTCATTCGATGGTAACCGTTCGCTCATTTCGATCCATTTTCTGACGATTTCGGACTTTTCATCAAAAGCAGCCAATTTTTCAGGCAAAAATTTCTCAATCAGGTTTCTGGCAGATGAAGCCCAGCTTATATATTTCCTAAATAGTTCCTCCTGTTCAAGAAACTGGTCGTTAGTCAGTTTAAACCACCTGTAATGGAGAGGGGAAGGCTCTTCGTCATAGGGGTTGGTATCGCCTTCAAGGTCGTAATCCCACATTTGAGGCAGGTCAGATACGCTAAAGGGCCCAATACCAATGAAAGGGTCGTATTGAATGGGCACCGAATAAAAAAACTTACGTAAAGACTCCATCAGTTCATTGGATTCAGAAATCAAGTCTTCAATTTGCTTTTTAATTTCCTCAGACACAGCTGTACATCTCCCAAGAAAGCAGGAATTCTTATTCTTTTATGGATTTGCCACTATCATTTTTGCATCAGGTAACTTTGATTACAGGAATAATTTGTAGAATGTATTTTATTATGTAAAATATGTTGTCGGCCTTGATGAAACTTTTGTCATTAGACAGCTCAGCCGATCCGTAGAAGCTATTTTCAGGTCTTTACTCCTGATTAACTAAAAATCATGGTATTGATGGCTCTAAAAAAATGTTCTCAAAAGAAATCTATCGCTAATAACAAAACTTATAGACCCTGCAAAGTGCTCCTTCGCAATCTGCAAAAGCTCACGGGTTAAAAAAAGTATATTCCGAGTATAAGGTATATTTAAAAAAAAGTAGAAAAGGAATAAGTGTTGATGTAAACTCAGTTACACAAATAACACTTAGTATCTGCTGTTATCTCTGGGTGTCCTGTGGTTAGGAAGACAATCCCTGCAGTAAACCGGTCTTTCCGGGTCGGGTTTGAAAGGTACCTCAGTCTCAACTTTACAGTCAGAGCAGATTGCCTTGTGCATTTCTCTGGGTGCGCCGAAATTATTTCCTCTAGATCTGTCATTAAAAGCCATTTTGTTTCACCTTGGTTTTGTTTGTTAGTTAATAGTTTAAAAATAAGATTGTATAGAACTCTTTGTTTAAAAACAAAAATTGGTTTTTAACAACAGATGATTATACATCTCTTTATTTTCAACACTCCCACATTGCACTTACAACATATAAATGTATCTAATCACATGACGCCACGCTCCCTCAATTGAGAGAACTCTTTCTTGACATGGTTTACGGAGGTGATAACAGCCCATTTTCTGATAGCTACTGAAAATATGACTCGCTTGAAAGCGATACTATAATTTGAAAACACGCCATGGGGTCTTCGATCTCTAATATTAAGAAGAGGATTCAGGGGTTGGATTGAAGCCGTGCTGTTGAGCAATACCTATCCGAGCATGGGAAAAAAGATGTTTGATTTTGGTTTAGATTTTGGTTTTCAGTCTTGAATTATCCGGGCTATAAAAACACCAACCATAAAGCAATGGACGACCGGACCGGTCTGGGATAAAATAATATAGAACCACCCCTTTTTATGCTAAAAAAGCACCACTAAGTTCCAAAAACCTGATTTTTATCATTATCACCATCGTCTGTACGTATAAAAAAACCTTTTTTCCTGAAGAAACCCTGATTTGATATGTCTGAGAAAACATCCACCAACCTCTGCCCCCCGGAAATCCTGGCCCCGGCCGGGGACTACGACGCTTTCCTTGCTGCCATCAAAGGCGGAGCCGATGCAGTTTACCTTGGAATCGGGGAATTCAACGCCCGCAGGGGCGCAAAGAACCTCAGTTCCAGGGAACTCGAAAAGGCAATTGACATGGCCCATTCCCGTGGAGTCAAAGTCTATCTCGCGTTTAACATCCCGATCAAGGAACACGAGTTGCAGCCTGCCCTTGATTTAATAGACAGCGCCTATGCCGCCGGCCTGGACGCAATAATCCTCAGGGATCCCGGGCTGTTAAGGCTCCTGAAAGCGATTTACCCGGACCTGCCCCTGCACGCCAGCACCCAGATGACAATCCACAATAAGGCAGGGGTCCGTTTTGTGGAAGAACTCGGGGTTTCAAGGGTAATTGTTTCAAGGGAACTCAACAATACCGAGGTCAGGGACATCGTGGACTCCTCACAGATTGGGATCGAGATTTTCGTCCACGGAGCCCTTTGCTACTCCTACTCGGGCAGGTGCCTTTTCAGCAGTTTCGTAAGCGACAGGAGCGGAAACCTGGGAGCCTGCGCCCAGCCCTGCAGGTGGAAGTACGAGCTTCTCGTTGACGGGCAGCCGCAGAACGAACTGATCGGGGGCGATTATCCGCTAAGCTGTGCCGAGCTCTGCACCCTTCCGGGCCTTGACAAAATTGTGGCAAGCGGAGTCGAAAGCCTGAAAATCGAGGGCCGGATGAAGAAGCCCGAATACGTAACCGGCAGTTCGGCAATTTACAAAGAGGCGGTCGAGCGGATCTGCAAAAGCGGGGAAAACCTGGGCAGGGAAGAGCTTGAGCAGAAAGAAAAGGAACTTGCAAAACTTTTCAGCAGAGGGTTTACCAGGGGTTTCATCCTCGGGGAACGTGCGGTCACTCATCTCGAATACGACTCGAACTACGGGGTTTACCTCGGGAAAGTCGCAAAAGTCATCCGTTCCAAACCTTACGCCCAGATAAGCTTCACCCTCCATGAAGACATCGAGGTAAACGATGGGATAGGAATCCACACCCAGGTCAATACCAAGACCGGGATGCTCGGGTCCATAGTAAATGGCATCATCTCGAAAAACGGAACGCGCCTGGAAAAGGCAGGGAAAGGGGAAAAAGTAACCCTTGAGATCAGTTTCAAAACCGGAGAGGTTGTCAACCCCCAGGACGAGGTATTCCTCTCTACCGACAGGAGCTTCCTGGAAGGGTTGCAGGAGATAAAATTAAAACCTCTGCCAGTAAACATAAAAGTCAAAGCCAGGAAAGGCGAGCGGCTTAAGGTCACAGTCGAAAGCCCCCCTGAAGACCCTGTGGAGTTTGAGGACGAGTACGTTGTCCAGCCCTCCCAGAAATCCCCAACCACCGAAGAAAAGATCAAAAAAGCAATGGAACAGCTTGGAGAGACCCCTTACGACGTCGGGTCCATCGAGATAGAGACCGATGAAGATATCTTCATCCCCGTCGGAGCCCTCAAAAGCGCAAGGCGGCAGGCTCTGGAATTGCTGCTGGAAAAAGCTACAGGTATACGGAAAAAAGAGCCGCTGCACCCTCAGCTTTCGGACCTTGCCTACCTTTGCAAAAACGAAGCCGAAGTTTCCCCGGTTGAAGCTCCCCAAACTGAAGTTTCCGGAGCCGAAGTTTCCCCTTCTGAATCTTCCCTGGCTGTTCAAGCAAAGCCCACAGAATCCACTGGATCCGAAAGCTCTGCTTCCGCAAATAGCCCACATTTCCCGCGCCTGAGTGTCGAGGTAAACAGCCCGGAAGGTCTTTTCCAGGCAGCAGACGGAAAGGCGGATATCGTTTACATCCCCGTTGAAAGCTTCCATGAGCTGAGATCTCCAGAATACCGGAAGAAACTGAGGTTCCTGCTTAAGAAAGGGCTTGAAATCGTCTTTACCCTCCCGCTGATTGCCCATGAACGGGAAATGGAGGCTCTTATCCCCCTCCTGAAAGATGTGAAAGAAGCCGGCTTCCCCGTAGCCTGTTCCGACTTCGGGATCATGCAGCTAGTAAAGGAACTGGGAATCCCCTTTGTCGCCCGCAAAGATTTGACTCCTTTTAATTCATTTACGGTCGACACCTTCAAAAAAGCCGGAGCCTACAGGGTTGGCCTTTCAAGCGAACTGAACCTGAAAGAGGTCCGGGCTGTTTGCGAGGCTCTCGAAGCCTGCGGAAAAACCGAGGAGATCGAACTTACGGTCCACGGCCGGGAACTCCTGCTCGTAACGGAAAACGACCTTCTCAAGCCACTTATTGACCGGGATGTCCTGAAACCCGAAAGCGATGTGTACCTCCTCGACCGGCAGGACAGAAGTTTCCCCGTAAAGCGCTGGGGCACCCGGACCCTTATCTACAATTCGGAGGTGCTTTCCATGCTGAAGTACATTAAGGGCCTGAAAGCGAGTGGTGCTGATGTCCTGAGGCTGGACCTAACCCTGAACGACGAAAAGGAAATAAAGGATATCGTCAGGGCATACAGCCTGGCTCTTGAAGGCAAAAGAGGGAAGCTTAAATATGCGGATGTGGAGTACAGCACAGGGCATTATTTCCACGGAATTTAAGGTTTTTTCGGGAAGTTGGGCCTCGATTTTTGTTTAAATCCGGCATATGGGAATCAGTCAAACTCTTTGGGCTGGTTCAGGATTGTTGCCCATGCTTATTGTTGATTTTTGTTTCCAGGGAACCGGAGCAGTTGATCGCTTAAATCTGTTCCATAATTACCGGAATAGCTATCTCAAACCGTTTTTGTCACCGTGCGCAGCAAGGGCTTTTCCAGGACTGAAAAGCAAATGCACAATAAGCATACATAACCACGGGGAATGAGGTGAAAATTGAATATATTCGGATTCAAAGGTAGGAAACCTTAAGCCGGCCATATAAAAATTAAAACATCCTTGTCTATGAGTTTTTTTGAAAAGGCCAGTCGTCTACGACAGCCGGGGAGAAACCTGGGACCTCAAAGCCGATTTTTTCAAAGTTACTACGGGTAATGGAACAAAATGAACAAACCATGCAGGATACAAAAATATCGGATTGTTATAATTTTGCTGATACCGATACTTCCTGATAAAAGGATCCGATTCACTCATACTGAATTACTTCTCAACGCTTGAAACCAGAATAACCCCTTACATATAAATGAGTGGTTAGGCACTTAAGCAGCCATATATAAACAAATGGTTAGACACTTAAGCAGCTATATAACCACAAAACCGAGCTTACATTCCTATTTTTGCTGCTTCTATAACTCTTCGCAAAGAGCTCTGAATGTGGAAATAAACGAAAAAGTGCAGTTCTTTTTCCACTCCTCCCCCGATAACCCCCACTGCGTAAACTTTTTAACCATGACGGGTATTATATTTAGAGGGGCGGCTTCGGAACTTCTCATCGTGTCCACAACAAGAATACTGGAGCTTGTTCCCAAAAAATCCATTTTTATTTAAATAGCATTCAGTATAACGAGCGATTTTGCCCTGAAACCTTTCATTATAGTGAAACTTATAAACCTGGACTAAGAGCCCCACTTCAAAAAATATTTCTCCAAAGTGGGTTTTTTTATCAACAGCCTGAAAAAGTACCTGCTCTAGCTGCAACAGGCTTTAATCATTTCTTTTGCTCCTTTCTTTTCCCTGCTTTCTTTTCTGTTCCCTCTTCCTTTCTATCTCCCCATTTCCCCACATCTTTCCCGGTTTCTTCCCCTTTTTGCGCCTTCCTTGTCCATGTACTCCTCTTAATTTCCGGACTACCCTCTTCTTTTTTACTTACCTTTCTATCTCCCCATTTCCCCACATCTTTTCTGGTTTCTTCCCCTTTTTGCGCTTTCCTTGTCCATGTACTCCTCTTTATTTCCGGACTGCTCTCTTCTTTTTTTCCGAACTTTTTCTCTCTTCCTTCAGCAGCGGTATTCTTAATTCCCACTCCTATATCCGCTTTCCTTGTCCATGTACTCCTCTTTATTTCCGGCTTTTCCTCTTTCAATTTCTCTTTCAATTCCTCTTCCCATTCCCCTTCCATTTCCTCTTCATCCATTTCGACTCCGAGTTTGGAGCTTAAGGAGATTTTGGCTTTCCAGGCTTCAGCATAGTCCGGCTTGATCCGGAGAGCCCTTTCATAGGTTTTCAGGGCATCTTCCTCCTTTTTCATCTGGGAGAGGGTCTCACCTTTATAGAACCAGGCCTCTGCAAAATCAGGCTTTATTGAGATGGCTTTATTGAAGGTAGAGAGAGCTCTTTTGTGCCTGCTGAGCCTGAGGTGGACAAGCCCTATGCCGACCCAGGTATTTGCATTGTTCGGATTTATTTTGAGGGCGGTATCGTATGCATTCAAGGCTTCCATAAACCTGCCCAGCTTGTAGAGGGCAAAAGCCTTGCCTTCCCAGGCCCTTGCAAGTTTCTGGTTGAGTTTGAGAGCTTCCCCATAAGCTTTGAGGGCTTCTTCGTACCTGCCAAGGTCAGAAAGTACAGTGCCTTTTGCGTTCCAGGCGCCCGCAATCCTGGGATTGGCAGCAAGAGCTTTTTCACAGGCTGCAAGAGCTTTTTCTTGCCGCCCGAGCCTGCAGAGGACCGAGGTCTTGAGGTTCCAGGTTTTGTCACTTTCCGGTTTTATTCCGAGCACCCAGTCAAAAGCCTGCAGGGCCTCTTCCTCCCTTTCGAGCTTTAAGAGCACGAACCCTTTTTCAAAGAGGTATCCGGGGTTTAAAGGCTCGATATCAAGGGCTTTATTAAAAGCCTCCAGGGAATCTTTGTACATGTGGAACTTTAGCAGCACCGCCGCTTTCCCTGCCCATGCGGCTGCATCCTCTGGATTTTTCCCAAGGGCTTTTTCGCAGGGCTCGAGGGCTTTCTTCAGGCGGCCGGATGCAGTATTACCTGTCTTATCCATCTTACCTGTCTTTCTTTTAGGGTTATTTGTCATAGTATCGGTCCGGTATTATTTTGTTAGCGGGAAATTATCCATTATTAGGGGCTACTCTTCTTTTTCCGATAAGATAATTTGCTACACCCCATCCCCCTGATGAGCGGCAAATTCTCGGATGAATCGTCTTTCAAAGTCATTGATCGTATTTAAGGTAATCCTGTAAACCTATTTTAAGCAGCCGGCTGTGAGATTTAGCCCTGCAGGTGGAAAACACCCTCCTCGATAGAAAAGGGTTCTAAAAGTCGAATAGTAAATTGCCCGAAACTTTCGCTCTTCATAGAAAGCCATCCCAACGTAACGAATAAATATCCGAGAATCTTTGGGCTTATCAGATTGTTATGCTTGACAACTCACAATCCAATATACAGTACCGGAACATTGCCGGAGCACTGCTTTTCCTTACGGGCATGCTGGCTTTCCTGGGAATAATTACGGCTGAGACCCTCTATCCCGGGTACAGCACGGCGCAGAATATGATAAGCGACCTGGGCGCAACGGAACCGCCAAACAGCATTATCATGCAGCCTTCTTCAACCATCTTTGGAGCCACAATGGCTGTTTCCGGCCTCCTGATAATCGCTTCCGCCTACTGCATCCAGCGAGCATTCGGGGACCGGGCTGTAACTGTCTCTCTCGGTTTATTCGGGGCCGGCGTCCTCGGAGTGGGAATTTTCAATGGGAGCTACGGGGACATCCACGGAATCTTTGCACTTCTCGCCTTCGTTGCAGGAGGAGTAGCAGCAATTGCAAGCTACAGGATAGAAAGAGCCCCGATTAGCTATTTCTCGGTAGTACTCGGAGGCATTGCACTCCTTGACCTGCTTCTCTACTATTTTATGGGAGAGGCAAGTCCTTTTGCTGCGCTGGGCCCGGGAGGGTTGGAGAGGTGGATTGCGTATCCTATCTTGCTCTGGGTCACAGGGTTTGGCGGCTACCTGATGGGGAGTTCACAATCATAACCCCATGCTCATAACCCCTTTCCAATCAACATCTTCCCAATCAACCCTTTCCAATCAACGTCTTCCCAATAACCCTTCCCAATCAACCCTTTACTAATCTTTACGGGAAATTCCTATCCTTAGTGCTGAGCGTCGTATCCCAAAACACTCCTCCTTTTTACTCTTGTGAGGCTTTTTCCGTAGCTGTTGCCATATTTTGTCATAGCTATTCCAGCAACAAAGGATTTCTTCTTTTAGATTTCACATATTTAGATAAGTTAGTCTTTTTAAATTATTAACTACCTATTAAATTTCAAACTTAATTTAATAAAAATTAATCTATATATTATAATAGCGCAATTATATTATGCGTATTGTACAGGTACTCATTCCGGAAGGGAAGCGAGAGCCAGTACTGGCCGTGCTTGATGACGAGCAGATCGACTATGCGGTGTGGGATGAAACGGGGAGAGGGGAGTTCGAGGCCCTGGTCCAGTTCCCCATACCTCCGATCGGCGTCGAGCCGGTGATGGCCAGGCTGCGTGAAGCGGGAATCAGCGAGAATACATACACGATCGTACTGTCACCCGAGACGGTTGTTTCCGCACGTTTAGAAGCGTTGAAAAAACGTTATTCCGGACTTCGCATTTCCCGGGAAGAACTCATCGCACGTGCGGAGGATCTCGCACCCGCGACTTCTACTTTTGTTGCTTTTCTTGTTCTAAGCACTGTTATCGCTACGGCAGGGCTGCTGCTTGATTCTGCTGCAACAATCATAGGGGCGATGGTCGTTGCCCCGCTCATGGGCCCGGCAATCTCCGCCAGCGTCGGGACTGTCGTCGATGAACGGGAACTCGCCGCCCGCGGGGTTAGACTGCAGGTAATCGGGCTACTGCTGGCAATAGCGGTCGCTGCCGTGATAGGTACAATCATGAAGGGAACGCTGCTTTTGCCGCCAGGACTCGATATCCGCGAAGTAGGCCAGATTGCCGAGCGTACCACCCCGAACTTCCTGTCCCTCTTCCTTGCGCTGGGATCGGGGCTTGCCGGCGGCATAAGCATTATGCGGGGCTCCGGGTCTACCCTTGTGGGGGTGGCAATTGCCGTAGCCCTTGTCCCCCCGGCAGCAACAGCGGGGCTCGGGCTTGCCTGGGGACTCTACGACGTGGCGGTAGAAGCGGCCGTGCTGGTGCTCGTAAACCTGCTTGCTATCAACATATCGGCCCTCATCCTGTTCTGGATTTCGGGCTTTCGCCCTGCTGAAAAAAAGGCTGTTGGTCGTGCCCGCGCCGCGGTGATCTCACGCGCAGCAGTCCTCGCTATTTCAATCGCCTTCCTCTCCATAGTTCTCGCTCTTGTCACCTACACCTCCTTCCAGGCCGCTCTGGTTGAACAGGAGGTTAACCAGGAACTGGAGGAAATGTTCAAGGAACCCGAGTATGCAGAAGCAGAGTTTATACTGGGAGAAAGCATAGAAGTCAATTATGGGCCCTCAGACTTCCTGTTAGGTGAACCGGTAGAGGTGACTTTTTTATTGGGGTATCAAGCCGGGCAAGAAATTCCCCCGGATATTGGCAGGGTAGCTGACGACCGACTGAAAGAGGCTACTGGCAAAGAAGTTAAGATCACTGTCGGCTTCATTGTGGCTCAGCAAATCACCGATTAAGCTACAGGGGCTGCCAACCCCGGAATACCCGGACTCCGGCCTGCCTTATGGCAGTTTCCCGCTTCGTAGAGCTATCCGGGCTGGATAAATATCTTCTATGAAAAAAAATCTTCCGTGAAACCCTGCATAACCTTTTACTAATTTTTACTGTTAATTCCCAATCCTGAGTGCTGAGCCTCGTATTCCAAAATGCTCCTCTTCTGCATTCTGGTTAGGCTTTTGCAGCAGTTTTTGGCATACATTTAGAATAAGTTTGGCATACATTTAGAATAAGTTTGGAATAAGTTTGGAATAAGTTTGGAATAAGTTTGGAATAGTTTTGGGATAATTTTGGAATAGTTTTTGCGGAGAAAAGGATTTCTTCTTTAATTTCCAATATATTTAGATATGTGTGTCTTTTTACAGAATTCACTGTCTACCAAATTTAATACTTGTTCATATAAAATAAAGCTATATATATTATAGTGGTACAATAATATTATGCGTGTTGTACAGGTACTCATTCCGGTAGGGAAGCGAGAGCCAGTTCTGGCTGTGCTTGATGACGAGAAGATTGACTATGCGGTGTGGGATGAAACAGGGAGAGGGGAGTTCGAGGCTCTTGTCCAGTTTGCCATTCCCCCGATCGGTGTCGAGCCGGTGATGGCCAGGCTGCGTGAATCGGGAATCGGCGAGAATACATACACGATCGTACTGTCACCCGAGACGGTTGTTTCCCAACATCTCGGAGCATTGAAGGAACGTTATTCCGGACTTCGCATTTCCCGGGAAGAACTCATTGCACGTGCGGAAGATCTTGCACCCGCGACTTCCACTTTTACTGCTTTCCTTGTTCTAAGCACTATTATCGCTACGGGAGGGCTGCTGCTAGACTCTGCCGCAACAATCATAGGGGCAATGGTTGTAGCCCCGCTCATGGGACCGGCAATCTCCGCAAGCGTAGGGACTGTTGTCAATGACCGAGAACTTGTTTCCCGTGGGGTAAAGCTACAGGTGGGAGGGCTACTGCTTGCAATCGCGGTTGCTGCCTTTATAGGTGCAATCATGAAGGGAACGCTACTTTTGCCGCCAGGACTCGATATCCGTGAAATAGGCCAGGTTGCCGAGCGCATAAGCCCTAACTTCCTGTCCCTTTTCCTGGCGCTAGGCTCAGGGCTTGCCGGCAGCATCAGCATTATGCGGGGTTCCGGGTCAACCCTTGTGGGAGTAGCAATTGCAGTGGCTCTTATCCCCCCTGCAGCAACATCAGGGCTCGGACTTGCCTGGGGATTTTACGGAATGGCGATAACAGCGGCTGTACTGGTGCTCGTGAACCTGCTCACCATCAACGTATCTGCCCTCATCATGTTCTGGCTTTCAGGCTTTCGTCCTGCTGAGGAAGGGGACGTTGGTCGTGCCCGCTCCGCGGTGATCTCGCGTGCGGCAGTTCTCGGCGTTGCGATTGCCTTTCTCTCCATAGTTCTCGCTCTTGTCACTTACGCCTCCTTCCAGACCGCTCTGGTTGAACAGCAGGTTGAACAGGAGTTGAAGGATATGTTTGAGGAACCCGAATATGTAGAAGCGGGGATTATACGGGGTGAAAATATAGAGATCAACTATGAACCTGCAGACCTCCTGTTAGATAACCCGGTAAGTGTGGGTTTGTTCGTGGGGTATCAAGCCGGGGACGAAATTCCTCCGGATATTGCCCAAATAGCTGACGAACGCCTGAAAAAGGCCACTGGCAAAGACGTTGAAGTCACTGTCGGTTTTGTCGTGGCTCAGCAGACCGCCGCCTAAGCTCTCAGAGGCAGCCGGTTCTCCGATACCCAGGCTTCCTGCCTGCCCGGACGGCAGTCCCCTGCTTCGTGGATGTATCCTGTGCTGGAAAAATACCTTCTATGAATGGAGTTTTTCCTGGAAAGGGTACTGGAAACCCAGAATAAAGTCGAAAAGCGTGACATAGCATAGATATCACTAAAATTGGCATAAATGGCATTAAGTATTACGTAATCTAACAAAAGTATTAAATAATACTTGGTCGTACAGGTATATGCTCTACCTGGTACAGACACAAATCTCCAGATACGCCTCCTGGATTTGTTGAAAGCACCTGAGTTCAGTTCTTGCCCCTGCCTGTGGAAATGAGCAGGTGGGGGCAGAAGGTGCAAAAATAAGAGCAGGAACCTGTAACTGACTGCAAGCTGCCTGTAACTGGCCAAATACTGCCTATAACCAGCTAATCATCTTCCAGGGACAGCATTTTTTTTCTAGATTTTAATTTTGGGCCAGCTTAAAGAATGAAGCCGGAAAACTCCACTAAAAATTTGCATCACTTTTTTGAAAAATTCCGGACTGAAAACATGTGGACAATCATCCTTATAGATCACAGTGCCCCATTCCCAAAACAACTTTTTATAAATTTGAATTCTCGTAAAATAGAAAATATATAATACCCGCTTTACACTACATAAATAAAGATAGTGTTATCCACGAAAAAAAAGGTGATGTGATGAAAAAAATAGTACTTGGCCTATCTCTTGTCCTCATGATTCTCGTAAGCGGCTGCCTTACCCTGTCAGTAGATTCGAAGGTAAATAAGGAAGGGGAAATCGTTCAATGTCATATGATAATAGATACGAACTCCTACGTATATTCAATACTGAATTCGGAGGCTTCCGAAGATGGGGAAACCCTGAGAGAAAGCATAATTTCGCAGGGAGGAGAATACGAAGAAGTATGGGACGGGGACGACGTTAAAATCACCATAAAGGGCCTGCCTCCGGAAAACGCATACACGGAAAAAAGTGAGGAGTACCTGATATACCGGGACTCGATCGGGGACTCTGCCTCAGATTATCAGAATGGTGTCCAGGCCCCCTTCAGGATGAGCGAATCCATGGATTCCGTCATGAAAATCCATTATTACCTGGAAATGCCGGGGGAAATCGTTGATTCGAACGCTGATTTCGTTGACGGAAACAAAGCCGAATGGCATATGGTTACTTTAAGCTCTATAAGGGATGTCTATGCCAAATCCGAAGTTCCTTCGTTACCGGGAATTGAACTGTTTGGCGCTGTCTGTATGCTCCTGGTCACGGCTTTATTTGTGAAACAGTGATTTCGAACCTTTTCCTGCATTCCCTTTTTCAGGGAACAGGAATCTCATTTTCTTAAATCCGGCTACCTGATTTGCCGGCATCAAAAATTCAGCCGGTTCACACTTCCTTTGCCACTCTGAACCCCAGGCTGTTGAAACGCCGGTCCTGAGCCGCAAAAAGCCTCTCTGCCGACCTGCAGCACCCGGCATTCCCGTTCCATCCTCCTCCCCGCCTGATCCTCACAGGCTTTGATAAGGCTGAGGAAAAAGGATTTTCCCAGGCACTGCCGTCTGAGGGAGCGCCTTTGTAGCTGATGTGGTACTCATCCTGCACCCATTCCCCGACGTTTCCGTACATATCGTAAAAACCCCAGGGGTTGGGCTTTTTCAGGCCCGTGGGGTGCGTTCGGAGTTCGGAATTTTTAAGGAACCAGGCGTATTCGTAAAGTTTCGTGGCCTCTTCCCCGAAGGAGTAAACTGTCGTGGTCCCGGCCCTTGCTGTGCATTCCCATTCGGCTTCGGTGGGGAGGCGGTAGCTGCGAACGTTTTCCATTTCGTTCAGTTTCCTCAGAAATTCCTGCACCTCTTCCCAGGAGACATTTTCAACCGGGAGCCCGTCTCCCTTAAAATATGAAGGGTTGTTTCCCATGATCCTCTGCCACTGGGCCTGGATGACCGGGTATTTGCCCAGGTAAAAGGGCTTTTCTAGCTTCACCCTGTGCACGGGGCTCTCCCAGAGCTTCCTGCGCTTTTCCCTCATCGAGGAACCCATATCAAATTCTCCCGGAGGGACCAGGATGAATTCCATTTCGGCAGAGTTGATGAAATTTTCAGGCAATGTTTTGTCCTTGTTCAGGGTACTCACCGTAGAAGTTTAAATGTTGAAAAGGTATTTAGGGAGTTCTTACTTCATCTTCTTACTTTACATTCTCTCTTTTTCTTCTTACTTTATTTTCATGCACCTTATTTTACTTCCTTTTTTGTGTTGGTAGCTCACCTGTACCAAACCCGTTACATTCCAACATATGAAAAATATTAAATATGGCAAGGAGGATAGTTAATAGGCCAAACGAAAAAGTTATTTAAACAAATACAAACAAGCAGGCTCCCAAAGAGTTAGAAAAAAAATGGCACAGTCGCTAATTGACCTTGCCCTCCTTTCCGAGAGGAGGAAAGACCTTCTCCTTCTCCTGAAAGAAGGCCCAAAGAATATCGACGAAATCAAGGAGTTGCTTGGCGTAAATGCCGCTTCGATACAGCCCCATATCAAAAGAATGAAAAATGGCAATCTGATTATCGAAAAAAACAGGTCGTACAGGTTATCGGACATCGGAGAAATAATAGTTGAAAACATGCAGCATCTCCTTGACACGGTGGGGGTTCTGGAAGAGCACATTGATTACTGGGTAAGCCATGACATGAGCCCGATCCCCGATTTCCTGCTGGACAGGATTGAAGAACTGGGCAGATATGAGATCATGGAACCCGATTCTGAGCACATGTTTGAAACCCCGGATTTGTTTCTGGAGAGTATAACGAGTTCAAATAAAATCTGCACCTTCGTTTCTTTCTTCCATCCGGAATCCCCCAAACTCTATGCAGGCCTTGTAGAGAAAGGGGCGAAAATGACCCTCTGTATGACGGAAATCGTTGCAGAACGCCTGTTCAGGGATTTTCCGCAAGAAGCCGGACAGTTATCAGGGCTGGAAAATTCAAAACTCCTTATCTGCCATAAACCGGTAAACCTGCCCTCCATAGTCGTGACAGACCGGTTCATGATCCTCAAACTTATGGAAAATGACGGGAAATTGAGGGACCAGATGGTCCTGTGCTTCGAGGAAAGAGCTTTACGGTGGGGAAAGGAACTTTTCACCCACTACATGAAAATGTCGAAACCGCTGGACGAAAAAGAGTTCTTTTGAGGCTTCAGGCTCCGGGGTCCGCTACTTTTTCAAAATAGTTGCAGTAAACCAGCTGGATCCTTATACCCTCAGCGTCCTTTTCCGGTTCAACAGGCACATACTCAAACCCATACCCCTGCCCTATTTTTGCCGTGAAAGCCGCCACAAGGGCATCCAGGATATCGTCCCTTGCCACATCCTTTCGCCTGTACCTTGAAAGGGCAGTTTCGATAAGCTCATCAACAAACGCCTCACCCACAAAAGTTTCATCGGCTAACGGCTCGATCTTTTTCAGGACCTCCTTTCTCTCAAGAAAACCCTCTTCTTTCTTCTTCGAATAATTCATAGGCCAGCCTGCAAAAGCCTGGAAACAGATTTCCGGACCGACCTCCCATATTAAGTCCCTGATAGCCGCACCTCCGGCCTTTCTCCCGCTTCCCGGACTGTTGATAATGTTGATAAGGAAGCCGTCAACATCCCGGATTTTGGGAAGGATGTTCCAGGCCTGTTTCGAGATGCGCTTGCCCGTAAACCTTTCGTTGACCTCGCAGGCCTGCTCGTAAGTTTCCGCGTAAACCGCCTCCCGGCAGGGTACGGGGAAAATGCTGGACTTCCGCGCCTTCAGGACTTTCCGGCCCCCGAGGTCCGAGAGCCGCTCCCCAGTACCCCCGGCTTTCAGCCCGATGGGGATGTCGATCAGGACCAGGGGCTCATAAGCCCCGTAACCGGTTTTCAGAAAGTCCCAGAGGACAGAAAACTCGTGGAAAAGGCCCATTTCCCACGTGCATTTTTTTCCATTACAGCCTTCTTCTTCTTCTTCTTCTTCTTCTTCGTTACAGCCCTTTTCAGCACAGCTTTTCCGACTATAGTTAATTTCATCCGCTTCGGTAAGAAATACGGCAAACCAGCCTGCACTGCAGCCATCCACGCCCACAAAGACCTTTTTGTTCATGCTTACAGGTTTTAGGGGATTCCGGTTTAAAAGATTTTTTCAGGATTTGTGGGAGAGTTTGTGGGAGAGAAATAATTAATTACCAGTTCAAGCGTATCCGGGATCACATAATTGCAATGAATCATAAATTGCCATAAAATCACAGAATTGCCATTCTTGAAACTGTCATTCCGGACAGGAAGATTTTGTTGTGGAGGTATGATATGAATTTCTGGTTGCTCAAAGCTACAGGCACGGTAGAAGATGAAGATGCGATGCTGAAAAACAACGTGATAACCATAGGGTGGTCCGAGTTTCCGGATTTTTCAGGCATTGAAAATGAGGTTCAGGTAAAAAAAGTCATGCTCGACAAGTATCCTTCCATGCAGGAAGAACGCTGCAAAGCCTGGGCAGGGGAAATCTACTCTTTTATTAAAAAGATCGGGCAGGGAGACCTGGTAGCGGTCCCGCTCAAGACCCGGAGCGAGATGATTGTCGGAAAGGTAACGGAGGACTATGAGTACAGGCAGGTCAGTAATTTCATCACCCACGTCAGGAAGGTCAGGTGGATGAAAACTCTTCCGAAAGAAAACTTCGAGGAAGAATACGATACGGACCTGAATTCTCCGGAGACGCTCTTGCAGGTAAAAGCCAGCCGGGAACAGCTTTCCGGGCTCCTTGGAATGAAAAGCCTGGGCAACCTCCTTGACGAACTCACCAATTCCCTCCAGGACCTGGAATTATTAAGGGAAGAGATGAATGAGCTTGTGAAGAGGATCTATGAAGCAAAAGACCTTTCCGAAGCCAGATTGATCGCAACGGAGATGGAAAAATTGTTGAGGGAAATACAACAGGGTAAAAAAATATTTTAAAAAATATTTAAAAAGAAAAGGGTTGAGTTGATTTCTTAATTAAAAAAATTAAGAAAATCAAAAAATTAAGAAATAAGGTCGGCCAGATCGAACTCGAAGCCTACGACGGCATAGCCAAGTTCAAAGTTGCTAATGACCTCGGGGTGGAATTCTCCAAAGACTCCTATCTTTTTGCCTTTTACGTAGACATCAGCCCGTCTGCCTTCCAGGAAAGCCGGGTCTTCAGACTCTTTTACTTCGTACTCAAGCATCAGTTCCCTCATGAGGGCGTCCACGACCTCGTAGATTTCCGTGAAGTTCGACTGCGGGTGGATGGAGACGGCTGCTACGTGCTGCCCGGTTTTTTCGTTGACCACGACTTCCCCTACCTCAAAGATCTTCTGGGGAAGTTCCCTGTGCTGGTTCAGGGAGAGGATTTCCATGAGGTTCGGGAGCAGGGTTGTCCTTACCAGGGTCTGGTCTTCGCTTATCGGGTGGAGGACATAGGTTACGTCGTCGGTCTTCGGCCTGCGCATGTTTTCAAAGTGGACTTTTTCACTGGTGAGGGTGAAGGGCATAACCTCATAGTAGCCAAGCCCCACAATGATCTCATTCAATGCGGAACGCATGAGGGAGATGGGGTGGGATTTTCCGACGGTGTAGGTCTCAGGGACCTTGATCTTGATGTTGCCGTAGCCAAAGCCCACGGCGATGTCTTCTATAAGGTCGAAGTTGTGCAGGATGTCCGCCCTGTAAGCGGGGACCTTGACCTCGATCGTTTCGTCGTCCAGGGCTTTTGCCCCGCAGCGCATCCTCTCAAGTTGCTTTACGATCTCTTCCACGGAGAGGTCCATGCCGATAAGGGAATTTACCTCGCTCCGGGTAAGGGTCCTGGTTTCGGGGGAGAGGTCCGGGAGAACCATTTCTTCGCCGTCGGGCCGGACTACCCTGACAAACTCGACCTGCCCGCCGCGCTCGGCAAGGGCTGTGACCACGATGTTCAGGGCCGTGTAGACGGCTTCCCCGAGCCCCGTGACGTCGATGAAAAGCTCTGTTGTGGCTTCAGTCACGGTGGTAAGGGTCCCGTTGATGATGGGCGGGAAGGAAAGGACGTTGTCCTCGGAGTCAAAGATGATCGGGTATTTCTCAAAGTCCTTAACGAGATGGGCGAAGCGTGTGCCTTTGGGGTGCTTTTCCAGGATCTCGGTCATGCTCATTTTTTCGGTGTAATCCAGGGGCACGAACTCGAAACCCGGGTCAACAGCGGTGTACCTGAATGGAGGTTTCACGTTCGAAAGGTTGTGCACCCCGATAGAAACCTTTTTCCGGTTCCTGCCAAGCCCCCAGTGCAGGTCTTCCTGCAGGTCCATCAGGGACTTGATGGATTCCGAATTGAACTTAACGCCCCGGACAATAGCACAGCCGAGGAAAGGCCTGATCTTTAAAATCTCCTCGCTGACGGAAATGGAGACCTCATAAGGCTTTGCCCCGTATTCGGGAAGCCCGGTCTCGAGGTCCAGGAAACCCCGCATGGCCCGGGCAACCCCCTCCACGCTGTAGAGGTCCGGCCTGTCCGGGAAGAACTCGATATCAATGGACTCGTCTTCGATCCTTTCAATATCGGCCCCAATCATGGGCACCCTTTCGATGATGGTTTCCTTATCGGTTCCTGTGAGTTTTTCAAGGTCTTCGTAATGCAGGGTTATTATCGGCATGTGGAATTCATCTCGTCTCTAGCTAACTTAACCCCAAAAATAACCAGCTTCAGATTTAATGTTTTTGTTCCCCTCCCCTAAAAGCCTGAAACCTTAAACCTGGGATCTTTAGACGAAACCATAAGACTGAAAGGCACAAAATTACTCATGAGAGATTTAGCGGAGCCTGTGATCCAGAAGTATTCTGGGGAGATACAACTCCATCACAGGCAATTCGAAAGTAAAAACAGAGCCTTTTCCAGGTTCGCTCTCTACCCGGACTGTTCCCCCGTGCATTTCAACGAACCTTTTGACCAGGGCCAGGCCGAGTCCTGTCCCTTCATAGCGGCGGTTCAGGAAGTAGTCGAGCTGCTTGAAAGGCTGGAAGAGATATTCCTGGTCTTTTTTCGAGATCCCGATCCCTGTATCCGCTACTGAGACCCGCAGCATCTTTTCTTCCTTTTCCGCAGAGACGGTTACGTTTCCTCCTTCGGGCGTGAACTTGATGGCATTGCTAATGAGATTGTAAAGAACCTGTTTGAACCTCATTTTGTCCGCGGTGACGGTTGTGAGCCGTTTGTCAACCCTGAATTTCAGGGTCAATTTCTTTGCGGATGCCCGCGGGCCGGTAACTCTCTCGATTTCGTCCAGTACATTCGCAACTTTGAATGTTTCGGGTTCAAGTTCTGTTGTTCCGGCTTCAACCTTGGAGAGGTCAAGGATGTCATTTATAACCTTCAGGAGCCTCTTTCCGCTGTTGTGTACGTTCTGAATATATTTGGTCTGGCGTTCATTTAAGGGCCCTAATGAGCCTTCAATCAGCAGGTCCGAAAAACCTATGATGGAATTCAGGGGCGTCCTCAGTTCATGGCTCATAGTGGAAAGGAACTCGTTCCTGGTCCGGCTGGAATCTTCGGCAAGCCTCGCTTTTAACACCGCTTCTTCTGCCAGTTTCTTATCGGTAATATCCCGGCTAACCCCCACAATCCCGATAAAGTTTCCGGCCTCACCATAAAGAGGGACCCTGACAGTCTGCAGGAGGACGTTGCTGCTGTCCGGGGAATCGATCCACTTTTCAACCGTGCTAATCTGCCCCCTTTCGAAGCATTTCTTATCCACGTCCCCGATAAAGTTCGCCATACTTTCAGGGTAAATGTCATGGGCCTTCTTCCCCACAACCTCTTCTTCCGGTCTCTTCACAAGCTTTGAAAAAGCAGGGTTGCATCCCAGGTAAGTCCCTTCGGCGTCTTTAAAGAAAACAGCATCAGGAATTGATTTTAACAGCCCGGACAAAAACGACCTTTCCCTGCCCAGTTTCTCCTGGGCGATCTCCTTTTCCGAGACTTCATCTTTCAACTTTTCAACACTTGACAGCGTGGGCATCCATTTAAGCAATCCGGCTCCAACCAACAGGTAGCCGGCTATCCCCCCCAGGACATCTTCCAGGAAAGTTTCATAAACGGTGCCTTCCAGATATCCCTCCAAAAGCCAGTAATCGTCCCCTGCATCCGCTAGGCGGCCGACGAACATCAGAAACAAACCGGTAATAATCAGGAGACACCCGCTTCTGGAGATTTCCACACTTTTCTTCCCAAAACTCCATAAATAAAATATGATGGATAATAGAGTTAAAGCGCTTATAAGTTCCAGAGCCATGTTGCCCATGAGCCACCACCTTGGGAATAAATTACTGATATTGCCGCCTTTTGGGATCAAAAGCAGAAGATATGAACAAATATAATCGACATCACCAAAGGTAAGATAATAGATACCCCTCGGAAAATTTGAGTATGATCCTGCTTGAGACCCCGTATATATTTATATATAGAATATGGATTACCAGATATAAATTTTGTTGTAAAGTATATTGTAGTGTTGCATGAGACAGGAGGGAAAAGGACAGAAATAAATACAAAACACGTTTCCGGAAGCAAAACATCTTTAATAAACAAAACCTTCTTTTCCCTCTATTCAGGAGGCAGCATACTTTTGATGATTGCAGGAATCGATGAAGCCGGAAAAGGCCCCGTAATCGGGCCCATGTGCATAGGAGGCGTCAAAATAGATGAATCCAGAGCTCACGCTTTGAAAGTGCTCGGGGTTGCGGATTCCAAGAAGCTGACCCCGAAAAAAAGGGAGCATCTGGCAGCTCAGATCAGGAAGTATGCCGATGAATGCTTTGTTCTGGAAGTCAGCCCCTCCCAGATCGACGAACTCCGGAAGCTCTTTACCATGAACGAGATCATGGTTCTCTGTTTTTCAAAGGTCCTTGAAAAACTCCAGCCTGACGTCGTCTACGTCGATGCCGCCGATGTGAAAGCCGAGCGTTTTGCCGAAAACCTGCGCAAACAGTACGCAAAAAGCTGCCCGGTAAAAGCGAAGGAAATTGAAATCACTTCCAGACATAAGGCCGATGCCATCTACCCCGTGGTCTCGGCAGCTTCCATCATCGCAAAGGTTCGCCGGGATGAGCTGATCGAGGAACTCAAAAAAGAATGGGGCGCGGATTTCGGGAGCGGGTATCCCTCTGACCCGAAAACGAAAGCTTTCATGCTTAAATGGGGAAAAGAACACGGGGGCGAGTTCCCGGAAATTGTAAGGCAGTCCTGGCAAACGGTGGAGAATATCAGGGCAGAGCTGAAAAAGGGCTGAATTCTTGAATTTAAAGCAATCCTGATTTTTTTAAATTAATCTCAGCCCCTTTCCTCTCAGGTGCCTGGTCCTGTAAGCGTATTGTTCCCGCTCACATATGCCCGGTAGCTTCATACGTTTTCATCTCAAACACGTCGGTTCCCACCTGCTTTCCAGGAATGGTCCAGTTTTCACCTTTGTGGGCAGTGTAGGTGTAGGCTTGATTGACCGGGTTCTGCGTTGTAGTAGATGAGCGAGCCGTAAGCTGCCCCGTCCAGTCCTTAGCTCACTGAGGAATTGTTCAGGACGTAAGGGATGGATATGAAATCCCAGTCCGGATAGAGCAGGACTCCGTCCTCTTCCAGGATAGGTTCAGGGATAGGTTCAGGGATAGGTTCAGGGATAGGTTCAGGGATAGGTTCAGGGATAGGTTCGGGGATAGGTTCAGGGATAGGTTCGGGGATAGGTTCGGGGATAGGTTCAGGGATAGGTTCGGGGATAGGTTCAGTGACAGGTTCAGGGATAGGTTCAGTGACAGGGACCTCGCTGTCTCCCTGAATAGGGACCGGTTCCTCTTCGAAAGCTGAGGCATTCCCGTTGATGGAGTATGTGCCCTCGCTTGTGTTCAGGGACAGCTCCACGCCATAGACCACAGCATAGTTTTCTCCGGCTGCAAAGTTCCCTATCCAGACCCACTGCACTGTGAAAGGTTTGAAGGCAGCTCCGGCACCCCCAACCTTGCTTATGTTCCAGCCCTCGGGCAGGGCTTCTTCCAGGGCCGCTGCAACCATTTCAGCGTCCGCAGTTATATTGACAGTAGCCCTGAAGATATCCCCGGGGGCCAGGTAGCTTGCGGAAATGTTCCTGCTCGCATTAATTTCTCCCTCCGCCAGTCCGGGAACTGCCAGAAGCAGGATTGAAAATACGAAAATACAGGACAGGAAAAATCCCTTCATAAATTTTGCCCTGCTTTTCCCTCCTGCCTGTTCTGCTTTTCTCCCATTTTCTATTTTATTCACGATTTCTATTTTATTCACGATTTCCCCCTTTATTCACTGTCACTTGCTGCCAGTCCAGAGCTTTATCAGTTCCTGCAGTATTTCCTGACTTAGCTCTGCCTGTCCCGGGTGCGGGCGTATCGGTCATCCAGGCGTTCCCCATAAGCTGGAGTTCAGCAAGCGTAATGGGATCACTCCCGGGGAATCCGGTCATACCCCGGGTTCCAGTCTTCAGTTTCTGGTTCCGTGACATTGATGTAACCGGGTTTTGTGAGGGTATCCGAAACTGCGGTGTTATTGGCGGTCAGGGTAACCGTGTACAGGCCTGGCTCATTGTAGGTGTACACCGGGTTCGGATCGGTATAATCGGTGATGTTGTCCCCGTTTACGTCCCAGAAAAGGGAGCTTGCATTTTCCGACAGGTTTGTGAATAGCACCGTCAGGGGTGCGGGTCCTTCCGTTTGGTTTGCAGTAAAATTGGCGATCGGTAGCGGCATAGCAGGGACGAGAAACTCATACATGGCAAGAGCGTCTGCACGTCCGTACCCGAAGGTCCCATCCTTTCCGGGCTCCCCGAGGTCTACCGCACTCTCAAGGAGGGCTGTCCGGATTTCACTTCCCGGCTTTTCCGGAAACCCGCTCCAGACAAGCCCTGCAAGCCCTGCAATGTGCGGAGCTGCGGCACTTGTCCCGTAAAAAACAGGAGGAAAACCGCCAGCACCCGAGACCTGCACCCCGTCAATGCCTGCAATTTCCGGCTTTTCCCGGAGTTCGAAAGAACCGTGGTAGATCGAAACCGGGCCCCGGGAAGAAGACATTTGTATGTCGTCATTTCCCGGGTCAGCGGCATTTATCGCTCCTACGCTTATGACCCCGGGTACTGCCGGGTGCCCGTAAACGGAGTCTTCCGAAACGAGGTTGTTGGCATACAGGAAAGCTCCTGAAAAGGGATAGATGAAGACCTCAAGCACCCCGGACACTCCGGTAACTTTCTGGACAAGGACTGCAACGTTTTTCCCTCTCTGCTCTGTGTTCTGGTATGCCAGCGCCTCCATCGGGAGCTCGTTTCCGTCCTGTACGTCAGTGCTCCAGGAAATAATTCTACTGCTAATCAGGTCGCCCAGATAGAGGTTATAGTCGTTCCCGGCTTTCCCCCATTCATCGTTCCACTGAAGGACAACGATAATCGACCCGCCGGGAGGGATAAAACCGTACAGCAACTCCAGATCCCCGGTCCCTCCACTGAAATCATGGAAATTTGCCCCAATAGGATCGAACTCTCCCTGATAATGGGTCAGGGCATCGTTTCCTGCAGCGCTTACATACAGGAGATCATCGCTTTCGACCACGGCATATACATGCGACGCAACGATCCCGTCTTCAAAAAAAGGTTCGAAAATCCAGCCTATATCGTCGCAGATGATATCACAGCCCTCCCCTGCAAGGGCATCGACCGCATCATTGAACGCGATGACATTATTTCCGGAGTCATGAAAATACAGTTCTGCCCCGGGAGCGATGTCGTGCACGATTTCAAGCATTGCAGTCCCTTCGTTTCCTCCGACGGAATTGCTTAAGACGGTTACATTGGCAGGAAGGTCTCCGGTAGCCACGGCATCCGCAAGGTTGTCAACCCCGTTCGATATAATCCCGATCCTGATCCCCTCTCCTGTCAGGCCGTACCTGGCCCTGACCTCCTCGCAGTTGAGGATTGCATCCCCTTCCGTGGTGTACGTGCCTGTCCTTATAACCGGAGGCATCACCGTTCTAACGCTTTGCACGGATTCTATAGAGGCAAGCCGTTCGAGGGAATCGACCCTCACCCATGCCGCCAGGAGCTTGTTTTCTTCGTCCCGGCCCGTGACCTTTTCCACATATGGGTCAGCGCAGTCGGTCCCGTTTCCCGGATAGAAGCTCACATAGACATGGACCAGGTCGGCTCCCTGAAGCCCGATATAATTTTCTCCTTCAACAGGTCCATTCTCAGCAGGTTCACCCTCAACAGGTTCACCCTCAACAGGTCCATTCTCAGCAGGTTCACCCTCAACAGGTTCACCCTCAACAGGTTCACCCTCAACAGGTTCACCCTCAGCAGGTCCACTCTCAGCAGGTCCACTCTCAACGGATTCGTTTTCGACATTTCCTTCAACGTACATATCGTTGACACTGGCATTATAGTCATCTGAATAGACAAAAAGGTCATTGTCATAGACAGGCTGCTCGTCAGCGCGGCCAATCTGGTTGAAGCTTTCCATCCGCTCTATCAGGGCTTCACGGGTCGTGCCCGGAGGCAGGAAGCTATCATCGGTTAACTGGAGGAGATCCGTTGACAATTTTTTTCGGGCTTCCGTAAGGGATGGAAGGTTCATTGTGCCGGGTTTCACTGCTCCGGAGTCTAAAAACAGGTCGGGAGGCCCTGTGTAATTCTCTAAACCGGCAGCAGGAAATCCGTAGGGTACAGGTGATTCAACATCTACAAATGGTTCAACAGCTACAAGTGATTCATTGGATACATTCAATCCGGCAATAGATCCATTTTCTGTTTTCAGATATGCCCCCTCAGTGCAGGGAATATTTGGAAGCAAAAAAACAAAAAGTATGACTGAAAATGTGAGGAGTTTTCCGGAAATCATCCCTCAAGACCCCAAAATGTGATTTTGTTTTTCAGATACTCAGCTTGCAGAAACTCCAACGTCCTGAATTCCCCCCAAACCAGAAGCAGAGTTCCGGCTACAAATTTTCAAATTATAAAAAAATTAATATAAATACCATAGATTCTTAGCTTAAAAGAGATAAAGTTTTTGAAGTATATGTTCTGAAAACGGTTTCTGATCATTGCGGGTTCTGAAAATGGGTTCTGATCAAGTACAGCTTTCGGAAACAGTAAACCAATAAGGGGAACTAATAAAGGGAACTAATAAAGGGAACTAATAAAGGGAACTAATAAAGAGAACTAATAAAGAGAACTAATAAGGGGAACTAATAAGGGGAACTAATAAGGGGAACTAATAAGGGGAACTAATAAGGGGAACTAATAA
>JAENYU010000013.1:104444-109032 GCA_016841625.1 Methanobacteriota archaeon
TAAGGGGAACTAATAAGGGGAACTAATAAGGGGAACTAATAAGGGGAACTAATAAAGGGAAAACAAAAGGAGATTTCAGGCGTATTCCAGTTGCAGCCCCACTCCGACCTCTTTCAGGTTGACAACTTTTGCAAGTTCGATTTTCGAGGAAAGGTCCGTGCAGTGGCAGGCATGAACGCATTCAGGCTTCAGGTTCTGCAGGTATTCGAGAGTACCCTGTAGCTGCATTTCGGGAGGGGTCAGCAGGTGAAAGCCCCCAATGACGTCAAGGACTCTTTTTTCCCTGCAAACTTCTTTTGCATATTCGATTATATTGCAGATGCCGGAATGAGAGCAGCCAGTAATGACCACCAGGCCTTTCCGTGTCTTGCAGACCAGGGCCGTGTCGTCGAAAAGAAGGTCAGGTTCCTCATACCCTTCGGCATTCAGCGCATCCCCAAGAGCGTCCCTGCCCTCAAAACCGTACCTTCGGGGAATTTCTCCCAGAAACACGAGATTTTCGTTCAGCCAGAGAGGGGTTGAAGAAAGCCGGAGTTCAAAATGCTCTTTCAGTTTTTCGTGGGAAATGAGGCTTCCGATTTCTCCCACCCCATCAATCCGTTTGCTCCTGAGAGCCAGGGGGTGTGCAACCAGGTCCGGGGTTCCCTGGGGAAGGCCCTCTATCCGGGCTTCCGTGAAATGCCTGATCAGCGGGTCAAGTCCCCAGGTATGGTCCAGGTGCCCGTGGGAAAAGACAAGACAATCAATATCCAGCAGGTTGATGCCCATTTTCCGGGCGTTTGTTATGAAAATGTCCGAGTAGCCCACATCGAAAAGGACCTTCAAACCGGAATCTTCAATCAGGAAAGAGAGACCGGGTTCAGCCAGGAAGTACCTGTCTATCAGGGTGTTATTGTCGACCAGGACTGTGAGCTTCATACCCGGATATTTGTTACTGAAGTATAAAGCCTGATCTATAAACCTGGCATAACAAAATATAACAAAATAAAATAAAATAAAATAAAATAAAATAAAATAAAAAATTTCCGGGGAAGGGGCGGAAAGAGCTGGCTGGCTACTTTAACGACTTCCATTTCCACCGGTAAGTTCTCTGCTGCAGAATTTTACGTTGAATTGTTTCCAGGCAAAAGATTCGATACAGGCAGTCCCGTTATGGGAATGTAATCGATACTTTCCGTGCTTTCGTTGATTACGTAAGGGGTATCCCCTATTCCGTCTCCATCCGAGTCTTCACCTGCGTAATCGCTCCAGTAGTTGCCCACTGTACTGTTCCAGGAATTTGTACCGTAATCCACGGCGTTGAGTTGATTTGCAAACTCGTTCCCGTAGAAAAGGTTCTCAGTAGAATTGCTCAGGAAGATTCCCTCATAATTCCTTTCTACCGTGCTATTGCTCATTATGTTGTTTTCGGACCCTTCGAAATATATTCCGAGTTCGCTACCGGAGACCATATTGTTTTCAAGCGTGCTGTTGCTGCATTCCTGCAAAGTGATGCCTTCAGAGGTGATGGCGGATATGATGTTATTTAAGAGAACATTGTCAACAGAACCTTCAATATAAATGCCCCTTTCATTTCTTGCAGCAGTGTTGTCTGACAATACACAGCCACTGGAATCAATCAGGTCGATTCCGTCCCAGTAGTTGAGGGTCAAAACATTGTTGTACAGGACAGCGTTGTTGGCTTCCCGAAGGAATATGCCCACATCATTTATTATGAAAGTACTGTTGGACACCCTGCAACCTTCAGCCCCATCAATGAAAACTCCCGCAAGGACATCAGGCCATTCCGCATCAGAGATGCTGCCGCTGTCGCTCAGTAAACCCAGAATGGAAAACCCGTCAATGGTCACATTGTCAGCAACCACATAGAGCACATCTGCTTCCGGACTATTGGATATGATAAAAGTGTCTTCAGATTTCCCGGATTCGGAAACTATACTCAGCTCCTTGTAAACTTCCACGTTTTCATCATATATTCCGGGATAAACAAGAATTATATCCCCATCTTCTGCGCTGTCAATAGCTTCCTGAATCGTTGTAAAATCGGCTTCGTCACTTTCATCTACGGTAAGTGTTGCTCCAGCCCCGGGAGCCACAGCACTTCCTAAGAAGACCAGGATCACTAAAAGGTTCAAGAGCAATTTAGTGATTTTCATATGTTAAATCCCCCCGATATGTTCAGCTAAAAATTGATTCAGCTAAAAATTTATGCAACTAAAAAATAATTTCTCATTTCATAATAATTTTATAATTAGTTCATAATTATATATATCAATTAAAATTATAATTTCGTATTTTATAATTATGTTAGATAATAATTATAGATTTTGAATCAAAAATTCGGAAAATTAGATCTGAACTAAAAACACCCTGAATTCAAAGAAACGAAAAATGAAAGACAAAAACGAAAAGAAAAACTAATAACAAAAATTTAAAAAGAAAAAATAAAAAAAGAAAAACGAAAAAAAGATAATTTCAGAATTTTTCGGTTATGTAGTCTGCCATGGACTCGAAGAGCCTGCGCCCGTCATCGGAGCCCAGCACGGCTTCGGATGCCCTTTCGGGGTGAGGCATGAGCCCGAGGACGTTTCTGCTCCCGTTCACGATCCCTGCGATGTTTTCAAGGGAGCCGTTGGGGTTGACCTCATCCGTTACCTTTCCTGCTTCGTCCACATAGCGGAATACGACCCTTTCGTTTTCGTCAAGGTCTGCAAGAGTTGCTTCTTCGGCGTAGAACTGGCCTTCCATGTGGGCAATAGGCATCCTGACAACCTCCTCCTTTCTGAACTTAGAGGTAAAGGGAGTATCAGTGGTTTCGACCCTGAGATAGGACCAGTGGCATCTGAATTTGGGATATTCGTTGGTGGTAAGGGCTCCATTCAAAAGCCCTGCTTCAGTGAGTACCTGGAAGCCGTTGCAGATCCCCAGCACGGGTTTTCCTTCGGCTGCCAGTTTTTTCACGGAATCCATGATAGGGGTGCGGGCGGCAATAGCTCCTGCCCTAAGGTAGTCCCCGTAAGAAAAGCCGCCAGGGACCACAACCCCGTCAAAACCGGTCAGGTCTTCTTCCTTGTACCAGATAGTTTCGGCATCCACACCGACGACCTCTTTCAGGACGTGCAGGACGTCCATGTCGCAGTTAGTGCCTCCGAACTGAATAATGGCAATCTTCATTTTTTTCCCTCAAACCTTCCTTTCAGCCTTTTCAGCGTTTGGATCCTTTTAGCACTTCAGTTTGTACTATCCGCGACCTGCTCAGTTCAGCTCTGCGAGCTCGATCCTGTAGTTCTGGACGATGGGGTTTGCGATGAGCTTCTGGCACATCTCATCAACCTTCTGCTCCGCAGCTTCGGCAGATTCGGCTTCGAGTACGATTGTGTACAGCTTTGCGGTCTTCACGCTTTCGGCTGCATAGCCGAGGTGGTCGAGTGCTCTTTTGATGGTTGTGCCTTCGGGGTCAAGCATGCCTGCCTTCTGTTCAATGGTCACTGTTGCCTGGTACTGCATTTTTGTAAGCCTCAATCTTCTGAGTTATTGTATTGATCTTTATTTGATGATCTTTATTTGATGATCTTTATTTGATGATCTTTATTTGATGATCTTTATTTGATGATCTTTATTTAAGGATCTTTGTTTGATGATCATTCGAAAATAATGAGCTTTTGAAGATAATTTGCAGGTAAGCAATTACCGGTCGCACCTTAATAATTATACGTTGCTTAAAAACGTTGCGTAAATTAGAGGGTACAGATAAAACGCTTCCTTTGCATGAAGGTTTAGTCCCAAAGTTTTTAACCGGCCCCTCCTGCCCCCTGAATATAAAAGACAGTATTATTATAAAATAGAAGTATAGAAATAGAAAGTTTTAAAAGTATATAGCCCGTATTTATAATTGGGGCGATATACTGGACTCCTGTGAGAAGGAAAGCTGGGAATAGGATTTACATTTGACCGGACAGCTCGTGCTCTGCAAACACGGTGTCCTGCGGGGCAGCAACTGCTGCCGAGAGTACAGGCCAGAAAACAACCTGTATACCATGCGCTGCTGCTGCCAGTACTGTGAAAATTCGATCTGGCTCGGGGACGAGAAAAGTGCAAGGAACCCCTTCGCAGCCCTGGCGAACGATCCCGTCTATGCTGTCGAGGTGCTTAGGGAAAAGTCCCCCGGTTGAAGAGGTTGAGGCAGGATTGGTTTTGCAGCCCGATAAAAAGAATGAAAAATATGCTCAAATTAATGTGAATAAAAAAACGTAATATTTTTTTATAGGTTCGTGTGCCTTCCGGAAAGGAACTTGCTTATCCTTTAAGTCCAAATTTCCTCTTTTCCGCTTATCTGAAACTTTTTTCATTTAGGTAAGGGAGCAGTAGCCTCCGTAAATTCATAGCTTTGCGGAGCCCTGTGCTCTCCCCGCTCGTGCTGGTACCTGAGAAACGGATCAAAATAGGTTTATGGGATCTCCGAATGCCGGAACTGTGGTTGTGCTATTCCATGTATGCTATTCATGACGCAAAGTAATAAATATGGAATTAGAGTTTATCTCCGAAGGCGGGAAGACTCCTTCCTCGGAGGCAGCAGGCCGACAGGTGG
>JAENYU010000014.1:0-11402 GCA_016841625.1 Methanobacteriota archaeon
TGTTTTTTGCAACTTAGCACTGTATTAGTTATCGAAATCTGTCAAAGTTAGGTTACGACGGCGAGATTCAACGAATTGGACAAAGACGACACATCAAGACACATGGAGAAGGATATCCAAAGACGGAGATGCTTTGGATAGGTGAAAATGGTTTTGGGCGGAGAGTTGGGTCGAATACGTGGTTCAGCCTGCTTGGCAAGCCATTTCCTGACTACCTAGAATTGGTTGTTGGGTTAATCGAAGACAACATCATAATCTCCGAGCGAGAGGATGAACAATTCTTTATAGTTAAAATAGCACTTAACTTTAATAATTCTGAGCTTGAGGCTTATGAAAAGCTTTTTAGCGCAGCGTTCGAAAAGCTAAAGATCCAAAACAGAGATTTGCTTAACAGGATGGTAGGGATCATCCAACATCTATCCTTGATAGCTGACATACGGATCTCCAGGGAAGACTTTTTGATCAAAGAGATCACGGCTCAGCTACTGAACCTACCATTCGATGCACATTAGATAGTCACTTTTAGCGAATCAAAAGGCGAAATCCCTAGCCTTAGTGAAGAAGAAATGCGGGCTGTCACATTAAAAGTTCCTGTCTCAGCACTACACTTCCTAAGCTTGCCTAGTATTGGCGGGTGGTCTCAATTTAATCATGCGGAGTGGGCCAAACGGTCACTTGATCTCATTGAATTAAAGGATACGTATAAAAGTTGCGCTGAAATCTATAATCCATATTGGTTTAAATCATACAAAGACGATACTAGCAAGATCAAACAAAACTCTCACCATCCAATTGTGGTTGGTGCTTATTACGAAGATGAGAAATGTATAGGTCTATCCGATGAACAGGCCAATATATATAAGAAATCATTTTATCATGATTGGTTCAATTCGGATCCAAATTACTATTCTAACAGCAACTATTACTTCAGCAACGATAAATACTTCCGTGATCATCATCACTTTGGTGGGGAAGATAAGGGACTAGAGTATAAATGGTATTTTGAATTAAGGCCAGGAGATGTTCCAAAGCCCACGGAATATGATGGTAAAGAAAGGTATTATAGTGCTAAGAATTGGGGATACGGCGGGATCAAAGTAGATAAACTTAATCGGTTGACATTTACAGAAGCAATAAAACAGTACAATCGTTACTCTCTGGATGGAAAAAGATGTGCCTACCTTATGTTAGGGCACGTACTCCATCTTCTTCAAGATCAAGGAGAGCCTGATCATGCGGCTTTGGCAGATCATGCGGCTAGTTCAAAAAATGAGCAGGAAGCTTTTGAAGAATTCCATATATGTGAAATCCTTGCTGCGGAGATAGTTAGTGTTTCAGATCCTGCACTTATTTTAGAGATCATGGCTGGCAATATTGGAGCGGCGCTGGCACATTTAACACTTACATGGCCAATATTCCTTATTGCTTTGGCAGCTTGCAAAAGTAAAATCAATCCTAATGAAGTTGGTTATGAGAGGCTTATTCGTGATGTATATATCCTGAGTGACCTGAAGGATATTAACAAACAGATTGAAGATACTGGTCTCCTTTATGAGGATACGTATGACGATTTTTTTAAGCAAATGTCTCTAAAGAGCATGGCTGCTAGAGACGACATAAAGAATAAATATCCAGATGAAGATCGGTTGGATTACCCCTTAGGTCTAGGTCCAGCGCCTATTTTGTTTCCGCAGATCCCAGGATGCAACCCTGATATTGATAAAAAGGATAATAGTCAAACAAAACCTTACATCGACTTGACAAACAAAGTTGTGCCAAATATTATCTGCTATGGATCGGGATTTATCCGTCGTTTTTATGAGATAGTCAATCATGTGCCGTTTGTGGAACAAGTTGTCGTGGTAAAAGCTGTCCCTGATCTGAAACCAGTTTCCTTTGCAAAGTTTGATCCAGCACTTTACTTGCCTGAGTGTCAGAAATGTCAGGTGAAATATAGTGCCAAGTGGAGTCATAAATTTGGAACATCTAATCGGATCCTAAATGTCACAAGCGAACCATTGAGTCCTGATCATCAAGCATATATCTTTCTTCAGTTTGGCCCGAATATTGATCCAGAGATGAGCAAAAGGATTAGATTAGAAACGTTGGATTTAAAGTTGATAGGGACTTCTCCAATGAACCAGCCAGCTACTCCAATCAAATGGACTGAAGCAAAGGACCCAAAACTGGGATATTATTATTGGGGTTCTTTCCAACCGAAGAATCCTTTGGGACAACCATATAAGCTGACGCTGGAAATCCAAGCTAAAGATGCAACTGCTCACTTCGACAGAGGAAGTAACTCGGGTTATGAGCTAGATTCTCATCCGGAAACGATTGCGATGGTAAATCCCTACGATGCACCATCATATTCTTTCATTGACTATCAACCGGGTGCTGATCACAATCACAAGATTGAAATTGGCTCTCCAATTATGATGGATTCTCTCGAGAATAACCAGACCATTTTGGACGCAACTCCCATAAACTTGGGACTCTCCACATCATCACTCCTTGGCCCGGATTTCAAAGAAAAATCCAATCCTGACAGTGGCGCCATATTCATCCCAGATCTGACTTTACATAACGCAAATGATATCGATTTCTTCCACGTTCATTTTCAGACTCATCCTAATGATAAGTACACTAAAAAAGGTCTAGCAAAAGAATTGGGTGGAGGGTTGTATTTAGAAAGTTTTCCACCCACACTAGAGATTTTAGTCCAAGAGACTTTTGGTGGTTGCTTGAGCTTGGAGCTCTATAATTCGCAAAAAGCCAAAACACATGTATTCAACAATACCAACACTGTCCGTTTAAATGGATCTCAAGATATTTTTACCAACAATGAATTCTATCTCAAAGTACTGAATCCAGATTATGGACATCAAGGCAAATTGCGATACGGGTTATTTATACGTTATCTCTGTGGTGGATACATATTGAAAGGCAAATTTCTTTCTAAATTCTGGGAATACATGGACTTTCCTCGAGATCCACATGGAGGAATTTTGGATTTTGGTGAAGTGATTGGCGATCCGCCTGAAACGATTAAGTATTACAACCCACACAAGTTAATAAGCGATTTAAAGGATTTTCTACCTAAAATTGTAAATGAGTTAAGAGTTGAAGATCAGATTGAAAGGAATATCATTTTGGCCAACAAATACCACGAGCTTGGTCAGATAGCACAGGGTGCTGGTTTGTTAGGTGATGCTGAGCTACTTTATGATGAAAGCACCCAAATATACCGCCAACACCACATGGCTCTTTGGGAGGCTACTGTTTTACACGAACTACATGCCATATATATGAAGCAAGGTAGGATCAAGGAAGCTGATCATATCTCCCAAAGACTCGAAGAACTCCGTTGATGTTTCCTTTGCCTCCATCAGATACCAAAATCTGCAGGGGTACATTATGGGTGTCAGACAATTTTTGGAACTGGCACCCTGTTAAGCATCATGGGCGTTTAATGGAAATTATTAGGCATTTCACTTATTCTACACTGCTCTTCAGTCATGGCAGTTACTCTGGTCAGGCCTCGCTTACGCTCGGAAAAATATGCAGGGGTACATTATGGGTGTCAGACAATTTTTGGAACTGGCACCCTGTTAAGCATCATGGGCGTTTAATGGAAATTATTAGGCATTTCACTTATTCTACACTGCTCTTCAGTCATGGCAGTTACTCTGGTCAGGCCTCGCTTACGCTCGGAAAAGACACACGAAAATACAATATTCCGGTCGTCATGGCTTCAGTATACTCATTCAAACAAACCCGGCAATACTTTTGTTTTCCTTTTCTGGAAACCCGGCCCTCATTGCTTCCAGATTCCCGACAGCAGCCCACGGTCGCGCCAGCGAGCGGCTTTTCCCCTGAGGGAATGAAAAAGAAGAAAAAGCAATAGAGAAGACAGAACAGCCCTTGTCTGAAAATTTATTTGAATTGATCGTTTCAGGTTTCTCAGGTAAAGTGCACGTAGCCGACCCACCACCGCCAAAAAATAAAAAATAAGACTTGAAAACCCGTGGTCATATATCACAAAATTAGTCGCTTTTTTCGGCTTTTCACTTTTTTACACCGCTTTTCTTTCATGGCAGTTACTTTGGGCAGGCCTCGCTAACGCTCGGAAAAGAACCACGGAAATACAATATTCCGGCCGCCATGGCTTCAGAAAAATATCTGAAAAAACCCGGTCATGTTTTCATTTTCTGCTTTCAGAACCTCGGTCCTCATCACCTAATAACTATCTAAAAATCATAAAAACTCATCCCTTGACCTCCCATAATTGTGGTTTTTTGCGGCTTTTGCGGTGTTAGAAGCCTGAACCTGGAAAGGTTGCACAAAACATCAAAAGCGTGTGATGAATTCGTTTATTCCTACCCAGCAGAGCCGATTGCAGCCTTTCAGAAAAAAGTTCCTCTCCGAGATTTTTCACTACCAGAATCCTACGAGATAAAAGAATTAGAAGAGAAGTATAAAAAGGAAAGCTGAGTTGTAATAGAAAAGCAGTTACACAAACGGATCCAGAGATTCGATTGGCTCAAGCTCTTCTACAATTGGCTGCATGTTCAAATAGAGCACGGGATACTCCTTTTTACTCGACCCTTTAACAAGTTTGAAACCATGCTTTATGTAAAAACCCACCGATTGGGGTTTTGAGTCGACTGTGATGTATCTGCATCCGGCGATATTCGATACTTTTTGAGTCAAATATATTGCAATGTGCAGCATGTATGACCCCGCTCCCCTACCTGCAAAACTTTCGTGTGTGGCTAATCTTGCAAGTTTCAGGGCGGGATATTTTGAATATGGGAACCCGTCTACACAATCTAAGTTATCGACTGATTTAACCTGTATGGTATCAGTAGTTAAAGTGAAATACCCTACCAATTGTTCCTGATAGTAACAGACATAGGTCTTGTTGATTAGCTGTTCTTGGTTTATCAGGGCATCGTTTTTTAAAAAATCGTTTAGATCAGTGTTTTCACAACAAAAAGACGAAACGTCGTTTCTCTTAGAAAGTGAATAAGTAACAAGTTCCTGATCCGGAATTTTATGCGGCACGCTTACAACCTAACTGTATCTGCAAGTTTCCTTGCCCGCTTAAACATTTCTATTTGTTGTTTGGTTGCAGGCTTCTTCTCGTTTTCCCAGAATTCCCTGGCATCCTCACCTTCTAAGACAAGACCCAGTTCAATTGGCTTTGCCACAATTGTTTCCTCCGCATCTGCAATAGAATACAAGTAACTATTCTAATTGGCTATTATCAGCTCGTTGTATAAAAAACATTGCCCAAAAAGGAGCTTGGTTTTTACTCGATTTAAATCGAAATTCAGGTTGCATCGGCAAAGTGCACTCAAGCGTCCCGCTACTATCAAAAAATAAAAAACAAGATTTGAATATGAAGTAACCGGCAATTATTCGCCGAACTCAAATTAACAGCTAAGTGCGATCCCCTGCTTGCTGATCGGAAGGTTCATACTGTTCAGGCCCAGGGCATTCAGGTCTTTATCAACCATTTTGTTTCTCTTGCTAACACTCATCTTCATGGTTATTTTGATATTTTCTTCGCTGATCTCTATGTTAGCTTCAAAATACTTGATGTTCCGCAAATCTTCCCTGGCAAGGTTGAATCTCTTTGAAGCGTCGAGGATTTCGATAGCCATAATGTTGTTGTCATCGCTAATATCGAGGATTATCCCGTCCAGATCTATGGAAGACCTGTACTGTTTATTCCCCCCGTAGAAGAAAATGCTGTCATTTTCAAAGTCGTAATCGTATTTAGTTACCAGAGATTCTTGCCTCATCAGGCCTCCTCCTCTTTTTTGCTTCTTCAAGGAAACAGGTCACCAGGTTGAAGATTACCGGATTAATGCTTTTGATGCTCATTATGATTATCAGGTCATACTTTTCCGTTTGCTCGTAATAGAGTTTAAATTTTTCTTCTTCCTGTTTCAAGATGCCAACTGGCTTTTCATTAAGTATTATATCGCATATCCCATTTAAATCCGGATGTATATCGCTTTTGCGTTCTCCTATTCTCTCTTGAAAATGATGTGTGGCACGTAGATTTTCCCGCTCTATTTTCGATAAGCAATCTAAAACAGCACCTACATTCATTCAAAATACCTCACACCACTCTTTTACTTTGAAATAGTATTTTCTGATAGTACCTAAAATTTTAGAATGATCTCAACAGCAAAACCCTTCATAGGGATAGGTCTAAAATTATATTGGAGGGTAGAATATGGATCAGTGAATATGGCTGGCTTTTCGTTCTTTCTTAACTGCTTTTTTAATTCATGCAGGAACGAGCGGGCCTCACTTCGTTCGGACAAGAACGATGGAAATACAATATTCCGGTCGCGCCAACGAACGGCTTTTCCCCGAATAAAATGAAAAAGAAGAAGCAAGCACGAAGACAAAACAGCCTTTGCCTGAAATTCAAATTAAGAGTGTTGCTTGTTTGATGGAGTTGGGCTTTACGCTTCTTTTTCGGAGGTCTCCAGACCTGACGATATCTTATATTATCTGAATTACAATCTACTTTTATGTCTAAGCAACTTACGGATACAATATATCGGATTTTCGATAACGCTCTGGTGCAAATTGATACGGGGAAAACTAAAAAAGCGCTTGAAAACCTTGAAAAAGCCGAAAGGCTTTCCAAAAAGGCAAAGAGGCCGGACTACCTGTGCCAGGCTCTTATGTTGAAGGGGAGAGCTTTGCTTGCCGAAGAAAGGAATGAGGAGGCCCTGGAGGAATTCCAGAAGATGATGGAACTTGCCGTGCCTCTCTTCCTGGATGACCCGGGAAAGCATGAGAACCAGTACTTTGTCTACAATTCTATTGGTTTTTCCGTAAAGACCCTCTCTGAGATAGACAGTGTTTCAAAAATGGAGGAGTACTTTTACAGGAATGAAAAATATTTCGAGAAAGTTTTTACCACCTATGAAGAGCTCATTGCAGAGGTCCCGGACAACCCGGAGTACATACGGAATTATTTGAATGTTCTGGAAAATGTCAGGACCTATTACCTGAGAGCCCGGAGGTCTGAAGCTGAAATCGGACTTGTCGAAAAAATCGTGCAAAATTATGGGAAAATATTCGAACTGGGGTACAGAGACCCGGAATTATTTGATACCCTTCAAACAGTGACAGAACAATTCAAACGTTATTGTCTTTTATTCAGGAACTTTGAGGACGCAAACAGGATCTTTGAGCAGATGGAGGGAATCTATAAAAAAATCCTCAAAGAAGAACCCGACAACATCATTGTCTTTGATCATCTTCTTTCCTTATACGAAATCTCCGGAGACCTGTACGCAAATCTTGGAAACAGGGAGAAAACTGAAGAAACCTACCTGCGAGCCCTTGACTTCCTGAACGAAAAACTCCGGACACGGCCAGGAAATATTTCTTACCTCCGGAAGCAGGGAGATATTTACCAGGCTCTCGGAAGGGTTTTTTACAATAAAGGGGTACCTGAAAAGGCTTCTCAAGATGCCGAAAAAGCCCTTGAGATATTCAATAAATTGGCCGGGAAAAACCCGGAGGACCAGCACTATCAGTATGAGATTTCCAGCAACTTCGCTAAGCTTGGGGAACTGTTTGGATATATAGGGGATATAGAGCGTGCAAAAGAGTGCTACATGCAGGAAATCGAAATCTACAGGAATATACACGAAAGAAAACCTGAGGACCAGGTAAGTGAAGCGAATATAGCCGCCACCCTCGACCAGCTTGGACACCTGTATGCAGGACAGGGGGAAACGGAAACGGCAAAACAGTACTATGAACAGGGCCTTGAAGCCTATGAAAAACTGTTTGAAGCCTATCCCGAAGATGTTGACCACGAAATAGGTATCGCAAATACCCTGGCTTACATCGGGGGACTGTATGCGGATCTTGAACCGGAACTCGCTCTCGAATACTATGAAAAAGCTCTTGGAATTATCGAAAAAGTGGTGCAACTGTCCCCGGAAACTACCCTTTACAGGGAAGATCTCATCAATATCCTGGAGGGTCTTGAATCCTTAGCTGTCAGGCAAGAACAATATGAAAGCGCAATTCTGCACCGTGAGCGCATCACGGAACTAAGCCTCCAGACTGCCAGAGACGACCCCAGGGACCCTGGCCAGAAAAGAAAACTTGCTCTCTCCTACAAAGAACTGGGGCTACTTTTTGAAAAAGCAGAAAAACCGGAACTTGCAAAGCAGCAGTATTCAAAATCAGCCGATTTTTTCAGGCAGGTCCTGCAGGATAAAAACGTAGAAGCTTTCATGAAAGACCTGCTGGCTATGAACTCCGGCAGATGGCAACATCATCAGTCCATACAAATCTCCCAGGTCTTGCAAAAGAATACCTGAGCCTTGTCCGCGACTACTATGAGGACTTATACGAAAAAGCCCCTGAAGAAGAGGAAAACTGGAGGGCCATCTGTGAAATCCGGCTCCTTAGCGGGGTTTTACATGAATCCCTGGGAAATTACGATGCAGCCGTCTCAATGTATGAATCAATCTCTCCAATCCTGAATAAACAGATTGAATCAGACCCCGAAAACCTTGAATACCAGGCAATGCTCAGTGTTTTGTATACCCAGCTCGGTGTTGCGCATTATTCAGCCGGCGAGTATGAAAAATCAAAAGATGTTTTTGAAAAAAGTCTGCCCATAAACACAAGACTGCTTGAAGAAGAACCTGAAAACTTCCTATACATGACTGGTCTGGTCGTAACCTTCACCGAGTACTCAAAGTTACTCACAACGCTGGGCAGAAAAGAAGAAGCAGAAGAATACGCTGATAAAGCTGACAAACTAAAGGAAAGTCTAACGAAAAAATATGGGTTTGGCAAATTTGTAAACGAATATGAGGAGCCCGAAAAGGAGCTCTGAAATCCAGAAGAACACAGGTTTGCATAAAATTAAGGAGAGGGTGTAACCCCCAAAATACCCCCTCCCAAACTTACTAAACAGGCTCCAAACATGCAATTCACAATCAAGCTTGAGGAATCCGAAGAAGGAGGAATACCGCCCAGTGCCTGGAAATTCCGGCTGCCATCAGCGAAGGCGACACAAAGGAAGATGCACTTGAAAATATAAAGGAAGCCATCCAGCTGGTGCTTGAAGACGCCGAAGCATAACTTTTTTATTATATTTAGCCGGGCGGTAATCACTAAATTCCCCGCAAGTCGCTTCTTAAATAAGAAGTAAGATTTGAAAATCGGTGGTCTCAAGGCTCAGAACTGATAATATTCCGGCTGGGTCATCGTTCTTTCTGATCTGCCTTTTTTTAACATGTAGATCCGAGCGGTCCTCACTTCGTTCGGACAGGGAGATGGAAAGAAGGTATTCCGGCAGCCATGGATTCAGAAAATTAATTCAAACAAACCCTGAAAAGCTCAAGATAAGCTAAAAAAAAACAAAAACTCAACCCTCTTTCTCAGTCAAATACCGGGCAATGTATTCAAGAAAGAGTTCCATATCTTCAACGCCGTTTTGCAGGTTGCCATAAAGCCTGTCGAGGTCTACCTTTGCATACATATGTATGAGCAAGTTCCTGAAACCTGCGAAAGGTTCGATTTTTGTGGCAAAGGCTTCGGGAATGACCCCATTTTCTCCCAGAATACGGAATACTTCCGTGTAGGTATCAGGACGTTTTATTCTCTCCATTGAAATAATCATCTCACCGATATCCAGCATGCACTCCAGTGAGATCTGCAAATATCTTTCGACAGCCCCTCTCAGGACGTAGTCTTCAGCTATTTCTTCAAGGCTAAGCTGCTGGAGGTCTCTCAAATTGCTTATGAATTCTTCAAGCATCTCGAACTTGTCAACTATTTCATTTCTCATCCAAACCTGCCTTTTGCCATTCTTTCAAGCGTTTTTTTCATGTGCCTTTTAAAATAATAGTCCCGGTCCCGGTATCTCGACATGATTCCGGTTTCGAACCGCACCCTTTTTTGTTCATCGGATTTCAAAATAATTCCATCACGGATAACGTTGTAGCTGAGGAGCAGGGGAGAATCGTTAAGGAGAACGAGGTCTATATCGTTTGTTTTAAGAAGGACTCCCAGTTCCCCGATGAGCTCTAACTGCAGGTCAAAAGCTTCCTTTTTTGTAAGGGTCTCATCAAAAAGCACAGCGATGTCAATGTCACTCAGCCCGTTAGCTTCTCCCCGAACAGTCGAACCGAAAAGGTAAGCAACCGTAACACTATCTACACTGGAGAAAAATTCGCTCAACTTATGTTCAAGCTCTTTCAGGTCTGTTTGTGGAGTAGTGGAAACCATAACAAAGCTCCGGTTTTAGTCCGCTTGAGCGAGCAGAGCGAGCGAAACGGACCTCGTGCTCCCGAAGCGAAACTCGGGGTAAGCAACCGTAACACTATCTACACTGGAAAAAAATTCGCTCAACTTATGTTCAAGTTCTTCGAGGTCTGATTGTGGAATAGCGAGCTGCATATAACCAATCGCGTAACGTTAATCGCGTAACGTTAATCGCATATACAATTGCTCATGAGATTATGCCTGCTTCTGTTTATAATTTGTGCAACCTTTACAATTTCACCTGCCTTCGGGTTTCCGGGGCAGTATTTGAATCAAAGTGGTGTGCACGTCCGGGCCCTGCTCAGGCAAAACCTAAAAATCCCGGAAGAAAGCGTGGCAGAAATCTACAGCTTTTCGGCAGGAATCCCTTTTTATGTCAACTTCATAGGCAAGATGCTGGAAAGAAAAGGAAAAAGAGACCCGGAATCCGTCCGGGCGATTGAACAGGAATTCCTGGGCGAAGAAGGCAACCTCCTTTTCCGGGAAGAATTCAACTCCCTCAGCCCCAAGGAAAAAGCAATAGTAATAGAAATCTCCCGGGACAGGCACAGCCCGAGAGAAATTGCCGCCTCTATCGGAGATAAAGTCTCAAACGTTAACACATTCTTCAGCTACCTGATAGACAAAGGCCACATTTCCAGAAAAGAAAAAGGATTTTATTCCCTGGAAGATCCCGTTTTTGAACGATGGATAAGGGAAACTCAGGTCAGTGATTAAGGTTCCTTCGACCAAATGCGCCCAGGTGTTCGAGACTAACAAATTTATTACTAACAAATTTATTAGTTACTCTCATGCCATTCACCTTGAAACCGGCAAATTCAACCGAATCCTATTGGGAGTTTTCAGGTGCTTTTGGACCAAAAAAAGGTGCAGTCCGTTTTCTATTTTCCATAAGAGTTCAGGCTGCCAAGCTAAGTGCACTCAGCCGCCCCGAAACAGCCAAAAAATAAAAAAAAGATTTGAAAACCCGCTTTTAGTCCGCTTGAGCGCAGCGAAACGGACCGCGCACTGCCGAGCCGCAACTCGGCTGGTGCAACTCGGCTGGTGCAACTCGGCTGGTGCAACTCGGCTGG
>JAENYU010000014.1:11502-36718 GCA_016841625.1 Methanobacteriota archaeon
GCAACTCGGCTGGTGCAACTCGGCTGGTGCAACTCGGCTGGTGCAACTCGGCTGGCGCAACCCAGCTGTATAAAACGGGGAAAAGGGGCCTCTTTTTTAACCCGGGCTCAATACATCCCCAACCTGACCTTTATGAAATCGTAAATCAGGCCTGCGATATCCGCTTCACAGCACTTTTCTATGCCTTCGAAACCCGGGGATGAGTTCGCTTCACAGACCTTGAAGTGGGCGCCGTCGAAGAGGAGGTCGATGCCGGCGATGTCCAGACCGAAGATCTGGGCAGTATCGGTGGCGAGCCATTCGATTTCGGGGGTCATTTCGAATTTGCGGACTTCCCCGCCTCTGGAGAAATTGGCTTTGAAGCTTTCGTCGGTTGAGACGCGTTCCATGCAGGCCACAGCCCGGCCGCCGATTATTAAGACACGGAGGTCTTTGCCCCGGCTGTCTTCGATGAATTCCTGAAGGATGATGTTGGCATTGGGGCTTGTGGCGTGGATCAGTTCCATGAGGTCCCGGAAGTTGGAGGGGGTTTCCGAGAGGAAGACGCCGCTGCCCTGGGAGCCGGAGAGGGTCTTGATGATCAGGGGGAAACCGAAATGCTGATCGACCAGGTTCACGTCGACCGGGTATTTGGCGAGCATGGTTTTGGGGAAGGGGACATTTCGTTCCGCCAGGATCTGCTGGGAGAAGAGCTTGTCTTTCACGGTCTCGATGCTCTGGGAAGAGTTGAAGACGTGGACGCCCAGGCGCTCCAGGTGACGGATGACTGCCAGGGCGAAATAGGTCGTGCCTGCGCCCATGCGGGGGATGAGGAAGTCCGGGAGGGGGACGACCTCCCCATCAATCAGGATGCTTTTCCGGTCATCCCTGGTCACAATCAAGTCGAACTGCTCGGGCTTGACCACCCGGATCTCGATGTTCCTTTCCTTTGCAGCTTCGATAAAACGGTGCATTTCATATGCTTCGGGCCTTAAACCGGCAGCCGAGTCCTTATAAAGAATCCATCCTTTCATTTACACTTGCCCTTTATTTTCTGTATTTTGTAACTCTGCATGCCATAGCCAGTACGTTTTTTTCTGCTACAGGACCCTGCCGCGAGCTGTGATTAAAAATTAAGTTATAAGTGGAATTTTTACAGAAAAGCACTTTCCAATATATAGAATTATGCCTCTGAACTTTGTCCTGGACCCTGTTTCCATGAACTGCTTTCTTTGCGAGGCTTTCATCGCGAAGCTTTCTTTGCGAGGCTTTCGTCACGAAGTGATTCCGGCATGACAGTTAGTTCGAGATGACAGAGCAACGTTCCGAAACTCAGACAGGTTTCAGGTCAAAGCGAGAGAAAGGAAGTGAGAGAAACCGTAAGAATAGAAACAGCAAAGTAATAAAATTAATAAGAAAAATCAAGATAAAAATTAAGGGTTGAGGGGAGAAGTAAAATCTTCCCACCTTACTGTACATTCTCGCCAATTCCGGCATACCTGGGGTCCAGTTCAACGGCTTTCCGGAAAGCTGCATCGGCTTCTTCTCCCCTTTCGAGGAAACTGAGACAGACGGCTTTCCCAAACCAGGCATCGGCTATCTCCGGGTTGAGTTTGAGAGCATTGTCATAGATTTCCACGGCTTCATCAAAGCGTTTGAGCTGGGCGAGCACGAAACCCAGGCTTGAATAGACATCGAAATATTCAGGGTCAAGCTCAAGGGCTTTTTTGAAAGCTTCCGCGGCTTCCTCGTATTTCTGCATCTGGCTCAGGGTGAAACCTTTATTGTACCAGACATCGGCGTTTGTAGGGTTGATTTCAATGGATTTCTCAAAAGTCTCTACTGCCTTTTCATATTCTTCAAGGTTTTCCAGGTCTATGCCGAGGTTGTTCCAGGCGTCATCGTTCGTGGGATCGAGCTCCAGCGCCTTTAAGTATGCCACCATAGCCTGCTTGTAGTTTCCTATACTATCCAGGTCCACCCCTTTGTAGTACCAGGCATCGGAAAACCCGGGATCGATCGCGATTGCCCTGTCATAGCCTATAATGGCTTCTTCATACATTCCCATCTGTGCGAGAGCGATACCCTTCCCTACCCAGGCTTCCTTGTAATTCGGGTCTTCCTCAAGAACCATTTCAAAAGTTTCAACGGCTTCATCGTAGGCTCCCATCTGATTCAGGTTCAGGGCCTTTCCGTACCGGGCGTTGGGATAGTCAGGCCTGAGTTCGAGAGCTTTTTCGTAGGCTTCGACTGCCTTTTCGTATTTTCCGACCTGGAAAAGGGAAAAGGCCATGTTGTTCCACAGGTCCGGGTCTTCCGGGGAAATCCCAACAGCTTTTTCATAAAGCTCCAGGGCCTTATCGTACTCCCCGAGGCTTTCAAGAACCGCAGCCTTGTTATTAAAGAGGTAGATGTTATCGGGGTCCTTCTCGATAGCCTGATCAAAAGCAACGATCGCCTCCCTGTGTTTGCCAAGCCTCATGAGGTCAAGCCCGCACTCGTTCAGTTCGGCCGCAAGCACTTCATCGCTGACCTCTTCCTGAGCCAAATCACCCGAATCGTCCAGAACATAAGTCCCGTCCTCAAAAGCTTCTTCTGCAGCAGCTTCTCCATTTCCTTCTTCAAAGCTCACTTTATCTGTTTCTTCAAAAGTCATATCTAAATTTCCTATAATGTTTTAGTAATAAAAGCGCATAAACAATATAATCCAGGCTGCAGGTATTTCCAGGGCACCCGGGTTCGTTATCTACTTAAATCTGTTGTTTGCTTTATGACCTATACATCTGTACCTTATGGCTTTTATAGGCTCGCCCTGCCGGGAAGCCGGAGCAAGGATACCCGAAAAACGAAAAACTAAGTGGATAAAGTATGAGCAAGAACCAGACCAGCTTTTTGAGAGCAGTCCTCTTTGACATGGACAACACCCTTTTCGACTTCGTAGCAGCAAAACTCGTAGCCTGCAGGGAAATCCTTGCCTACCTGGAAAAAGGACGCGAAAGTAAGGGAGAAGAAGCAAAAGCCGTAGCCGAGGAAGAACTTTTCAGGTACTTCCTTAGGGGAGTCCATGGTTTTGAAGATTACGAAAATATAAGGGACTACATGCAGGAAAGAAACCTTTTCACGACCCCTGCCTACAGCAAATGCTGTGAAATCTACGAGAGGGAAAAACTGGAAAACATCGAACTCTACCCCGGCGTCAGAAACACCCTTGCCGAGTTGCAGCAACTGGACCTCAGGTTTGCGATCATAACGGATGCTGACAGCGCCCATGCCCGGGCAAGGCTTGACCGGGTCGGGCTTCTGGACTCCTTTGAGCTGCTGGTGGCTGCGGACATGACCGGAAGAAAGAAACCCGACCCGGAACCTTTCCTTTTCGCCCTCCGAAGTCTGGGAGTAAAACCCGAAGAAACCCTGGTCGTGGGAGACAACCTCCCGAGGGACATTGCCCCTGCCCGCAAACTCGGCCTGCATACGGCATATGCCGCCTACGGGGACTGGAAGAACTGGAGAAAACCCGGGGAAACCGTTCAAGCCTTCGATTTCCGGCTCAATGCCTTCCCGGACCTGCTTCTCTGCATCCGTTCGCTGAATGAGCAAAACTGAATGAAGAAACCTGGCGGAAAAAAGAAGTGTTCAGGATAATTCAAAAAAAATCGTAGAATGGATTGAAGAAAGAATTACAGAGTAAAGTACAGAGTAAAGTACAGAGTAAAGTACAGAGTAAAGTACAGAATAGAGAGCAGAATAGAGAGCAAGCAGATAAGTGAAAGAACGCCGGGCAAGAACAGAGGACAGGAACAACGGATATAATATAAAATAAGATATTGCCGCTGAATCTGAAAAATCAAGGGAAGATATATTCCGGAAGAAATCCTCAGATAACGGCTCACTTGAATGCTCTGGCTCAAAGTTATTCCGGAAACAGTTCCAAAACAGCTTTTTAGAGAAGGTCCGAGTATACGGGATTTACATCTACTGCTTTTTCGTAGGCTTCCATAGCCTTCTGGTGTTTCTTGACCCTGTCGTAGACTATACCTTTGCCAATCCAGGCTTTGGTAAAGCTCGGGTTGATATCAATGGCTTTTTCGAAAGCTCCAAGAGCCTCTTTGTATTTCTCCAGGTCCCTCAGGGCAATGCCCTTGTTATACCAGAACCTGGCGTTCTCGGGATTTGCTTCGATCTTTTTGCCAAAGATCTCTACGGCTTTTTCAAAGTACATCTTTGATTCGTTACCGTTTCCAAGCCAGCGGAGGGCAACCCCTTTGTTGTAGAGGGCCTTTCCATTCGCAGGGTTCAATTCGATTGCCTTGTTAAAAGCTTCCAGGGCTTCCTCATAACTCCTTACCTTGCAGAGGCTCATCCCCTTCTTGCACCATTCGCTTGCGCTCATGGCGTTCAGGTCATAGCTCTTCTCATAGAGTTTGACCGCTTTTTCCAGGTCATCCATGGCTTCTTCGTATAACCTCATTTCTCGAAAGGCAATCCCGCGCCTGTACCAGACTCCAGGGTCATCGGGAGCGATTTCCACAGCCTTGTTATACGCATCAAGCGCTTCTTCATACTGCATCAGGTCGTAGAGCAACTCAGCTATGCAGTACCAGGTTTTAGCATCCTCGGGATTAATCTCAAGGGACTTGTTCATAGACTCGAGAGCCGCATCATGCTTCATCATGCATTTCAGAACCATTCCCTTACTGAACCAGATTTTTGCATTATCAGGGCTAATTTCAAGAGCTTTATTGTACGCATCCAGAGCTTCTTCAAACCTTTTAAGTTCCTGGAATGCAACGCCTTTATTGTACCAGTCATTTGAAGTCATAATCTATTTCCAGATCTTTTTTTAGTATGGAATTTCCACCGTTTTTACCACTATCCCTGAACAACAATAAGATATGCATTCAGAGCATTAAATCCGTTTTGTATTTGGAATCCTTATCCAAAATAAGGGCCTATTTTCAGTTACGCATAATAATTTACGCGCTGTTCTCTTTTAAATATTGTGAAATTATCATACATAGTATTTATTTAAAAATGAAGTTTACAAAACTGAAGCGATATTCTTAAAAAGGAAAGTAAATTAGGAGCAAGTCCGAATAATTTATCCACCTGATTGCCCCTATATTTTTCTGCAGCGATTTTTACATGTATATATACATTGCCCTTGGAGATACATGTTCCCGCCTCTTATACCACCATCCCCCTGGAAAAACCAGGTTGTAATCCCGGTTTCAAGTACGATATCCTCCATTACTTTTATCGGAAACTTTACCAGAGAATTATCCCAGCTTGCTTTTTTCAGCCATTTTTCCAGACAGTTATCCCACAGTCCGGAAATAAATAGGACAGGCGGCATCTACCTTTTTTATCGTCCAAAGCCGGGACCTCAGTATCTTTTATTCAGGCCCAATTCCGCCGCAGGATCATCCTTATCCGGGCTTTCAACTCAAGGGGATTAACAGGTTTCGTCATGCAGTCATCGGCTCCTGTTTCGAAACTCTCTATTCTGGCTTCCACCTCGTTCCTTGAGCTGAGCATCATCACCGGCACATGCCTGCACAGGGGGTCGTCCTTTATATTCCTGCAAACTTCAAACCCGTCAATGCCCGGAAGCATCAGGTTGAGCAGGACAAGGTCAGGCCTCTGGGATTTAACCGCCTCAACAGCTGTAAAACCGTCCGAAGCTTCTACCACGCTGTAATTCTCAGCCTCAAGTACCTTTTTAAGAGTTGTCAGAGCTTCCGGTTCGTCATCAGCTATCAGGATTTTCTCGCGCGTATCCTGGAAGCTTGTAATCCGGTCTTTAACCAGTTCCTCGGAAACCGAAAGGTTGTCTGCAATTGCGTTGTCACTGATTTCAGGGTGCTCTTCAATCAATTTCAGAATTTCCAGATCTAGATTTCTCTCATTCATACCCACCACACTCCTCTATCTTTATACATTTTATTAGGTATTAAACATTTCTAAAATATTTAAACTAACAGCAAAGAACCTGGGGTTTCAAATGAAGCCAGGACAGAATTTCCCAAATATTTAGAGGATTTAATATCAATCGCCAGACTTACTCAATAAGGAGATACCTTTATAATCATAAAGAACGAGTTAATATTGGAAAGGAAAATTAAATTCCAAAAACAGCCACCTCTGAGATGATATTAATGGACACACTCGAAAAAATATTTGGAAAAACTGCACAGATGACAGTGCTTAAAAACCTGATCGAACACCAGAATGAATCAACCTACCTTTCCGGGATAGCAGAAGAAACCGGCCTGTCTCATTCAAGTGTTTCAAGGGTAATCACCCCTCTTATCGAAACAGGCGTCGTAATTGAAAAACCCCTCGGAAAGCAGATCCGGACCTTCCAGTTGAGCATGGAAAACGAGGCAACTCTGCTAATCATTGATTTCTACAATAAGATCAACCAGATGGTAGAGTAAGCCCTGGGTAATCCTGAATGAAAAGAGAAGGTACAGACCAAAAAGAGCCACTTTCTCTCTTATTCCTTTTTCCAGCTTTTCCGAAACTCCTAAACCCCCATTTCCGGAGTTCCGGGTGTCTTTACTTTTTTCCAGCTTTGTCAAATTTTCCATCCGGTTCATACTTCCTGCTTGATTCATACTTTCCACTCGATTCGTACTTTCCAATACTATTCTAATTATGATTCAATTATGATTATAATTTATACGTCATTGGTTAAAGCGTAAAATATCTCCCCCTACTGTGAAATTATATTTATTATTTGTATCCTATCGCCACTGGGATTGCGCAGACTCCCTCAACTAATGAAAAATAGGGCCCGAACTATCTGCTTTTTAAAGAAAAACAACTTATATATAATCAGTTTTTTATCGGAAGTTTATTTCCCTTTTTTCGGGCAGGAGTTGATTATCTGGCACAGAAACGGCAAACTGGAATCGACAGTATTCACCTGAAAAGAGCAGCCCTCATTTTACTCGCAGCCCTTGTTTTCATTTCACTCAAAGGTTATATGTCCCCGGTGGTCGGAGTCGGGGCTGTCCTGCAAAAAACAGTTGTAGGGCTGGATGACAGTGAAAGTGTTATCATCTTCCAGAGCAGCTCTGAGGGAATTTCGGTAGAAGACCCTTCCTGCGGACAAATCCTTCCCGATGATTCCGAAAACCTTCAGATCAACGAGTCCGTGGAAGCCAAACTTAAAACTATGTATCCAGAAATCGAGTATGTTATCCTGATGCGCCTCTGTGAGGAAGACGAAATCCGGGAGTACAGGATAAGCAGGGAGGACTTCAACAGGCTGGATATCGGGGTGGTAGCCAAGTATGAGGTCTACAGGTCCGAAAGAGACACGATCAAAAAGATTTTGGAAATGTGAACTTACCCCCCCAACCATTTCCGGCAAAGCCGGAACTGTCGATGAGAGGGCTTCTCGCATGCGGAGCTTAAAATGATACGATTAAGCATGATTTTTAAATATTCTCCCGACAATGTATAAACAACCATGATTATTCTGCATGCAGCATGGCTTGAAAGACAATTGTTTGTCTGGGGAGAAAGCCCCCTGGCGGATGAAAGCAAACTTCCTTCGGTCAGGGGTGCTGTCCCTGTTATCCCGGAAGCGAAACCTTTTCCTTACGATACAGGTTCTGAAGAGCTCTTAAGGGCTCTGGAAACCCTGGGCTTTCCGGTTGAGATGAGTCGCCTGGAAACAGTCAGAGCCTGGCTTCCCGGCCTGGGCAGGCACCCGCTCCCATCAAACCCGATAATAGCTGAAAAGCCGGCTTCAAAGGCACAGCCGAGCCTTGTGCCCTGGTACGTGAGTGCCTGTCCCCTGGACATGAACGAAACTGTGGACCTGCTCTGCACGGTTATGGGGAAGAAGGTCCTGGCCCCGGGGTTAATTCCGGGAAACGACCTCCTCTGGTGGGCCGATGCCCTGAAGTTTGCCGGGGTCATGGCTGCAGGACAGGATTACCTGCCAGGCATCCGGCTCGAACGGGGGGAATTCAGGGCCTGCTGGGACCCTGTTTTTTCCGGAAAGTACGCAGGGGAACTGGTCAAACACTCCAAAACAATGCCTCCTGCAGCCCGGGCTCTCCAGATCGAAGATAAGAGCCTGCCTCCCGAAACTCCGACGGATCCTGTCCTCAAGGAGTTTCTCTCCAGGGCTCTGGATTATATGGTACGGTCCGCTGTTTCCCGGGAGCCAGGAGCGGGAAAGCCAGAGGTGAAGAAAAGAGGCAGGAAGAAAAAGCCCTCTTTTGACAGTATTCATGATGCCTGGGTTTCGGCCCTGAGGAGTTCTGACGGCCTTATTTATGGGGAAGAACACGAGATCCTTCAGCTCGCTTCCTGGGTAAAGGAATGGCAGCGCCCCATCACTGTCCTGGCAACGTCTCCTTTCAGGCTCTGTTTCCGGCTGGAAGAGCCTGTGGAGCTTGAACTTGAAATCGGAACCGAGCTGGGAGTAGAAAGGGAAAATGAGGGAGTCGAGGCGGAAAATGAATGGAAAGAGGCAGGGAAAGTAAGAGAAGGTCTTGAAGAAGGTCTTGAAGAAGGAATTGAAGAAGGAATTGAAGAAGGAATTGAAGAAGGAATTGAAGAAGGAATTGAAAAAATTGAGGTGGGAGAGACTCCCGGAGAATATGAAATCCAGGAAGGCAGGAACATCGAAGTCCCAAAAAGCATGTGGAACGTCCGCTATCTCCTCCAGCCTTATGACGACCCGAGTCTCCTGATCCCTGCAAAAGACGCCTGGAAACCGAAGAAAAGCAGTCCTCTTAAGAAATATGACGTGAAGAACATTCGGCAGTTTCTCCTTACTTCCCTGGGCCAGGCTGCTGGTATCAGTCCCGGGATTGCGCTTAGCCTTGAAAAGCCGAACTCTGAAGCTTATGAGCTGAACACAGGGGAGGCATATGATTTCCTTACCTCAAAATCGATTGCCTTAAACCAGGCAGGGTTCGGGGTCCTGCTCCCGGCCTGGTGGACCCGCAGGGGCACGAAAGCCCATCTGCAGACCCGGGCAAAGGTCAAGAGCAAGCCGATGCAGATCGGGAGTGGGTTGACTCTCGAAAAAGTAATCAACTTCGATTGGGAAATCGCCCTCGGGGACAAAAGACTGACAGTTGAGGAGCTTGAAGCCCTTGCCAAACTCAAGACCCCGCTTGTAAAGGTCCGGGGAGAGTGGGTTGAGGTAAATGATGCGGAAATCCAGGCTGCCATTGAGTTCTGGAAAAAGAACCCTACGGGCGAAGTCAGTGCTCTTGATATTGTGAAAATGGCCCTTGGGTCCCCCTCAGATTCGGAAAAAACAGGTGTTTTTGACTTTGAGGGAGTGGAAAGTTCCGGCTGGATCGAAGAACTCCTCGGGCAGCTGAAAGAAAGGGCAGGGTTTGAAGAACTTGAACCCCCGGAAACCTTTTCCGGTACGCTTCGGCCTTACCAGGTTCGGGGCTACTCCTGGCTGGCTTTCCTGCGGCGCTGGGGGCTTGGGGCCTGTCTTGCGGATGACATGGGGCTTGGGAAGACCGTGCAGACCCTGGCCCTGGTCCAGCAGGACCTGGAAAATGGACCGAATAAGAAAGCCAGAAAACCGGTCCTTCTGGTCTGCCCTACATCTGTTATCAACAACTGGAAGAAGGAAGCAGCTCGCTTTACCCCGGAAATGTCGGTTATGGTACACCACGGGGTCACCCGGAAAAAGGAAAAGGAGTTCAGGGAAGAGGCCAAAAAACATTCCATGGTGATCTCAAGCTACGGGCTCCTCCAGCGGGACATCGACTTCCTGAAAAGCATCCGCTGGGCGGGGGTGGTTCTGGACGAGGCCCAGAATATCAAGAACCCTGAAACAAAGCAAGCCCGTGCGGCCCGGACCCTGAAAGCCGGGTACAGGATTGCCCTTTCCGGGACCCCTGTGGAAAACAACGTTGGAGACCTCTGGTCCATCATGGAGTTTTTGAACCCCGGTTTCATCGGGAAACAGGCTGAGTTCAAGCGAAATTTTCTGATTCCGATCCAGGCAGAAAGAGATCCGGAAGCGGCCGCACGGCTGAAAGAAATCACAGGCCCCTTCATCCTCCGGCGCCTGAAGACCGACAAATCGATTATCTCCGACCTGCCTGAAAAGATGGAGATGAAGACCTACTGCACGCTCACAAAAGAGCAGGCTTCCCTCTATGCCGCCGTGGTGAACGACATCGAAGAAAACATGGAGGAAGCCGAAGGCATCCAGAGGCGGGGTTTAATCCTCTCGGCTCTTTCCCGGCTCAAGCAGGTCTGCAACCACCCGACCCAGTTCCTGAAAGATAACTCCAGTATCCCGGACAGGTCCGGAAAGCTTGCCCGGCTTACGGAAATGCTGGAAGTGATTATCGAAAACGGGGAAAAAACCCTTATCTTCACCCAGTTTGCCGAGATGGGCCGGATCTTAAAAGAACATCTTCAGGCCACTTTTGGCTGTGAGGTACTTTTCCTGTACGGCGGAACTTCCCGAAAACAGCGGGACCTGATGATTGAGCGCTTCCAGGCCGAAGAGGAATACCTCCCTATCTTTGTCCTTTCCCTGAAAGCCGGGGGCACAGGCCTCAACCTGACTGCGGCCAATCACGTATTCCACTTCGACCGCTGGTGGAACCCGGCTGTGGAGAACCAGGCAACTGACCGGGCTTTCAGGATTGGGCAGGAGAAAAATGTAGAGGTCCATAAGTTCATCTGTGCAGGGACTCTGGAAGAAAGGATCGATGAGATCATCGAACGCAAGATGGAAGTTGCCGAAAACGTCGTGGGCACGGGTGAGGAATGGCTTACGGAAATGTCCAATGAGGAATTGAAAGACCTGTTTGCCCTTCGGGAAGAGGCTATAGGGGAATGATTCGGAACAGAAGAGAATCAGGAAACGGCGAACGATGCACGAAGCAGTCGAAAATACAAGTAGGTAAAAATACACATCAGCGAGAATACAATTCAGTTAAAGCAGGATCGGAGTAAAAATGACACCTTACTGGGACCATTATTATGGACCTTCCAGGCCAAAAGAGGTCAAGGGCGGGATTAAGGCAAAATCAAAACGCGGTAAGTTTGGCGAGAGCTGGTGGGCCAGGCGCTGGATCGAAGTTCTTGAGAGTTTCAATATAGGAGCCCGGCTCAGCCGCGGGAAGAGTTATGCAAGGAGAGGGCAGGTGCTGTCCATCAAAATAGAGACCGGACTCGTTAGAGCTAAGGTCCAGGGCTCAAGCTCCACCCCTTATTCCGTGACAATAAAGATCCGGACCCTGACCGGTTCGGAGTGGGACCTGCTGGCCAAAAAGCTTGCCCAAAAACCAATCTTTGCGGCAAAACTCCTGGCAGGCGAGATGCCTGAAGAACTCGAATCCGTTTTTATGGAAGCTGACCTTTCTCTTTTCCCGGAAAAAATCGATGACCTTGATACCGACTGTTCCTGTCCGGACTGGTCGGTCCCCTGCAAACACATCGCCGCCGTCTACTACCTCATGGCAGAGGAATTCGACCGTTATCCATTCCTGCTTTTCAAACTGCGGGGCGTGGATATGGACGACTTCATGTCCGTTCTTGGTCATCAGGCGGAGCCTGAGGAAGAGCTGGAGGAAGAGGGGAAGTTGGGAGCAGAGGCGAGGGTAGGGGCAGAGTTCAGGCTCCTCTCTTCTGAAGCCAGAGCTGCCCCTCTACCCTTCGTTGAAGAAGAGGATGAGGCTTACACCCTCTCCCCCGAACCCCTGCCCCTGGACCTGGAAATCTTCTGGGGCAAAGTTTTTGAAAGAACTGAAAAAGAAATGGAAACCCGGAGCAAAGCCCACATTCCCTCGGTCCCGGCTGCCCTGCCAAAAAGCCTCGGTAAATTCCCTTTCTGGAGGGGGGAAGAGGATTTGCTTGATGAACTGGAGGAAATCTATAGGAAAGCTTCGTCCGTGGGAATGAGAGTTTTCCTGGGGGAGGAGGCAAAGGCTGAGGAAGAATAAAGCACAATGTCCTTAATGTTTAACTTCCCCAGCTGCCCTTTATCTTATCGGTATACTGTCTGTAATTATTAAATATGCGAAATCATTTGAGTATATAATCACAGATTATAATACAGGATACAGAAGGGGGGTTTATATAAAGAGTGCAAAACTATTTGCATGTTTTCTACTGATAACGGTCCTGTTACTTTTCTCAGGGTGTACGGATTCTTCTGACCCGGATCTTTCGGAGACTGGTCCTTCGGGAGTCAATCCTTTGGAAACCTTGAGCAACATTTCCGGGAGCAAAACTGATGAAACCCTGAGCTATGAATTGGTGCAGGAACCGCAGACCATTACGGTTGAAACCACCGATGGGGAAGCCCGGATCCGGATCGTTACCGTGGAGATCATAAGTGAAGCCCGGAACTATCCCGCTTACACTGCCGCACCGGCCGAGGAAGGTAAATACCCGGCTGTGGTCCTGCTCCATTCCTTCAACGGTTTCGTGCCCGGTTACAGAGAGATGGTGGACAGGATGGCTGCGGATGGTTTTGTGGTAGTCGCCCCGCAGTGGCAGACCTACTCGATCTCCCCGCCTGATGCCGAGGTGGAAGCCCTGGTCAGGAGAAGCACGGAATACCTGCAGAGCAGAGAAGATGCGGATCCCGAAAGGCTGGGCCTGACAGGTTTCTGTGCAGGGGGCAGGTACACCATGCTCTACCTTCCCAAAATCAAGGAGTTCAGGTCAGGGGTTGCCTGGTACGGTTTCCCCTACACTGATGGGTCGATGAGCCGCCCTGTAAAGCCCGCTGCCCTGATCGAAAGCCTTGACGCCCCGATGTTTATCATCCACGGCAGCCGGGACTTTGCAAGTGACATCTCCAACATCTACAAGTACGCCGGCGAACTTGACGCCGCTGACAAGTATTTCGAACTGAAAGTGTACCAGGGCGAGCCCCACGGTTTCATGATCGATGACAGCGGGAGCCTGTCTAAAAGCTCCGTAGCGCAGGACGCATACCGGGAAATGATCGAATTTTTTGAAAGGACGCTTTGAATCGGGAATTTCCCGATTCTTCCTTTTTGAGGACTGAGGATTCTACAGAAATGCAGGTTCATTCTAACAGACTTCATTCTAACAGACTTCATTCTAACAAAAGGGTCATTCTGGGTCGTTCTAATAGACTTATAAATTTTCAGATTGATTACGTAAGCTTAATATACGGGTATTGCCATTTTTATTTTCGCTATATTATTTAAACTGTTCCTGCTTTTTTGTGCCCGCAAAATAAGCCTTGAACCCGGAATGAAAATACATGGTAAATACCCTCTCCCACCTGGGAATTGGTCTCTTAATCTCCCTCTCCCTCGGCCTCAAAGGAAAGCGTCTCTGGATATTAGCATTCCTCTCAATCCTCCCTGACCTGGACTATATCACCTATTCGTCCTTTACACTTCTCAGCGGCAGTTTAAGCCATGAGGCCCGAAACCAGCTTTTCTACCTGCTGGGGCACAGGGAGTTTTCGCACTCAATCTTTTTCGTCTTTCTGGTTACGTTTCTCATCTGGCTCAAAACAAAGAACAAGCTCTTTACTGCAGGAGCTTTCGGAGCCATTTTCTCCCATATTCTCCTGGATTACACCACAAGTTCGAAAATGCGAATATTCTACCCGCTTATAACCGATGCTTCGGCCCTGAGAACCACATATTCCTTCGACCCCCTGGTAAACATCCTTCCTCTGCTGCCTCTCCTCATCATAGCTGCGGAATACATGAAAAGCAGGGGCAAATGGAATGGGAAATTCGATAACTTTTCCTCTTTTGGAAACCCGAAGGGGAAAAAGTTTTACGCATCCCTCCTCGTAGTCCTTCTAGTCTGGGTTGCGCTGTTCCCGGCTGCAAAAGTCTTCCTCATAGACCGCATCTCCGAAAAAGAAGGAACCGGGATCAGCTACAATGAAACCTATCCGATATCTCCGGGCAAGTTCCTTGCAGCATATCCTTATGATACTAACCACTACAAACTTATGAAAGTCAGCTACCTGTCAGGAACTGAAAATAGTTTCTATGTCGAAAAAGTCTCCGTGAACGGCGATGTCCCTGACGCCGCAGCCTACGTTGAACGAGCAGAGAAACTCTACCGTAACGGCATCCCTCAGGAGATCGACTATCCGGTCTACACCGTTTCGGAAGAAAACGGGAAGGTAACGGTTGTCCTGAGCGATGCCAGGAGCCCGTATGTCAAAAACTGGCCTTATTTTGATGTGGATTACAGGTTCGTTTTTGACGAAGAAAGCGGAGAATATGAGGCGTATTTAAGCAAATATGGAAGAAAGGAAGTGAAGCTTGGCGAGAACCGGTTTTAAGTGATCCTGACTTATCCCCCACCCCTTTCCATATGTCCTTTATCTTTTTTTATATATTTATTATATGGGGTTGTTCCAGCCTGCTTTCCCCTCAGTATCAGAAAAATCTATGATTTTTCTTTTAGTTGCACTGCAAGTGCAACAGTATGATGTCTTTTTAATTCGCTTTCGCTCTCACTTCCCCTTCGTTTCGCTCTCACTTCACTTCCCCTTCGTTTTCACTTCACTTCCCCTTCGCTCAAGTGGAACAATAACAGGGAAACGGACTAAAAACCAGGGAATTTTCAATAAATATAATATAGTTTCCCTCCCCTTCATTATGAATATAAAATAACTGTAGTCGGGACTGGGACAAGCATGGTAAACACAATCTCTCACCTCGGTGTAGGCCTCCTCATCGCCCTCACCCTGGGTTTCAAAGGAAAAAAACGGTGGACAGTAGCCTTCCTATCCATCCTCCCCGACCTGGACTTCATCCCGTACATGATATTTTTCGTGCTCAACGAAAGCCTTGGCCATGCAGCCCGAAACCAGCTCTTTTATATCCTGGGCCACCGGGAGTTCATGCACTCCCTGCTTTTCATTTCCCTTGTAACGCTTTTCCTCTGGTTCAGGACGAAAAACAGGCTCCTGACCGCAGGCGGGTTTGCAGCCATTATGTCCCACTTCTACATGGACTATGTAACGAGCTGGAAAATGCGCCCCCTCTATCCGTTCAGCACTGATTCCTCAATCCTGGGGGGCATTTATTTTTTCGACCCTCTGCTAAACCTCCTCCCCCTGCTGCCCCTCTTCATCGTGCTTGTGGACGGGATGAAAAACAGGGGAAAATGGGAGGGGAAATTCAATGGGTTTTGCAATTATGTCAGGAGAAATGACGGTAAGCTCTACGCTGCCCTGATCTTCGTGCTCATGCTCTGGTTTGCGCTAGCCCCGATTGCAAAAGTCCTGGTAGTGCAGCATATTTCCGAAACCGAAGGGACTGAGGTAAGCTACCAGAACAGCTACCCCGCATCCGTAGGCAGGTTCCTCTCAGCTTATTCGTTTAACGACACCCACTACAGGATTATGGAAACCACCTACTGGGGAGGGATTGAAAGAAGCAGTTTTGTCGAAAAAATATCCGTTTCTGGAGATGTACCGGATGCTTCCCTGTACGCCGCGAAAACGGAGGAACTGTACATGAGCGGGGTTCCCGTGGAGATCGATTATCCGGTTTATAACGTTTCAGAGGAAAACGGCTCGGTTATGGTTGTGCTGAGTGATGCCAGGAACCCGTATGTCAATTTGTGGGCTTATTTCGAAACGGTTTACCGGTTCGTGTTTGATGAGGAGAGTGGGGAGTATGAGGTGTATGCGAGTGTGCACGGGGAAGAGGAGGAGAGGCTGGCGGAGAACTGGTTTGAGCGGGAGCTTGTTAAGTTAATTTCTTGAAATTTCAAATCTTATTTTTTATTTTTCGCAGCAGAGTTGCGGCTCTGCAGTGCGTTGTCCTTCCCGAGTTGCACTTCCCGAGTTCCGCTTCGGGAGCACGGTGTCCTTTTCCCTCACTTCGTTCGCTCAAGAGGACTGTTTTAGGTGGATTTTCATGATTGATGGGGCGGATGCCGGGATTTTTTCAGAGGAGGATTGGATGGCAGAAGGGGCGGCTTTTTCTCGATCTGAGGATCACGTTTGGCGGATTAAAATAACTGTATTTTTATTATTCTCCGGCGGGCTCTTCCCGCTCATCCCCCACGAACCGTTTTCAATCTAAAGTTCTTCCTCACGCCTCTCAAATCCTTTCATTTTCTAACAGATTGATTAGGCGGAGGCCGGGCTTTTTTCAGAGGATTTCGTTCGGCGGACTAAAATAACTTCTTTTTTATTTTTCGCCGGCGGGCTCCTCCCGATCATCCCCCACGAACCGTTTGTAACACCCGAGTTCTCCCTCTCCCTTCTCAAAGTATTTTGAGCAGCAGAAAAAGCATATAGACGTGAAGCTTGATATTGTATAAGTGAAACCGTTTATTAAAGATACAATCATTAAGATTCAACTAATAGTTGAAACAATACGCTGATATCTGCAGTACAGATGATTTAGATCTCCAATCCAGATTTGAATGTGGATTTGACTAATAAAAATGAGGGATATGGGTGTCATGGTACACGAAGAAACCCACATGGACGTCGATAAGATCCGGCTTATTATCCTGGAAAGAAAAGCTGAGATAAAAAGGGAATTCAAGGCAGAAGTGATAGGCATTTTCGGCTCTTACGCCCGGGGAGAGGAAAAAGAGAAAAGTGATATTGATGTTCTGGTGAGGTTCGGGGAAGGAGCAACCCTTTTACACCTTACGGGGCTTGGATTTTATCTTGAAGATCTTTTCGGAGTTTCAGTCGACGTTGTCTCAGAAAGAGCACTCCACCCGATGATGCGGGATGATGTATTGAAGGAACTGGTGCCTGTATGAGATCCCCAATTCTCTATCTCCCGAATTCCGCTTCGGGATCACAGAAAATCGAAGATTTTCTGGGAGTTGCACTGTAAGTGCAACAGCACGGTGTCCTTTTCCCTCACTTCGTTCGCTCAAGAGGACTGTTTCAGGTGGATTTTCATGATTTTTGAGGCGGAGGCCGGGATTTTTTCAGAGGAGTAGAAGGCGGAGGGGCGGCTTTTCTCGATCCGAGGGGTTCGTTAGATGAACTAAAATAACTTCTTTTTTATTTTTCGCCGGCGGGCTCCTTTCTATCCCCCCTCCACAGGTATAAATAAAATCACCGGGATATGATTTATAAGACGTTTTTGAATGAGGAAAGGTTAGATGAGAGAATTTACTGTTGTGATCGAGCAGGATGAAGATGGAATTTATGTGGCATACGTGCCCGAACTTGAGGGCTGCCATACCCAGGCGGAGACTCTGGACGAGCTGAACAGGCGGATAAAAGAAGCTATTGAGCTCTACCTTGAGGTCGAATCTGAAGAAACCGGGGAAAAACTCGATTTTATCGGGATTCAGAAGGTTAAGGTTGGCATCTGAATGAGTAAGATTGGCCCTCTTCCTAACAAAAAAGTCATAAAAGCACTTGAAAACCTGGGATTTGAACAGATAAGGCAGAAGGGCAGCCACCTGTTTCTGAGGCATCCCGATGGCAGGACAACGATCATTCCGGTGCATCCGACTGAAAAGATTGGAAAAGGTATGATCAACAAAATCATAAAGGATGTAAAAATTACCAGGGATGAGTGGATCGAACTCATAAAGAGCCTCATCGTTTTCTAAGCTCAAGGCTGAGAAGATACTTTTGAAATATCTGAAAGAAAGTCTTGTTTTAATCTGAAAAACCCACCCCAAAAAACCAATCTCCCGCCCGGCTCCCCTCCTGACTAAAAGCCCGCCACCGGAAATTTTCATAAAATTTTTCACTCCGGCGGAAGCTGGCTGATTTTTATCAGAAATTACAGGCCAGAGGGAAATGATCAGAGTTTAGATGTCCATTTTTAAACATTACATTGCCATTTCACATCTATTTATAAAGAGTAGTAAAATGCCAACGAAAGCTATATAAATGAACTTACAGATATCTAACTTATATGGAGAAAAGTCAGCTTCGCCAGGTAATAATTGACCAGCAGGACTCTTTCAGGAAAGGGGAGGAGCTTGTTTTCCGGGATGTTGAGCTTGAGAGATACCTCAGGGGGGATGAAATCGTTATCATCTCGGGGATCAGGCGGTGTGGGAAGAGTTCACTTTTGAAGTTGATAGCCAGGCAGCTTGAGGGAATTAAGTTTTATGTGGACTTCGATGATATCCGGCTTTCGGATTTTGAGGTCAGGAATTATCAGGATTTGCAGGACCTGGTGATTGAGCTTTATGGGAAGGAGATGGAGAAGAGTGAGACGGAGCGGGTGTATTATTTTTTTGATGAGATACAGAACGTTCCGCTCTGGGAAAGGTGGCTGAACAACCTTTACAAAGAAGGCAAAAAGGTATTTGCCACGGGGTCGAATTCTCAGCTCCTCAGTTCGGAAATATCTACCTTCCTGACAGGGAGAAACAAAGTGCTCAAGCTCTTTCCTTTTTCCTTCAGGGAATTCCTCCGCCTGAAGGGGACCGGAATTACAGAAGAAGAACTCAAATCTGACCTGCTCACCAGTTCTCAAAAAGCCGTCTTATTCAGGAATTTCCTGGAATACTTCGAAAATGGAGGTTTTCCGCTTGTCCTGAAGAGCGGAGATCTCGAACTCTCCAGAGGGTATTTTGAAGATATCCTCAACAAAGACATTCTGGTCCGTTACAATATAAAAGAAGTGGGAGCTCTCAAAGACATCATACTGTTTCTGCTTTCTAATGTGGGCAGAGTGTATTCCTATTCCACATTAAGAAGCATAAGCAGGATAAAGAGTTTAAGCACGATCAAAAACTACCTTGATTATTTCCAGAATGTGTTTTTGCTCTATCAGCTCCCAAGGTTTGACTACTCCCTCAAAAAGCAGAAGATTTCGTCTTCCAAGGTCTATGCTATAGACAATAGTTTTCTGAAGACAGTAGCTTTCAATTTCTCCGAGAATAAAGGACAGAGACTGGAAAACCTGGTCTTTGTTGAACTGGCTAGAAGAGAAAAAGAAGTGTACTACCATTCCGGGAAAAAAGAATGTGATTTTGTGCTAAGAGAAGGACTGAGGATTAGTGAGGCAATTCAGGTTTCAGTAGACCTTAGCACTCCGGAAACAAAGAAGAGGGAAATTGAAGGAATCACAGAGGCTATAACGGCTTATAAACTGGACAACGGGCTGATCCTGACGCTTGAAGAGGAAGACGTATTGGAAGTCGAAGGGAAAAAAATCTTGATAAAACCAGTGTGGAAATGGTTACTTGAGTGAAAAACACATTCAGTTTTTCTTGAAACATCTATAATGAGGGGGACTCTCTAAGGACTCGTTACGAAATAACCTGGGCAACGCATAATTATTTTGGGATTTAATCGATGGGCTTGCTTGTGAAAATGGTTGATTACAGTCTAAAAAATTACCTATGTTATTTCGCGGTGGGTCCTAAGTGTGCTTAGCTAAATAAGCTTCCAGCTCCACAGGCGTATAGCTGCCCTGTTTTTAAGTGGCATCAAAACTCAAATAGGCCTTGAATTCAGAAATTCTGCAAAATTATACCTGTCATCATGGTTCATTCAAAAAATCTACTAGAAATAGAAGCTCCCCGCCCAAAAAAACAGATCCTACTTTTAAATATTACATTGTAATTTAACATTTGTTTATATGCACATGTAAAATGCCAACGAAAGCTATATAAATAAACTTCCAGGTTCGCAGCATAATACAGGGAAAATTCATCTTCGCTCATGGAATATTTTAAGCAATTTTACAGCTCAAACCCACCTCTTAACTCTGCAATTCCTCCAAAAAAACCGGCACCTACCCTCTCCAAAAAATCAATTCAAAAAAACCGGCCCCCTAAAAATCCATAAACCGCCAGGCTCCCCTCCGGAAAAGTAGCCCACCGCCGGAAATCAATCTCCCAAACTTTCATCCCGGCGGCGGTTGGGTGAAGTTTTACTCTTCTTCACCCACAGTCCGTAATTCAGTATTCTTCTTCGTCCTGGACTTTTTCTTCTTCCTCTTCGCTTACTTCTTCGCCTTCTTCCAATTCCTCTATTTCCTCGACTTTTTCTTCCCCGCTTTCGACTTCAAGTTCCTCTTCGGCTTTTCCGGGTATGAGGTCGGTGAGTTTAAGCTGGTTGGGGTCTTCGGGGTTTTCGGTTTTGATCCTTGCCATTCCTACGACTTTGTCCCCGGTCTTGAGGTTCATGATGCGGACGCCCTGGGTGTTCCTGCCCTGGACCGAGATGTCGGTGGCAGGGATGCGGATGACTATTCCTTCGGCGCTGGTGATCATGAGTTCGTCGTCGTCGGCGACGGATTTGACGTTGGCTACGTAGCCGTTCCTGATGGTTGTGTTGATGGTGATTACGCCTTTTCCGCCGCGGCGGTGGGCGGGGTACTGGGAGTACTCGGTTCTTTTGCCGTAGCCGTTTTCGGTGAGAGTGAGGAGTTTGGTGCTCTCATCGATAAGGTCCATGCTGACTACTTCGTCGTCGGGGCCGTCGAGGGTCATGCCGCGGACTCCGCGGGCGGCGCGGCCCATGGACCGGACGTCGGCTTCGGAGAAGCGGATGGCTTTGCCTTTCTTGGAGACCATCACAACTTCCTGCTTGCCATCGGTCAGGAGGACTTTTACGAGTTCGTCGTCTTCCGCAAGGCTGACTGCAATGATCCCGCTTTTGCGGGGGTTCCTGAAGTCCGAGAGCGTGGTCTTCTTGATCGTGCCTGCCAGAGTCACCATCATGAGGTTGCGGTCTTCCGAGAATTCCTTTACCGGGATCATGGCGTTGACCAGCTCGCCGTCCCGGAGGTCCAGGAGGTTTACTATGGCTTTGCCTTTGGACTGGCGGCTGCTTTCGGGGATCTCGTAGACCTTTCGCCAGTGGACCCTGCCTTTGTTCGTGAAGAAGAGGATGTAGTTGTGGGTGGAGGAGATGAAGAGGTTTTCCACGAAGTCCTGGTCCTTGGTCTCCATGCCGATTATGCCTCTCCCTCCGCGGCGCTGGCTGGAGTAGGTTTCCAGGGGGAGCCTCTTTATATAGCCGCTGTCGGTGATCGTGACGACCACGTCTTCTTCCGGGATCAGGTCTTCGTCAGTTACCTCTTCGGTAGACTGCAAGATCCCTGTCCTGCGCTTGTCCCCGTACTTTTCCTTAATCTGGGTAAGCTCGTCCCGGATAATCCCGTACTTGAGCTCGTCGCTTGCCAGGATCTCCTTTAGTTCGGTAATCAGCTTGATCAGGCCTTCCAGTTCGTCGAGGATTTTCTGGGTTTCAAGGCCCGTCAGGCGCTGCAAGCGCATGTCCAGGATGGCTTTTGCCTGGATTTCGTCAAGTTCGAAGTTTTCGACCAGGCCCCTCTTAGCTTCCTCGGCGTTTTCCGAAGCCCGGATAAGGGCCACAACCGCGTCTATGTTGTCCAGGGCGATCTTGAGACCTCTCAGGATGTGCGCCCGGTCCTCGCTTTTCTTCAGGTCGTACAGGGTCCGTTTCTGGATGATTTCCATCCTGTGGGCCAGGTAGATTTCCAGGAGCTCTTTCAGGTTCAGTTCCTTTGGTTTCCCGTCCACAAGGGCCAGGTTGATGATCCCGAAAGTGGTCTCCAGCTGGGTGTGCTTGTAGAGCTGGTTCAGGAGAACGTGGGGGTTTGTGCCCCTGGAAAGTTCGATCACGACCCTGATCCCGTCCCTGTCCGACTCGTCCCTGAGGTCGGAAATCCCGCTGATAATCTTCTCCCGGACAAGGTGGGCGATGTTCTCGATCAGCCTGGCCTTGTTTACCTGGTAGGGAAGCTCTGTTACGATAATCTGCTCCCTGTCCTTCTTCAGTTCCTGGATCTCGGCGACCGCCCGGATCTTAATAGGTCCCCTGCCGGTCATGCATGCTGACCTGATCCCTGCAGTCCCCAGGATGTTTGCGGCTGTCGGGAAATCCGGGCCTTTGATGACGCTCATCAGTTCCGGGATTGTTGTTTCAGGCTCGTCGATAAGCATGAGGGTCCCGTCAATGACCTCCGTGAGGTTGTGGGGGGCCATGTTCGTTGCCATCCCGACGGCTATTCCCGTGGACCCGTTGATCAGGAGGCTCGGGAGCTTTGCGGGCAGGACTTCGGGCTCTTCCAGGGACCCGTCGTAGTTGGGCCTGAAAGGCACGGTCTCCTTGTCGATGTCTGCCAGCATCTCTTCCGTAATTTTGCCCATGCGGACTTCGGTGTACCGCATGGCGGCTGCCGAATCCCCATCAATAGACCCGAAGTTTCCCTGCCCGTCGATCATGGGGTAGCGTAAGGAAAAGTCCTGGACCATGCGCACGATACTGTCGTAGACGGCTGAGTCCCCGTGGGGGTGGTACTTACCGAGCACGTCTCCGACCACACGGGCGGATTTCTTGTAAGGCTTGTCATGGGTGATCCCGGACTCTTTCATGGAATAAAGAATCCTGCGGTGGACAGGTTTCAGCCCGTCCCTGGCATCAGGAAGCGCCCTTCCCACGATCACGCTCATGGCGTAGTTGATGTAGGACTTTTTCATCTCGTCATCGATAAGGACCGGGACGACTCCCTGCCTGCCTTCATCTTCCGGTTCTCCGGACTCTTCCAGATCTCCCGTCTCTTCGGGCTCTCCCGTCTCTTCGGGCTCTCCCGTCTCTTCGGGCTCTCCCGTCTCTTCGGGCTCTCCCGGTTCTTCAGGCTCTTCCGTTTCTCCAGACTCTTCGGGCTCTTCGGACTCTTCCGGCTCTTCGGACTCTTCCGGTTCTTCGGGCTCTTCCGGTTCTTCGGGCTCTTCCGGTTTTTCGGGCTCTTCCGGCTCGTCCGGGATCAGGGTTGCCTGGAAGAAGTTTTTCTTTTCGGCTTCGGTCCTGTTTTCTTCGTCGTATTGTGCCATTTTTCCACCACCTCAGATGTCCAGGTCCACGACTTCTTTTGCGTGCGCTTCAATGAAGTTCCTGCGTGGTTCCACATCGTCTCCCATCAGGATCCGGAAGATATCGTCGGCGTGGATAGCGTCTTCCAGGGTCACCTGGAGCAAAATCCTGGTATCCGGGTCCATGGTGGTTTCCCATAGCTGGCCAGGGTTCATTTCCCCGAGACCCTTGTAGCGCTGGACAGCTGTTCCTTTTTCCCCGATCTCCTCAATTTTTGCATTGAGTTCCCGGTCCGTATACAGGTAGTGTTCGGCCTTCCCTTTCTTTAGCTTATAGAGGGGAGGCTGCGCGATATAGACGTATCCGGCATCGATCAGGGGACGCATGTAGCGGAAGAAAAAGGTCAGGAGAAGTGTCCGGATGTGCGCCCCGTCCACATCGGCATCGGTCATGATGATGAGCTTGTGGTAGCGGGCGTTGTCGAGGTCAAAGTCCTCGCTGATACTCGTGCCGAGCGCGGTTATAAGGGCTAGAATCTCATTGTTTTTCAGAATTTTTGCAAGCCTCGACTTTTCAACGTTCAAGATCTTGCCGCGTAAAGGCAGGATAGCCTGGAAGCTCCGGTCCCTGCCCTGTTTTGCCGAGCCTCCTGCAGAATCTCCTTCCACTATATAGAGTTCGCAGGCTTCGGGGTTCTTATTCGAGCAGTCCGCAAGCTTGCCTGGCAGGGTGCTGATTTCAAGGGCGTTTTTTCTCCGGGTGAGTTCCCTTGCCTTTTTCGCGGCTTCCCGGGCCCGCTGGGCAAGGAGGGCTTTTTCGAGGATTATGTTTGCGACTTTAGGGTTTTCTTCAAAGTACTCAGAAAGCCCGTCGCTTACCATGGAGTCCACGATCCCCTTTACTTCGCTGTTCCCGAGTTTCGTCTTGGTCTGCCCCTCAAACTGGGGCTCCATGAGCTTGACGCTGATAATTGCGGTTAGGCCTTCCCTGATATCGTCGCCCGAGAGTTTTGACTCGTCCTTTGAGAGTTTATTTACTTTTATGTAGTCGTTTGCAATGCGGGTAAGGGCACTCTTGAAGCCGATGATGTGGGTCCCGCCTTCGTGGGTGTTGATGTTGTTGGCAAAAGAGTACACGTTTTCGGCATATGAGTTGGTGTACTGCATTGCGATTTCCACGATCATGTCGTCTCTTTCCCGCTCGAAGTAGATCGGCTTTTCATGCAGGGCCTGTTTCTTCTTGTTCAGGTACTCCACGAATTCCACGATCCCGCCTTCGTAGGAGAAGGAATTCACCTGGCCTTCGGAGCTCCTTACGTCCTTGAAACTGATGATGATGCCCCTGTTCAGGAAAGCGAGTTCTCGCAGCCTGTTTAAGAGAATATCGTACTGGAAATCAAGGGTCTCAAAGATCTGAAAATCGGGTTTGAAGGTGGTTTTTGTCCCGGTCTCTTCCGTGTCCCCGATTTCCCGGACCTGGGCTTCAGGGGCTCCGCGGACATAGCGCTGGAGATACTTTTTCCCATCCCGGCTGACCTCCACTTCCAGCCATTCCGAAAGTCCGTTTACTACCGACACCCCGACTCCGTGCAGCCCCCCGGAAACCTTGTAGGAGTTCTTGTCAAACTTGCCCCCCGCATGGAGCACGGTCATAACGACTTCCAGAGCGGATTTCTTGTGTATGGGATGAGGGTCGACAGGGATCCCCCTCCCGTTATCCACGACCGTTACACTCCCATCAGAATTGAGAGTTACATCAATCCTGTTACAGAAGCCTGCAAGGGCTTCGTCAATACTGTTATCCACAATTTCATAGACAAGGTGGTGAAGCCCCCGGGTATCGGTACTCCCTATATACATGCTGGGCCGTTTTCTTACAGCCTCAAGGCCTTCAAGAACCTGGATACGTGTGGCATCATAAACCTGTTTATCACTCATCTGGGTTTATTCTCCATGAAAATCTAATAAAAGTAATTATCTGATGTTTTGAAACGTATTCTTATATTTTTTCAAAATTCGCGGGAAAACTCTACTCAAAATAATACCTAAAAATCGTGACAATATTGTAAGCCGTCATTTTTATCATGTGGATTTTATATTTAGTCGTTATGTTTATACCACGAATCAAATCCATTATGTATTCATATGTTTTAAGTCTTTAGATACCCCGGATTTTCGGCCTGAATTAACGCCGTTTCTTCCCCGAAAAAGAGGGTTTTTTCAGGCAATTACCATGCAATATTTTGCCCCTGTTAGCAGAGATCTTTTCACGGAAATATTCAAGAAGAAATGTTTACACATGTATAGATATAAAAATTTACCCTGTGTTGGTGCAGGGCGGGTGTCAGGGCACTCAGGAGCATCCGGGATATTAAGCCTGGAGTCCATTTCAGTACCCTGATTACCCGATTAATTCTAATTCCTGTTTAATTCTAATTCCTGTTTAATTCTAATTCCTGTTTAATTCTAATTCCTG
>JAENYU010000014.1:36728-86685 GCA_016841625.1 Methanobacteriota archaeon
CCTGTTTAATTCTAATTCCTGTTTAATTCTAATTCCTGTTTAATTCTAATTCCTGTTTAATTCTAATTCCTGCTTAATTCCGTTTCCTGCTTAATTCTGATTTACCGGGCACGAAGAACCCTTATTTTTCAGGCAGACCTGATTCTGCATTGGGTTTGCCGGGGGAAAGCCTGCTAAGAAAAGCCATCCCCGTGTTCAGGCCATCCCCATCTCATTGAGCCGGTTCGGGAGATAGGTCTCGGTCACGAAGTCCAGGCCCTTTCCGGCAAAGGCCTGCTGTTCTGCCTTCTTTCCGATCTTGAGCTGGAGTTCTATCTGTTCTTTCCAGTACTCGGACTCGAAGCGGGGGTCGGATAGTTCGCTCCGAAGCGCGCTTATGTCCTGTTCGGTAAGCTTGTCCGTGGAAAGTTCGTATTCCACGATGTCCGAGGGCTGGACTCCCAGGAACCTGGCTTTCGGGGTTGCCATGTATTCCGAGAGGTGGGCGCTCTTGATTGCCCCGTAGGCAACCGAGGCGTAAATCCTGTAAGACCAGGGGTCACCGTCAGTAAAGACCGCTACCGGGATGCCGAGTTCCTCGTTCATGCGCTTGATGATCCGGCGGGTGGACCGGGCAGGCTGGCCCTTGAGGTGCACAAGGATGGCGTTGTATGCCTCGTCGAAGCCGTTTTCGATCAGCCTGGCGTACATACCACCGGTTTCGACAGCCATTATCATGCTGGCGTCGTGGCCCTTGAACTCGATGTTTTCCACGTTGAAGGGGATCTGGTACCCTCCTTCCCCCACGTCCTTCTGGCAGTGGATGGTCCTCTCCCCACGTTTTGTCTGCTCGGTAATCTCGATCGGGCCAAACATGGTTGCCCCGTCTTCTTCCGGGCGCATGTGGAAAAATTCCCTGTGGAGGCTGGTCAGGAGTTCCAGGTCTTCGATCAGGCGGTCGCTTTCGGCCTGTTCTTTGAACTTGGCAGCGTCCCAGCCTTCCGAGATATAGTACAGTTCTCGGAGGGTTGAGCCGCGGTTCTGGGTAAGGTGCTCGTTTATTATGAAGTCCGTGGCATAAGTGGTCTTCAGGAGCTGGAATGCCCCTTTAACGGTCTTTGCGCTTCTTTCACTTTCCCGGTCCCCGTAGACCCAGACGTCGCTCTTGTCGCTGTACTCAATGTTCGCCTTGGTCCGACTCGGCAGGCTGACGCTCGGGACAGTCTCGTTTTCAAACTGGGTGTAAATCCGTTCTACAATTTCCAGCAACTTTGTCCTGGCAAGGGCGTCGCTTTCAGCTCTTTTCTTTTCCTTGCTCTGTCCTTTTTTGCTCATCTCAGACCCCCTTCACGGCTTTTGCCCCGGTTACCAGTTCTTCTTCAACCCCTTCTACGATCAGGGGGGAGAGCTTTCCGAGTTCCTCATCGCTTATGGAGTCCATTCGGTAGGTAAGGGCTCTGGAAGACCCGGCTGCCGCCGACACGTCCCAGATATAATCGTAATCGTTGCCCATGGTGACCACTTTAGGTTCGGGTTTTGCCCCGCTGATTTTGCAGGGGAGCATGTCATGGACCTTGAGGGACTGGGCTGACCCGCCAAAGTTCTTTACCTTTATTGCAACCTCGGCTGTCCCATCCCCGTTTTTCTTCACATTCCGGCTTACGAGCACATTCCCCATGATTTTTGCAACCACAGGGTTGATGTCCGGGACTTCCCTGTCCAGGATGCTTGCAACCTTTACGGCCATCTTCGGGAGTACCCTGGTAATGATAATTTCTTTTTCCCGGCGTTTCTTGAGGTTGCTCTGCTTGCTCAGGTAGTGTTTCAGTTTCCTTGCAACTTCCTTTATGGCAAGTTCCACCTCGTCCCTGATAACCGGGATCTCGGCAATCGCGTCCTTTGACTCCGAGGTAAAGGGTACGTTCGTGGAAGCCACATGGATCAGGAGAAGTACAGGGCCCGAAGGAATCCCTCCTCCCGGCTGGTTCAGCCCGTACTGCTTCCACTTGATGTTTTCCACGGCATGGGTGGTCACGCAGGCCCCCTGCTGGTAAAGCAGAGGCACCCGGTTTGCAAAACGCATTATCCCCACCTTTTCGTCCTTTAACAGTTTTCCACCGTAAGCAAGCCCCACTTCCACTACAAAGGGGCACCCCGAATACACAGCCGGCTTTCGCGTGGTCGTTGCGATAAAGTCCACATCTACCTCTTTTTCAAGCCCCCGGTAGATCAGGTCCTCTCCTATGGGGGAAAGGCAATCGGTTGGAGGAGCCATGATCTTTACCTTGTGGAAAGCCTCGATGAGTTTCCTGGCCTCGTGGCGGGTGAGGGGGTGAGGGTCAAGCTCGGTGTCCAGGCCTGCAGCCTTGCAGATTTCCTCGGCGGTGAGAAGCCCGATCTTGCAGAAGGAGTAGCGCAGGAAAGGTGCGAGTTTCTGCCGCTCGGTGTAGTGGAGCATCTTCATAAGGGTTCCGAGCTCGATGCCTTCGGGGTGGGGCAGGATCTCTTCTGCGGGCTCGGGCATTTTGTCCGTGGCTCTCTCGAAGATTTCTTCGTTCCCGTCCGGTTCGATCAGGGTGATTCGGGCATGGGGGTTTACGATGGCTGTTGCCTTCAGGTACTCATAGATGGACTGCCGTCTCCCCTTTACGTAGGAAGCTTTCATTTCCAGCTCGATCTGGGTCCCGTGGGGGCGGAACCACTCCACAACCTCATCTTTCAGGATATCGGGCTCGTTCGTGCTGGTGTTGATCATGAGTTCGTAGTAATGGGCAGGAGCGTTTGAATTGATCTTCGAGAGGATCTTCGTGTGCCTGCCCGCGGTCATCTGGGAATAGAGGACTGCTGCGGAAATCCCTATCCCCTGCTGCCCCCTGCTCTGCTTCAGGGCATGGAACCTGGAGCCGTAGAGGAGTTTGGCAAAGACCTTCGGGATCTGTTCCTTGACGATCCCGGGCCCGTTGTCTTCAATGATTACCGTTACGTAGTCCTGCCCTATCCTTTCGATCTGGACCAGGATGTCGGGGAGAAAACCTGCTTCCTCACAGGCGTCCAGGGCGTTGTCCACAGCTTCCTTTACCGTTGTGATAAGGCTTCGCGGGGCGGAGTCAAAGCCCAGGATGTGCCTGTTCTTTTCAAAAAATTCTGCGACACTTATCGATTTTTGTTTTTTGGCTAGTTCTTCTGCAATGGGAGCTTCCATAGAATTTTCCCTCTGGGCTGAAAAATCAATTTGCTGTTTTATGTGATAAGATCCGGATATTCCTTGAACGGCCACATTATAAAGACTGAAGATAAAGACTGAAGACTGGCACAGTACGATATGCTGCTAAATATCCGGGGGGACTGTCTATTGTAATAAATATCCAAGGTAATAAAAATAAGTGCATGGTAAAAAATGTATCGGGTTTTTTCGTGTCCTGTATTTCTGGATTCCTTTGTCTGATGTCCGGAAAGTAATTGCGGGACGCTTCAGAGTTCAGCTCCTACAATTGTCTGGGTCGCGGTCACGGTATCGCTTTCCCGGATCCTGTCCACCACGGTGTTCAGGGTTGTCAGGTCCCCTACCTCTATGATCACGACGAAGTCATACTCTCCAAAGACGTGGTAGACGTCCTTGATCCCTTCTACGCTCCTCAGTTCGTCATATGCCGCCTTTTCGTGCCCAGGCAGCACATTTGTCATTGTAACTCCTATTACCACAGTACCTACCCAATGTTTTCCAATTTTTAATTACAATTTTAATACTTCAAGCTTCCATATTTAAATCCTGCTACGTTCGGCAGAAATAAATAATTAATGTATATTGTTTTATCGTGATAAAAAATGCAGATTTTATCACAAATCATGAATGCGAGCAGTACGAAGAGGAATGTGAAAAAGGTATTTGAATGTGAGTATCTTTAAGATACTTATCTTTTTTGTGGCTTGATTATCATTCTTTGTTGCCCAGATGGTTTATTATTACCTTTTTTACCACTTGATTTCTTTTCAGGTTGTAAGGGAGAACCGCCCATAGGTCTGCCATTCATTGTAGCATTAACTTTATTATTTTGTGCTGGATTTCCACCGTTCTTCCATACATCATATTGTTCCATACTTGCATTCAGCAGATGATACCTTTTCGCTGAATTATCTCCATGATAATAATAAACTTTTATAATATCTTCATCATTTTCTGTAGTGGCAACAACCCCAATTTTCATGTTTCCACCAAATAAATAAAATATCACTTCACTATACTCCAAAACTTTTCCATCACCATTTTTTTGATAATTTCCAGCTTCAACTCTGCTCTTTAACCGTATTTTTCCAGTCGCATAATGTTTATAGAAGCAATAAGGTATCGCCTTGTAAATCTCTTCAGTCACATCTATATCTTGTCCTGTTTCTAAACTTTGTTTATAAAATTTAAATATTATATCAAAATAATCGGGCATATCTTTCTTTTTTCCTTTCTTGCCTGTAGGTATATTATTCGGATTGTTATAAAGATTCATAGTTACTTTATGCGTATAATGATAATGTTTTTGACGTTCCATAAAATCAAGCATTAATTCTTTATCACCCAATGCAACAATTTTTTTAAAATCATCTTCATTAACATCTTTAAAGAAATCGTCTTTTTTTATTTTTTCCTTATATTCTCCGATCATAAAATCTCTATTTCCGCCGAAATCATTATTTGATGAACTATGATCAACATAATCAACCCCACCAGAACCGTCAAAACCTTGGCCTTCAACATTTAACCATTCAGGATGTTCTGCCAATACATTTTCAACCGTTAATTCTAATTTTCTTTTATAGACACGGATAGCCTCATCTCGATTTAAATAAGGATTTTCTGCATTGATAAATCCAAAATCCGTTAATTCATAAAGAGATGGCCTTTTTCCAATTTTTCTCAGATAAACATATTTATCATCACCCATTCTTCCATATTTTGTTCTCTTACCCCCACGACAATATTTCGTTAAATGACTTGTGAAATTATTATAACTGCCCTTATAACCAGATGCTTCATATAATTCTCTTGAAGTCATTGGTCTTTGGAGTAATGGCGTTAGAATTTCCTTCTTGGCAAGGCAATCTCTTTCACTTGTTACACCTTTTCTATCAACGTTTCTTTGTGGAACACCACTCTTACCAGAAACCGCTTTATCCACTGCACGTTTTGTCTTATTGTATTCTTTTATTTCTTCTTCAGTACGTTCTTTTGGTTTTCTCAGCTTCATTTTTCACCCCTCTGTCAAAAATAATTTATGATATTTTCCTACTAATTTTCCTGCTTTTTTTACCTTCATTTTTTCTTGGATTCAGAGTTTGATCTGAAACGGTACTGTCAATAGCACCGTTAAGGCATATGGCCTCTAATTTCGAATTTTTTTGAACAATGCAAACACATTTTGTTAAAAGTTAAAGAACAATAATGCAAAACCAATAAACAAAAACACACTATAACAAGCGTTTGAGTTCTTCAAATTAAGATGATGTATAGAGAACTATATAGTTTTCCAACATTTTGATTAACATCAATATATTTAGTGAAACTTGAATAATGCTGATTATAGGCACAAATTTATAGTTTCTATAATTGTTGTAAATGCAATAGTGAAAATAGCAGTTATAGTTGCATCAATTGCTATTTCATTATACTTATTTTTATTTTTATAAGTATATATATTACAGAGTATATAAACATATCTATCAAATTGTAAATGTAAATCATAATTCTGAATATGAAGGATCGCATTTCGCAAGATCCCGATATGCCTTTTTATTCAATTTTTTACATAAAATATTTGATAATGTATCCCCGTTATTCAATTTTTGACAAGTAAAACGGGATCAAGCAAGATCATCATCGAAATACTTATATAGATTGAGATTCTCATTATATCTTATAAAAAATATAAAAACCATAAAAATTATAAATTGAACCAGGTGAGAAAATGAAGCAGCAAATAACAATCACGGTCGACGCAGATGCATTATCTAAAATTGATAGAATTCTGGAAGATAAAATGATAGCCCGCAGTAAATATTTCAATAAGTTAATGAAAAATGATTTGAAAAACTTAATAAATAAGTGGTGATTGAAGATGACAAAGATATGATATTAAAATTGAAACTGTTTTTTAATCTATACTGGATGATAAATTGTAAAGGTAACAGGCTGGAATGGTAGTTGGGACGATAAAACTTAGTTTGAGATAATCGATTCCAATGAAGATATACCCTACAGTTTTGACTGAATTAGCATTAGAAATAGAGGTTAAAACATGTCCAAACTAAAGTAATTGGTACTGAATAAAGCAAATATGAGGTGATTGGGCAATTCACCTCCTATAAAATAATTCAAAAGGAGTATTTATGTACAATATAATAATTATTACACTACTATATAAATATATTCCATGGGATGTAATCGGAACAATCCAAGGGTGTGATCCCCTTGAATAAGGTTAACGATTATTTCCGATCAGATGTATTTAATGACGACGAGGGCATTAATTCAAGTGAAATAATTTACAGAGCAAATTTCGCTCCAAATGAAATAAAATACAATCACTTCATAGATGCAAGACAACCAGGCGTTGGTAAGACAACAAATATGTTGAATTCCATCAATTCAAATACGGAAGGAAAAGATTTAATCATAGCATCTTCACATGAATTCCTTGAAGAGATTAAGAAGAAGATAAAGAAGAAATTTGTAGTCCTTAAGGGTTTTTCTCGTGCATGCCAAAAATATAATGATGATACGAAGGAAGGAGAAATCATTCGTGAAATGCACAAGAAAGAAATTCCCAACAAATTAATTTGCATGTATATGAAATGTCAGGGTGCTTGTTATTACAGAAATCAATTTAGTCAGGCAATCAAAGAAGATGTTTCTGTTGGCATGCCAATCCAGTTTCTCCATTTATATGAGTTTTATTTATTTAATTCAATACATATTGAAGAAAGGGTTCAAGGTAGTTTCAAACTCGAATGGAATACAAAAGAAATTCGCAAAGAATTATTTAAGTTAATTAATGATATCGATTCCCAAAAACTTAAAAAAATACAGGAATATATTAAAAATAAAGATTTTAAAAATCTGCAAAGTGAAGCTGCTTATCTTAGCGATGCTATCATGGAAAGCAATACAAAAAAAGTAACAAATTATACAAAGGTTCACAAAGAAGTAGCTAAGCCTGATAGCAAGTTCCTTAATCACATTTGCAAACTGAATGTTAACAATTTATTGTTTTACCTGGAATTAGAATCAAGAGATAAAGAAAACAAATTGGAAAATAATTTGAATTCCATATCACTGTCATACCAGCAACTTCTCTTCTACAGGCAGTTGGACTACAACATTGACTTAAAATATAATTGTGCTAGTTTCCCGAAAAATGAATTCTTGCATTATTTAAAAGTATTTGAAGAACTGTATCCTCAATATACCGGAGTAGTGCAAATAAAAAGAAGTCACCATAAAAATAAAAATGTAAAAATTATTAAGATGAACAATTCAGGGCATTATAAATCACATTTAAATCCGCAATTAACAACGTATAAACCAATAATCAAAAAATTAATCAGAAATGAAAAATACAATAAAAAGAAAAAAGTCTGCGTTTTAACTTATATGGGTTTAGTTAAAGATGGAAAATTTTTGGGTTCAGATGCATTTTGGTTCGGTGCATCTCACGGAATCAATAAATACCGAAAATATGACGTGTTAATCGTACTCGGTACTCATTTGCCAGATATCGATACATACGAGAATTATTATTTGGAACATCATTCTGATGAAGATATACCAAATTTTGAAGATTTCGATAAGTCTGATGGAAAAATGATTCCAAAAGATGAAAGGTTGAAGGCATTCTACAAGGAAAAATTCGAAGATGATGTATACGATTCCGTACATCGATTGAGACCTTTATGGCAAAATAATAGAAAAAATATCACCGTTTACTGGTTTGGTAATAATGTTCCTGAAAAGTTAAAGGAAGAGTTTGATTACGAAGAAAGGGATTTTTGATTAACCCTCCAACTGTGTAAATCGGGGGCTTCAAAATACCCCAAATAGCCAGTTCATAATTAGTAGTTTTAAAAAATATATTTCCATTATTCAATTTTTTTCAGACAAAAAATTACGATTTTCCGAAAAAATTGTCTGAAAAAATTTGAACAACATTAATCCAATCTCAAAAAAGGACAATTGTGAATTTTTTTATACAGAATCATGTTATTCAAATTTTCATCCCCTATATAATATTATATAGGAGATCATAGTGGAGCTTTGAGAGGACAACACAAATATAAGTTTTGATTGAAATCTTTTTTTCACTACTTGTTGTAGTATACGCAGAAGTAAAAATTGAATAACGCAAAATGATCTATTTACGTTGTTCTTTTCATTGGGAATACTGTATTTAGGAAGGCCAAGGTAGATATTAGAAACCCCGCTGAAAGGGGTAAATAGCCCCTTCCTTTCAACTTTTGAAGCTGTGGAAGGAAATACATCAATGAAGAAAAAAGTCTTAAAAATTGATTTTACATCCCCCATGCAGCAAGCTGTTTTTTAATGTCTCTAATTTCATCATCATCAAAAGCCAACCCTTGATAATGTCGCATACTCGTCAACGAATCATGACCTTGACGAAGGCACACGGTAGACTCCGGAACACCTGCTACAACCATCCAACTTTCAATGGTTTTCCTGGTTGTTTTCGCTGAAACTCCATATGGGGCTATTTTTGCGGCTTTTGACCAGCGTTGAATGTTCTTGTTCCATGTGCTTTCCAAAGCTGGCTTTTTGCCCTGCCAAAAGTCCTTGAGCAGGTAAGAAAACATCGAAGGTAAAGGATGAATAGTCCTTTCAAGCTGTCTTCTCTTGTGTTTCTTCTGTGCTTGTTCCGGCAGATGTATAATATTCCTTTTTTCATTATACCATGAAGGATTTTCGTATAATCTGAACATTTCAATGTATCTCATTCCAGTTATGAGAAGAATATCAAAAATTGTTTTATGCTGATCTTTTGGAATATTTTCTTTTAATTTTAGATATTCACTTGGTGTAAGAATTCGAATATCTTTGACATAAAAATGTAAAGTTTCTTGGTCTTTTTGATACATATTTTTTGGATATTTTATTATTATCACCTCATAAATATAAAATGAATAGTTTATATATAAACCTATGCATTTACTTGTATATGTATGTGGAAACAAGAGATTTTGGGGGTTTTTACAAAAAAATACATAGGTTTTACAGTAAAACCTGTGCATTTACATAGTCTAAAATAAAAAAGAAGGTATCTTATGGTGCATTACTTTTGAGAATATTTTTATTTTAATAAAAAAGCTACAACTGTAGACATAATTAAAAATATTGTTGAAATTATAATGGTATCTGTATTTCTTTTCAAAAAGGATGTTTCACTTTTTTTATATCGAAGAAATATTTGGGAATGTTTTTTAAATTCAATTTTAAACCCATAAAAGAGCCAAGCTAAACAAATCATAAGTATAAACGCCCTAAATATAAACGCCCACTCAGTTAAATATTGCAATCCATTTCTTTTAAGGTAAACGGCTGCTTCTGTTATGCTTACGCCCGCAATAAACCAAGACAAATAACTAGTAATTAACGAAAAAGCCCAATTTCGGCGTTTTTTTACAATGGATTTGATTTTTTCATATAAGCCCACTTGTACACTTGTATCATCCATTGAGAAAAGAAATATTTCACTAGGTTTGAAATCAATAGAAACATAAGGGTTACGAATAAGCAAATTTAAACTTTTTATTTTATCTCTAGGGTGAGAAAACAGTTCATCTAAATTTTCAAACATGAATCCATCAGCTTTTATTTCTATTTCACTGGATACTTCTTTAAAAACATTGTAAATATCTTCGATATCTTCTCGGTATATTTTAACAGGTGGTAAATGTTCCCCAAGAGATTTTTCTAATTTCTTCATTGAAGCAAAAATTGTAAAAGTCGATATTTAAAGGTTTCTAAAGTCTTACTTTCTGGGGATGTACTGTAATAATTAGGTGATTTGATTTTTTTAATTTTTATATCTATTAATAATCCCATAAATTCCTAAAAAAGCAAATACTACAGCAACAAATACAGCCGCTTTAATAGCAAATTGTCCTAGATCAATATTTATATTTGTTATAATTAATATTACACCCATAATAAATAATACTGCTACTATTCCACCGCCTTTTAAATCACCAAAACTTAAAGATTGTGTCATTGTGAAATTAATCTAATATGTAATGAATCTTTTTGAAATATTTTTGCACATGCCTAAAAATATTTGCTATTCAATAAATCTTAACGTGATAAAGAAATGATTGTCAAAAAAAATAAATAAGTAAATCCACATTATTATATCTATGCAAAAAAAATTAGACAAAATAATACTGAAAATATGGGCATTTATATGTTTCTTTATACTTTTTCTTGCAGCAATTTATTTCACTTAATAACTTCAAATTCTTTTCTTAATTCTTCAATTTCTTTAAGATAGGGTTCTTTTGTTCCATCTCCGGCAATTAGTGCATTTGACATTGTTATACCTCGTATTGTTCAAAATAAATTTTTCAATTTTTCAAAATCGTTATCGTGCAAAGCAAAATAGAATTTTTATAAATTTTTCAATTTTTTTATTACATACAAAATAAATATAATATCAATAAAATATAAAAATGTTGATATCCTTCTGAAAAAGAAGGAAAAATAAACCTGAAAATAAGAGATTAAAGGAAAAATAGCAACATTCTATCTTACAATGTTGCTATCCTGAACCTGAACAAAAAAGTGCATTTTTTACACAATTTTTTGCATTATTCAAATTTGTGCCATCGTTCATTAGCATCAAGGAGTAAAAAAAAGATTTTCAATCAAAGTAGTTAACTTTGCAACATTCTAAATCTAATAATCTTTACTCTCTCTTCTCTCCTTCCTTAATTTTAATACTTTCTAAATTGTTTGCGTAGGTATTTGCCTATATTATAATAAGAAAAAGATGAAATCGTATATGTTGCTCTATCCCCGCCATGACCATTCTCCTCCACCCCCCTTTGCGAGCAACCCCTGACCTGCGGAGGTCGGAGGGATTCCCCTGGTTGCCTATGGAGTGCTTCCTTGGGAGATGTCCTTGGGAGTGCCTCCTTGACCTGTCGCAAAATTGACTTTATGAAAACAGTATCAGTCAAGCCTGCTCTTTCCTGACCATGCAACACCAAATATTGAAAACAGTATCGGTAGAACGTGGACAGCCTCCCTTTACCCCTGTCCTGACCTGCCCTGTTACTTGCCTGCACCCTGCACCCTATGACTCCACATGTTTGAGGTCTGCTTCCAAAGCCATCTTATACTGTTCTTCTGCCTTGGTCTACCCTACTACCAAGGCTGTGGACCGAGGACCATGGTACCCTGCTCCACTTGCTCTTACCTTTTGAAATGCCCTTCAACATGCTTTTTGAGCCGATACAGGGCAGAAAATACCCTTGCAAATGCCAATATGCCTATTTTTAAAAAAAGTTTAAAATTCGTTTTGTATGTGATTTTTTGCAGGATAAAAAGGAAGAGTGTAAAAGAGTGTCCTGGCATAACCAACCGAATTAATCATTTTAATTTCCATAAAACCTATAATATGTAACATATCTTCCAATAATTTTTCAAGGTTTTATGTAACAAAAAAGACCTGTTTTGTGGGAGGGAGAATTGAGCAAAACCCATTTCTTTGATTTCACGAAAGAGACGAACGGCGGTATAAGATCCCTCATTAAGCTTTTCCATAATGTAAGGTTTGTATGGATCAAGCTTGCTCTTTCTTCCAGATGTTTCTGGGGTTCAGGCAAGGTTTTCAGCCGAAGATATTTCCTCACAGTTTTCTTGTCAAAACCTGTTTGTCTGGCGATTTCATTGATGCCAAAGCCTCGTGAATACAAATCTCGTATCAATAGCCATTCCTCCGTTTTCAGCATGATTTATGATCCTTGAGCTTTCTCAAGGATTGGAGATGGGGGAATTTTAACCCGGCCAAAAGGAGGAATTATTCACCGGCCTTGACATTTTAATGAGGGCGATAAAATGGGAAAGGTATTCAACTTTTGTTTTATCCTTTTCGACAGGAAGAACAGATAAGGTAAACCTTTCATTCTTGTTAATGATATAAAGGGAGACATACGAGTAAAAGGAGTTTGTTGACTTTTTAGCCTGCCCACCTATTACATATTTCTCGTTAGATGAATCTTTTTTCCCGTAATACGGATCATTGGTATAATCGACAGCGAATTCGTAACTTTTACCTGTTTTCAGGGTTTCTATTATTTCTTGAAGGAGAATATTTTCATTCGATTTGATCAGTTCATCCATTTTTAGTTTATAAGGTGGTATCGTAGGGATGTTTCACAAGCGACATTCTGATACTGTGCTGAGACTGAATGAACAGAATTCCTGTTAACTGCCATACTCACAGCAGTACGAAAAATGTCTTCACTTGTAAGAGAACCATTGATCTTTATAGTTACATGGTCATTGAGAGGTCTTAATGCGGCATCAATACATTCTTTTGCCTTTAATTCAATTTTAGGACTATATCCGGCCTTATGTGATGAATGAGACATATGGCGGCGTTTTCATCATATATAATGGTACCGGAGGAACTTGTTTATGAGGAAATGAAAATTAGCAAAGTACTGTATTTAGGAAGAAAATGGGATTCTCTAAAGTACACTCCATTACATGAAGAAGAATGCTGAAGCAGATAAGCCATTCACACTCAACTCTCACGTAAGGGAAAGGTTGGAGATGTGGGAAGAGATTCTAGTTACATTATAAAACAGAATCAAAAAAGAGAAATTAGGGAGAATATAATATTCTCCACATTTAACGAATTACTTTTCCTTATGGACTATTATTGATCCACCACCAATTGCAGTTGATAGAATCGCATCATCAGATTCCCCAGGCTGATTGTCATAGATTACAACAGTTTCATTCCATATCTTCATCCTGAATAGGTCTACATCAGTGCTTGGTGTTAGATCAGCATCTATTGCACTAAGCATGAAAGCATATTCACCTCCGCCATTGATTGTTCCAACACCTTTGTACATGGCCTTTGAATTGACAACAACAAGCCAGTCATAGCTGGTTGATTTGAAGTTCAGGTCTGCAACCTGGAACTGGAATTCGGTATTACCAGTTGGTACAGTAGCTCCTTTCTTATATTTTGAAACGAAACCAAATGTTGCCTTGCCTGTAAGGGCTGGGTCTGCTATGTAGTTACCTTCAAGTGAATCAATCCAACCACCACCAGTTACAAAGCCACCTTCAGGATCATAGACAACAACATAATCTGAGATTTCCATGTCGCTTCCGCCATCGTCATCTTTGATGGTGAGCTTTATTGTGTAGACACCAGGCGATGGATAATAATGCGAAACTTTTACAATTCCGTTATCTGCATCACCTTTAGAAGTTTCATCATCTGATTTTATATCCCAGTCAATCACATAAGTATGTTCATCCAGGATGCCATCATCATTGAAAGTGGCAGACAGAACCACAGGAAGACTAATGTCAACAGGAGCATCTGGCAAATCCATTGAAGTTATTTCTGGAGCAGCGTTCTGAATAGTTACATCTACAGTAGCTACATCAGTCAGTTCACCATCGTTAACTTCCAACGTGACAGTTTCTGTACACTCATCATACCATGTTTTAGAATAAGTAGGGTAATCTAACCATTGAGTATCCCAGTCTCCATCACTATCAAAGTCCCACCTGTAAGTAAGAGCATCTCCATCTGGATCAGATGAACCAGAGGCACAAAACGTGATTTCAGAACCTTCGTAGCCTACATACGAAGCACCGGCATCAGCTACAGGTGATTTGTTAAAGTCTAACTCAAGAAGCCAGATATCTGAACTACCTAATCTGTCTGATACAAACGCTATCTTTTTTCCATCAGGACTCCATGCTGGCATATAATCTTTATGATTATCTGTTGTGAGTTGAAGAATGTTGTTTCCATTTTCGTCCATCAGCCATATATCATAATTGCCAGATTTATCCGAAGCATATGCTATGTTGTCATCTGAGTTCCAACTAGGCCAAAAATTATTTCCCTCACCAAATGTTAGCTGAGTAGATTCAGTTCCATCGGCATTAATCATCCAGATTTGCCTATCTACCGCGGAATAAAAGATTATTTTAGTTCCATCCGGACTCCATGATAAGTAATCTAGATGAAAGATATTAGTTGTTATTTGCTGCTTGTCATCCCCATTAGATTTCATAATCCAAAGATCGTAGCCTCCACTAAGGCTGTTTTTTATATATGCTATTTTAGTTCCATCCGGACTCCAAGCAGGTGTTCCTTCATGTTGCCAATCCGTTGTTATCTGTGAAAGATCAGTTCCATCAATGTTGATTACATATACATCTTTGTTTGAACTACCATCAACGATTGTTTTTTGAAAAGTTACTTTTGTTCCATCATGATTCCATGCATTCACAAAACAGCTACTATACATTGTATTAGGGATTGCTATTTCATTATTTCCATCAAAATCCATAATCCATATACTTCCATAGCCTTGAGCATTTGATGTGAAGACTATTTTCGTTCCGTCTGGACTCCATGAAGGTGCCCATTCATCAGTTGACATGTCTGTTAAACGTGTCAAACTCTTCACTGTGACTGTTGCTTCTACAGTTCCAATACTTGCTACAAAGAATACAGCCATAATAGCAAGTACTATGATTTTTGGTTTCAATTTAAGTTCCTCCTTTGTAGATTCTGCAAAAATATTAGAGGTTAAAATCCAAAAAATGAAGTGATAATTTCTCCAAATATCCTATAAGAATACAAACCTAATTTACACCCCACATTGACTCAGTTCCAAAAACTAGTGTCGCGTCAACAACCATGTGTTGTATGATTACAAGTTATTGTGATTGATTATATACGACATTTTATGCTTGACTTGACACTAGTGATAAAAGTAAGTGTAATATCATTACATAAAATTTATAATTTTACTTGTGTAATGATGTTACGGCACAACAATGGTAACTATAGACCTAACTATTAATAATCTTTCTTAGCTACCTGTCTTCTTAGATCAAGGATCTCAAATTAGCTCTGAAAATCGATGTTCTAATTTCAGTACTTCGCTAATTTTCGTTTCCTCGTAAACATGGTTGCCCGAAAGCTATATATAGGATAAAAATGCCCCTCATATGTCTCTTTTATCATCTAAGCCCGTATATAGCTCTAAAATTGAATTAAAGGCAAAAAAGGACCTGAATTTTATCAAGCCTGAGTATGAAATTGAGAGGGTTGATTCCTATGAGATAAGGCACAAGATTCTCAATATTTCTTATGCCGATTGGAAGAAGTTGGGGTTTTCAAAAGGAGCATTGCATTACATGAAGCAGAATGCAAAGTCAGATAAACCGTTTACCCTTAATGCTCATGTTCTGGAAAGGGTGAATAAGTGGGAAGAATTTATGTAAACTACTTACATAGACACGTAGAGTAAATGTAAAAATTTAAGTAAGATATAATCAATTTGTAATGTGGTATTTTTTAAGTATCTTTTTATAGAAGTGATAATGTGGCTTTATGGGATGCAGTAAAAAAGGGTGCACAAAAAATGGCAGAGGGTGCTGGTAAAGTATCCGATGAAATACAACGGCGTGAAGAGCTAAAAGGAAATAAAACAAAAGCATTGCGGCGACTCACATTGAAGCAGCTTCAATATATGGCAAAAAATTATGGAATTAAAGTTACATCTCATGAATTTGTATTTGATGATGAACAAGCTCCCAAGTTAACCATAGATGATTATATAATTTCCATAAGATCTAACTTAAGTTATGAGGAAATAATAAATTATCTCAAAAAACGAAAAGTTAATGTTTCGGATTTAATAAGTGACTCAAACCAAAATAATAACGCTATTGTATCTAGTAAATCCCAAACTAATAAACCCCACACAGAAATTTCAACCGAACTTTCTTCAGATGAAGAAATGTTAGATTCGGTGCTTAGCACAATATCACAAGAGTATGATAATTCCTTAAAAGTTATTGATGAATATGATTTCGAAAACCATCTTTATACTCTTTTAAATTTCACATACGGTAAAAATGGTTGGAATATCTATCGACAAGTAGAATGTGGAAAATTTAATGAGAAAATTGATATTGTACTTGAAAATCATGCAACTAAGATAGCACTCGAATTGAAAATAGGTCGTACTAAGAATAAAATAAGAGATTCTTTAGGTCAACTACACTCATATGCTAAAGATTATCCAAATATTTCATTGGTAGTCTTAGACATAGGAAAAATAAGTCCTGAATTTTACGAGCTATTCAAACAAGATTTAGACAACTTTGGAGTTTCTTTGTTAGTAATTAAAGGTAATCTTCGAAATAAGAGAAATAAAACAAAAACCGCAACTTTCAAATTTTCTTAACTTTTTTTATTGGATCAAAACCTACATTCTAACTTAAAGTATAGAGTTCCGTTTTTTCTTGTTAACTATATCCCCGAATAGGAGTTAGAGGGGATGAATTCGAACCCCTTCCACTAAAATGTCCCTTTTTTAGAAATACCTCTTGCATAAGTTTATTAAATAGAATAACCTATCTATATATGAGCCAGTTCTCAATTCATAAGCCACACATACAACTCAAATACTCAAACTGGCTCGTATTCAACTTCTTACAATTACTTTCATCAACGCTCATTATTTTTACCCTTATTTTGAATTCTCGATAAATCTAAAAAGGGAGGATTGTGATACAGATGCTTGAATATTGCCCCAAGTGCAAGAAGTATGTGCTTTCGACTCAGCATTTCGATGAAGTCTTCTATCGTGCGTTACATGTGTCCGTACTGCAACACTCGGTATAATCGGCACAAAATAGTTTCAATCCTTGTTTTAGTGGATTTTGCCCGTGGACAAATATTATAGTCCCGGCTCCGGTCCCGAGCAGCATGTTTCAATCCTTGTTTTAGTGGATTTTGCCCGTGGACTTGACGGAACTACTTGGAGCGTAGGCGCAGATCAATGTTTCAATCCTTGTTTTAGTGGATTTTGCCCGTGGACTGTGTTTGAGGATTACTATTCAAGGACTGTAGGACCGTTTCAATCCTTGTTTTAGTGGATTTTGCCCGTGGACGGATGAACCGCAATCGGGACAGCATTTTTTATAATTTAGTTTCAATCCTTGTTTTAGTGGATTTTGCCCGTGGACCTGGAGTATCCGAGAGTACTTTTCTAAGGTGGCTCAAGTTTCAATCCTTGTTTTAGTGGATTTTGCCCGTGGACAAATTAGTTGTTTTTACAACTCATAAATTCATGATGTTTCAATCCTTGTTTTAGTGGATTTTGCCCGTGGACAGGGTACTTAGATAATATCAATAATGCCGATCTTGTGTTTCAATCCTTGTTTTAGTGGATTTTGCCCGTGGACCCAAAATAATAGAACGTCACAGAAAGGGGCACTTTTTGTTTCAATCCTTGTTTTAGTGGATTTTGCCCGTGGACTTTAAATCAAGAACCGATTCATTATATTCATCCACACTGTTTCAATCCTTGTTTTAGTGGATTTTGCCCGTGGACCTCCAGAAACGGGGGATATATCAAGAGATTTCCCGTGTTTCAATCCTTGTTTTAGTGGATTTTGCCCGTGGACCACAATATCATTATACAAGAATTGAATTAATTGAATGTTTCAATCCTTGTTTTAGTGGATTTTGCCCGTGGACTGAGTCAAAGGGCATGAATACGTTAATAACTTCTCCTTGTTTCAATCCTTGTTTTAGTGGATTTTGCCCGTGGACACAATAAAATCCCGGCTTAATGAGTGGGGGTATGTGTGTTTCAATCCTTGTTTTAGTGGATTTTGCCCGTGGACCAGGGACCGGAATCGAATGTTATGTCGATGGAGTATGTTTCAATCCTTGTTTTAGTGGATTTTGCCCGTGGACTCTGCCTACGGGCACCGGGGGGAACCTCATGCCTAAAAGTTTCAATCCTTGTTTTAGTGGATTTTGCCCGTGGACGGATAAAATTATTCCCTTGCACGATGTCAAAGGAAGTTTCAATCCTTGTTTTAGTGGATTTTGCCCGTGGACAGAAACCCGGCGAAAACTCCCAACCCACATACGCATAAGTTTCAATCCTTGTTTTAGTGGATTTTGCCCGTGGACTTTGCTTTCTCTTGTTGCATCCTGAACTTTTCCTGATGTTTCAATCCTTGTTTTAGTGGATTTTGCCCGTGGACTTTGGTTGACATGATCCCGCATTTCAAGGTCTGCAGTTTCAATCCTTGTTTTAGTGGATTTTGCCCGTGGACACCTCTGCATCCCGAAGTAATCCATGAATTCTTTTTGTTTCAATCCTTGTTTTAGTGGATTTTGCCCGTGGACTCATATTTCAACTCAGCGATAGACTGTTTTATTTTATGTTTCAATCCTTGTTTTAGTGGATTTTGCCCGTGGACGAGATGGTTCATTCTCACAAGGGACATGTGCATTATAGTTTCAATCCTTGTTTTAGTGGATTTTGCCCGTGGACTCGAGGGCACAGTAAGGGACGCAAAAAAGAAAGGATAGTTTCAATCCTTGTTTTAGTGGATTTTGCCCGTGGACCAACTCAGTTTCGTAATCCTGGTACATGATCCTAATGTTTCAATCCTTGTTTTAGTGGATTTTGCCCGTGGACTTTTTTGAGAATTTGAAAAACGAAGAAGCAATAGCTTTTATGTTTCAATCCTTGTTTTAGTGGATTTTGCCCGTGGACTGAATTTGGGGATAGAGGTTAGCTCGAACCCTTCTGAGTTTCAATCCTTGTTTTAGTGGATTTTGCCCGTGGACCATTTTTCCGAAGATCAATTGGCATGAACTTTTATGTTTCAATCCTTGTTTTAGTGGATTTTGCCCGTGGACCTTTTGCTCCGGTGACGGCCAGGATACCATACCAGAGTTTCAATCCTTGTTTTAGTGGATTTTGCCCGTGGACTTAAAATTATTTTCAGCTTCATGGTATCACCGGTGTTTCAATCCTTGTTTTAGTGGATTTTGCCCGTGGACTTACCTGGTAGCCAGCCCTGGAAGACTGAGAAGGCAGTTTCAATCCTTGTTTTAGTGGATTTTGCCCGTGGACTAACTGTAGCGTTTGGTCCTGTGGTATATGTATAAGTTTCAATCCTTGTTTTAGTGGATTTTGCCCGTGGACAAGCCCCTATCTGGATCACATAACCTTTTACTATGAGTTTCAATCCTTGTTTTAGTGGATTTTGCCCGTGGACATGACATTACCCGAAGCTCTCACAGTTCAGCAAATAAGTTTCAATCCTTGTTTTAGTGGATTTTGCCCGTGGACTATTGTATTGTAGGTAAATGTACCTACGGGAGATAGTTTCAATCCTTGTTTTAGTGGATTTTGCCCGTGGACTTGATGAAAAACGAAGGAGCCTTAAAACAGTTCCTGTTTCAATCCTTGTTTTAGTGGATTTTGCCCGTGGACCCGCGATATCCTCATTATGCCCGCCCATCTGGGTATGTTTCAATCCTTGTTTTAGTGGATTTTGCCCGTGGACGATGTCAAAATAAAGAAGGGGTTGATCTAAACGGGATCTAGTTTCAATCCTTGTTTTAGTGGATTTTGCCCGTGGACAAAGATATAGGTTACGGTGGTGTGATTTCAATATTTACTAAGTTTCAATCCTTGTTTTAGTGGATTTTGCCCGTGGACAAACGTGTGGAATAAGTGCTGAAATTATTGCTTTGGTGTTTCAATCCTTGTTTTAGTGGATTTTGCCCGTGGACTGGAAATATTCATCAACACCCCGTAATGTATTAAGTTTCAATCCTTGTTTTAGTGGATTTTGCCCGTGGACTTATATCAAGATCATGCACATATAAATAACTTGTAACGTTTCAATCCTTGTTTTAGTGGATTTTGCCCGTGGACCCTTTTATAAGTGTAAACCCTAAAGCACAGACACCAATGTTTCAATCCTTGTTTTAGTGGATTTTGCCCGTGGACTGTAGGATAGTCATCTTTTCTATACATTGCTATTAAGTTTCAATCCTTGTTTTAGTGGATTTTGCCCGTGGACTACATCACTATAAGGCCTAACTCTTATACGTTCTCTGTTTCAATCCTTGTTTTAGTGGATTTTGCCCGTGGACAGCGTCTACTATCAGGTTAGCGGTTTCCCTTGTTTTGTTTCAATCCTTGTTTTAGTGGATTTTGCCCGTGGACTCGTTATATCTTTTCATTACATCAAGTCTATATTTAAGTTTCAATCCTTGTTTTAGTGGATTTTGCCCGTGGACAGGCACTAAGGGACAACGGGGTTTATGATTTGTTTGAGTTTCAATCCTTGTTTTAGTGGATCTTGCTCGCGAATACAAATGACATCTTTTGTAGCCGTACCCGATGGATAGTTTCAATCCTTGTTTTAGTGGATCTTGCTCGCGAATTTTTTCATGTTTTACAGGTTTCAGGGGCAGGTAAAAAGTTTCAATCCTTGTTTTAGTGGATCTTGCTCGCGAATACGCCGACAGCGGGCGTTTACGAAGAAGAATTTTAGTTTCAATCCTTGTTTTAGTGGATCTTGCTCGCGAATAAGAAATGACAAGGAAAGAAAACATACTTAAAAAATGTTTCAATCCTTGTTTTAGTGGATCTTGCTCGCGAATACCGCGCTTACGACGATCCCGAGGACCGCGTCGGGTTTCAATCCTTGTTTTAGTGGATCTTGCTCGCGAATGAAAAGGTATACCACCGAGTCGGCCAGCTCTATGAGTTTCAATCCTTGTTTTAGTGGATCTTGCTCGCGAATCAAGCGCGATAAAATCAAGCGGGACACTCTCAACGACGTTTCAATCCTTGTTTTAGTGGATCTTGCTCGCGAATCAGGGTATCGAGGATATAAGGAGCCCCGATAAGGAGTTTCAATCCTTGTTTTAGTGGATCTTGCTCGCGAATGAACTGCACAAAAACGTTTATTTATCGAATTCCAAGTTTCAATCCTTGTTTTAGTGGATCTTGCTCGCGAATACTAAAACCACCGGACAGCTTAACAATACATACCTAGTTTCAATCCTTGTTTTAGTGGATCTTGCTCGCGAATCTTATTTGTTTGTGATTCCTATTTATTTGTTGTAGTTTCAATCCTTGTTTTAGTGGATCTTGCTCGCGAATTTTAATATCCTGTCACGGGCATAGCCCGCCAGGGCGTGTTTCAATCCTTGTTTTAGTGGATCTTGCTCGCGAATATTCATCATCCGTTTGCGACATAAAAGATAATGTAAGTTTCAATCCTTGTTTTAGTGGATCTTGCTCGCGAATCGGACTTTCCAGCGCTGGCTTGAAAAGGAATAACTTTGTTTCAATCCTTGTTTTAGTGGATCTTGCTCGCGAATCCCCCGGATATCGGAGCGTGTGTAGAGATAACATTGTTTCAATCCTTGTTTTAGTGGATCTTGCTCGCGAATTCGTGGTTAATGTGCCATTGGGTTACGTCCATAATGGTTTCAATCCTTGTTTTAGTGGATCTTGCTCGCGAATGGTTATGGTTTCTTGATATATATTATTGGTATAATGTTTCAATCCTTGTTTTAGTGGATCTTGCTCGCGAATCCTCTTTGGAAAATCCTTTCTTTTCCATTTTTTGAGTTTCAATCCTTGTTTTAGTGGATCTTGCTCGCGAATTCCGTCGCCTTGTCTTTCTCGTATTCGGAAACCTCAGTTTCAATCCTTGTTTTAGTGGATCTTGCTCGCGAATTTTTTTAACTTCATTAATTAATAATTGTTAACTGTAGTTTCAATCCTTGTTTTAGTGGATCTTGCTCGCGAATCCCACTTCCCGGCATCGTTTTTAACATTCATTTACAGTTTCAATCCTTGTTTTAGTGGATCTTGCTCGCGAATATGAGACATTATTTAATTCGATGTGGTAATAATGGTAGTTTCAATCCTTGTTTTAGTGGATCTTGCTCGCGAATGAACCGCTATGAAGAAAATACCATTGACCGCCCGGAGTTTCAATCCTTGTTTTAGTGGATCTTGCTCGCGAATTTTTTCAAAGAATGACATAGAAGGCACTGTATAGGGTTTCAATCCTTGTTTTAGTGGATCTTGCTCGCGAATATAGGTTTCGACCATTGAAACACTTGCCAATTTTCGTGTTTCAATCCTTGTTTTAGTGGATCTTGCTCGCGAATCGGATGCGTTTGGGGCTTCCTCCCCCCAAATTACAGTGTTTCAATCCTTGTTTTAGTGGATCTTGCTCGCGAATACCTTTTTGAGAATGGTCTATGGAGGTATATAATAAGTTTCAATCCTTGTTTTAGTGGATCTTGCTCGCGAATGCGAGAAGATCAGGGTAATTAGTGGGACCTACCAGGGTTTCAATCCTTGTTTTAGTGGATCTTGCTCGCGAATGGTAAATATGAAAGTGGATTATAATATCAGGTGGGTAGTTTCAATCCTTGTTTTAGTGGATCTTGCTCGCGAATATTTAATTATGAGATGAACCACCACTATATCATATTGTTTCAATCCTTGTTTTAGTGGATCTTGCTCGCGAATCTCTTTTATACACTCATAATATATATTATTCGTAGTTTCAATCCTTGTTTTAGTGGATCTTGCTCGCGAATTTTTATACCCCCGGTGTAGTGGTCGTTCAGTTCAGTTTCAATCCTTGTTTTAGTGGATCTTGCTCGCGAATTGATTTGTCCCCATGTGCGCATATTGTGCGAAATTCGTTTCAATCCTTGTTTTAGTGGATCTTGCTCGCGAATGACCGCCGAGCCTGTGAAGGAGCCCGGTAAAAAGTTTCAATCCTTGTTTTAGTGGATCTTGCTCGCGAATTGACAGGACCGCCCCCGTATGAGGTCCATATTTTTTGTTTCAATCCTTGTTTTAGTGGATCTTGCTCGCGAATAGTGGATTACGAAAAACGAGTAAGAAGAGTGTAATAAAGTTTCAATCCTTGTTTTAGTGGATCTTGCTCGCGAATTATGAAACCGCTCGACTTGATAGCATATCCAATAAGGTTTCAATCCTTGTTTTAGTGGATCTTGCTCGCGAATTGCAAGAGTGGGGGATGTTGAGAGCATGAACTTTTTGTTTCAATCCTTGTTTTAGTGGATCTTGCTCGCGAATCCTGGGCAAAAATCCCCGAGTCCATGCTCCCGGAGGGTTTCAATCCTTGTTTTAGTGGATCTTGCTCGCGAATTAGACAGGCTAGACAGGCTATTACCCCCTTTGTAGGTTTCAATCCTTGTTTTAGTGGATCTTGCTCGCGAATAAAAAATGCGGTTGCAGGGATCATAACAAAGCGGGTTTCAATCCTTGTTTTAGTGGATCTTGCTCGCGAATGATGATTATTAAAAATACACAAAACTGAGGAGTGAGTTTCAATCCTTGTTTTAGTGGATCTTGCTCGCGAATCGTTTATTGCTCATTGTTTTTAATACCGGGGTGTGGGGTTTCAATCCTTGTTTTAGTGGATCTTGCTCGCGAATAGGGCAAAATTTTCCAGCGTTTGGCCAGAAAAGGCCTGAAATGAGCCCTTTTTCGGGGCTAAAATTCTTGCTGGAAAATTATCAAACCCTTTATAAATACAAGAAAAACATCTCATACGCAGATATTCCGGTAACAGCAATCTACGCATTTTCTAGAAGATCTGGTTGTCTTGGGATATAAGCCTTTTTGAATGATATCGATAATTTCCTCGATTATTTTTTCAGCTTTTTTGAAATCAGAGGCACCGATCCCCATTTCTTTGACCAAGCTGTTACTGCGAGTAAAACAAAGGTATCCACGATTTACTTCAATATTGTAATTTTCACGAATCAAAAGTGCCTGTAAGACCAGCTGGAATTTATAGGTTTTAAAAATCTTGTCTTTATACTCGGCAAATTTATATTCAAGAGGTGCAGCAGTTCCGTCTTCAAGAAACAGCACCTCATCAACTATTCCTTTTATATGGTGCTGTTTTGAAGCAATGAAGACTTCACTCTCCTTCCTTTCGCAGTTCAGTTTTTTCCTTACATAATCCCTGTTTGTGAGTTTCCTTGTTTCATGGACCTCACGGCCTTTGATAACCTTAAACCTTTTTTCTTCATGCTGTGGGATATCGAGGCAATATATATAGTAGGTAAAGCGGGGGCAGAACAGGTATTCAAGAACATCTGAAATCCGTATTATTGTTCCTGAATCATTATCAGAATCGGGCTCAATGGCTGCGTCTCCCTCATCTTCGAGATCTATTTCAATGTCGGTATCTTTTTCAACGCCTGTTTCAGCCCGTTCCTCATTCATCGAAAACTCAGAACTCGTCATATGAACCTCAAAAACTCAGAAGAATTTAGTAATTATTTCATCGCTGACAAGTTCCTTATCAAAGGCCTGACCGATCAGCTGAACCTTTTTAAAAGATTGGTCATCCATGGGAAAAATATATACAGAATCCCTATCAGTGTCTATCAATTCTTCACATTCAATTCCCAGAGAATCCCTATCATTCGAATTAAGGTCTCCAAGAAATACACTTTTCTGAACCCTGTAAAGTCCATAGTTTTTACAGCGGTCACTGACTTTCTGACGGGCTCTGTTTTCCGTAATGTCATATATTACCCAGACAAGCAAACCAATCCCTCTACTCTTATTCTTACCGAATTCAACTCTTATTTTTACCCAATATTACATTATTAGCTTCACGAACTTATCGCGTTAAAATTTTTATTTCCCTATCAGGCTGTTTGCAATCCTGTGACAGTCGAACTGGATCGTGTTTCCAATTTTTATATTCCTGCCGCGGTAAGTTATATCTTTATCAAAGGTTTCATTGACAGCCTGGATAAGGACGGATTTTCCTTCCTTATTGAGAGTCATACCGTTTGGGATCTCATCAAAAAAACTCTCTGAGACCTGCTTTTTTGAGAAAAGGTTGAAAACTGTCCTGTCAATGTGGATGCGATACATCTCAATCAGGTCAAACACAAAGGACTTTTTGTTATAGTCATCTGTGTGATTAAAACCCACATAAGGATCAAGCCCGGCTATAATACACGCCTTTTCAACCCTAGAATACAAAACCCCATATCCGTAATTCAAAAGGCAGTTGAACTCGTCCTTTGCAGGGCTCCGGCTTCTGCCTGAAAACTTCCATTTATCAGGCAGAAGAAAACTTAAAGCTCCGAAGTAATTGCGCGATGCCATTCCCTCAAGGCCCATGATTTTTCCCCGCATTTCATCAAGTTTCCCCTCAAGAACTTCAAGCTGGGCTTTCATATATTCCATTCCGGAGATATAATCATCAAGTTCGTCCTTCTGGTCAGGCCGATTCTTTTTGAGGTCTTTCAAAAAAAGGATCTGGCCATCGACCTTCTGCTCAATCCAGCTTTTTGCAAGCCTGAATCCTTCCGGCTCTTCCGAAATTTCAAGCTGCCTTCTTCTTATGTATGTCGTGCTCCCGAGTTTAGAGTGCCAGACTCTGCCATAAGGGTTCCCGAAGTGATCCAGAAAAACGATATCGATATTGTTTTCTACCGCAAACTTGATAGCATCGGTAGTTATGGTTGCAGAAGTCGTAATCAGGATGCTGTCCACTTTCTTTTCTGAGACTTCGAAGACCTTATCGTCAACTTTTACAAGAAAACAGTTGTTCTGCTTTTTTAGAAATGAGCCGTGGGTGTTGATTACAAGCTGCATCTTTTCACCGTGCCAAAACCGCGAGATACGGATTTTCCAAGGCCGAAGTAGTCCGGAATGAGGAAATTTACCATGAATTCCCCTTTGAAAGTGGCAATCTCCATCCCTTTCATTCTACCAGAGCCGGGATGCAAATTTGTCTCGCATTTGATTTGCCCCGGAACAGTGTAGCCAAGGGACTTGGACATTGAAAGAATGTTTCCGACAAGAGTTTTTCGGAGCAGTTCTTTTTGTTCGGAGAGATCCATCTTTTTGTATCTATCAGTGAAATTTTCCTGGTTGAGGGCAAACCAGGGAGTTTCGAAGCTGTAGGTGTGGAATTTGTCGAAAAGGCCGAACTCCTGTTCTTTAAAAGATACTTTTTTTTCCAGTATTTCATATGTGGATTCTTCTAGCTTGATTTTGTCATATTTAGTGTAAATTTCCTGAAGGACTTCTACACCCTCATTTATTCCGAGAACCATAGGAATGCCGTTCAAAATTTTATATTGGACTAAAGGATACATGTAAATAACTTTATCACAGTTATGTTGATGCAAAAGTACATATTCATTAAACCGAGTCGCGAAAAACCCTCGAAGTTTTGAGGCGTTTGGTCCTACTTTTCGATCAGGGACAAGAGTTAAAGTTAGCGTTTTAACTTTCATGTTAATCACACATCATGCTGGGCTTTAATTCAAAGACAAAACCAGTTTCAGGATCATAATAATGTTCTATTTGTTCAAAAGGAATATATCCAATATTGAGGTCCTCTGGCTCTTCGCAGGAAAAGTCTTTTTTAGATACGGAAATTATATATTCATTGAATTTTTTTCTGATCGCCAGAAATCTCTCTTTTCTTTCAAGGGGATTTTTAAGAGATTTTATTAAGATGTATTCTTTCCAGATTTCAACCGCCTCGTCGTCCATTTCAACAAATACGTCTATTTTTTCGTATCCTGCTTTATCGTCTATTAGCCTGAAATCGGATGTAAGGGCTTTGAATTTAAGCTCGTTTACGTATGATAGTAGCTCCTTTGATTCATCTTCACTTGAAGTATCTTTAACTTTCCTGAAGTAGTTGTTATTTAAAAAAAGCAAGTCTGCCTCATAAATTTCAGACGGGGATTCTTCCAATACCTCTTTTGTTTTGTCGATAAGAAAACTCGAATATATATATCGATGAAACTCTTTCCTTTCATCTTTCAGAACCACAATATTTACTTGTCCTCGATAACTTTTGGAAGAATTCCTGTTGCATCGTCCTGATACCTGATTTATTGAATCAATAGTAGCAAAATCCCTGTAGACAATATCTACGTCTATATCCACTCCGGCTTCTATAAGCTGAGTACTAACGATAATTTTTCTTTTTTCCGACTTTTCTTTAATTTCTTTAATTTTATTAAGTCTCACTTTTGGGACAATGTTGGTAGAAAGATAATAATAACTGGTATTTTCAAGTCTCAGGTCATTTAAATGCTTAAATATAGATAAAGAAGACTTAATGGTATTCAATGCAAATAAGAAATCCTTTTCGGGATTTTCTTTAACTTTTGATTCAATTATTTCCTTAAACTCATTAAGATTCATTGGATTCAGGTTTATTTCCAGCTTAACTCGATCAAATTCCCTGAAATACTTATCTTTATTATTAACCAGCTCGATAATTTCCTTTTTTTCGGGATCGAAAATAAGCGGTTGAGTTGCTGTCACAAAAATGAAATACGTATTAAAATATTCCGCAAAACCCGAAATGAGCTGTTTTAACAATAACCAGTACTTATGAGGGATTGACTGGACTTCATCAAGTATTACAATCGAATTTGCAATGGTGTGAAATTTCCTGAGTGAGCGATTTTTATTAGATACAATTGTGTGGAAAAACTGGACAAAAGTGGTAACGATTATTTCAGAGTTCCATCCCTCAATTAAAAATAGACTTTTAAGCCCTTCAAATTCTTCTTCATCTTGCGTTTTGTAAAAAATATCTGCAAGATGATGATGTTTAAGTAGCATGTCTTCTGTAGGGTTAGCCCTTTCAACTGTTTTAAAAACGTCTTCAAAAACATCATAGTTCTGGTCTATTATGCTCAGAAAAGGTAGTGAATAAATAATTTTTGCCTTAATTCTTTTTTCCTCTTTTAATCTTGCTTTCAATTTTAATGCAAATGAAAGAGATGTGAGAGTTTTCCCTGAACCTGTAGGAACGCTTATTGAATACATTTTGTTATCAAGGTCAAGCTTCTCAATACTTTCAGTGACTTCCTTGTAGATCTCATTACGTACCTTATTGATTGTACTTTCATTACTCTGGAAACCCTTCTCTACCTTATACTTATCCACAAGTTCAGATGAAATATCGATTTCACTGAAAACATCAATGGAAGAAGCATCGATCTTATCAGAGTTTATAAGGATTGAATACAGAATCAATGTGATTAGATAATAGCCTGTAAACTGCTCTTCCCTGAGCAATTTTACGAATTTTCTTCGATTTTTTAAAATCTCGCCAGCAATGGAACGATATTCATTACAGAAAGTGTCAATGTCAAAAGAAATATCATAACCATCTAGTAATTGCTCATAGACTGTTTTCAACTCGCTTATTTCGAGCGATTTTATTTGAAGATCGATAACTTCGAGGGTATCTTCATTTACCAATTCTCGAATTTCATCTTCAGCATCTTTTAAGTTCCCATGATGCCGTTTTACAATAAGATATCCTATGGTGGGAATAAATCTCAGACTGTTGTCATTATTTAGTGAGTTTACATATTTTTCTAATATATAGTAGGTAAAAATAGCTGAAATAAAGCCATGATGATATTCTTTTTTATTTTTTAAGCCCCTTTGTATGGCAGGATCTGTCTCAAAAAGATACCTTTGAAAGTACTTCGTGCCTTTCCCAAAATCATGACAGGTCCCTATAAGAAATGCTATTTTGGAAAAGGTATTTTCATCGATCCCAAACTTTTCTAGAGATAAGATTTTCTCCCTACTGGTCGAGATAGATTTGTTTCCTACATTGGATAAGTGTCTAAATAGTATTTTATCGGGATGGGAATGAAGATGGAAATCACATGAAGACAATTCCTTCTCCATTCTCAAGCCTCCAGAGATTATTTACATTCGCAACAATACTTTGTCCATTTTTTTCAAACAAAACTTTGCCGTATTCTGTAACTTCTCTATCGAGAAGCATTTCTATAGGAATAGTCTCTGAAAAATATTCTTTTCCTTCTTCAAAATTGATTTTTAGGAGCTTTTTTTCGGGGATTACAGAATGAATTTCCCTCTCCGAATCTGAGATTTCACTGACAGCCTCCATTTCCCCTATGAATTCATAATTGGCAATGTGTTCACTCAGACCGAGGCACAGAGTATACACCGACTTGTGTTCTTTTAACATAGAATAAAGTTTATTATATACTTCTTCCGAGGAATGAGAAAAATAAATCCTGTATTTTACATCTTTTAATACCTCGAATCTGATCTGGGTTCTGGTCTTTATTCTGCTCATCATAGGAGCAATTTTGGTGTCGATCAAATTCTCTGCAATTCTGGTCTTTTTGATAGGACAGCATATTTTTACTGCAATGTTTGCATCTTCTTTAGAGAAATAATTCAGGTATTCATCCTTTCCAAGCCCTTCTATTGCACCAATCATTCCAGCAATAGCTGTTCGAGGAGGAATGGAATACGTAAGGGGAGAAGTTGTAGTATAGTGTTTTCGGAAATGCCCAAATTCTCCCCATACATCGAAAACTAATACTTTCATGTTCTTAACTCACATTGATAATTGTTCAGTGCCGATCCCTGCTTCATTAAGACACTTCTCGATGTCTGTCTCTTCTCCACCATATATGAATACAAGAGACCCGTCCAGACATAACTGGATATTTTCGATCTTGTCTTTGTTTTTAGCCAGTATTTCAACCAGCCTCTGAACTTCAATCTTCACCTGCGAGATGTCCCTAATTTCTTCATCAATCAGATCAGATTTTAGAGTGAAAAGGTTGTTCAGGTCTCCAATGTGATAATTTCCCTCTTTGTAGTTTACTTTCAACAAGAGACGGGGAACCTGTCCTACTTTTGACCTGGAAATCAGATTCTTAGTTCCATTCCACATTCCATCAAGAAGCAGATCTACATCTTCCTCAGAAAGTTTTGTATCCTTTGCCGCATTTTCATTGATAATTCCGTAAAAACTTATCAAAGAATAAGGCAAGAAATCTTCTTCTCGGAAGGTTTTCTGGCTGGCTCCTTCCTTGGACGCAAATGCTCCGGTTCCCCTAAAATGTTTCATGAACACTTTGTGCATTGATCTTCCAATCTTAAACTGTACAGGACCAGTGTGGGTTATTGAACCTGTTTTATCTTTCTCTTTTTCTTTTTCTTTTTCTTTCTCTTTTTTGTTTTGGACTTTAAGTTCAAGAGGCACAGTGCAACCAAAAAGACGAACGTCGATACATTTATTTAAAATATTTTCATCGATGTTCTTTTTCCCTGTTTCAAAAGCATCGAGAGGCTCTTTAGTCGTTAAAAAATCTCTAGCTCTCAGTTTTGCATTTTGGATGTCTCCCCTCTCATCTGAAATTTCTCTCACAAAAATTTCTTCATTTCTAAACTTATTGAGATAATCCCTAATGGTTCTCTTGAGTCTAACATCTGTTACGAGGTTTATCCCTGTCTCTTCATCAATCCTTGGTTTGTTTTCATCAAGTGGGTCTCCATTTGGATTCCCATCTTTCAGATCATACAAAAATATAATTTCAGACCTTCTGCATACTTCAGTCATTTTTTACCTCCTTCTCAGATTTAGGTGGTTTTAAAAGATTTGATATATTCATACCTAAAACAAAATAAAAACTGATTTCATCGTTTGGCATTTTCCAATCAGTGTCTGATTGAATCATATATTTAGAGATCAGATTTTCGAGTTCTTTATAATAATTTGAATCATACTCTTCTAGTTTATTTATGATTTCAGGGAAGATCCTTTTCACATAACGCTCATCAAGATTCAGGCCTCGAAGTTTTGTTCTGAAAGGAGTGCTTCCACGCTGGCGTTTTTGAATATTTAGTAGATACTGGACCAGTGTACCTTCTAAAAAAATAGCCTTCTTTGCGTCAGTATTGAAAAAGGATTCAAATTCCGAAAAGATAACATTTGTCCGTTCCTCGTAACCACTGTTTTCCTTTGGTGCTATATCACCTAATAAAACCGATAAATTCTTAGAATTCACACATTTACCTCCATTATAATTCCCAAGCAAATGCAGCTGACTTAAGAAATCTAACATTTGGAACCCTTGAAATAGTGAATACCTAATGGGATTTTCCTTCCTGAAATCTTTTCTAATACGCTGCATTATATACTTTAATAAAAAATTGTAATCAATTGATGTTCCCGTAAATATCCCATTCGCAACTTCTAAAAAATATTTGTTTGTATCAGGGTCATCTGGAGTATTCGGGAAAAAACACCTTACATTACCTAATGTGAATTGAATTGATTTTGTTTCAGTATCATTAGAGAAATAGTTACTGAATATTTTTCTCTTGTCAACTATTCCTTTGGATTTGAAAAGTTCTCTTAGCCTTGAAGGTCGAACACCCTCTATATACAAAAGAATTCGATATGAAGAATTGGATTTTTCATAAAATTGAAAATTAAAATTAAGATAATCGTTCGTTTCACTTAGAATTTCAAGGATATCGTTTTCATTAGCCTGTAAGAAATTTTCATATTCCTTATTAAAAGCAAATTTTTTCTCATTGAAATTCTCAAAAACATCGTAAATATCTTCATTCACACTCTTATTAAGTAACTTGGGGATAAGGAGAAAATTGAATCCATAAAAACCAAAAGACATGTATTTCTCAATATATTCTTTTCCCACTTTGATTTTCAAGGCGCATTCAAGGCAAATGGGATTGTTTCTCCATGCCTTACTTTGGTCAAACCCCCCGCTAACAAACCCCCGTTTATCTACGGTATAAAATTCATAAGGTGTAACGAAACCATAAACTTCTTTATGTGTTTTGCAAACCGAACATACTTTATCATCATCTCTAGAGACAATATCATATTTGCTGTAAAATTTAGAAGCCCCATTATTTTTAAGGATTTTTCGAAATACCTCAAAATCTCCGACATATCTGATGAAGCCATTTTCTTCAAGAACTAAGGTCAATATCGATTTTTCCTTTGCATCTATTGAGTTTACTTTAGGTTCAATCTCCGAAAGAATTATCTCTTCATTTTCTTTTATACACTTTCCAAGAAGCTCCAAAAATTGTACTTCTTCGCCGTCCAATACGGGCTTTGCTTCTTTCAAAGGCTTTGAGAACCAACCTATGACCTTGTTAGAAAAAGTTTTTTTGATTTCTGTGACTCTTGCAGTAGGAGTGATGTCTGGACCATTAGATGATCCTCTCTTGTAGAGATATTTTGCAATTTTCTCTTTTGAATACTCCTGATGCTCAATTCCTTTAAACTCGAAATTTCCATGACTATAAGTTAGCTTGATACAGAATACATGCTTATAAGATTCATTACTTGCAGGATTTTCAACTAAAATTGATACAAAATCGTTTAAAGCCTTATTTTCTTTTTTGAGCGCATACTCACCAATTTCTTTCATCGCTTCGATCACAGAAATTACACCCTCTAAAAATAATCCAATAGATGAATCTATTTAATTCATTATAACTGTTTCTCTTTGAAATTAAATACCTAACTTGTTAACCATAAACATTCATTATTAATATTGTATATATACGTTTCTAAATTTAATTATATTAATCAACACATTATGTAAACTAACCTATACCTCACATCGGAAAACATATAACCGAACCAAACAATACAATCATTTAATGCCAAAACTCACACTTATCTCCACAATCTACGCTCTTGAACCTGTAATTATTTGTGTGACCCGGCTTTCCCCTTCGAAGATTATAATGCTGTCAGAGGAAGGGGCGGGTGAAAAGAAGTTGCTGTCCGAGGAAATGATTGAGAAGACCTTTAAAAACGCACTTGAAGTTGAGAAAAAGTATACTGCGGTCTACGACACAGTGCGGGTTGCAAAAGATGTTGCCGAACTGATTGAAAAGGAACACGACAGAGGCAACCAGGTCATTGTCAATGTTTCGGGTGGGCGGAAGCCGCAGGCTTTTGGGGCACTTTTCGGGGCATATGCCAGGAACGATATGGTACAGAGAATTGTATATGTGACCGAAGAAGACAGTTTAATGATTGACTTTCCGGTGCTGAGCTTCAACCTCTCGGAAACAAAGAAACTGATACTTGAAGAGATCCAGAAAGGGGTTTCTGCAGTCTCTCAGATTGCAATAACTGCTGGAATTTCTAAAGGGATGACTTACAACCACCTAAGGGAGCTAAAATCTATGGGATACATCGCTGACGGAGAAAAAGGGTATGAAGTCACGGATGCAGGCAAAATCGCTGCTATTTGAGAGTGCTTTTTCTCTTCTTCTTTTTTTCAAACCTAAAAAAACCGCTTCGCTGTTGGTCGATATTTTGGCTCAATGGTCGGAGCAAAGCTGGTGAAAAGTGCCTGAAATAAAAGTTCGGAATTTATCATTCAACAACCAGTTACGGCAGAAAATTAAGGTATCATAAAAAGCAATCAATCAATACTCAGAAACCTATTTCTATCTTTATGTCTTACAATTAGTATTACATTATGTAAGACGATGGTACAATGGTTAAGAAATCGATAACTGTAAGGCTTGAGCCTGAATTAATCGAAGCGATAGATAAGGCGGGCATGGGTCAGACAGAAGCTATAACAAAAGCTCTAACATACTTTTTTGAAAATTGCCCTGACGTGAAGGCGTACAAGGCTTACAGTGGGGAGTTCGTAAGACGGGATGAATTACAAAACGTCTTACATGAATGTCTCAAGACTGAGCTTATGGAGCTTCTGAAAGATCAAGACGTAAGGCGAACTGTATTACAGAATGTAAGACAGGAAGAAAGCGTAAGTCAGGATGTAAGACATGAGGCATTAGAAGACAAAAAACAGATTCAAGATGCTGATGAAATAGGTGGAAAGGTGCAAGAAATACAAGAAAAAGAAGAAAAAAAAGATGGGTTGAATTCATTTTTCTAACCCCTACCAAAATGGGAGACATTAATATATTATAGAAATTTTAAAAATTATTTTTTTAATTCTTTATACTCCTCTTCCAGTTTAGAAATCTCAGCTTCATATTTTTCTTGAATAAGGTGTATATCTTTCTCTTTTTTCCTCAGTGATTCATATAGTTCTTCTAAGCTCTCTTCCATCATTTCGAGCAATTCTTCATTATCTTCTTTATCAGATTCGGAAATATAACCATCTGGATTTTTCATATCATGTTTAAATTTTTCTAAAGATTTGCGTTGACTTTCAATATTGTTTTCAAGTTTTTCAATATCATATTTGATGGGCTGTGTTTCAATTTCCATTCTAAATTTAATGTCTTTAATTTCGGTGAAATGTTTATATTCATGGAATTCTGCTTCAATTTTCTTGTATTTGTCTTTTGTGACATCTGATATTTTTTCACCGAACATTAAATCATTAAGGCAATCGATGTACCGATCTTTCCATTGATTGATTGCATCCTCACGGAATCCATCAGGCTTGTGGTATGGGGCAAAACCTGCTGGAAGCTCTTTTCCTGCGAGAAAATGAACATCCCCAATACCCATCCCTAAATCAGTCAATGTGGTAATGAAATATTTCCTACAAACATGTGTACGAATTGTATTATATTGACCTTTTTCAGTTTCCACACTAAGCCTTTTTGATAAATACCTGAAAGCTTCTTCAAAATTATATTCTGACATTTTCCTGAATTCTTCAGCTTCTTCATTATCCAATTCAAGATATTTATCAGCGATATTTTCCTTGATGAAAAGATAATCATTATCAGAATTTATCCGGTGTTTTATTTGCCATTTTTCACCAGCTTTGCCTTTTTTAGTTCCTTTTCCATTACGAATTGATATATACTGTCGAATTGCTTTCGTAGCTTCAGGGGAGAAAAAAGTATAGAACCCAACACCAGTTTTTTTCCGTGTGAGTTTCAAAGTTGTGATATCATTTTCATCAATGTTTTTGATGTCCTTGATTTTCAACCTGACTATATCAGAAACCGATAATCCAGAACTTGTTGCAATAAGGATATATGCACGAAGTATAGGATTAGAAGCATCCAAAGCTTCCCTGATTTGTTCAACTTTCGGCACTTCATCATTCTTTGTTTTTGGTGATTTTGTGGTATGTGGATTTATGATTTCAATTCTATGGCAACGATAAAAACTAATGATTGCATGCATATTTTTGTTCACGGATTTTTCCGCCATCGGTTTTTGATTTTCCCCACCATTTTTCAACAAACGATAAAATCGATCTAAGTATTTCAAATATTTCCGTTTTGGAATTATTTCTCCTGACTCTTCAATGGCTTCTTCTATCAATTCAGAAGGCATTTTTCCGGTCATGTTGGAGTATTTCCGCATTGAAGAAAGATAGCCATTGATGGTATTTTCAGAAGTGTAGTAGCTCAACCACTCTTGTACAGCTTCATCTTCCCTGATTTGTTGAACAGAAAACATACCCTATATTGTAACTCAAGCATATAAATAACATTGGATTAGTACTGTAGTAACTCCTATTACCATGTGTCTCAATACCTAGGTAACGGCTACAAGTTATTTATTTTTTGTCAGGGATTTTTGAGGGTGAGGTGCCTGCCGTTGGGAGGGCTTTTTTGACCTTGTCTCAGGGGAATCCCCTATTAGTTCGGGTTCCCAATTCCTCGGTTAGATCGGACCCCGGATTCCTCGGTTAGATCGGACCTCCGATTCATCAGTTATTTCGAACCCCCGATTCCCGGTTACTCCGGGCCACCGATTGCTTTAATAGTATAAATGTATAAACACAGGAACATGCCTCACGAGTCGCACAGGGAGGAGGACAGTTTCGAGTCCCAGTACATAGAAAAATACCTGAGCGAGTATGCCAGTGTTTCCTCCATCGTGCGTGAGGCGTTGCCTTTCGAACTTGTTGCAACTGTTGGAGGCGTTATTGCAGGGATCATTTTTTCCGGTATGACCGACGAACTCGAGATGATCCCGGGTTTGATTGTGATCTATCCAGGGGTGCTGGGGCTTCGCGGAAACATCTCTTCTACCCTCGGTTCCCGGCTTGGCAGTGCAATCCACATGGGGCTGATCACTGACATTGACAGGAACAACCCCGAACTTACCAACAACATAAACGGCTCCCTGCTCCTGGGTTTTTTCATGGCGGTCCTGCTGGGACTGCTCGGGCATTTTGTAACCCTTGCCCTGGGTTTTGAAAGTGCGGGGGCGTTCAAACTCATCCTTATTTCCGTTATTGCCGCGCTTACTTCGGGAATTATCCTCTCCGTAGTTGCAGTCCTGCTTGCTATCGGGATGTTCAGGTTCGGCTTTGACCCGGATAACGTGGTTACGCCCTCTATCGCCACCATAGGGGACATTGTTTCTATGTTTATGCTCTTTGTTGCGGCAAAACTGGTGGTGATGCTGTGAAAAGAAGGGAAAGGGGTGCTAGCAGTTACTATACGGTGGGGGGCATTGTCCGGAGGGGGCTTCCGGTCCTTTCGCTTACCTGTGTAATAGGGATCATTGTGGGACAGATCCTGAACTCAAGAGAAAGCAGCCTTATCTCGATGCCTGCGATCCTGATCCTTATTCCTGCCCTGATAAAGATCGGAGGGGACACAGGGAGCATGCTTGGGGCCCGGCTTTCTTCCGCCTTCCACATGGGGCTTGGAGACCGTATCTCCCACAACCCCGTGGTCCACAACAGTCTGATAGCTGTGGGCATCGTGGGGATGGTGTCTTCGGTCTCAGTCAGCGTGCTGGTCTGGCTGGCCAGCAATTTGATGGGATTCGGGATGCCTTACCTGACACTTCTGGAAATTAGCCTGATTGCTGTTTCCATTGAGCTGGTTGTGGTATACTCAGCGACGATAGGCATCGCCTTTGCTTCCCACCGTTTCGGGATCGACCCTGACGACACCGTGATCCCGCTGATAGCGACACTTGGAGACTTTGTAGGTGTTATCGGGATTTTCGTAGCCCTGAGCCTGTTGAACATAGTGTGATTTTGATGAAGAGACAAAAGGAAAATTCGGGAATCTGTTGCTTCCCAGGCCCTAAATTACTTTTGATTTATATTACATGATTTCCTAAAATATTAATCAGTTTGAAAATTAATAATTACTATGAGGTAAATACAGTACATATCAATAATTGTGTAGAGTTGATACATAGACCATGTTCCCGAAAGAATTCAGGTACAGTCCAAGAAATCTCTTAGATTTGTTGACTGAGATGAAGGATACTTCCGAACTCATGGTGGACCTTGCATACTCTGCAATGATCTACGATGATGAAGATATCGCAGAAGAGGTGCTCCATCTTGAAGACAAAATGGACACTCTTGATTACAACATGAAGATGGCCGCGATGCTGAGCACGCGTCGGGTTGACGAAGCCGAAGAACTCCTGGGAGTTTTAAAGGTTGCCGCCTCCTCGGAAAACATTTCAAACGCCGCAGGTGATATTGCCAAGATCATCCTTATGAACATGGGCATCCCCATGGAACTGAAGGTCGCCCTGCGCGAAGCCGAAGAGACCGTTGTGCGGGCAACCGTGGCTGAGGAATCCTCCATGGCCGGCCGGACTCTGGGTGATCTTGAGCTGGACCTTGAAACCGGAATGTGGGTGATCGCAATCCGGAGAAGCGAGGACTGGATTTATGACCCTGACAAGGAAACCCGGATCCGCCAGGACGACGTGCTCATCGCAAGGGGGCATGACGAAGGAGTTCCCATTTTCTTCGATATGGCAACGACCCGGAAATTTGTCCCGAAAGAGATCGAGCATGACATGGTCCTGAAAGACCTCGAGCATGCCGTAGACATCATCGTGGACATGAAAAACATGTCCGAACTTTCGGTAGGGCTTGCATACTCTGCCATCCTCTTCGACAACGAAGACATCGCATACGAGGTAAGTGCCCTTGAATCGGAAATGGATTCCATGAAGTACGAACTCCAGCACTGGGTCCTTGAGACTGCAAAGCACGTTGAGGACGTAAACCAGCTCAGGGGAATCCTGCACCTGGCAAGTGCCTCCGAGGCGATTTCCGATGCAGCCTACGGGATTGCCGACACAGTGCTCCGGGACATCGAACTTCACCCGGTCATAACCCTCGCCGTCCGGAAATCCGAAGAGGTCATCACCCGCCTGCAGGTGGAAAAATGCTCTCCCATTGTGGGCAAGACTTTCTCCGAACTGAACCTCGAGACCGAAACCGGGCTGCATGTGATGGCAATCAAGCGGGACGAGCGCTGGGTCTATGCCCCGAAGGGCCATACCGTGATACAGGCGGGAGACCTGTTAATCGCCCGCGGCTCGCAGATCGGGGAAGGGGCACTTATTGAGATGTGCGAGTGTAAGCTGCGCCAGTAAGCTTTACGCCAGTAAGCTTTGCCCCATTATTTTGAATTAAATCCCGGGGAAGGGGTATGCCTAATCCGGAAACCCCGGGTCGGATAGCTCTGGCTTTTCGGGCTTTTTTTTAATGTTTCCTTTTTTGTCCTGTTTTTTATATATTTGAGGCACCAATTAGTCTATGGGAGTGATTATGGCGTTTGTTGGAGTTTCAAGAGATGAAGATACCCTGGAATCCGTAAAAGTTGCCGTGGAACTGGCAGGAGGGCTCGGGATCCCGAAGGGTTCCACGGTGCTGATCCGGCCCAATGCCAATACAGGAGACCTGCCCCCAGGGTCCACAAATCCCGAAGTCCTGAGGGGGGCTATCCGGGAGGTTCGGAAATGCAAACCCGACAAAATCATTGTTGCGGAAAAATCCATGAGCTCGCTGGACACGGAAAAGGTCCTGAAGAGCCTGGGGCTCTGGCAGGTTGCGGAGTCCGAAGGAGTGGACGAGGTCCTGACCTTTGACCACATGAAACGCGGGCACATGAAACCGGACGGGGCTTCTTCCTGGCCTGTGGGATTTTACGTGCCCGAAATACTGTATTCGGTTGATTATATGATCGCCCTTCCCGTGATCAAGACCCACTGGACGGCAAGCTTTACCATGGGACTGAAGTCCCAGATCAGCATAACCGCAGACCAGGACCGGAGGCAGCTTCCCCACGGGAAGCACAGGGACCCTCTTTTCGGGAACATGATAGCAGAGGCAAACCTTATCTTCAAGCCTGATTTCTACATTTCCGATGCCACGAAATGCTTCGTCACCCATGGCCCTAACGTCGGGACCCTGAGAGAACCCGGCCTCATCATCGCAAGTCCCGACGTGATAGCCAATGACGTGGTGGGCCTGGCCCTCCTCAAGACGCTCGGTACCATTCCGAAAATCCAGGAAAGTTCGGTCTGGGCTCAGCCGCAGATCAAAAGGGCGGTAGAACTGGGGCTTGGGGTCCGGGACAGGGAGGAAATCGTGATTAAGAGTTCCGGGGTCGAAGAAATCGAAGCTATTACAGCCAATACCCGTTGATTTGTTCCCGGTATCTATGGGAAAAAGGAAAGCCGATATACCGAAATAGGTTTTTGGGCGGGGCTGGTTTCAGGGCCAAATCAAGACGTTCCTGGTCAACAGGTTGTGCTCGTCAGGCAATCGAATATGTTCTTGACCAGAAGGTTGCCATTTTGGGTCAACAGGGAACTGGGCGGATATACTTGAGGACACGGGGAGCAAGGCTTTCCGGTTGATTCGGGGGCATTATCGGTGGCTTAATCCCTTTTTTTCTTTATTTCAAAGTAACTTTTCTCTGCTCAGGGCTACTATTTTGATCTTCATCTTTTGATCCCAACTGTATAAACTTGAATATATATCACCAAAATTTATTTATTTTCAACTGCCCCATAGGTTATGGGGTATTTTTCCATGAAATGCGAAATTTGTGAAGTAGAAAGTGACTCGAGATACTGCGAACAATGCGGCGAAGTCATGAATGAAGTCATCAGGAAGGTAGGGGAAGCCCGCTGGGCTGCAATGGACGACTGTTCCTACATTTATCCGCTGGTCCGGCGTGTGGGTAAAGGCGAACTTACTGTCCACGACATTATCCAGTCCCTTGATGTTGAAGACTGATTTTTGTTTTCCGGAAATTACAGAAATCCGTTTTCGAACTTTGGGAAACAGCCTCGATAGGAGGCTGTTTCACTGATATTCCATTATCTCCTGCCCTGCCAGCTCTGGCTTTAATTACCGGAGGCGCCGGAATTACTGCTCTGGGGATATTGACCTTAAGCCCGTGAGCTTAAGGACCTTACACCGGAGTCCCGGTGCAAAACCCCTGTTCAGCCTTTAGTGTCTGAGATTAATGTCTGAGATTAATGTCTGAAACTATGTCTGAAAAACCTTTAACTTGCAAACATCCCTAAAATTAATATCTCTTTAGCCTTAATATTAGAGTGTTGATGTGAAGTAATAAAGTTAGCAGAGTAATTTAGAGTTTCAGATTTAAGGTTTCAGATTTAAAGTTTCAGACAAATTTATGGAGTAAATTACAGAGCGTACAGGGGAATTCCGGAAAGTGGGATTCCGGCATGAATTTTTTAACCAGTTCAGGAATCGGTGCAGGATATGAACAGAAATGCCGGGACAATCTTTTTGTTTTTCCTGCTGGCAGCAGTGCTTTTGCTGTCGGGATGTACGGAAAAAGAAGGGGTAGGCGAGCAAGATGAAAACCGGGACTATCAGGATTCCGAAGGGGATGAGAACGTGAGCATCAGGGATATCAGGGTTTTGAGCGAGGCATTCGAACCGAAAGGCATAATCCCCGAAAAGTATACCTGCAACGGGGCAAACATCAATCCTCCTATCGGATTCGAGGGGATACCCGATGAGGCGAAGAGCCTTGTGCTTATCCTGGACGACCCGGATGCGCCAATGGGCACCTTTACACACTGGGTGGTCTGGGATATCGAACCTGTTGCGGGAATTGAGGAAGACAGCATCCCCGGAGTCGAGGGGATGAATGATTTCAGGAAAATCGGGTATGGAGGTCCCTGCCCGCCTTCCGGCACCCACAGGTATTTCTTCAGGGTCTATGCCCTTGACAAAAAGCTGGAAATAAAAGCCGGAGCCGGGAGAAAAGATGTAGAGAACGCAATGATAGGGCATATCCTTGCGGAAGGGGAACTGGTCGGGAAGTACGGAAAGGCCTGATTCTCCAAAAAATCCGACGAGGGGGGAGTAAACTGTCTGAAAAAGAAATGAGTGAACATAGTCCTGACTATTTTGAAAACCCGGAAGATCCCCTGCAAAAAGCCACTTTTGCCGCAGGCTGCTTCTGGGGCATTGAGGCGGCTTTCCGGCAGGTCAAAGGAGTGGCCGCAACGGCTGTCGGGTACACCGGCGGGCACACTGAAAATCCTTCTTATGAGGACGTCTGCACCGACAGGACCGGACATGCGGAAGCCGTGCGCATAATCTTTGACCCTGAGCTTGTTTCCTATGAGAAACTGCTGGAAATCTTCTGGAAAATCCATGACCCTACAACGGAAAACCGGCAGGGTCCGGATGTCGGGTCCCAGTACCGCTCAGCTATCTTTTACCATGACGATGAACAAAAAGCCACAGCTTTCATCTCGAAAGAGCGGCTGGAAAAGTCAGGGGAATTCAAAAAACCGATCGTAACCGAGGTCGTCCAGGCTTCCACGTTCTACCTTGCCGAAGACTACCACCAGCAGTACTTTGAAAAGAAAGGGTTTATGGGGCAGATTATCCACAGCCTGAAAAAGTAATCCGTAAAGTGGGATCAGGGTGATCCGTACACTTTATAATATACGCATTCAGTTGAGGATATAAGCCATATAGTTGATGAAATACGGGTTTATAAGCAGGATCAGCTTAAGGCAGGTCTACAGCCCGGCTTAAGGCAGGTCTACAGCCCGGCTCAAGGCATGTCTACAGCCCGGCTTAAGGCATGTCTACAGCCCGGCTTAAGGCAGGTTTGCAGGCAGATCGCTGTGAGCCTGCGGGTTTAGGGGGAACCATATAAAAAGATTAATTTAGATTGATTCCTAAAGTAGTTCCGGATGGAAAGCGCGGTCTCAATACGGAATCTATCAAAAGCCTTCGGGAAAACCCCTGTCCTGAAAAACCTGGACCTTGACCTGAAAAAAGGCGAATTTACAGTTATTTTTGGCCCCAACGGAGCCGGCAAGACCACTCTTTTAAAACTTATAGCAACCCTTATTGAGCCTGGCGAAGGTTCTGTTCTTATAAAAGGGCTCGACTCGGCCGAAGAACCGGAGAAAGCCCGGAAAGAAATCGGGATGCTTTCCCATGAATCTTATTTATACGGGGATCTTACGGCTGAAGAAAACCTCCTTTTTTTCGGACAGATGTACGGGCTCGGAAAGCAGGAACTTGAAACAAGGGCCACGTACCTCTTAAAAGAGGTGGGACTCGAAACAAGGGCTGACGAAAGGGTCAGCACCTTTTCCAGGGGCATGAAACAGCGCCTTTCCATCGCAAGAGCTTTGATCCACGAACCTTCCATCCTCCTTCTGGACGAACCGTACACAGGCCTGGACCCGAAAGCCTCATCGGTCTTCGAGCAGATCCTGAAAAGCCCCGCTTTTGAAGCAAGCAGTAAAATAATGGTCTCCCACGACCTTGAAAGAGGCTTTGCCCTCTGCGACCGGATACTTGTCATTAAAGCCGGCAGAATTGTTTATGACGGGCTTAAAGGAGATTTTTCAGGATTTTCGGAGTTTAAGGAGGAGTGTGCCCCCCTTCTAGCCTGACCTGCTGGCTGACCCGCTGGCTTTTACAGGTTAAAAATTGCCTCAAATACAATATATAAGGATAGCAATAACAACAAAAAACAAAAACAGGATAAAGTTGAATAAAGCTGGATAAAATTGAATAAATTTGTATAAAGTTGAATAAAGTTGAATAAAGCTGGATAAAGTTGGATATATAACAGGAGATTCAAAAATATGATCCGGAGCCTTTACATTGCCGCAAAAGACCTGAAAGCCGAGTTCCGGACCAAGCAGATGTTCAACTCAATGCTTATTTTTTCCCTGTTAGTGCTCGTGGTATTCAGCATCTCCTTCGGGGATTTCCTGGGGGACAGTTCTAAGGTGGAAAAGCTCGCCCCGGGCGTGCTCTGGGTCGCGTTCACCTTTGCAGGCATGCTCGGGCTTTCCCGGACCTTTGTGATGGAAAGTGAAAACGGCTGCCTTGAAGCTCTCAAGCTCTGCCCTGTTGACAGGAGCGCAATCTATACCGGGAAGGTCTTTTCGAACCTGGTGATCGTATTCCTTATGGAAATCGTAACTATTCCTTTCTTTATCGTGCTCTTCAACTACAGCCTGGACTCCGGCACCCTGCTCCTGCTCGGGCTCGTCCTCCTGCTCGGGACTCTGGGCTTTATCATTGTCGGGACCCTTCTCTCTGCCCTGACCCTCAGCACCCGCACCCGGGAACTTCTCCTTCCCGTCCTGCTCCTTCCCGTACTCCTTCCCGTGCTCATCCCCGGGGTAGAGGCAACAGCGGGAGTCCTTGCAGGAAACGGTCTTTCCGGAATATCTTCCGAACTCAGGTTGCTTGCGGTCTATGACCTCATTTTCTTTGCAGTTTCCCACCTGGTTTTCGAGTACGCGATTTCGGACTGAGGGGCTGGATCGGAGTCGAAGTCGAAGTCGGAGTCAGGTAAAGGTTCGAGACCTAACCGGTTAAAAACGAATCAATAATAAATAATGTGAAATGATCATAGTAGCAGGTTAAACTTTCAAAAAGAACTATTTACATACCACTGGTTAATTATATTTATATACCTATTCAGTTATTTTCCCGATTAATTATCTCAATTACCGGATTACGTGAAATACAATGGCAGCAAATTCCAGAAAAACCGGAGTGCTGGCGGCTTTGGCTGCCGGGGTAATGCTTCTTGCAGTCTACATGATCTTCTTTTACCTGCCCCCCATAAGGGACGAATCCGGGGCAGTGCTGAGCGACAGCTTCAGGATCTTTTTCTTCCACATGCCAATAGCCATCACTTCCTACCTGGCTTTTGCCATTGTGTTTGTTGCAAGTGTGTTCTATCTCCGGGAAAAAGCCCTCAAGTGGGACATCTATGCCCGCTCGGCTGCCGAGATAGGGGCACTTTTCTCTTTCCTGGTCCTGGCCACTGGCTCGATCTGGGCAAAGGACGCCTGGGGCTGGTACTGGATCTGGGACCTCAGGCTGACGACTTCCCTGGTCCTTTTCCTGGTCTACCTCGCTTACCTCATGCTCCGGAAGTCCCTCGAAGAGCCCGAAAAAAGAGCGCAGTTAGCTGCCGTTTTTGGGATAGTGGGTTTTGTGTCCGTGCCCCTGAGCTTCTTTTCTATCCGGCTCTGGCGTTCGGCTCACCCTCTTATGTTCGGGGGAAACAGTGGAGGAAGCGGGGGAAGCGGACTTGAGGGAACTGCCCTGCAACTGACCCTTGCAGTGAATTTCATCGCTTACCTCCTGCTCTTTGCAGCCCTCTTTGCGGTGAAGGTGGAAAATGAGAGGATGCAGGAAGCTGTTGATGAGAAAAGGTATGGGGAATTTGAAGAGGGCATTTAAGAAAAACAAATATTCCTCTTTTAAATTCCGCTTTTAAACTCCTCTTTTAAACTCCTCTTTTAAATTCCGCTTTTAAACTCCTTTCTTATACGTTTTCAGTTTTTAGATCTCTTATTTCCTGTTTTTCCCGGATTTTTCACTTTGCCTTTACTTGATATCCCCCGTGAACAGATAGTCATTACCTGCTTGTCTCGTATGGCAGTTGTAGCAGCTTAGCACCTTGCCTTCTGCTTTTATTTCATCGTCTGCGTCATACCACAGCCAGAACCAGTCGTTGTGTTCCGGATCAAAACCTTCGACCTTATGCATCACCACAACTTCTATCAGTTCGCCCTCGGAGTTATAACCCTCTTTTAAAACTGTGCTACCCTCAGGCATAACACCGGCTTTTTCCTCTATCGCTGAAAAAGCACTGTCCGAGACATAGATGGTAATTTGATCTCCGTGCGGGCCTTTCCCGGGATCAAGCTCTCCAGTGCCAGGCCAGAGTTCCCAGTTTTTGTAGTTGTTTTCCTCCGTCACATAAGCCTGGATCTCTTCTCCCGTGGGCTCGGGTGCGGCTTCGGTTTCCGGTGTTTCATTCGGTGTTTCGGTTTCGGCTTCTGAAACAGGTTCTTGCTCTGTTTCAGTCGGCGTTTCGGTTTCAACAGGTGCTTCAGTTTCTGTTGGTGTTTCGGTTTCATTCGGTGTTTCCGTTTCCGGGGATGTGCATCCGAAGCACAGGGACGCACAGAGGATTAGAAGCATTGTGTACACGAAATATTTTGTTCCAGGAATATACCTTGCCCCCTGTTGTTTTCCTGTTGTTTTCCTGTTGTTTGCTATCCAATCAATATTAGGGTTCAATTACTATTATCCCTGTCTATGAAATAAATTCAGGCTGAATTTTTCCTTGTTTTTTGGAAATTACTATCCTTACCCTCCGGATTCCGGGAAAATTATATACCCTGCCCTTTCCTATCCTTCTGCATGATTTTTGATCCGATCACAGTTTGTAACATGAAGCTTCAAAACCGTTTTGTCAGATCTGCAACCCAGGAGTTCATGGCCGAAGAGGACGGGACGCCCACCGAAAGGCTCGGGGATCTCTACGAGGAGCTTGCAAGAAACGAGGTCGGTCTGATTATCACTGGCTATTCGTATGTGCTTCCCGGAGGGGAGAGTGACCCTCTCCAGCAGGGCATCTATGACGACCGTTTTATCGAAGCTTACAGGAAGCTTACCGAACGCGTACACCGGTACAAAAGCAAGATCGTGCTCCAGATCGTGCACGGGGGGAGGCAGGCTACAGTTTCCCGGGACTACCCTGTCCCGATTGCCCCTTCTCCAGTCAAGAAAGGGGACTCTTCGGTGCTGCCGAGGGAGATGACTGACGCGGAAATCCTGGAGATGATCGAAGCTTTCACCCGGGCTGCAGTCAGGGCAAAAAAGGCGGGTTTTGACGGCGTACAGCTCCACTGTGCCCATGGCTTTTTGCTCAGCAACTTCATCTCGCCCTACACGAATAGGCGGGAAGACCGCTGGGGAGCTTCCACTGAAAACCGGGCGCGGATCATCACGGAAATTGTCAGGCGGATAAAGGAAGAAGTGGGAGAAGATTTTCCGATCCTTGCTAAGATGAATGCTACGGACGGTTTCAGGTCGGGTTCTGCGAAGTCAGGCCTGGGGCTCAATGCTCCGGAGTCCGTGGACGTCGCAAAACTCCTTGAAAAGGCGGGGGTCTGTGCAATCGAGGTCAGTGGCGGGATCAGTGAGGCTGGCGGGGTGACTATCAGGACTGCGATCAATTCCCCTGCCAAAGAGGCTTATTTCAAGAATTATTCTAAAATGATAAAAGAAGCTGTGGGCATCCCCGTTATCCTGGTAGGGGGCATCCGCTCCCTTTCGGTTATGCAGTGCCTGGTCAAAAACGGGTGTGCTGACCTCATATCCATGAGCCGGACATTTATCAGCGAATCCGACCTTATCCCGAAGCTCAGGTCGGGAGAAGTGGAAAAGGCGCGCTGCGTGTCCTGCAACCTCTGCTTTGACCCTGAGGGGATCAGGTGTAATTTTGAATTTGATTGATATGGTCGGACCTGGCCTGAAATTCCATACATGTTCTAAATTTTTGCAAACTTTAACCCCCGGTTCCGGACTTCATTCAACTTTAAAGCCAGGCATGCCAGAATTTCTTCCCGCTCTTCTTTTTTCTCACAGGCTTAATTTTCAGTCATTGAATAATAATGCACCTGAACGTATAACTTTTATAATAGATGTTGGCAAAAAGAAGTAGGCCTTATCGGCAATTTACGGATTCCCGGGTTTATTTTCACACCGGGTCCACTACTTTAAATCACAGATGAGGGACAGCATAATGTCAGATGAGAACCGTGTCGGAAGTAAGATCCGCCAGCTTAGAGAAGCCCAGGAAATGACCGTTGAAGAACTGGCTGAATCAAGCCAGAGCAGCGTGGAATTAATCCAACAGTTAGAAAACGGAGCCCTGGTTCCGTCCTTAACGCCTCTTTTAAAGATTGCCCGGGCTTTAGGCGTCCGCCTCGGTACTTTTCTGGATGACATGCCCCAGAGTGGGCCTGTGATTATCAGGGCAGGGCTTTCCGAAAACGTGGTAAGATTTTCGGGAAAAACCGAGCAGCCTAAAAAGAGCGCTCTGGAGTTCTATTCCCTTGCCTCGGACAAGTCAGACCGCCATATGGAGCCGTTCATCATTGATATCCATCCCTCCCCTGAGGAAAGCCACAAGCTCTCGTCCCATGAAGGTGAAGAGTTCATCTATATCCTTGCCGGGGAAATCGAGATCTTCTACGGGAAAGAAGCCCACAGGCTGAGTGCAGGAGACAGCATCTACTACGACTCAATCGTCCCGCACGACGTCCACGCAACAGGAAGCGAGGATGCAAAAATCCTGGCCGTCGTCTACGCCCCTCTCTGAGGGTAGAAAACAGTTGCAAGACAAAGGATAAGTGCAGTTGAGAGTAAAATATACGAACAAAATCTCGGGGATCTCTGGATAATAACCCCAAGAGTCTGAAAGTCTAAGGAATTCGCATGTTCAAAACAACGGTTGCTCCACGCTTTGGAGATATTGACGCCCTCGGGCACGTGAATAACACTGTCCTTCCTGTCTGGTTTGAAATCGGAAGGAATTCCATATTCCGGCTTTTTAGCCCGGACCTCGACCTGAGCCCTGAAGTATGGCATTTGATTCTTGTCAGGATCGAGTTTGATTTTCTTTCCCAGATGTATTTCAGGTCCGATGTGGAGATCAGAACATTTATTGAAAAGATAGGGAACAGTTCTTTTACCGTAGGGCATGAAGCCTGGCAGGAAGGGGTACTCAAAGTCAGGGGACAGGCGGTGCTTGTCTATTACGACTTTAAGCTCCAGAAAGCTCTTCCACTTCCCGACCAGGTCCGTGAGATGCTGAAAGAGCACATGCTCCCTGCGGCGGTAGAGAATGCGAAATCCCCCGGTTTAAAGGCTTAGACTTGTTGGTCTCGGGCTTGAAATCAGGCTTAATTTCAGGTTTGGTTTCACCCTGATTCAGGCTCAAACTCGGACTAAAGCTCAGATTCAGGCTCAGGCTCAGACTCAGGTTTAATTCCCGAGGTTTTGCAGCGCGTACGAGATTTTACGACAGACAGATACTTTTTACGATTCGCAGTTTTGAGAAACATATATGCGATTGAGAGGCTGAAACCATGCAGCTTATTGAAGATACAATAGGGGAGTATTTCGAAAAACAGATGGCAGTGGACCCGGACCATGAATTTATCGTCTACCCGGACCGGGACCTGCGTTTTACTTACGGGCAGTTCAACGAGCGGGTTAATGACCTGGCAAAGGGGCTGCTTGCAATCGGGATAACGAAAGGCGACCATGTAGGGATCTGGGCAAGGAATATCCCGGACTGGCTGACTTTCATGTTTGCAACCGCAAAGATCGGGGCTGTGCTCGTTACGGTAAACACCTCCTACAGGAGCCACGAGGTGGAATATGTCCTCAAGCAGTCGGACATGAAAGCCCTGGCCATTATCGACCGCTTCAGGGATGTCGACTACCTGCAGGTCATATACGAGCTGATCCCAGAACTCAGGACATCTGGAAGGGGACGCCTGAGGAGCAAGAATTTCCCCCACCTGAAAAGTGTAATTTATATAGGGCAGGAAAAGCACAGGGGAATGTATAATACTAACGAGTTGATGCTCCTTGGCAGCCATTCCCCTGACGCCGAGCTTCAGGAAATCATGGGGACTGTCCGCTCCGATGACGTGGTCAACATGCAGTATACCTCAGGGACCACCGGCTTTCCCAAGGGGGTCATGCTCACCCACAAAAACATCCTTAATAACGGGCTTTCCATCGGGGACCGGCAGAAGTTCACTCACAAGGACCGGCTCTGCCTGCCCGTGCCTCTCTTCCACTGCTTCGGGATCGTGCTCGGGGTAATGGCAGTCCTGACTCACAGGGCAACCCATGTGATGATCGAGGTCTTCGACCCCCTGCTGGTGCTGGCAGCGGTCCAGAAGGAGAAGTGCACGGCGCTCTATGGGGTCCCGACCATGTTTATTGCCGAGTACACCCACCCAATGTTCGACATGTTCGACATGAGTTCTCTCAGGACAGGGATCATGGCAGGTTCGACCTGCCCGGTGGAGGCTATGAAGAAGGTGGTCGATGACATGCACTGCTACCAGATCACCAGCGTTTACGGGCTTACTGAAGCTTCTCCGGGTATGACCCAGACCACGGTGGACGACTCCCTGGAACTCAGGGTGGAGACTGTAGGCAAGTCCTTCCCCGGCGTGGAAGTCCGGGTGGTTGACCCTGAGACCAACGAACCTGTGCCCCCGGACACTGTCGGAGAGATTTGCTGCCGCGGGTACAATATCATGAAAGGCTACTACAAGATGGCCGAGGAGACGAAGAAGGCGATTGACGAGGGTGGCTGGCTGCACAGCGGAGACCTCGCTACCTGTGACGAAAACGGGTACTACAGGATCACAGGCCGGCTCAAGGACATGATCATCCGGGGTGGGGAAAACATCTACCCGAGGGAAATAGAAGAGTTCATACACGTCATTCCAGGGGTCAAAGACGCCCAGGTCGTGGGCATCCCGGACGAAAAATACGGGGAAATCGTAGGTGCTTTCGTGATCCTCGATGAGGGAGCGGACCTCACTGAAGAAGACATCAGGGACTATGCCGTAAGCAAGATTGCCCGGTATAAGGTGCCAAAACACATCTTCTTTGTGGAAGAGTACCCCCTCACCGGAAGCGGGAAGATCCAGAAGTACAAGCTCAGGGAGATGGCAGTAGAACTTATCGAAAAGAGTGGAAACTGATTTTATCTGGAGTTTTCCGGCACACCTGTGAGGAAATCGTATCCAATGGCCGGCTAACAAGCCGGTTTCTTATTTTTCAATTTTTCTCAATTTTCAAAGCCTGGGACTCTGTTCAGGTGGACTCTGCTCAGGTGGACTCTGCTCAAGTGGACTCTGCTCAAGTGGACTCTGCTCAAGTGGACTCTG
>JAENYU010000014.1:86785-105371 GCA_016841625.1 Methanobacteriota archaeon
GTGGACTCTGCTCAAGTGGACTCTGCTCAAGTGGACTCTGCTCAAGTGGACTCTGTTCAAGTGGGCTCTGTTCAGGTGGAACCTCTTGATTTTAAAGCCGTTGAAAATTTGTTCCAAATCAAATAATATAACATAAAACCAAAATTTAGAGCTAGCTAATTCTGGGGGCATCCATAAATATTTAAGCAAATTCAAAGCTTTAAGCTGGGTTAAATCTTAGGGGGCCATTAAATTCTGGACGGGTATTAAAAAATAGACATAATTTATTATATATATTATTTCGACATTAAAAGAAATGGAGTTGTAGAAGAAGTACGGAAGTACTTCAAAACTCAACGATAAGTAACTCAAAGGATATGTGGGAGTATTCTCTGAGTTTTTTAAGTAGGGGGGTTTCATCGATTGAGAGCCCAGGGCCAAAAAGGGCTCTCAATCAATCACCAATCTTGACATTTTTAAACAGTATGAAACAGGAAAACAGGGAGCAAACTCCAGAATGATGGCTTTAAGTTCAAAGCACTTTTCTGATCCGTTCCCCGAACCCCTGTAACATCTTCATTAGATGAACACTGATTATTTTCACTTACTTTTATATGAATTATCTGGTACTGTTTTAATATTGGGCGAGTTTAAGTTTTTTATACTATATTTTGGTTTTTCAGGCACATTTTTCAGTAAATATCTATGGATATGCATATTTCAGAAAAGCCCGGATTTTTTTCATTTAATATTCAAAATTGCTTAAAATTGGATTTGAGTGGACATCAAATGTTCAAATCTTCAGACAACAGTTGCATAATGTCAAAGTTTCAAAGCAGATTTGAATACAGGTTTTAATCCGATGCTATATTTTCAAGGTATAACAATCTTCAAAGGAGTTAAATTCTTTAAAGTAATAAAAAGTAAGAGAGCTTTCAAATGATTTAAGTATCCAAAAATATTGGTAGCCCCAAAAACATTGAGGAAGATTGAAAATTTGACATAATTCATTATATATAGAATTTAGACATTAAAAGTATCGGAAGTAGAAGAACTACAATCCAGTTTAACCAGGACATATGGGAATATTCGCAGGGGTTTCATCGATTGAGAGCTCGGGGCCAAGAAGGGGCTCTCAATCAATCACCACTTTATAATTCCGATTCCTGAATTTACCAGTCTTTAAATCGTCTTTTTGCATCTTCCATTTTTCGTACAGTATTTCCTGTTTTTGCTATCCATGTGCCTCTTTTCGTCAACTAATCACTTTTTCCCTCGACATTGATCTTTTTCCAACTGATTATTTTTTGTTCCTTTCCCCCAAATAAGCTCCAAAATTATTGATATTTTCCCGTCTTTTCTAGCTTTCTTTTTGTGCATTGTTGCAAATCTCTACCCCGGCTTACGTAAAGAGCCTTCTGAATCAATTTCTTCAAGGAACAGGTATTAGGGAAGAGATTAGAATTTTTTAATTTTTAATATCTTTTTAAGCGCTTGAAATGTTATAAAACCTAAAAGTATTTGATAGGCGCAAAAGCTTCAAAAGACTAAAAAGTTTAAAGCGGCTGAAAAGCTTTTACATCATCCAAACATTTTGTATAATTGAAAATTCAGCGTAATTTATTATATATAGTAATCTAGCGTAAAAAAGATTGCAGTTGTATAGTTCAGTTGTATGAGTAATACAACTTTCAGAGAGTATGTGGGAGTATTCTTTGAGATAGGGGGTTTCACCGATTGAGAGCCTGGGGCCAAAAGGGCTCTCAATCACCGACACCTTAAAAACTCGATTATCAGCTTCTTGAATTATCTTTTTTGTTAAGTCTTTTTTTATTTATTGATTAAAATTTACTATGTTTCTATCAGAATTAAATTTTTTCATAACTTCATCTTTTAATTTTTTAAATTACCGTCTCAACTTACGATTTTTTTTTTTAAATTTTGCCTCTACCTAGCTGACATATAAACGCCACATTTATATTTATCATCGATTATATATATTAGTACATGAAACTTTTCTACAGGAATTCTTTTTACAGCCTGCGGTAAAGGACCTGAATTAAGCAGGTGTTCCGGGATTCGGGGGTATTTCCATGGGGAGAAATGAAAAGGAACTTAAATCGGTAATAGACCTTAAATCGGTAGTGTCCGATACATCTGAAAACCTCAATATCTGCAAGCAATACTGCGGCACATGTCCGAGCCTGCCTTTCTCGCCGAATCCTTACCTGTTCTGTGCCCGGGGCTGTTCGTCCGGAAATGTAGAAAAGAAGGGCTGCAATTGTCCGGGTTGCCCGATATATAAAAACTACAGGTTAGGGAGTCTATATTTCTGCGAAACCGGGAAGGCTGAGGAAAGGCGGGATTAATGTCGGTTCTTCCCCTCTCCACTTCTTCAAAAGAGGGGCAGTTTTTATCTTTTTTAACCCTGGCATCGTCCTCACTGAGCCCGGCTTAGCTAACCTTATATCCCAGTTCTTCGAGCAACAGGTAATACCCTCTCGACCTTATCCTGCACACTCCCGGGGGCCAGCTCCATGCCAGTATCCAGATCGCCCGAGCCCTGAAAAAGCACCCGAAAAAGACCAGGGTGATCATCCCCCACTATTCCATGTCCGGGGGCACAATGATAGCCCTTGCAGCTGACGAAATCGTGATGGACAAAGACGCCGTAATAGGCCCCATCGACCCCCAGATCGGGGACTTCATTCGCGGGCTCTATCCCGCCCCTTCCTGGATCTATGCCGCAGACACAAAAAAAGAAAACGCAGACGACAGCACCCTGGTCATGAGCGACATCTCAAGAAAAGCCCTGCACCTCACCCGTAAAGTGGCAAAAGAGCTCCTGGCTGATAAGCCGAAGAAGGCCAACAATGCGGAGAAGGCTGATAAAGCCGGAAGGGCTGACAAAGCTGGTAGAGTTGACGATGCGGGAATAACTGACAATCCGGGTATGGCTGGTAAAGCCGGATCCGAGCAGGGCAGAGATATCTGGGTTGATGAAGTAGTTGAAAAACTGGTAAGCGGGGAAATGATCCACATTACGCCCCTTTCGGCTGAAGAGGCAAAGCAGCTCGGGCTCAACGTGAATACGGATTTTCCGCCTGAGGTACACGAGTTCATGACGTTCTTCCGGCCGGCAAAGGTGAGTCTGGAATACGTGGAATAAATTCCCCTGCAAAAAATTCCCCTGCAAAGTTCCTCTGCAATAAAGCCCCCTGTGCGTGAAGAAAACCCGGGGGCCGGCAGGTCTTTTCAAATGAATGTCAGTAGAGTTCCCCGGTCAAAAAGTGCTGCCAGAGACAGTTACGATAGGATGAGCAAATGGTATGACCTATTTGCCAGCCCCTTTGAGAAGAAGTTCATAAACACCGGGTTGCAGAAGCTTCAGGCATCTCCGGGAGACATAATACTCGAAATCGGGTTCGGCACAGGTCAGGGTATCCTTGAACTAGCCAGGTCGGTAGGGGATTCCGGCAGGGTCTATGGAATTGACATCTCGGAAAAAATGTGTGCCATTACCCGGGCAAAAGTAGAAAAAGCAGGCTTTTCCGGGAGTGTAGGGCTGGTATGCGGGGATGCTGCCAGGCTTCCTTTCCACAGTGAATCCTTTAACGCAATTTTTATGAGTTTCACCCTTGAGCTTTTTGACACCCCTGAAATACCCATCGTATTGCAGGAATGCCGGCGAGTGCTTCAAAAAGGCGGAAGGCTCTGTGTTGTAGCCATGAAACAGAAGCCAGACCCCACTGCAATGATGAAACTTTACGAATGGGCTCACGAAAAATTCCCTGAGTATATTGACTGCAGGCCGATTTTTGTCAAAGAAATGCTGGAAAAATCTGGCTTTTGTATCCTGGATGCAGCTGAAAATAGCAGCTGGAGGCTGCCGATTGAAGTTGTTGTTTCCGGAAAAGTTTGAGGCAAATCTTTTCTGGATGAAGTTAAAATACATATCATGTAGACTACATGGTGTGTATGAAAGGCCGGTCCCCTTCGGTGACCTTGAAGAAAAACGACGTGATATTCCTAATTCCGGTTGCATGGGGTAGAAGTCAGGATTTCGAACAGGTCATTGTTTTCTTTCTCCCCTTCCTTCAGGCTTTTTCCTTCCTGACCTTTGCATCGTCCTCACTGAGCCCGGCCCAGCTAACCTTATACCCCAGCTCTTCGAGCACAGGGTAATAGAGGCTCCGGTCAAGCTCGAATCTTTCAAAAACCTTTACGGCATCGGCGTATGTTCCCGAATTTTCCAGCTTTTCAAGTTCCCTGTCAACTTTTTCAAGGAGAGCCCGGAGCAGCACGTAATTTTCGAGCAGCACGTATTCTTCTGATTCCCCTGATTCTTTCGATTCCCCCGATCCTTCAAGCCGCTTCGAAAGCACATCCTTCAGGGCATCGGTTCCGATTCCTTTTTCTTTTGAAATCGCTTCAAGGCTGATTATCTCTCCATTCAGCGGAATCTCTGCGTCCTGCACCTTTTCCCTGTCCTCCGCTCGTTTCTCAGCCTCGTACCTTCTGAGGATCTGCATGACTTCATTGACCGGGATTTTTTTCTCATAGAAGATCACGTCCCTGGCCGGGAAGTCCTTTTCCGAACACTTCAACTTCCGGTTGATCAGCAGGATGACCGGTTCCCGGACTTCTTTCAATTTTCCTATCTTCTTTTCCAGGTACTCCGAGGTCCAGAAGCCCACGATCTCCAGGTACACGACCGTCCCGTCCCGTTCCAGGGCAAAATCCGGGACAAAGGCGTATTTCCCGGCTTTCAGGACGGTGGGCTCCCGCCTGATCTCCCAGCTCCCGAGTTTCAAGCCGCCGAAGATTTTTTCCACGGCGCTGTCATAGGTGATGCTTTCCTTTTCGTCCGGGATTTCCATATTTACTTTTGGTATTCGGGTCTCTGTTTCGTACCCTGCTCTTGTTTCTCCAAGCCGGGTCCCGGAGATGGAGGCTGAATATTCTGTTTTGGCTTCGGGGTATTCAGGCCTCGCAGGCACAGGCAGCCTGAAAGCCTTTTCGGAACTGTCAAGGGCAAATTCCAGTATTCTTTTCCCCTGGTATCCTTTGTGCAGGATTCCGGCTTTCAGCTCCCAGCCTCCGGCTTTCAGGAGGACAGGGAAAAGCCTGGCAAAAGAATTTCCGTAACGCTCGGACATTTTGAAAAGGGAGGCAGGCCCGTCCAGGTGCAGGTGAACGCCTTCTTTTGTTCTCTTTTCCACTCCTGTTTTATCTCCCTTTCCTGTTTTCTCTCCCTTTCCTGTTTTATCCCCATTTTCTATTTTCTTTCCTTCTTCAGCTTCTTCTCCCGTTTCCCCTGCATCTTCCAGGGTGTACATGAGCCCGGTTTTGAGGATTCTCCAGAGGATTTTCTGGTAATCCCCCGTGATCCGGATGTCCATGTCCACGGCTTTGAAAAGCAGGGTCTGGGTCAGGGAGATGTTGTATTTTCGAAGGAGCTCGGCAGGGGAGATGGAGTCGAAGCTTTTAAGGACCTGGTTTTCTTCAAGGTCTGCCCAGAGGGCTTCTTCAAGTTCGGGGACGGATACCGCAAATTTTTCGGCTGCCTTTTCAAGGGCGTCGTCCCTTTCCTGAGTGGAAAGAGCCATCCCTCCACAGGCTTCGAAAACGGCTTCCCTGGCGGCAGAAGGGTCGACGGCTGCAGCCGTTTCGATAACTGTTTTCCTCCCGAGGAGCTGGGCAAGGCCCCGGATGAAGCGGTAGTTCATCTCTTCAAGGCCTTCCAGTTCGGAAAGGAGGTCTCCGTAGGGTTTTCCCACATGCTGCTCAAAGGTCTCGATCAGGAGTTTTGCAAGTTCCAGGTTTTCGGTATCAAAGGAAACGTATGTGGGTTTGATTTTCCCGTGGGAGATGCGGGTTACCAGGAGGTCGGATGTGAGCAGGTCACTCACCTCCCCCAGGCTTTACCTGCCCTTTTGCCGGACTTTTTGCCTGGCTCTCTGGCGGGCTTTTTGATTGACTCTTTGCCTGGTTCTGTGCCTGACCCTTTGCCTGGCTTCCGGACCGGCTGCCTGCGTTGTCCAGGGCTCCTTTTCTCCTGCGTGCGGTCCCGGTTTCCGAGGTTTCCGAGGCTATGATTTCGTAGAGTACGGCTTCTTTTCCTTCTTTTTTCCTGAGGATGCGGCCCAGGCGCTGGACGTAAGCCCGCTTGCTTCCGGTCCCGCTCATGATGATCCCGACGCTTGCTTCCGGGACGTCGATTCCCTCGTCAAGTACCCTTGAGGTTACCACTGCCCGGTAGGTACCGCTTTTGAACTTTTCGAGGATGGAGTTTCGCTCTTTTAAGGGGGTCCGATAGGTGATTGCGGGGACCAGGAACTGCTGGGAGATCCGGTGGACGAGGCGGTTGTGTTCGGTGAAAATGAAAACCCTGTCTTCCCTGTGCTCTCCGAGGATTTCAGCCAGCTTTTCAAGTTTCGAGGCGCTGTTGAAGGCAAGGTCCCTGGCTGTGTTTCTTGCCAGGAGGGCTTTTCGGGCTCCGGGGTCTCTCCCGCTTTTCATGACCAGTTTCTGGAAGTCCTGCGGGCTTTTCATTATGATCCCGGTCTTTTTGAGGTAGTTCAGGAATACGGAATAGTGCTCTTCGTACCCTTCCCGCTCTTCGTCCGTGAGTGCCACGTTTACCTTTTCGATCCGGTAAGGGGCAAGGTGTCCGCCTGCAAGTTCCGAGACTTTCTTTTCGTAGGCTTTCCCGCCGACCAGCCGGTTCAGTTCGGTATGCAGCCCGTCTTCCCGTTCGTAGGTGGCGGTAAGCCCCATCCTGTACGGGGCTGCGGAAAATTCGGCAATGCTCCGGTAGCCTGCAGCGGGGAGGTGGTGCACCTCATCGAAGACCAGGAGCCCGAACTTGTTTCCCAGGGTCTCGGCGTGGATGTAGGCGGAATCGTATGTAGACACGGTAATCGGGAGGAGTTTCTTTTCCCCGCCTCCCAGCTTTCCTATTTCCATTGAAAAGGCTTCTTCAAGCTGCTTTTTCCACTGCTCAAGCAGGTCCAGGGTCGGGACGAGTACCAGGGCCGGGGTGTTGCAGCCGGTAATAGCCCGGATTCCCACAAGGGTCTTTCCGCTTCCCGTGGGAAGCACAAGCACACCCCATTTTTCGTTCTCCCCCCAGGAGACAAGGGCTTCTGCCTGGTAGTCCCGGAGTTCCAGCTTTTTCCCCGCCGCCTCGTAGGCTGCCTGGAGGTCCGGACAGGGGAGGAGGTCGAGGACGTCGTCTATGAACTCTATCCCGGAGTTTTCAAGGTAATTTGCCATGTCCCGGTAGTACATGGCTGGAGCCCTGAAACTTTTGCTGCGCTCGTCCCAGGTTGCGTTGGGCACCCTCACATTTCCCTCGATGAGGAGCGTACCCTGCTTGAAGCTGAGCTTGATCATTGTTTACTAAAAGTCAGGGCATGATATATAACGGTTAAGGAATGCAGAGGCTCTTATGCCGGGTTTTGAGGCAGGGTTTTTAAGGCAGGGTTTTTAAGGCAGGGTTTTAATATTGATGAATTTTTTCAGGCGTATAGGATTTAAGGAAAGAATTTTTGTCCTGCATTTTTCATTTCAGGGCATTATTTTTCTTTTTTCAAAATACATTTTTTATATTTGTGGAACAGAAGATTATTATTAGACGATCAGTACTTTACAAGGTCAGTACTTTACAAGGTCAGTAACTTAGTTACCTTCAATTATATAAAAACCGGAATTAAAATGAGTAATTATAAGTTTGCTAATTATGGAAAGCTTGGGAATTAAAATGATAGGAATTCCATATGTGCCCTATAGACGATCCTGCGTGGAATAATAATACTAATACTAATAGTCCTGTAAGGGAAGATTTCGTTCCCGAACCCCTGTCCCTGGAGGCCCTCTTTTATAAATACGGGGTCGAACGCAGCCATGCCGATAACGTAGCCCGGAACGCGCTTGAACTTTTTGACCTGCTTGCCCCTATCCACGGGTTGGATCCGAAATACCGCCAGCTCATGGAAATCGCGGCTCTTGTCCATGATACGGGGATTTCGACAGACCTGGAAAAACACCACAAAGTGGGACGGGACATCCTGTTCCGGCACCCTCCCGCAGAGCTCCCGGAAAGCCTCCGCCCGGTCGTGGCCTGGACGACTTTTTTGCACAGGAAGAAGGCAGGGGAGAAAAAGCTGGAAAAACTCCGGAAAACCTCTTTTGCAGAAATGCCTGAAGAAATTCAGGATATAACCCTGAAAGTGGCAGCCCTCCTGAGGCTTGCCGATGCCCTGGACTACAGCCGTCTGGAGAGCAGGTTCGGAAACGTCAGGTTCGGGAAAAAAGTCGTTGAATTTGAGATAAAAGGTCACGGGGCCGCAGTCGATGCGGAAAGGATGTCCAAAAAAGGGGACCTCTGGCAGCTGCTTTTTGACACGAAGCTTGAGTTCAGGCCCGAAAAAAGGAAATAATTTCTGTACATATTGCTGTGTGTATTACTGTTGATATTGCTGGATATTGGTGTTGACGTTAGTACTTGAATCACTGTTTATATTACTATGAATTGTAATTCTGGAGATCTGGATGACATACCTGGTACTTGTACGACACGGAGAATCCGGCTGGAACCTTGATGGAAGGTTCGGAGGCTGGGTGGATGTCCCGCTGACCGGGAAAGGGATAGAAGAGTCCCTGCGCTGTGCAGCAGAACTCGAGGGGATCGGGCTGGACCTTGCCTTTACTTCAAAACTGATCCGGGCTCAGGAAACCCTCTTTATCCTCCTCTCGAAACAGAAGAAGATAGGGGTCTTTGTCCATGAAGGAGGCGTTCCGAAGGAAGCCGGGAATGGGAGCGGGGATAAAGAAGGGACTGAAAGCGGAGACAAAACAGGACCCAGGAGTGGAGATGAAGCCGGGCAGCTGGAAAAAAGCAGCCGTTATTCCTATCCCCCGAAAACCGGGAAGACCCTGATCCCTATCTATTCCAGTGAAGCCCTTAACGAGCGTTATTACGGGATATTGCAGGGCAAGAAAAAGGAAAAAATGAATGAGAAATACGGGAAAGAACAGATCCGTTACTGGTGCAGGAGTTTTGATGAAGGGCCTCCGGAAGGTGAAAGTCTGAGAGAAATCTATGAGCGTGCCGTTCCCTATTTCGAAAAAGAGGTCCTGCCAGCCCTGAATGAAGGGAAAAACGTCATTGTCTGCGCCCACCAGAATAGCTTGCGGGCTCTCATAAAGCATATCGAAGGAATTTCCCACGAAGGCATCCGGGAAGTCAGGCTGGCCAATGCGAGGCCCGTCATTTACAGGTTTTCCGAAGGCAGGCTGGTCAGGGAAAATGCTGAAGTGGGCCCGGTGGTGATAAAGAAACGCTAAGTTCTCTCTGAGTTCTCTTTGAGTTCTTTTTCAGGGTCCACCTAATTTTTGCCCCTGGATTGGGAAGCATTTACAGGCATTTTGCGGGGACTTACATATGCCCAAGCGGCAGGATGTACAGCGGGTCCTCGTTTGCCGGGAGCTTGAGTGCTTTTCTGACTTCTTCGTCCTCAAATGCCCCGATGGCGCAGGTCCCAATCCCCAGTTCCGTGCCCAGCAGGTAGACGTTTTCGGCGGCATGCCCTGCTTCCATGACCGCGTAGCGGACGCCCCTTTTCATGTATTGGCTGGTTATTCGCGGGTACACTGCGGAAATCACCAGGCTTGCAGGAGCGTTCCTGATCATGGGCTGGGAAAGAGCAGCTTTGGCAAGCTTTGCCCTGTGGTCTCCCGAAACTTCCTCGATAAGGGAGTGTTCTTCCGAGATATACCGGTACAGTCCCGGTTCAATCCCCTGGACATTTCCGGCAACAAGGTGCAGTTCCAGCGGATAGAGGGCACCGGCTGACGGGGCTGTCCTGAACCCCTCTTTTGAACTGATCCCCTGGGCAGCCCAGAGGAAGCGGGCAACGTCTGATTCGGAAAGTGCCTTTTCCGAGTATGAGCGTATAGATCTCCGCTTTGCAAGAATTTCTTCAATCGAGCTCCTGCCTGCAGCTCCCTGTTCAGGCAGTTTGATTTTCATCGGCAGGTCTGTAAGACCCTGGTTTCCCATCTCTTTACCCCCTTAATTTCATACCCTATTCTATTTCATTCCCCTTCTCTCATGCCCTTTTCTGTTCATGCATTCTTCCGTTTTCCACGGATCATTTCGTAATCTTCCCCATGGCAGCTTCCGAGATCCTGTCCGGAGTCCAGGGCGGGTCCCAGACAAGCTCTACTTCGGCTTCCCTTATGCCTTCCATTGCCTCTACTTTCCGCTTTACGTCCTCGGCTATGACTCCCCCCATCGGGCAGCCTGGCGTGGTCAGGGTCATTTTGATATGGACATGATCGCCTTTCATCTCAACCCCGTAAATAAGCCCGAGATCAATAATGTTGATAGGAATCTCGGGGTCGTAAACGGTTTTGAGAACGTCGATGACTTCTTCTTTCGTAACGATGGTACCCCTCTCCTCAAAGTACAGATATGTAGCAATTTTATGGCCCTTATTTAATAAAAAGGCGGCTGGAATTAAATATATTTCCCAGAACTTCAATAAGGGCCGCCCCAACTCAAAGAAATAAATTCAAGAGTAAATGGTTGAAGAAGTAGAATGGGCTGCTGTGGTAGGATTTTTGTGAGCTAAAAATCCAACCTCATTTTGACCCCATAGGTTTGATAAGTCCCTTTTAACCCCCATTTCTTTCAATGACTCTTCCATGTTGAAAATCTCGTCAATGTTCTCGGCTAAGAGTATAATGGCAAAATCACCGGACAATGGCAATGTATCGCAGTTAAAAGGAAATACGGAATTTAATTTTTTGCCGTCATAAAGTACTGGTTTAATACGTTCTATAAGCTCAAGAAATGAACATGCTGCTGTCTTGATTTTTATAAATTTCCAGTACGGAATGGGGGATATCAATTCTTCAATGTTATCTACAATCATGCTTACATAAGAGGAGCCGTTAAAACGGGCGTTATTTTCAACAGGAAATATACCATCCTCCGATACAATATAATCGATACCGACTACACCCCGATATCCGAATTCAGCCATACTGTTTACAATTTTTGCAGATGTTTTTATAATGTAATCTGAAATATCTGGTGAAGTTTTTGCTCCTTTGAGAGTACCAATGTGTACCATGCCTCTTTCGCATATTTGATCCCGCATACCAAGAGAGTTTATATTTCCATCTCTGCTGATTACCCACTGATCATTCGGAGAAGACGAGACGTTCAGAAAAGGCTCAATCAGAATATATTTTTCGCCACTAATTGTAATATCTTGATATATTTCAGAAATATCATTGCCTTTGGTCTTATATAACGACATACCGGCTTCACCTAAAGTACCGCGAATAATAACAGTCTTGCAGGTTGCCAGATAGCCGCCAATAATGTTTTTCATCTCTATGTAATTTTGATTATTTTCTGGATGTATTTCAAATAAAGTTCCTTCAACAACAGACACGCCTAATTGTCGACATATGGTCTTAAAAGCTGACTTATCATTATATTTTAGTGTTGCAGTTTCAGTTGCTCCGAAAAGATCCGCACCAAGAGCTTTTGAAGCTTCAGTTTCCATGTGCCCTGAAAACCATGGCACATATACAGGTTTTTTCCCGATCTGCCGGATAATATTTTTAACAGGTTCAGGATTATTAATGATAAGCTCCGAGAGAGTCATATCTCTTGACTGAGCATTATATTCAACAACATAATCTGATCCAAGACCATGAGAGCGCAGCCATTTATGATACGCGTGATCCAGCTTTCCGCGTAGAACTACCAGATCATCCCGGCGTGCTACCGGAAGTGCTCTGTCACATTTTGAATTAACAGATGAATCACGGCGCGAGAACTGTGAAAAAAGATCGGCTCCGTAAATTATTAACTCATTGTCATTATTAGAAATACATTTCCTGAGTGATTGATAGCCATACATATTCTTTGCCCTTGGCTCCTCGTTATTTTGTGTGTGTAACCTTCACAAAAAAAGATACGGTCTTGAATTGAAACTTATCTTACACACGAGAAATGGTGAAGAGCCCTTTTTTTAGATTCATTTCTTCAATTTCACGGATACTTGCCCCACAGTATCCAGCTATAGATGGCTGTTAATCCCGTGACATAAACCCCGAGAGCATAAAACCACCTTCCGGTAAACTTGGGCGTTCGGACCGGTGCTAAATTAAAGACAGCCATAAACATAAACATTGTGTATATAATGACTGAAAAAATTGTATGGCCGAATAAACCGTTAAACAGAAAGACAAAAGCAAGAATAATGACATTGTTGTCAAGTGCCAATCCCATGTATGTCGAATCATCGACCAGGCCGAAAACATTGAAATAACTCAACCGTATTGCACTGGTAGCGACAATCACGAATGCTCCAGGTAAGAACCATGGACTAAATTCTCCATAGCTCAAGAGAAAAACAGCGGGGCAAATTCCAAAACTTACAATATCTATCAATGAGTCAAGCTGTCCCCCGAAAGCTCGATATTCATCAGTTCGCCCCTTCATCCGGCGGGCAATGATTCCGTCTCCCCAGTCAAAAAAAACAGCCCAAATCATTCCAATTATCGCAATTGGAAAATTGCCTAATATAACATAGTATATACTAAGAACCGCACAGAACAGCCCTGCAAGCGAACAGATATTTGGAAGATCTCGGGCGAAAGCAAGCATTCCTGTCTTATGTGATTGTTGACGTTGCGAATCGTTCATCAGGATACTTCCGTTTTATTCAAGTCAATGATATCTGCCAATGCTTCAACTAATTTGCAATTTTCTGATTCAGTACGGCTGGCAATACGAATATAACGATCAGAATCAGGTAGAGTTTTGTCCTGGCAGTGTTTTATGTACATGTTATGCTCAATAAACAAACTCCGCGTGACTTCAGGGCCACTTTGTGCATAATCCGGGAGGCGGCAGAAAATAAAGTTTGCATCAGGTTTGTAAACAGTCATTCCCTGAATAGCACACAGGCTTTTATACAGATTGTCCCTGTCGGTCCGTACCTGTTTACAGCTTTCGACAAACTCCTGTCTGTAATCGGGCAAAATCCGCAGGAACTCTTCGGCAAATCCGTTAATATTCCAGATATGTACGCCTTTCCTTACAGCTTCAGCAAATGCTGAATTTGCAGTTAGCATATAACCGATCCTGAGACCGCAGATACCATAGGCTTTGCTCATGCTTTTAAGGATTGCCACATTCGGGTAACATTCGATTTCATGTTCCAGGCTTGTTTGATCCGGGTTATGTACAAAATCCATGAAGGATTCATCGACGATCAGCATACAGTCATGATTTGCAAGTTTTTGTGCAAGAGATATTAGATCGGACCTGGGAACCAGCATAGATGTTGGATTATTAGGTGTTACCACAACAGCAACATCTGCTTTAACCTTGATCGCTTCAGCAGCAAACTTATCGACATCCAATTTAAAAGATGGAAATTCAAGGGGGAATTCAACTACCCGGCCTGCCGGTGCTGCATTCGCATATTCATTAAAAGAGGGCACTGGAACGATCAACTTGCTGGATACGTGGCCGGATATAATTTTGATAAGTTCGGCAGCGCCGTTTCCCACAACTATTCTTTCAGCAGGTTGATGGATAAGATTGCCTATAAGACCGGCAAGAGCATCCTGTGCAATCGGGTAGTTAAGGACAATGTCGTGAATTTGATTTTTAAAGCTTGTAAAAACTGCCTCTGGCGGGAAATATAGATTGTAAAGATAAGCATGATCTATAAAGTCATGACGATAGTAACCACCATGCTGTCCGGAAACGAATTCGTATTTTTCAGTTTGAGTCTTATAATTATACTGCATCATGTATTTTCCTTCTTTATTTGTTTTTAGGTGGCACTTCTGTTTTTGGAGTCTTAGCCGCACGAATTGGCTTTAATTTTAAAGAATTGGACGGAGGGAATGACCTTAAACCGGGAATTGAACGAGTAATCGTTTCTTTCTCCCTTCTTTTTGTTTGTTGAAAAAACGACTTTGATATTCCAGAGGTATGCGGCGTGATATTGTTAGGAATTATTGTTTCTGATTTGTCAGCCGAAAATAGTTTCTCAGCCTCTGCCAGATCCTTAACTGTGTCTATTTCATACCATCGCTTGCTGTCAAAAGAGACTGTTTTAAGAGAGAGACTACCATCAGCCACCATTTCCGCAAATACGGTTTCATAATAGTCGTTTACTCTGCCGGCTGAAATGTACTGGTTCAGTCTTTCCGTAATACTATGCCATGAAGAGAGTGAAAAACTGTAAATATTAACAGTCTTGTATCTGATCTCATCAAAAGGCCCTGCAATACCTTTTTGGAATTTCTTAACATCCTGGGATTTATTGACTGTGACAGTGGAACCATTCATCCACGGATGCATGTGTGCAATGGCAATTCTGTCAGGAAAACACATGTCATCCAGAAGAGATACGTCGAAAACAAGATCACTTTCAACCAGGAGAAACGGCTCATTAATAATTTTACGGGCCATCCAGAGTGAATATATGTTATTGGTGGTCTCATAAAGGGGGCTGAAAATATATTCGATTTTCATTTCGCCAGCCTGCGTTCCCAGAAAATCACGAATGCATTTTTCCTGGAACCCCGTGACCACAACAAGACGTTTGAAGCCTTGTTTATTCAAATTGATGACAAGTCGTTCAAGCATGGACGCCTTATGAACCATTGTAAGGCATTTTGGTGTGTCGCGTGTCAAAGGATAAAGACGACTACCCTTACCAGCTGCCAATAGTAATGCTGTAGTTATAACTCCAGTATCACGATTGCAGTGGTTCAAATTCATTGTATATCCAATTGGTTGTTGTTCATCGAGTGTATAATGTTGTTATGAGTGTTAAAGGGGTTGTGCAAATATTGGCCAAATCCGTCCGTTTCCAGGTCATGTCCATGAGTCATTGATCATGATTGAGAAAACAGATACATTCGGCTTGATTATATATATTTATGGAAAGTTATTCTGCAACCGGTTTTCAATTACTCAACCCCACGACCCGTTCCCAAAATAACAAAATAATGTTCCCAGATTCTTATTTGTGTGTGTCACCTATGATATAGGTCAAGAATCCGATGAAACAGGAGATCTAGCTCCAATGTATTATATGGAGCCGGCATTATATAAATACAAAATTAGGAAGTTTACGGCTTTCATCCCCCACCTGCCAGCCTTCGGCTGTCGTGTTAAACCATAGGTTTAACAGGAGTTTCTAATTTTCAATTAGAAACATCGAGGAAGGGGACTTCCCGCTTGCGGAGTTAAACCTCCCCGATTTCCGAATAGATCCTTGAGAGCCCCTGCAGCGTGGAATAACCTTTCCTTGTAATTATGTAGTCCCCGCGTTCACTCCTCTGCATAATCATCCCGGTGTCGAGGAGTTTCTGGATGTGGAAGAGGAGGTTTCCGCCCCGAAGCCCGGTCAGCTTCGAGAATTCGGAGAAGGTCTTGCTCTCCCCTGAAAGGGATTTTAGCATAAGGAGGCGCTGTTTGTTGGCGATGGGCTCGCAGATTTCGGAGACCAGCTTTTCGGGAGGCATTTCGCTAATATCGCCTTTTTCAGCCTCTTCTTCCCGGTCCTCGTAGATCCGGAGGGAGCGCATGAGCTTGACCTGTTTTTCAAAAATCCCGGTCGCTTCCGAAAAGCACCTGCTGCAGTGGGGGGTTTTTGCCTCAGTCCGGAGCTCATCGAGCTTGCTCCTGTACTGCTTTACGGTCTCTGACCCGACCTTTTTCCTGCCTACAAGCCCGGCAGTTTCCTGCAATAAGTCCTGGAATGCCGTTTCACAGAACTCCCTCATCCCGCATTCCCGGGTCATGTTGTTGTGCATCCGCTCGTTTGCGTCCTCACAGAGGTAGTCAACCATGGGTTTCATGAAGTTCTTCCTCATCTCCCCCAGCATCCCTTCGATGTTCTGCTGGTTTGCCCGCTGCAAGAAGCGGGAGAATTCGCTTCTCAGGGTCGTAACTTCTTCTTTTATCGAATGCAGTTCCTCTATGTAACTGGATTCCGGATTAACGTTTGCCGTCTCCATTTTCCTCAACCTCAAAAATCAAAAGCAAGTCCTGATAAGGTTATTTTTCTGTACAAATTGAAATCTGTACACAATTATGACGCTCAGCTATATAAATCTATACAAACATTCACTATCTGGTGATAATTAATGGAGTTAGAAGACATCAACAACTTCGTAGAAACGGCAAATGAAGAACAGCTCAAAGCCTTTGGCTTCCTCGGCCAGTGGATGATGGAAAACGTCCCCAAATACTGCAATTGCACCTCAAAATGCAACCAGAACTGCGAGATTGCAAAAGCCCTTGGCGGAGCCCTCCAGGCTGCCGGGCAGAAACTGGGCGCTGAATAAGCGAGCCCTGCAAAACCAGCAAAATCAGCGTCAAAAGGATCAGCAGAGTCCTTCGGGATTCTGCCGCCCCTTCATCCTTCCGGCTGTTTATTTTTTGTGGTCCGACATTTTTGCCCTTTGTTTTTTGCCCTTCTTCCAGAACCCATTCCTGTAAGTTTTGGAGGCGTTTCAGCTCTGTGTATAAATTGAACCTGACGCAAACCTGTCCTTCTGGCTTTTATATATTCCTGGAACAGATAACCTGGGAAAAGCCGGGAGTTAAGGAGTTCAGGTCAGGAGCTTATATCTATAGTCGCTAACAAAAGATTCGCATTCAATTTCTTGAAATAAGAGAAAAACGTAAACTATCGAGTACATTGAATTCGAGTTTATTGAATAAACCATCTCGCTATAAGCGTATCATTTGAAACAAGGGGGATTAAACCTGTCAGAAAATTTACAAGTTTTAATCGAAAAAGCCTCAGACCTGGGCCTTAGAGCCTCTCTTCTGGAATCAGGAGATATTGCAGTGGAGAACCGGATAGCCCTGAAGTGTGCCCACGGCTGCCGGAACTACGGGGAGCGGTTGAGCTGTCCGCCAAACATCATTTCCATCGACGAATTCAGGAAGGTCCTGCAGGAATACAGAAGTGTACTCCTCCTTGTTGAAGAGCACGATACGTCAGGTGAAGAGGATATCCTCGAAGCCTGGGGAAAAATCCAGAAAGAGTCTTTCCATAAGATGTTTGAGCTGGAACAGGAAGCTTTCAGGAAAGGCTTCATTTACGCCCACCTGCTCCGGCCCGGCCCCTGCAACGAATGCGAGAAGTGCAACCTGGAAAAGTGCGTAAACCCCGAACTCAGGCGTTTTGCCCCGGAAGCTGTGGGGATCAACCTGCAGAAAGTCATGGAAAAAGCAGGTATCGAGCTTGAGTTCTGCAACCCCGAAAAAACGGTGTCCGTAGGGATTCTTCTTGTGGAGTGAAAAAACAAAAAAGGAAAGCCCGGCAGAAAAACAGGAAAATTGAAAGGAAAAGCTGAAAGCGAAAAGCTGAAAGCGAAAAGCTGAAAGGGAAAGCTGAAAACCAAAAAACGGATTAAAGCCGAAAAACTGAAAATGGAAAGTGAAAAACAGCCGGAAAGAGGTTCATTACATGCCCGTACTGAGTATTATCGCCTGCAGGATGTTTGAGGATGAGCTTGCCCATGTCCTTTCGAATGATAGGGAACTGGAGCAGTTGATTGTGGTAGAAGGCAGGGATAGTTTCGGGCTGCTCCGGAAACTCAAGTCCGAAAACTGCCTGCATAGAACAGCACCCCTGGACAGGGTTCCCTTTCTACTCGGGAACGGCTCCAGCTCCAGCTCCGGCTCCGGCTCCGGCTTCATGGCGCTCGCAAAACCCCTGCTTACGCTTCCTTTTTTCAGGAAAATTCACGAGAAGATGAAGCTCAAGGCGGCTCACAGGGTAACTGTGGTCGTAAACCCGCTCAGGCTGGGGCTTCATGACGATCTCGATCTCCTTAAGTCTGAAGTCTACGGAAAGATAAAGGAGATGGCAGCGTTCTCGGACGGAATCCTAATCTTTTACTGCAGCTGCGGAGAAGCCTTTGAGAGTCTGGAAGAGGACTTTTTGGGCTTTGAGTGCCCCCTTTACTGCCTGAAAGACGGAAACGGGGAAGTCGTGGCAGACTGCATAAGCGCCGCCCTCGGGGGAAACGCCGCCTACGACGAAATCATGTACGCCTGCAGGGGGACTGGTGCCCTCTACTTCACGCCCATGTGGGCTTCGAGCTGGAAAGAAATGGGAGAAGAAAGGAGGAAATCCCGGAATCTCGACGACAATTACCTGAAGGACCCGAGGTACTCACGAGTTGTAAAACTCGACACCGGCCTTTCATACGACCCCGATTTCAATAAAAATGTACGGGACTTTGCCCGCACCTTCGACATGGAAATTGTAGAAATAAAGGGAAGTGCGGAACTTGCCGAAAAGTCCTACAGGGCTGCCAGAAAAGGTGTCATCCAGCATACTCTGGAATGATTTTTCCGGAACTCTTCCGGAACTCTTTACCGAAATATTTCAAAATTCTTTCAAAAATTTATTCCTTTAACGCTCAGCTACACATCATAATTTTATACAAATAAGGAGAATATTTATTCAAGAATTGTTGTAATTATTCAGGTATCGGCGGATCTCCCTGAAGCGCCGCATGAAGTGAATCA
>JAENYU010000053.1 GCA_016841625.1 Methanobacteriota archaeon
TTCCCCAGAGGTACAAGCTCAACCTGACCACTTCGCAAGTGTTTCTTCCGGGAATTGGCTGGATGAAAATCAAGATGCACCGGGACATGTTCAGTCCTGAGTTTTTTGAGAACATGATAGAGACTACCGAAGTTAACGGGGAGGTCATTGTCGAAAAGGATCTTAATGGTGAGTTCCTGAGAACGGCAACCGTAAGAAGAACCCCTACAGGAAAGTACTTCATTAGCATCCTGACGGAAGACAGGGAAGAGTACCCGGAAATGCAGGAATACTCAGAGGATACCACAGTAGGGGTTGACCTCGGGATCAAGGACTTTGCGATCCTTTCCACCGGGGAAAAGATAGAGAACCCTAAGTTCCTGAAAAAGTCTTTGAACCGCCTGAAAACTCTCCAGAGGAGGGTCAGCCGGAAACAGAAAGGGTCCAGGAACCGGAAGAAAGCCGTAAAACAGCTTGCCAAACTTCATGAGAAAATCTCCAACCAGAGACACGATTTCCAGCATAAAGAGTCAAACACTCTTTTGAGCGACAACCAAGCCGTTGGAATCGAGACGCTAAACATTAAGGGGATGAAGAAAAACCATAAACTTGCTCAGGCTATCAGTGATTCGGCATGGGGAAGCTTTGTTTCGAAACTGGAATATAAGGCTAAAAGGCTCGGCAAAACCGTTATTAGGATCGGGATGTGGGAGCCTTCCACAAAAACCTGTAACGTTTGCGGATACCACAACAAGGACATAACTCTGGCTGTCCGGGAGTGGGAATGCCCTGCCTGTGGAACGTTCCATGACAGGGACATTAACGCCGCTATCAACATCAAAAAGTTTGCACTGGCAACTTGATTCAAAATCACCCGTGGGACACGGGGAAGAGCCTGTGGATTCGTGGAGGTTGCTCCGGAATATGAAGCAGGAAGCCCCTTCCTCGCTTTCATCAGAAAGCAGGTGGGGGTAGTTCACCAGACCTTCCCGTTTTCCCTCTGTCCATTCCCCGTTTCCGATAGCATTCGGGGCATTCTGAATATTTTCCATAATTTTCGCACAAAAAGTTTATTAATCGTTGTATTCATGATGACATATCAATGTCATCTAAAAGAGATATCTACAAATTGTTGGTTCTTATCGCAGTCCTTTCCGTTACTTTTTTCGGACTTGGCTGTGTTGATTCCTCCCCCAAGGAAAACGCTAGCGTCGAAGAAAACGGTTCAGGCACGAGTTTGGCAGGAGATGCAGCAGTTCTTAAGGTTTTCCATGCAGGGAGCCTGAGCGTGCCCTTCGAGGAACTTGAAAACGAGTTCGAAGCACGGAACCCCGGCGTGGATGTTCAGAGGGAATCTGCTGGCAGTGCGAAGAGTGTACGGAAGATTACCGAACTCGGGAAAAACGCCGATATCCTGGCATCTGCGGACTACAACCTTATCCCGTCTATGATGATGCCGGAGTATGCGGACTGGTATGCGGCTTTTGCAAGGAACCAGATCGTGATTGCTTACACGAATGAAAGCATGTACAGTGATGAAATCAATGCGGACAACTGGTACGAAATCCTCATGCGTCCGGGTGTACGCTATGGTTTTTCCAACCCGAACGATGATCCTTGCGGGTACCGGACCCAGATGGTGACCCAGCTCGCAGAATTCTATTATGATGATAGCCAGATTTATGATGACCTCATCCTTGATCTGACAGGCATGACAGTGACTGAAGAAAACGAGACCTTTATGGTGCATGTCCCTGCATCCGAAGCTCTTCTTGTCCCGGATTCCAATAAGACGATCATGCTCCGGAGCATGGAGGTCGAACTTTCCTCTGCTCTTGAGATGGGAGAAATCGATTACTTCTACATCTACCGCAGTGTTGCTGTCCAGCATGGTTTTGAGTTCGTGGAACTTCCGGCTGAAATCGACCTGAGCTCCATCGAATATGCCGACAATTACAAGCTGGTCCAGGTGGAGATGGCAAACGGAGATGTTGTTACCGGCACTCCTATCGTATACGGGATAACGATTCCCACTAATGCTGAAAACCCCGAACTTGCAACTGAATTTGTAAAACTTCTCCTGGAAGAACCCGGGCAGCAGATCTTCATTGAAAACGGGCAGCCTCCGATAGTTCCTGCCTTTGCGGATGGAAAGGAGTCTATGCCGGAAGAACTGCAGGCTCTTGTGCAGTGAAGATGAACTGCAAATAACAGTTAACTGCCAACAGTACTGCAAATAACAGTTAACTGCCAACAGTACTGCAAATAACAGTTAACTGCCAACAGTACTGCAAATAACAGTTAACTGCAAAACAGTACTGCAAATAACAGTTAACTGCAAAACAGTACTGCAAATAACAGTGAACTGCAAAACAGTGAACCGTAATTCCCCTGGTTTAAAATCCGGTTTCACACCCCGAAGTTAAGGTGTACCTTCATAAACCAGTGCCCCGGGGAATTACTTAATAATAAAAACGGAAGAAAGGTATCATAATGAAGGCCACGATCCGAAGAAAGATAAATATCGAGCCCCTCACTTTCGTATTTTCCCTTTTATTGCTCTTGCTTTTCTTTTTTATTTTTGTGACCCTTGCAAACATGATCTTCGGGCAGGTGCTCAACGATTTTTCCGGCCTGGTCAATACTGCAAAAAACAGTTCGGTTATGAGTTCAATTTTTCTTTCTCTTTATGCAGGTTTTCTTGCCACCCTGATAGCCCTCTTTCTCGGGGCTCCTGCGGGCTACATCCTGGCAAGGTTTGATTTCCCCGGAAAGAGTCTGGTCGAGAGCATCATCGATGTGCCGGTTGTGGTCCCTCACACGGTTGCAGGAATTGCCTTGCTTACGGTTTTCGGGTCCCGCGGGCTTCTCGGCGGTCCGCTCGAACCCTATATCCAGTTCCGGGATGCTCTTCCCGGCATCGTGGTTGCCATGCTCTTCGTATCCGTGCCCTACCTTGCCAATTCCGCAAGAGAAGGTTTCAAAAGTGTTAACCCTCGACTTGAGAACGCCGCTCGTTCCCTGGGGGCTCCTCTCTGGAAAGCTTTTTTCTTTGTAACCCTCCCGCTTTCCGCAAGACACCTCATGGTGGGGGCTGTCATGACCTGGGCCAGGGCTATCAGTGAGTTCGGGGCGGTTGTGATGATTGCCTACTACCCGATGATCGGGCCCACACTTATCTACGACCGTTTCCTTTCCTACGGGCTTTCGGCATCAAGGCCCATTGCAGTCCTCATGATCCTTATCTCCCTGACTATCTTTATAGTAATCAGAATCCTTTCCGCAGGCTGGAGCATATATGATAGAGATTAAAGCCCTCTCCCGGAAGTGGAAGTCTTTTGCCCTGGATTCCCTGGACCTGACTATCCTTGACGGGGAGTATTTCGTTATCCTTGGGCCTACAGGTTCGGGAAAAACCCTGCTCCTTGAACTTTTAGCAGGTTTCCACCGCCCGGATTCGGGACAAATCCTGATCAACGGCAAGGACGTAACGGACTTATCGCCGGAAAAACGCAACCTGGCTTTCGTGTACCAGGACTATTCCCTGTTCCCGCATATGACCGTTAAAAAGAACATCGAGTTCGGGCTGAAGATGAAAAAGCTTAAAGCTCCCGGTAAGTTCAGGGAAATTTCGGAATACCTTAATATTTCCCACCTGCTTGAAAGGTATCCGCTAAACCTTTCAGGGGGGGAACAGCAGCGGGTGTCCCTTGCCAGGGCTCTTGTGACAGACCCTGAATTCCTCATGCTGGACGAACCCCTGAGTGCCCTTGACCCGAGGACGCAGGACAGTGCCCGGGAGGTGCTTCTGAATGTGCACCGGAAGGGTAAGCTGACCGTGCTCCACATTACCCACGACCAGACCGAGGCCCGGATCATGGCAGATCGGATTGCGGTGGTGATGGACGGAAAGCTCGTACAGGTGGGTACCCCCGAGGAAATCTTTGAAAAACCTGCAAATGACAGGATCGCTGATTTCGTAGGGTTCGAGAACGTCCTTAAAGGCAGGGTTTTTTCCAGTGAAAATGGCTTGATCGGGATCGAGGCCGAAGGAACGGTGATTGAAGCTGCCGGGGAACTGGAAGTGAAGGTGGGGGATATCGTGCATGCTGGCATGAGGCCGGAAAACATAGTATTAAGTAAGACCGTTACACAATCCAGCATCAGGAACTCATTGAAAGGCACGGTGATAGGGGTTCAGAGCCTGGGCGCGCTTGTGCGGGTGCGAGTGGATTGCGGTTTCGTTTTGAACGCGCTGGTAACCCGGCAGTCTGCCGAAGAAATGGAGCTTGTTCCCGGGGTTTCTGTTTATGCCCAGTTCAAGGCATCTTCTATCCATGTGCTCCGATAAGGTGTAAATTTGTGAAAGCGAAAACAAAGCTCTGGTTTACGGAAGACGGAAAGCCCGTGATGGGAGCCGGAAAAGCCAGTTTACTCAAAGCTATTGACGAAGAAAGGTCCCTCCGAAAAGCCTGTGAGAAACTGGGGATCTCCTACAAACATGCCTGGCTCATGTTGAAAAAAATGAACGAAAGGCTCGAGGAACCCGCAGTTGTCACGGTTCGAGGGGGGAAAAACCAGGGGACCTTCCTAACGGAACTGGGCCGAAAAATGCTTGCCGAATATGAAACCAGTAAGCAAATTATCAAAGAGGCCGTAGGGGACGAAACCTCCTGGGAAAACGTTGGCTTTAAAATTTCAGCCCGGAACAGGCTTCCAGGAAAGGTCCTCAAAGTCGAGAAAGGGGGGCTGGTCTCGAAGATCACGATTGAAATGGACCCTTCAATCCTGACCTCGGTTGTCACCGAAGAGGCTGTGGAGCAACTCGACATAAAGCCCGGAGACCGGATATATGCAGTCATCAAGTCCACGGAAGTAATGGTTGCAAAGAGATCGGAGACCAAAGGTCCGGAAGAAAATGAAGCTGAAGATCAGAAATCGAAAGAGAATATGCCGAAAGAGAATATGCCGAAAGAGAATAAACCTGACAAAAAAAATTAAGAAAATAATCAATCAGGTTACTCAATAAGGCAAATCAATGCTATCAACCAATTGTTTTACTCAATTCGATTAATCAATCAGACTGATGAAGCAGAAGAAGATGTGTTACAAAAAAAAGTGTAACCATTCCGGGTTGAATTAAATCCTCAAGCGGTATGGTTACGGTGGGGTTGTTTTTTAGATCTTGCCTTTTTAGCCATTCCTTTTTAGCCTTTTCTTCTCCAGGTCTTACCCTTCATTCCTGCTGTTTTTTCCTGAAAAGGATGAAACAGGCTGCAAGGGTCATGAAACCTATTCCTGTACCAATCTGGTATCCCGGGAGGCTTTTTTCTGCGGGCAGGACTTCCGTGTTGATCTTGACGCTATCCGAAATCTGGGTATGCCCGTCGGTGTTTTCGTAAAGGATCTCGCTGTTAAGGGAGTAAGGCTTTGGGGTTGCACCTTCATCCACGGCCATGTCAAAAACGGCAACTGAGCTTTCTCCCGGGTTCAGGGTGCCAAGGTAAGCCTGGTCGTCCGTGGTGCTGAAGGGGTCGGCTGCACTGACCCTGACTGTTGCGTCTTTTGCCGGCTCTTCTCCTGTGTTTTTATAGGTGACGTAGAGCATGCCGCCAACATCCGGGTAGACTTCCCCTTTAACTTCCGTTACTTCAAAGTAGGGCTCTTTTTTGACCTTTACCTCTATGGTCTGGGTCTGAGTAGTGTTTTCGTACCAGATGCCTACTTCCTGGTTTGTTACCAGACCGGTAGTGCTGTCAAATTCGTCTCCGCCTACCTGCACGTTATTCTGGTATTTGTATGACAGTTCGAGGGTTAAGGGATACGTTCCGGCAGGTGCATTCTTATTGATTTCGATGGTGAACTTCGTGGGGCTTGAGCTGTCCTTCCCCTGTTTGAGGGTGCCTGCTTCCTGGGACCCGGATTTTACCTTGATGTTCGGGTCGTCGGACTTTAGGGTAGCAAGGATGCCAATCGCGGTTACGGCCTGGGCTTCGTACTGCATCTCCGTTCTCTGGAGCATCTGGTCCGTGTAGTCCCCGATATCTGCCTCGTTTTCGGACTTGAAGCCGGAAATTGCACCCTTGTTCATCATTTCTATGTTAAGAGTTACCGTATTCCCCCTTGAATATTCGTTGTCCCCGAGAAGGGTGGCGCTGATATCCGGACCTCCGTAGACGGTGTAGTAATTGTCACTGATATCGAAATTGTCGGGTAGGGCTGCCTGTGCTGGCAGGGCTGCAAGCCCCAGGATCAGAAGGGCAGTGGCTGCAGCAAAAATTCCTTTTTTATTCATTATCGTCACCTGGTGAATTCTCATTATTTTGATTCCTTTTCCGGTGCATGCTTATGATCTGGTATAGAGCGATAAAGATTATCAGTATAATTGCTATGCTCGTTATGCTGATTTTTTCCTCGGACGCTTCAAGGGGCACATTCACTTTCAGGTTTTCTGAAAAGGAGGTTTCCCCTTCTTCGTCAATGTACTTTATTTCACTGTCAATCCCGTAGTTTTTCACAACTGCGTCATTGTCTGCTGAAATTTCAAACAGGGCGGTCTTGCTTTCTCCGGGTCCGATGTTCCCTAATCTGATTATGGACTTCTCCGTGCCCAGGGGGCTCATGACTATGACACGGGCCATAGCATCTTCTGCTGTTATTTCCCTGGTGTTTGTGTAGGTTACCTCAATGACTTCTGTTTCTCCCTGTTTAAGGTTCCCTGCAACTTCCGTTACCTCGAATTTCGGCTTGCTCTCAATAGAGATGGGCAAGCTGAGGACTGTGTTTTTTGTTGTATATTCCCTTGTGAATTCCATATTCGTAAGGCCAAGATTAATTACTTCAGGAGTAACTGTCCTTACATTTGCCTGGTACTCGCAGCTTACGGGCAGGAGGAGTTCGTAGTTCCCTGCGGGCGTATCTCCATCGATTTTTATCGTGAACCGGAGGATTTCCGTGTGCCCGGTTTCAATCTCTTCCACACTCTGGACGCTGGTTACGGGGTCGATTTCTATGTACTCCGTTTCCGAGACAAGGGTGGCTTCGAGGTCTTTTGTAGTTGTGCATTCCTTTTCCTCTTCCAGCTCTGCCAGTGCCAGCAATTCCTCAGTGGAGTTGTCTCTTCCCTGGTTTGCATTCAGCCGTTTGAAACCTTCTATATATCCCTTGTTCACTATTTTTACCTGAAGGCCTGCAATCTCCCCCCTCCTGAATTCGGGGTCTCCTACAATAGATGCCTGTATGGTTGGCTCCCCGTAGCTCCGGTAGTAGTCCACGGTGTATCCTTGCTCCGGAATGATGAAGATAACCTCGTCATCATCGTCATCGTTTCCAAGGGCTGGAACTGCGGTTATTGAGATCACTGCAAGGAACACTGCGATTGCAGTGAATGTTTTTATTATCTTCTGTGTAGCTTGATTTCCGGGCTCGTTCATTAGATATCAGCCCCTTGAACTTGTTTGTCGGGTTGTTTCTGTATTGCTTGTGCGCCTCTTCTTTTATCTCGCCAGGTGTCCAGGACGACGATCAGAGGTGGGAATACTACAAATGTGGCAATCAGGGCAAGCAGGACATCGATGACCGTCACTACCCCGAAGTCGCTTATCATGCCAAACGGGGAGGCGATCAGGGCTGAGAACCCGAACACCGTTGTGGCCCCGGAGGCAACAATTGCAGTCCCTATTTTTGTGCTTGCCTTATGGATGGCTTCCATTGGGGTTGCACCTGCCTCTTTTTCTTCAAAGTAGCGTTCCATCATGAGAATTGCGTACTCGGACCCGACCCCCAGGATCAGGGCTCCCAGGGTTGCGGTCATGGGGTTGTAGTCAAGGTTCAGGTAGTCCATAACCCCGCCTGACCAGCCGATCACGATAAACATGGGAATGACTGGAGTCAGAGCTTTTAGCCAGTCCCTGTAGACTATGAAAAGCCCGGCAAGGACCAGGATAAGCCCGAGGAAAGTCATCTGCACCCTGCCGCTGGTAAGTGCGGTTATGACCTCTATGAAGACCACGTTGTTTCCCGTAATCGTGACAGATGTGCCGGGAGGTGCCTGCATCCACCGGATATCCTCTCTTACGATGTTGGTAAGCTCTTTGATCCCGGTTACTTTTATGTCAGACATGGCATTGCCTATGTCAAGGTTCAGGAGAAGCATGTTTTTCCCGTGCATGTAGCGGGTTTTCTGGTATTCCGGGATTTCTTCGTAGATTGCCTCTATTTCCTGGGAACTTTCCGGTATTGTACCGCCGTTTTGCTCTTTTACGAGGGGTACGATGCTTGATGCCCCGTATATATGTCCTCTGCCATTCACCTCATGTTCGCTGAACTCGTCGATCCACTTCAGGATCTCAGGGTCGGCAGTATCTTTTACCTTTATGATGATGTTCAGCTGGTCGTCCCCGCCCATTATATCGCTCATGTGCTGCAGGTCTACAAGTGCAGGCATGTCCTGGGGGACAAAGGTTGTGACGTCAGTCTGGATGCCCACGGACTGGTCGGCATAAATGCCTCCGATACAGAGAAGTGCTGCAATCCCGAGCACGATTACATCGTATTTTATTGTAAAGTCGGTAAGCTTCGTCAGGAAATGTTCCATTTTCTGGGGTTTCGCTTGCCCTTCCAGGGTTTCTCCGGGTTTTGTTCGGCCAGGTTTTATTTTACTCTTCATTTTCCCGAACAGATTATTTCCCGAGACTCCGTCAAAGAGGGATACCGTGATGACGCCCACAAATATGGCCGCGAGATAGCACATGATTATCCCTATCATGAGGAGTTTTCCAAAATCCCTTATCATGGGGACGGAAGAGGTGAACAGGGATGCAAAGCCGAGAGCTGTCATCCCGAGGGCAACAAGGACAGCAGGGCCTGTATTTCTAACGGTGGCCACGATTGCGTTGGTTTTGTTGCTGTTTTCCTGCAGTTCTTCTTCTATCCTGTTATGGAACTGGATAGCATAATCGATGCCAAGCCCTATCAACACCGGGAAAGCGGCCATGGAAACCATGGAGAGGGGAATTCCAATGTATCCCATAGCTCCAAAAGTGAATATTATTCCAATCAGGACAATAGGTAAGGGCAGGAGTCTCCAGCGGACGTGCCGGAAAACAAGGTTTAGAACAATGAGCATAAAAAAAGCGGAAAGCCCGAGAAGAGGTCCCATACTTGAATTCATTTCATCGTTCATTGAGATCTGGAATGCCGGGTCACCTGTTAGTATGATACCGTATGAGGGGGGGAAATCCGAAAATTTGATTGCTTCGTCGGTTGCATACAGGATTTCTTTTTGCTTTGTCTCCGTGGTTGAGCCTGCCATTACCACCGAGATGAACATGTGCGTATCATCAGGTGTAATGATCTCAAAACTGTCCGGGTTGCTGTCGATTATGGCCCTGACTTCTTCATCCGTGTCCGGGACCACATATCTGCCTGTCATCTGGTAGTTTATGCCTTTGATAATCGATGCCGGGCTTGTGGTCTCGATAACGCCTTCCGTAGAATGGAGCTGGTGTTCGAGTCGATCCACAGCTTTCATAAGTTCCGACGTTTTTACATCATTTCCCTCTACCATCACCACAATGGACTCTGTCTGGAAAATGTTCAGAAAAAGGTGGTCGAAATCCTGATACATCCGTGAGTCTTTCCCGACAAAGGTTTCGGTGCCTGACGCCATTTCTATTTTCTGTGCGCCCTGCATTGCTATTATTATGAAAAGGAAAAAGACCAGAAGTATGGTCAGGCGGTTATTCTGGATAAAAATTCCTAGTTTTTCAAATATGTTCTTAATGGCGAATTCCCCTTATTTCGATTGTCTCGAGCATAAACAAGTTTTGAAGCTGGGTCTCGCTTTTTGAGGCTCAGGGGTCTTGATTGTAAACCCTGGTTCTAACCTTAATGTAAACATCTGGATCTGTAAGCATTTGTTTTGCTTTCATTTATATAATTATTTAATAATGTTCTCTTTATACTGAGATTATACTGGAAGAATTGATTTAAATCTATTGTTACTTTAGGGGTAACAAATGTATCCTGCAATAAATCCGGACCTGATCCATAATCTTGAGAAGCTGGGGTTTACCGAAAATGAGGGTAAGGCCTATGCCGGGCTGGTAAGTTTGAAAGAAGCCACTGCAAGGGAAGTCCATGAACTTACAGGGGTGCCCAGGGCCAAGGTTTATGATATCCTTAAAACGCTGTCCAAGAAAGGTTTTGTGGAAGTTCGGCAGGGTTCGCCTGTTTATTTTCAAGCTGTTGATCCGAAGCATGTGATTGGCAGGATCAAGGATGAATTTTTCACCTGTGCCATCGAGGCTCTGGACCAGCTTAACGAATTGAGTTATGATATTCCCAGGTTTTCTCCTGTCTGGTGCATCCAGAGCGAATGGGGTATCAGGAACAGGATCCGTGAGATCTTCGGTAATGTCAGGGATGAACTGATAGTTTTCTCGACCAACCCGGAATTTTTGGGCGAGTTCGAATCTGACCTGAAAAAGCTGGAAAAGAACTATCGTTTAATCCTCATTGTAGATGATCTCAATAAGTTCAGAGAAATGCCATTCGACTTCAAGGAGACCGGTAAAGAATTCGGGGACTTTGTCCGGAACCTGTTCATTGACGGGGTCCAGTACAGTGAAGAGTGCTTCATGATTGCGGATGGAAAAGAGTCCATAGCTGTCCACACGGCCGGAGATAAGAGGGAGGCGGTGGTAATCAGGTTGCCTGTGGTCTGTTACTTGCAGAAGTTGATTTATAACTGGCTTGTAAAGGGCGGTATTATGATAGATACTCAGCAATAAGTGCTGCATATACGATTGCATAGACGCCCTAGAGGGAGGCATAGGCGGTTGCAAGGATGACTGCATATATCACTGCAGAGATGGCTGCAGGAATCTATTTTATTCTCAACTCATTTTAATATTCGGGTATGTATGATCAATTTATCTATTTTTGTTTGGATATATCCTAATGATCCTTATCTATTCTAATGATTCTTATCTATTCTAATAATTCCTATCTGTCGTTTATCTCCGAAGGCGGGAAGACTCCTTCCTCGGAGGCCGCAGGCCGACAGGTGGGAGATGGGAGCCGTCAACTTCCCAACAA